>NZ_JCAJZV010000007.1:0-389828 GCF_059510435.1 Streptomyces sp. NTD107 | reverse complement strand
TCCACCACTTTAGGGGATTTCCCCGGCCGATCCAAATCCGGATCCTGGCCTGAGAACTTGCCCCCTGGGCGGCAACCTGGTGGACCTTACGGACCCGGCGGAGACAGTGTCAAGTTGAGACCGAACGGCCGTCGAGCAGGTGTTCCACCTCGGTCCCGCTGCGTTCCTCCCCGCGCTCCCTCAGCGCAGCACCGTCTCCAGGAACTCACCGCCGAGCCGGGCCACTACGGCCACATCGAGCCGGTGCTGCGCGTACCGGCCATGCCGCCGCGTCGTCAGCAGTCCGGCCTTGCGCAGCACCGCCAGGTGCCGGGAGACCTCGGGGGCGGTCATGCCCAGTGCCGCCGCCAGTTCGCCCGTCGTGTGCGGGGCGAGGGACAGGCTGCGGCACATAAGGAGCCGCGTCGGATGCGCCAGCGCCTCGAATCGCCGGGCCACCTGTTCCACCGAGACGGATGGCGGCAGGTGCGGCTGTGCCACCGGGTACTGGATCACCGGACGCCAACCGGTGGCGTGCAGGGCCAACAGATGCGGCCAGCCGAACGCCGTCGGGAAGAAGGCGATCCCCAGGCCCGCCTCGCGATCCAGCGCGGTCGTCCGACCCTCGCACATCTTGTCGATCGTGAGCCGGCCCGAGCCCTCGTCCAAGGTGATTGCCGACGAGACCGCCGTCATCGCCTCCGCCAGGCCCTTCCGCCGCAACAGTTCCGTCTTGTGCCGGGCGTCGGCGGCCAGCTGGGGGCGTATCTCCTCCCATGACTTCGCGAAGAACGCCTCGTAGCACTCACTCAGCAGCCGTCGGATCCATCCCCGCACCGCCGTCGGATCGGCCAGCAACCGTTCCACAAAGGCGAGCCGGCGTGGGCCGCGGGCCGCCGCCCGGTCCAGGGCGCGGTCCCGTTCCGCCGCGTCGGTCAGCGGGGATCCGCCGGCTCCCGGTTGCCCGTAGCGCCACGACGCACAGGAGAGCTCCAGCGTTGCCCCGACGTACCGCTCGTCGCTCATCCCGTCCATCGCGTCCAGTTCTTCCTCGAACGTGCGGCCCGGCGCGGCCGGCAGCAGGATGTCGGAGCGGGTCGAGTACCACAGGAAATCCGCCTCGCACAGCCGGTCCGCCAGGTCCGGCGGCAGCGCGTAGTGGACCTGTGCCGCCCAGGCCGCGTGTGCGGGGTGGTGGCCCGGTTCGGAGAGCACATGCAAGGCCGCGCCGAGTTCGGCCAGCGGTGAGGGGCCGAAGACGATGTTCTCCGCGGGCAGTCCGGCGACGTCGATGACTACGGGCATGGTTCCCATCCTGCCGATGGAAGGCTCCGCGCGGGAGTCGATTGACCGTCCCCGTCAATCGATACGCACCCGCCCCGCCTGATGGCGCAGCGTGATGGGCATGGATTCCGCTCACTGGCTCGTGCCCTTCACTTCTTCTGATCAACGCCACTCCTGGCGGGGCGCCTCCGGTGACGACCTCGACGCCGAGTACTGGGATGCCATGCGCCTGCACCGCTCGCGCCGGGGTCGTCGTTTCCGTTGGTTCCGTTGGTTCCGTTGGTTCCGTCGTCCGCCGCGCTCCGATATTCGGTAGCGGCGGCCTTTCGAAGTCCCCTAGGCTCCGGCGTTTTGGCTCCGGAAGAAAAGGGGGTTTCTGACATGCGAACGCATGGGCTGTATCGCGCTGTCGCGGGCAGCAGTTTCCGGCGCTACGCGACCTATCGGGTTGCCACCGCCGCCGGTGTGTTCACCAATACGGTGTTCGGCTTCTTCATGACCTATACGTTTATCGCACTGTGGAGTCAGCGCCCCGACCTCGGGGGCTACAGCCAGGCGCAGGCCCTCACCTTCGTCTGGGTCGGCCAGGGTCTGCTGGCCGCGACCGCCGTCCTGGGCGGCGGCTTCCGCGAGGAGCTTCAGGAGCGGATCCGTACCGGCGAGATCTCCATCGATCTCTACCGCCCGGTGGATCTCCAGCTGTGGTGGCTGTCGGCCGACCTGGGCCGTGGCTGCTTCCATCTGCTGGGGCGCGGGGTGGTGCCCATCGCGATCGGCGCGCTGGCCTTCGAGCTGGCGCTGCCCACCGACCCGCTGACCTGGCTGCTGTTCGGCTGCGCGGTGGCGCTCGGGATCGTGGTGAGTTTCGCGATCAACTTTCTGGTGGCGCTGGTCGCCTTCTGGATGATGGACGGCTCCGGGCTGAACATGGTGAGCAATCTGCTCGGAATGTTCTGTTCCGGGATGGTGATGCCGCTGACGGTTTTCCCCGAGAGTGTGAGCGCTGTTCTCCAGTGGCTGCCCTGGGCGGCCCTTTTGCAGGTGCCGGCCGACGTACTGCTGGGCCGGTATACGGGGGCCGACGCGTTCACCGTGCTGCTCTTCCCCCTCGGGTGGGCGATCGCCCTGCTGCTGCTCGGCCGGCTGGTCCAGGCCGCGGCGACCCGGCGCGTGGTGGTGCAGGGTGGTTGACGGGCTGCGCGGCTATGCGCTGATCGTCGGGATGTGGTTCCGCTCCACGCTCGCCTACCGCGCCTCTTTTCTGCTCACCACCGTGGGGAACGCGGTGACCAGCGCGCTGGAGTTCGTCGCCATCCTCATCGTCTTCTCGCACGTGGACGAGCTCGGCGGCTTCTCGGTCGGTGAGGTGGCGCTCATGTACGCCACGGCCAGTTGCTCCCTCGGCCTCGCCGACCTCTTCCTCGGCAACATGGATCAGCTGGGCGCCCGGGTACGGGACGGCAGCGTGGACACCATGCTGATCCGCCCGGTGCCGCTCTTCGCCCAGGTCGCCGCCGACCGGTTCGTACTGCGCCGGGTGGGCCGGATCGTCCAGGGGCTGCTGGTGCTGGTCTGGGCCCTCGCCCAGCTGGACACCGGCTGGTCGGTGCTGGAGTACGTGCTGCTGGCCGGGGTGATCGTCTGCGGCGCGGTGATCTTCGGCGCGCTGTGGGCGCTGGGCGGGGCGTTCCAGTTCTGGGCGCAGGACGCGGCCCAGGTGCAGAACTCCGTCACGTACGGCGGCAACCGGCTGCTCCAGTATCCGCCGACGATCTACGGCGCCGAGCTGGTGCGCGGGGTGACCTATCTCGTCCCGCTGGCCTTTGTGAACTGGATACCGCTGCTGCGGCTGCTGGGCCGGGAGGACCCTCTGGGGCTGCCGGGCTGGGTGGACTTTCTCTCCCCGCTGGTTGCCGTCGTGATGTGCGCGCTGACGGGGCTGCTGTGGCGGCTGGGGATTCGGAGCTATCGGAGTACCGGGAGTTGATGGGGTTGATGGGCATGAGTGACGGCAGTGACGACACGCTGATCGAGCTGACCGAGCTGGAGAAGGTCTTCCAGGTACGGCGGCGGGCCGGGCGGTTCCGCCGGACCCGTACCGAGGTACGGGCGGTGGACGGCATCTCGTTCACGGTGCGGCGCGGCGAGATGGTCGGGTACATCGGCCCGAACGGTGCCGGGAAGTCGACCACGATCAAGATGCTGACCGGGATTCTGACCCCGAGCGGCGGCCGGCTGCGGGTGGCGGGCATCGATCCACAGCGCGAGCGGACCCGGCTCGCGCGCCGGATCGGGGTGGTGTTCGGGCAGCGCACGACGCTGTGGTGGGATCTGCCGCTGCGTGACTCGTACGGTCTGGTGCGCCGGATGTACCGGGTGCCTCAGGCGCGCTTCAGGGAGAACCTGGAGCGGTGCGTGGAGTTGCTGGATCTGGCGGAGCTGCTGGAGGTTCCGGTGCGGCAGTTGTCGCTGGGGCAGCGGATGCGCGGGGACATCGCGGCGGCGCTGCTGCACGATCCGGATGTGCTGTATCTGGACGAGCCGACGATCGGGCTCGATGTGATCAGCAAGGCGAAGGTGCGCGGGTTTCTGCGCGATCTGAACGCCGAGCGCGGCACGACGGTGCTGCTCACCACCCACGACCTGACCGATATTGAGCAGTTGTGTCAGCGGGTGATGGTGATTGATCACGGCCGGCTGATGTACGACGGCGGGCTCGCCGGGCTGCACGAGGTGGGGGCGAGCGAGCGGCAGCTGGTGGTGGACCTGGAGCGCGAGCAGCCGCCGATCGAGATCGAGGGCGCCCGCACCATACGGGTCGAGGGGCCCCGGCAGTGGCTCGCCTTCCCGGCCGGCGCGAGCGCCGCCCCGTTGGTGGCGCGGGTCGCCGAGGCGTATCCGCTGGTCGATCTGTCGCTGCGGGAGCCGGACATCGAGGACGTCATCGCCCGCATGTACGCGGGCAACACCGAGGAGGAGGTGCGGGTGCCGTCCTGATGAGGGTCACCCGCCGGAGGCGAGCTCGCGGCTGCGGTCGCGGGCCGCCTCCAGCGCGGCGATCAGGGCGGCGCGTACCCCGTGCTTCTCCAGCTCGCGGATCGCGGAGATGGTGGTGCCGCCCGGGGAGGTGACCGCCTCCCGCAGCACCACGGGGTGTTCGCCGCTGTCGCGCAGCATCACGGAGGCGCCGATCGCGGCCTGCACGATCAGATCGTGTGCCTTGTCGCGGGGCAGCCCGAGCAGGATGCCGGCGTCGGTCATGGCCTCGACCAGGAAGTAGAAGTACGCCGGGCCGGAGCCGGAGAGCGCGGTGGCGGCGTCCTGCTGGGACTCGGGCAGCCGCATGGTCTTGCCGACGCCGCCCAGGATGCGCTCGGCGTGCGCCAGCTGCTCCTCGGTGGCGTGCGCGCCCCCGGAGATCACCGTCATGCCCTCGTCGACGAGCGCGGCGGTGTTGGGCATGGCCCGCACCACGGGCGTACCGGGGGTGAGACGGTCCTCGACGAAGCCGGTCGGAATGCCGGCGGCGACCGAGATGATCAGCCGGTCGGCGGGGGTGTGCGGGGCGAGTTCGTCGAGGAGGGCGCCCATGTCCTGCGGCTTGACGGACAGGATGAGGGTGTCGGCGCTCTTCGCCGCCTCGGCGCTGGAGACGGCGGTGACCCCGTACAGCGTACGCAGTGCCTCCGCGCGCTCCGGGCGCCGCGCGGACACCAGCACATCGCCGGGGGCCCAGCCGCCGCGCAGCATGCCGCCGAGCAGGGCCTCACCGATCTTGCCGGTGCCGAGGACAGCGATCTTCTGAGTCATGTCCCCATGGTGCACCGCCGGCCCGGGCGGTCAGGACGGTGTCCGCACAGCGGTCAGCCGCACGAGGTACGGCTCGGTGACCTGTCCGTCCGGGAACACCTCGCGCAGGGCGGCGCGCTCGGCCGCCAGCAGGGCGGCGGCGCGGTCGGGGGGCAGCGTGGCGATGAAGGAGTGGGTGGCGAGGGAGGCGAGATGGGTGTCCAGGGGAATGGTGCGCGACCAGCGCAGCTCGCGGAAGTGCGGGCTGAGGGAGGCGTCGATGTCCCGGATGAGGGCACCGGCCCGTGCGGTGACGTCGCCCTGCCGCCACTCCCGCTGGAGCCGGCGGTCCTGCGCGAGGACCCAGTCAGCCGCCCCGTCCGGCACGTTCCACCACAGGGCGAGCGTGCCGCCCGGGCGGAGCACGCGCAGGGCTTCGGGTACGGAGCGGGCCGGGTCCGTCCAGTGCCAGGACTGCGCGTATGTCACCAGATCGAATGAATCCGCGGCGAGGGGCAGGGCGTCGCCGGACCCGCGGACGACGGGCAGTCCGGGGAGGTGGCGGCGCAGTTGGGCGGCCATGCCGTCCCCCGGCTCGACGGCGGTCACCCGCGCGCCGCGCGCCACCAGCGGCGCGGTGCCGATGCCGGTGCCGGCCCCCACGTCCAGCGCCGCCGTGCCGTGCAGCGCCCGCCCCGCCAACTCCTCGACGGCGTCGTACAGCGCGCCGGGGTAGCCGGGCCGGGTGGCCGCGTACTCGGCGGCGACGGCGTTGAAGGAGGAGGCGAGGGCGGCCTTGGTGACAGTCATGAGCACTCCCTCCCCCTCAGCGGCGCCCGGCACCCGCCCCGGCGCGGCCGGACTTGCGGCGGGTGGCCGGGTTGCCGGAGCGTTTGGTCGTGGTGCGTTCCCACTGTTCGACGGCCGCCTCGTGGTCCATGCGGCGCAGCCGCTCGCCCGGGGCCTCGATGGCGCTGCGCAGCGCGTACGCCAGCAGGATGCCGACAAAGCCGACGATCTTGATGCTGCGGAACGCCGACTCGTCCTCCCCGGCCGCCCGCGGCCGGGTCCAGCCGGTCATGGAACGGGTGAAGGCCATCGCCGTACAGCCGGCGAACGCGACGATCACCAGGACCCGCAGCCAGCTCGCGCTCTGCGACAGGGTCAGCCCGTTGTAGCCGAGCTTGAGCCCCAGCACCCCGAGCGCCGCCAGCAGGGACGCCCCGAGGCCCAGCCCGAAGCGCCGGGCCCCGTAACCGCGCGAGTGGTCCACCCAGCTGGTGCCGTAGAAACGGATCGGGTCCGGCTGGGGTCGCTGTGTCTGGGGTGTGGACATGTTGTCGATTATGCCGGGGTGACTGTCCGGCTTTGTAGGGTGAGTTCCGACGTTTCTCAGGGGGAGTGGTCATGACGGACGGCACCGCGCCCGAGCAGCCCGAGCAGCGCGAGAAGCCCAAGCGGCCCGAGCAGCCCGAGCGCCTTGGTGATTACGTGCTGGAGCGGCGTCTGGGCAGCGGCGGCATGGGGGTGGTCTACCTCGCCCGTACGGTCGCGGGCCGGCAGATCGCGGTGAAGGTGATCCGCCGGGAGTACGCCGAGGACCCGGGGTTCCGGGCCCGCTTCCGGCGGGAGGTGGCGGCGGCCCGGCAGGTGGGCGGGGCGTACACGGCGCCGGTGGTGGACGCCGACCCGGACGGCGATCCGCCGTGGCTGGCGACCCTGTTCGTCCCGGGTGGCTCGCTCACCGACCGGGTGGCCCGCGCGGGCCCGCTGAGCGCGCGCGAGGCGGCGCGGGTGGGCGCCCAGCTGGCGGAGGCGCTGCGCGACATCCACGGGCGTGGTCTGGTGCACCGGGATCTGAAGCCGGGGAACGTGCTGCTGGCCGAGGACGGGGTGCGGGTCATCGACTTCGGCATCTCGCGGGCGCTGTCGGACTCCCACCGGCTGACGGAGACCGGCGCGGTGCTGGGCTCGCCGCCTTTCATGGCGCCCGAGCAGCTGACCGGCGGGGCGGAGGTGACGCAGGCGGCGGATGTGTTCGCGCTGGGTGCGGTGGTGGCGTTCGCGGCGACGGGGCACAGCCCGTTCGAGTCGGGCCGGATGCCGGGGGCCGACCCGCTGGCGGTGGCGTACCGGGTGGTGCACGAGGAGCCGGAGCTGGGCGCGGTGCCCGAGCCGCTGCGCGAGCTGGTGGCGCTGTGTCTGGCGAAGGAGCCGGACCGGCGGCCCGATGTGGCGACGGTGCTGCGGATGGCGGCCTGGGCGGATTCCCGGGCGCAGGCGGGCGAGGTGCGGGCGTCGCCGGTGTGGCGGGCGGCGCGGGGCGAGAACGAGGCGGAGGTGCTGGCGGCGCCGGCCCGCCCGCCGGTACGGGCGCGGACCCCGCGCCGGCTGCTGGTGGCGGGGGTGGCGGTGGCCGTGCTGGCGGCGGCCGGGGTCGGGGCCCGGCTGCTGTGGCCGCACGACGCCGGCCCGGACCCGGCGCCGCCGGGCGGGACGGACGGCGCGCCGACCACCGCCGCCGCCGAACCGTGGGAGCTGGACCTGCGCGACCTGGGGGTGCAGGACGCGCCGACCGAGGGATTCCGGTGCCGGCCGCTGGCGGAGCGGCTGCTGTGCGGGTCGTGGGGGGTGCGTACCGTCCTGCTCGACCCGGCGGACGGCTCCGAGCTGTGGCGGTACGACGGGCCCCGTACGAGCATGGGAGCGCCCGAGGCGGTCGAGGCGGGCGGGGTGGTCTTCACCCGGTCGGAGAAGGGGGTCATCGCGCTCGATCCGGTGGAGGGCGAGGAGCTGTGGCAGCTGGACGCCCCCGAGCTGGGCGGGCCGCTGGTCCCGGTCGGGAGCCGGCTGGCGCTCCAGAACGGCGACAGCACGGTGCGGCTCTACGAGCAGGACGCCCCGGAGCGGGTCGGCAGCTGGGAGGCGCCGGGCCGCTACATCACCGACATGGACGCCAACGAGAACCAGCTGCTGGTGGTGACCCGGGAGAACGAGACCGGCGCCTTCCCCGAACTGATGCTGCTGGACGAGACCGGCCGCCAGCGGTGGCACGCCCCGCGTACGCCCCCGGCGACCCCGAGTCTGATGGAGCTGATCGGGCTGGACGCGGAGGCGGCGTACTTCGAGGAGTCGGACCCGGAGCTGCCGGTGTCGGTGGCCGTGCAGCGGATGGATCTGGAGAGCGGCGAGTGGGTCCGTACGGAGTTGCCCGACCCTGCTGAGCCGCGTGCGGTGCTGGCGGGCGGCGGCCTGGTGTACGTGACGGACACGGCGGGCCGGGTGACGGTGGTGGACGCGGCGGCCGGCGAGGTGCGCTGGAGTGTGGTCACCGGGATCTCCGGGGCGTCGGAGCCGCTCGTGGCGGACGGCCGGCTGTATCTGTCGGACCATGAGGGCCGGCTGTTCATGGTGGACGAGGCGGACCGCCTGACAAGGCAGGTGGGCCCGCCGCACGAGGGGACCCCGGGTCTGGGCAGTGATGCCTGGGCCCCGGCCCCGGTGGTGATCGACGGCTGGGCGTACGTGGTGACCCTGGGCAACACGCTCTACGCGGAACGGCTGCCGTAGGCCGTGGCGGCCGGTCTCTACCCCTCGGTCCGGCTCCACAGCGGGGTGAGGGCGATCCGCGACAGCCGCCGGCCCTCCGGCGTGCGGGTGGCGGAACAGCGGCAGCGCAGCCCGGAGGTGCGGTGGGGCGCGGCACCAAGGTGGGCGAAGTACACCAGTTGGTTGGCCGTGGCCTCGGCCCGGTCGCCGTGCGGTTCGATCAGCGGGTCGGTGGTGATGTGCTGCGTGCGTGGGCCGTCGTCCGGGCCGGTACGGGACAGGTGGTCCCGTACCGCGTCGCGGCCGGCCGGGCTGCCCCCGCCGGGGCCGCTGACCTCCACGTCCCCGGCGTAGACGGCGGCGGCACCGGCCTCGTCGAAGCTGCCTTCGTCCAGCCGGTGGGCGAGCCGCGCCGGCAGGCCGGCGATCGCGCTCCGGTCGAGTACGTCCTGGAGATCCGACATGGGCCGGCTCCGGACGGCTCCGGACGGCGCCGGTACGACCGTTTCCGGTGCCCGGCGCCGTACCGGGACCGCCCGGCGGCGTCAGCCTTCCAGTTTGGTGATGTCCCGCACCGCGCCCTTGTCGGCGCTGGTCGCCATCGCCGCGTACGCGCGCAGCGCCAGCGACACCTTGCGGTCGCGCGCCACCGGCGCGTAACGCCCGCCGAGCGCCTCCCGGCGCGCCGCCAGCTCCGCCTCCGGCACCTTCAGCTCGATGCTCCGGCCCGGGATGTCGATGCTGATGATGTCGCCGTCCCGCACCAGCGCGATCGCCCCGCCCGAGGCCGCCTCCGGCGACACATGGCCGATCGACAGGCCCGACGTACCACCGGAGAACCGGCCGTCGGTGATCAGCGCGCACTTGGCGCCCAGTCCGCGCCCCTTGAGGAACGCCGTCGGGTACAGCATCTCCTGCATGCCGGGGCCGCCCTTGGGGCCCTCGTAGCGGACGACCACCACATCGCCCTCCTTGACCCGCTTGCCCAGGATCGCCTCGACGGCCTGCTCCTGCGATTCGACGACCACGGCCGGGCCGGTGAAGGTCCAGATCGACTCGTCCACACCCGCCGTCTTCACCACGGCGCCGTCGGGGGCCAGGTTGCCGGTCAGTACGGCAAGACCGCCGTCCGCCGAGTAGGCGTGTGCCACGTCCCGGATGCAGCCGCCGGCCGCGTCCACGTCCAGCGTCGCCCACCGCTCCGACTGCGAGAACGCCTCGGCGGAGCGCACGCACCCCGGCGCCGCGTGGAACATCTCGACCGCCTCCGGCGCGGGCGAGCCGCCCCGGATGTCCCACTGCTTGAGCCACTCGTCCAGCGAGTCGGCGTGCACGGCGTGCACGTCCTCGTTCAGATGCCCGGCGCGGTGCAGCTCGCCCAGGATGGCGGGGATGCCGCCCGCCCGGTGCACGTCCTCCATGTGGTACGCGCCGTTCGGCGCCACCTTGCACACGCACGGCACCCGGCGCGAGACCGCGTCGATGTCGGCGAGCCCGAAGTCCAGCCCGGCCTCCACGGCCGCCGCCAGCAGATGCAGCACGGTGTTGGTGGAGCCGCCCATGGCCACGTCCAGCGCCATGGCGTTCTCGAAGGCCGCCCGCGAGGCCAGCGCGCGCGGCAGCACGGTGGCGTCGTCCTGCTCGTAGTGCCGCTTGGTGATCTCCACGACGGTACGGCCGGCCGCCTCGTACAGCTCCTTGCGGGCGGTGTGGGTGGCCAGCACCGAGCCGTTGCCCGGCAGCGCCAGGCCCAGCGCCTCGACCAGGCAGTTCATCGAGTTGGCGGTGAACATCCCGGAGCACGATCCGCAGGTCGGGCAGGCGGCTTCCTCGATCCGCAGCAGGTCCTCGTCCGAGACGGCGTCCGAGACCGCCTCGGACATGGCGTGCACCAGGTCGAGGTTGGAGCGGACCGTGCCGTCCACCAGGGTCGTCTTGCCGGCCTCCATCGGGCCGCCGGAGACGAAGACGGTGGGGATGTTCAGCCGCAGGGCGGCCATCAGCATCCCGGGGGTGATCTTGTCGCAGTTGGAGATGCAGATCAGGGCGTCCGCGCAGTGCGCCTCCGTCATGTACTCCACGGAGTCGGCGATCAGATCGCGGGAGGGGAGGGAGTACAGCATCCCGCCGTGCCCCATGGCGATGCCGTCGTCCACCGCGATGGTGTTGAACTCGCGCGGGATGCCGCCGGCCGCCTTGATGGCGTCGGAGACGATCCGGCCCACCGGCTGGAGGTGGGTGTGACCCGGCACGAACTCGGTGAAGCTGTTGGCCACCGCGATGATCGGCTTGCCGAAGTCCTCCCGCGCTACGCCGGCCGCCCGGAGGAGGGCGCGGGCGCCCGCCATGTTGCGGCCGTGGGTGACGGTACGAGACCTCAGCGTCGCCATGGTTCTGCTCTCCTTCAGGACATGGAGCGGCTTGCCTTTGAGGCTACGCCTCCCGCCCGGGTGGTGGGATGGACATCCCGGATTCCGAGACGGAGCACACAGGCGCGGGGGCGGGGTCCGCCGGGTGCGGGGCCAGCAGCGGAAGCGGGCGTACGCCGGGGGGCACGGCGGCGTGTACGGCCAGCCGCTGCTCGCACAGCCGCGCCAGCTCCTCGTACCCCTCCTTGCCCATGAGCTCGATCAGCTCGGGACGGTACGACACGTACACCGGCCGCCCGGCCCCGTGCGCGCTCGGCGCGCCCGTGCACCACCAGTGCAGGTCGTGGCCGCCGGGGCCCCAGCCGCGCCGGTCGTACTCGCCGATCGACACGTACAGCAGTTCCTCGCCGTCCGGCTGCTCCACCCACTCGTAGGTGCGCCGTACCGGGAGCTGCCAGCACACGTCGGGCTTGGTCTCCAGCGGCTCGCGGCCCTCGGCGAGCGCCATGGTGTGCAGCGCGCAGCCGGCGCCCGCGGCGAAACCGGGGCGGTTGAGGAAAATGCACGCCCCCTCGAAGCGCCGGGTCTGCCGCTCGCCGTCGTCGTCCAGCTGGATCCAGCCCCGCTCGGAGGTGCCCTCGGCATGGAACTGCCAGGTCTCGGGGGTCAGCCGGGCCGCGTGCCCGGCCACCCGCGCCTCGTCCTCCTCGTCCGAGAAGTGCGCCCCCAGCGTGCAGCAGCCGTCCGAGGCGCGGCCGGCCTTGATGCCCTGGCAGCCGTCGCCGAACACACAGTGCCAGCGGGAGGTCAGCCAGGTCAGATCGCAGCGGAAGACCTGCTCGGCGTCGGCGGGATCGGGGAACTCCACCCATGCGCGGGGGTGATCCAGCGCCACCTCGTCACCGGCGGCGCGCCGCCGTGCTCCATCGAGCTGCCTGACCGCTCTGCCCGCCTTCGCCCTCTTCGTCATTGCCACCCCGCCAGGGTAAGGGGCCCGGGTAGCGTTGACCCTCATGAGGCTCGGTGTTCTCGACGTGGGATCCAATACGGTGCATCTGCTGGTCGTCGACGCGCATCCGGGTGCGCGCCCGCTGCCGGCCTACTCGCACAAGGCGGAGTTGCGGCTGGCGGAGCTGCTGGACGACGGGGGTGCGATCGACACCGTCGGCATAGAGCGACTGATCGCGGTGGTGAAGCGGGCGCTGGAGGTCGCCGAGGACCAGGGGGTGGCGGAACTGCTGCCGTTCGCGACCTCGGCGGTGCGCGAGGCGAGCAACGCGGATGTGGTGCTGGCGCGGGTGGCGCAGGAGACCGGCGTCGAACTCCAGGTGCTGTCCGGGGCGGACGAGGCGCGGCTGACGTTCCTGGCGGCGCGCCGCTGGCTGGGCTGGTCGGCGGGGCGGCTGCTGCTGTTCGACATCGGCGGCGGATCGCTGGAGATCGCGTACGGGGTGGACGAGGCGCCGGACACGGCGGTGTCGCTGCCGCTGGGCGCGGGGCGGCTGACGGCGGCCCGGCTGCCGGGCGATCCGCCCGAGGCGGCGGCGGTGAGGGCGCTGCGCCGCGAGGTGCGCACCGAGATCGCCCGGGTGGTGGGCGACTTCACCCGGCTCGGGCCGCCGGACCGGGTGGTGGCCACCTCGAAGACGTTCCGGCAGCTGGCCAGGCTGGCGGGCGCGGCGCGGGCGGCGGACGGGCTGTACGTACGGCGTGATCTGAGCCGGGACGATCTGCGTTCGTGGGCGCCGAAGCTGACGGTGATGCCGGTGGCGGAGCGGGCCGAGCTGCCGGGGGTCTCCCAGGGGCGGGCGCCGCAGCTGCTGGCGGGGGCGCTGGTGGCGGAGGCGGCGCTTGACCTGTTCGACGTGGACTCGGTGGAGATCTGCCCGTGGGCGCTGCGCGAGGGCGTGATCCTGCGCCGGCTGGACGGGATGCGCAACGGTTCGGCGCGGGGGTGACGCTCGGGGGTGACGCTCGGGGGCGCCCCGCGTGGGCGAGGCGCCCCGGGCATCAGGCGGTGCGCCGCCGCAGGGTGGCCGAGCCGAGGATGAGGACGCCCAGCGCCACCGCGGCGACGATGCCGAGGTCGCGCAGGTAGTGGCCGGTGATGCCGCTGTGCTCCAGCACCTGCTCGGCGGCGTCCACGGAGTACGACATGGGCAGCACGTTGGAGACGTACTCCAGCACCGGCTGCATGGTGTCGCGCGGCGTGAACAGGCCGCACAGCAGCAGCTGCGGGAAGACGAACGCCGGCATGAACTGCACCGCCTGGAACTCGGAGGCGGCGAAGGCGGAGACGAACAGACCCATCGCCGTACCGAGCAGCGCGGTGAGGACCGCCACCAGCAGGAGCAGCCAGGGTGAGCCGGCGACGGTGAGGCTCAGCAGCCAGACGGCGAGGCCGGTGACCAGGCCGGCCTGGAGGACGGCGAGGGCGCCGAAGGCCAGCGCGTACCCGAGGATCAGATCGGCCTTGGCGAGCGGCATGGCGAGCAGCCGCTCCAGGGTGCCGGAGGTGCGTTCGCGCAGGGTGGCGATGGAGGTCACCAGAAACATGGTCAGCATCGGGAAGATCCCCAGCAGGGCTGATCCGATGCGGTCGAACTCGGCCGCCTTGTTGTCGAAGACGAAGTAGAGCAGCGTCAGCAGCCCCACCGGGACGAGCAGCAGCAGCGCGATGGTGCGCGGATCGTGCCGCAGCTGGCGCAGTACGCGGCGGGCGGTGGCGAGGGTACGGGCCGGGCTCACGACGACGCTCCGTTCGTGCCATTCGTGCTGTCGACGAGGTACAGGAACGCGCCCTCGATGGTGTCGCTGCCGGTTGCGGCGCGCAGTTCGTCCGGGCTGCCCTCGGCGAGCAGCACCCCCTCGCGCATCAGCAGCAGCCGGTGGCAGCGGTCCGCCTCGTCCATCACGTGCGAGGAGATCAGCAGCGTGGTGCCGCGTTCGGCGGCCAGCCGGTGGAAGAGGTTCCACAGATCGCGGCGCAGCACCGGATCCAGGCCCACCGTCGGCTCGTCGAGGACCAGCAGGTCCGGGGCTCCCAGCAGCGCGACGGCGAGCGAGACCCGCGAACGCTGGCCGCCGGAGAGCGAGGCGGTCAGCGCGTCCGCCTTGGCGACGAGATCCACGTCCGTGAGCGCGGCCGACACCGCCTCGGCGCGCCCGGCGCGCGGGATGCCGAGCACGGCGGCGAAGTAGTCGAGGTTCTGCCGGACGGTCAGATCGCGGTACACGGACGGGTCCTGGGTCACGTACCCCAACCGGTGCCGCAGCGGCGGGCTGCCGGCCGGGTGTCCGAGCACCTCGACGGTGCCGGTGACCCGCGCCTGGGCTCCGACGATCGCGCGCATCAGGGTGGTCTTGCCGCAGCCGGACGGACCCAGCAGCCCCGTGACGCTGCCGGGTGGCACGGTGAAGTCCAGGTGCTTGATCACCCGGGCGCCACCACGGACGACTTCGAGACCGGTGGCCCGCACGGCAGCGGCTGCGGGCAGTTTATTCATCACGCGATGAATAATGCTGTGCCCGGCCGCGTCCGTCAAGCGGAAGCCGCCCCTTAGGCTGGAGCGCGTGGCACATCAGGCAAGGCCGGAGAACACACAGCCGAAAGTCGCGCTGTCGACCGCCTCGGTGTATCCGGAAAACACCGCGTCCGCCTTCGCGATCGCCGCCCGGCTCGGCTACGACGGAGTCGAGGTCATGGTGTGGACCGACCCGGTGAGCCAGGACATCGAGGCACTGCGCCGGCTGTCCGACCAGTACGGGGTGCCGGTGCTCGCCATCCACGCGCCCTGCCTCCTGGTCACCCAGCGCGTGTGGTCCACCGACCCGTGGCGCAAGCTGCTGCGTGCCCGCGACGCGGCGGACAAACTGGGCGCGAGTACGGTCGTCGTCCACCCGCCGTTCCGCTGGCAACGCGGCTACGCCCGGGACTTCGTGGCCGGCATCGGGCGGATGGCACACGAGAGCGACATCAGATTCGCCGTGGAGAACATGTACCCCTGGCGCTACCGGGACCGCGAAATGCTCGCGTACGCCCCCGGCTGGGACCCCACCGACGAGGACTTCCGGCACTTCACCCTCGACCTGTCACACGCGGCGACCTCCCGCACCGACGCCCTGGCGATGGCAGCCCGGATGGGCGACCGGCTCGGGCACGTCCACATCGCCGACGGCAGCGGCTCGGGCCGCGACGAACACCTCGTGCCGGGGCGCGGCACCCAGCCGTGCGCTCAGCTGCTGCGCGGCCTGTCGGCGGCGGGCTACGACGGCCATGTGGTGGTGGAGGTCAACACCCGCCGCGCGATGTCGGCGGCCGAGCGGGAGGGCGACCTGGCGGAGGCGCTGGCCTACACCCGGATGCACCTGCGGGCCGGGGCCACCGCCGGAGGCCACGATGGCGAACACTGACGGCGACGGCCGGGCGGCCGTCGCCGGGGAACGGGCGGGCGAACCGGCCGAACGAAGCGCACCGGCGCCCGGCGGCGCCGCCACCGGGCAGGACGGACCGGCGGGGCAGCACAAGCCCGGCACCCCGGACCCGGACCCGGAGCCGGCCCCGGAGCCACCGCGCCGGCGGCGCGGCCGGCCGGCCAAGGGCGACGGCGCGGGTGGCGGGCCCGCCACCCAGGACCGGATCCTGGCATCGGCGCGCGAGTTGTTCGCCGAGCGCGGCTTCGAGAAGACCTCGGTACGGGCCATCGCGCGCGACGCGGACGTCGACCAGGCGCTGGTGCACCACTACTTCGGTACGAAGGAGGGGGTGTTCTCCGCCGCCGTGGCGATCACCGCCGCGCCGGTGACGGAGCGGCTGGCGCGGCTGGGCCCCCTGGAACCGGAACGGGCCGGCGAGGAGTTCACCCGGACGTTCTTCCGGGTCTGGGAGAACCCGGTGACCCGGGCCCCCCTGCTGGCGATCGTCCGCTCGGCGGTCAGCAACGAGACGGCGGCCCGGATCTTCCGCGAGTTCATCGCGTCCCAGCTGCTGTCCCGGCTGGCCGGGACAGCGCACGCGAGCGACGCGGACGAAGCGAAACTCCGCGCGGAACTGGCGGCGGCACAGCTGGTCGGCACGGTGCTCCTGCGCTACGTGCTGAAGATGCGGCCCCTGGCCACCACCGACCCCGAAACCCTCATCCGCCACCTCTCCCCCGTGGTCCAACACCACCTGACCGGCACCCCCCTGCCCACCGACTGACTCGCCCGGCCGAGACAGCCGAGCCGGTTGGACGGGCCGGTCGGACGGGCCGGTCGGACAGGCCACCGGCCACGTCAGCCGGAACGCCGCCGCCGACAATCCGGCCCACCACCAGACGCATCAGCGACAACCACGCGAAGCGGCCACGCGAAGCGGCCACGCGAAGCGGCCACGCGAAGCGGCCACGCGAAGCGGCCACGCGAAGCGGCCACGCGAAGCGGCCACGCGAAGCGGCCACGCGAAGGTACGAGCCCGGAGCGGACGGGCCTCGGCGGGGTGGGACCCGGCGGTCAGGTTGGGTCGGGGGTTGGCGGGTCCGATGGGTCCGGGGTGGGGGGTGGCGGGTCGGTCGGGTCGGGCGAAGGCTCCTCCGTCGGCGGGGGCGGGGTCGGCTCCTGGGGCTGAGGACCGTTGCCCTCGATGGTGATCGTGGCACCCGCCGGCTCGATCGTGATCCGGCCCTGCCACGGCCCGGCCGGCTCCCGCGCGCGATCCACCGTCACCAGCAGCGTGACCGACTCCCCCGGCCGCAGCGTGCCCGAGGTGGCGCTCAGCCACAGCCAGTCCGCCGACCACACCGCGTTCCACCGCACCGCTAACCCGCCCGAGGCGGTCAGCGTGATCTCCGTACCCCGCGCCGTGGACACCGCGTCCACCGTCAGCCGTCCCGGCTGCGCGGGACGGTCGCTCTCCCCGCCGCCCGGCCCGTCCGGCGAGGACGGCGCGGCCGGGGACTCTTCGCCGGCTCCCGGCGACGGCTCGTCCCGCTCCCGGGGCTCCGCCTCCTCCCCGGCCTCCCCGGCCGGGCTGCGCCCGCCGTCCGCGTCCAGTTCGCCCGAGTCCTCCCACCGTCCGGTGTTCTCGTAGGCGTAGTCGTCGCCGCCCGCCGCGCCCAGCCCCCGGTCGTCCTCGGTGGCGGACGCGTCCGGCCCGTTCGCCTCGCCGGTCACCGGCGCGCCCCGGTACGCGGCCCACAGCGCCAGCGCCGGCGCCGCCAGCACCGTGGCGACCACCGTGGTGGTGACCGCCCGGTTCCGCAGCCGCTCGCGCCGCGCCGTACGGTCCTTCTCCGTCAGCGGAAAGCCCGCCCGGTCGAAGCGTGGCGCGTACTGCGCCCGGGCCCGCTCCACCACCAGCAGCGCGGCCTGGACGGCGGATCGCGGCGCCGCCAGCACCGTCAGCCGCGTCTCCCCGGGCGCCGTACCCGGCCAGGTGATACCCGCCATCGCCCGCTGCGCGGCCCGGCGGCACACCGGGCAGCCGTCCACGTGCCGCACCAACTCCCGCCGCAGCCCGGGGCGCAGCAGCATGAGCCGGTCCTCGCCGGCCAGTGAGGCCACCGTGGCACAGCCGCCCGCGTCCACCGCCGCCAGCGAGGCCCGGGTGCGCTCCACCTCGCAGGCTCCACTGGTCAGCAGCGCCCGCGCCGCGTCCACCGACAGCCGGAGCACCAGCGCCACCTCGGCCGGCGACAGCTGGTGACGCACCGCCAGCTCCAGCGCCTCCCGCTGCTCGGGGCTGGTGCCCGCCGCCTCCGGCCAGGCCAGCGCCGCCAACTCCCGGCGCCGCGACTGCGCGTCCGGCCCGGCCGTGCCGGCGGCACGCGGCTCCGGCGCGCCGTCCGTCTCCCGCTGCACCGCGAGCCGCCGCAGACACGTCCAGCGGGCCAGCGCGTACAGCCAGGCCCTGGACTGCCCGGGCGCGGCCGGCCCGCGGCCCCGGTCGTGCTGCCGCCGCGCCAGGGCCAGCGCCTCGCCGAGCGCGGCCGTGGCGGTGTCGTGTTCGCACATGATGGACAGGCAGTACGTGAACAGGCCGTCCAGATGCGCTTCCTCGTACGCGGCGGGGCGGGGCCGCTTGCGCCCCGCCCGGTTGCCCTCGTCGGCCGCCGCCCGCCCGCGGGGCACGCGATGGGAGCCGGGCGCCGCGGCGGGACGGGCGCGCGTCGTGGTGCGTGTGGAACGCTCGGGGCAGCTGTTCATCACTTGGCGACGGTAGGCGCCCGGCGGGCGCCCCCGGCACCGACCGGCACAAGGTTCCTCCTAACGGGTGACACGGGGGCCCGGTTCGCTGTCGGTGCCCGGGGTTAACGTCGTCCCATGGCTCGTAAATCTGATCGTCCCGCCTACCGGTGTACGGAGTGCGGCTGGTCCACCGCGAAGTGGCTCGGCCGCTGCCCCGAATGCCAGGCGTGGGGCACCGTGGAGGAAGTGGGCGGCGCCCCGGCGGTGCGTACGGCGGCGGTGGCCCGCGTGACGTCACCGGCCGTGCCGATCGGCCAGGTCGACACCACCCGGGCCACCGCGCGCAGCACCGGCGTGCCCGAGCTCGACCGGGTGCTGGGGGGCGGGCTGGTGCCGGGCGCGGTGGTGCTGCTGGCGGGCGAGCCGGGGGTCGGCAAGTCCACGCTGCTGCTGGACGTGGCCGCCAAGGCCGCCTCGTCCGAGCACCGCACGCTCTATGTCACCGGGGAGGAGTCGGCCTCCCAGGTGCGGCTGCGCGCCGACCGGATCGGGGCGCTCCACGACGAGCTGTATCTGGCCGCCGAGACGGATCTGGGCTCGGTGCTCGGCCAGCTGGACGCGGTGAAGCCGTCCCTGCTGGTGCTGGACTCGGTGCAGACCGTCGCGTCCGCCGAGATCGACGGCGCGCCCGGCGGCATGGCGCAGGTGCGGGAGGTGGCGGGCGCGCTGATCCGGGCGGCGAAGGAGCGTGGCATGGCCACGGTGCTGGTGGGCCATGTCACCAAGGACGGGGCGATCGCCGGGCCCCGGCTGCTGGAGCATCTGGTGGACGTGGTGCTGCACTTCGAGGGCGACCGGCACGCGCGGCTGCGCCTGGTGCGCGGGGTGAAGAACCGGTACGGGGCCACCGACGAGGTCGGCTGCTTCGAACTGCACGACCAGGGCATCACCTCGCTCGCCGACCCCTCGGGCCTGTTCCTCACCCGGCGAGAGGAGCCGGTGCCCGGTACGTGTCTGACGGTCACCCTGGAGGGCCGGCGCCCGCTGGTGGCCGAGGTGCAGTCGCTGACGGTGAGCACCCAGATCCCGTCCCCGCGCCGTACCACCTCCGGCCTGGAGAACTCCCGGGTGTCGATGATGCTGGCGGTGCTGGAGCAGCGCGGGCAGATCACCTCGCTGGGGAAGAACGACATCTATACGGCCACGGTGGGCGGGGTGCGGCTGTCGGAGCCGGCCGCCGACCTGGCGGTGGCGCTGGCGCTGGCGAGTGCGGCGAGCGACACCCCGCTGCCGAACAATCTGGTGGCGATCGGCGAGGTGGGGCTGGCCGGCGAGGTGCGGCGGGTGACGGGGGTGCAGCGGCGGCTGGCGGAGGCGGCCCGGCTCGGTTTCACGCACGCGCTGGTCCCGGCGGACTCGGGCGAGGCCCCGGCCGGGATGCGGGTGCTGGAGGTGGCGGACATCGGGGAGGCGCTGCGGGTGCTGCCGCGCGCCCCGCGCCGCTCCCGCGGCGGCGCCGAGCAGGGGCGGGACGGGGAGCCGGAAGCGGTGCCTGGGCAGTCCGCCGAGGGCGGCGGGCGGGGCGGGCGCGGAGCGTCAGGACGGGGCGCGGGGGCGCGCCGGTAGACTCATCCGCACTCAAGCGGTTTCGTCACCGGAGGAAGAGATGGCAGCCAGCGACCGGCCGGCGGGTCCCGGCAGGGCCGGGGGTGCCGGGGGAGGTTCCGGAGCGGACGTACTGCTGCGCGCCACGCTGAGCGCGGTGGCCCCGGGTACCCAGCTGCGGGACGGCCTGGAGCGCATCCTGCGGGGCAACACGGGCGGCCTGATCGTCCTCGGCGTGGACCGTACCGTCGAATCCCTGTGCACCGGCGGTTTCGTGCTGGACGTGGAGTTCACCGCGACCCGGCTGCGCGAGCTGTGCAAGCTGGACGGCGCGCTGATCGTGGACCGCGACATCACCAAGATCGTCCGGGCGGGGGTGCAGCTGGTCCCGGACGCGGCCATCCCGACCGAGGAGACCGGCACCCGGCACCGTACGGCGCAGCGGGTCTCCATCCAGACCGGCTTCCCGGTGGTGTCGGTCAGCCAGTCGATGCGGCTGATCGCCCTGTACGTGGACGGGCAGCGGCGGGTGCTGGAGGACTCGGGGGCGATCCTGTCCCGGGCCAATCAGGCGCTGGCCACTCTGGAGCGGTACAAGCTGCGTTTCGACGAGGTGGCGGGCACGCTGTCGGCGCTGGAGATCGAGGACCTGGTCACGGTCCGCGATGTGGCGGCGGTGGCGCAGCGTCTGGAGATGGTGCGCCGGATCGCGGCCGAGATCGCCGAGTACGTGGTGGAGCTGGGCACGGACGGGCGGCTGCTGTCGCTCCAGCTGGATGAGCTGATCGCGGGCGTGGAGCCGGAGCGGCAGCTGATCGTGCGGGACTATCTGCCGGAGTCGGCGCAGGGCGCGGAGGCGGGGCCGGGCGGCAAGCGGTCGCGCCGGGTGAGCACGGCGCTGGGCGAGCTGGACGCGCTGACCCACGCCGAGTTGCTGGAACTGCCGATCGTGGCGCGGGCGCTGGGCCATGGTGCCTCGCCGGAGGCGCTGGACGGGGCGGTGTCGCCGCGCGGTTTCCGGCTGCTGGCGAAGGTGCCCCGGCTGCCGGGTCTGGTCATCGACCGGCTGGTGGACCACTTTGGCGGGTTGCAGAAGCTGCTGGCGGCGAGCGTGGACGATCTTCAGGCGGTGGACGGGGTCGGGGAGACCCGGGCGCGTTCGGTGCGCGAGGGCCTGTCCCGGCTGGCGGAGTCCTCGATCCTGGAACGGTACGTGTAGGTACGCAGCGGGTCAGTCGCGGTTCAGCCGGAAGGATGTCTTGACGGCGGGGAAGCCGTCGAGCCGGGCCTCGGCGACGTACGTTCCGGCGGCGGCGGGCGGTCCCGCCCGGCCGCTGTCGCAGTCCTCGGCGTCGTGGCGGCGGTCCCACAGCACGGTGTGGGTGGCGCTGTCGCCGGCCGGGACGGCCACCAGCTGGCGGCTCTTGCCGGTGGGGCAGGTGGCCGAGGACCACACCTCTTCGTCCTCGCTGTCGGCGACGGTGAGGGTGAGGGAGCCGTGGCCGAAGTCCAGGGCGCAGGCGTCGCCGGAGGAGTTCTGGGCGCTGAGCCGGAGTTCGGGCTTCTCGCCGGGCGGGTAGGCGTTCTCGGCGCTGCGCAGCGAGAGCGTCACCGCCCCGGTGCCGCAGCCGGGCAGCCCGGCCCCGCTCGTACCGCCACCGCCACTGCCGGCGCCACCGCCGGCACCGGTGCTGCCGCCGGCCTGGTCGGCGCCGCCGGATGCCTCGCCGCCGCCGGCATCGGCGTCCCCGTCGCCCGTACCCGCACCGTCGTCGTCACCGCCGGCACCATCGCCCGTGTCGCCGCCGCCTTCCGCGCCGGCCTCACCGTCCCCGGCACCGTCCCCGTCCCCGTCCTCGGCGTCCTCCCGGCCGCCGGGGCGTTCGTCGATGAGGGATTCACCGGCTGTGGGCCCCGGGGTGATGGACTGCACCGGGCCCGACCCGTCGTCCGTGCCCCCGGTGTTCTGCGTGCCGCCGCCGCCCGGGCGGGTGGCCCAGAAGACGAGCACCGCCACCAGCGCGATCACCAGCAGCACAACGGCCCTCCGCCGCCAGTAGATGGAGGAGGGCAGTGGACCGACAGGCGTTCGCAGAGATCCCACGCGGAAACCTTACGAGACGGCGGCACCGCTCCGTCGCCTCACCCGGCTTAGGCCAGGGCACCATTGGATATCGACCGGTTAGCCCGCAGGGTGGCAAACCGGCGGGGTCACTTGGGCCTCGTGCCCCGGACATGCCAGGATCAGTGGGCCATGACTGCGACGACCACGCCGACGCGAGAAGCCGAACCCACCGCCCTCCACTCCCCCGTCATCGACTGGTTCGACCAGCATGCCCGCGACCTGCCCTGGCGCCGTCCCGAAGCGGGGGCGTGGGGGGTCATGGTCAGCGAGTTCATGCTGCAACAGACCCCGGTCAACCGGGTGCTGCCGGTCTATGAGGAGTGGCTCAAACGCTGGCCGCGCCCCGCCGACCTGGCCGCCGAGGCCGCCGGTGAGGCGGTACGGGCCTGGGGCCGCCTGGGATACCCCCGCCGCGCGCTGCGGCTGCACGGCGCGGCAGCCGCCATAGCGGAACGGCACGGCGGGGATGTCCCCAAGGACCACCACCAGTTGCTGGCGCTGCCCGGTGTCGGGGAGTACACGGCGGCGGCCGTCGCCTCGTTCGCGTACGGGCAGCGGCACGCGGTGCTGGACACCAATGTCCGCCGGGTGTTCGCCCGCGCGGTCACCGGCACCCAGTACCCGCCGAACGCCACTACGGCCGCCGAACGCAAGCTGGCCAGGCTGCTGCTGCCCGAGGAGGACAGCACGGCCTCGCGCTGGGCGGCGGCCACGATGGAGCTGGGCGCGCTGTTGTGCACGGCGCGCGCGCCGTCGTGCGGGCCCTGCCCGATCGCCGACCAGTGCGCCTGGCGCCGAGCGGGCTCCCCCGCCCACGAGGGCCCACCGCGCCGGGGCCAGACCTACGCGGGTACGGACCGTCAGGTACGCGGCAAGCTGCTGGCCGTACTGCGGGAGTCGCCCCGCCCGGTGGACCGGGCCGCGCTGGACGCGGTGTGGCACGACCCGGAGCAGCGCGCCCGCGCCCTGACCGGGCTGCTCACCGATGGCCTGGTGGAACGCCTCCCAGACGGCCGCTACCGGCTGCCGGGCACCGACTGACCTTCTCCTTCACCGAGTTGACCGGGGTCGAAGGGCGGGAACATCCCCCGCACATCGGCCCCGCCGGCCCACACCCCGATCACGAACGCGGCGGTGGCCTCCAGCAGCGCCGCGCGCTCCAGCCCGCCACCGTCCACCGGCCGGGCGCCGAGGTCGGCGACCAGGGACCGTACGAGCGCCAGCGCCGCCGGGTCGTCCCCGCACACCGGCACCCCGAGCGGCACACCGTCGAAGGCGGGGGGCCGCATCCGCCACACGTCCACATGACAGAGGTTGAACGCCTTGACCACGCGCGCGCCCGGCACCGCGCGGGCGATCCGCTCGGCGATGCCGGGGCCTCCCGCCGTGCCGAGGGTGAACCGCCCCGGCCGCACGGAGTTGACGCAGTCGATCAGCGTCTTCCCGGCCAGCTCACCCGCCCGGTCCAGCACCTCGAAGACGGCGTGATCCCGTACCGCCAGCAGCACCACATCCCCGTACCCGGCGGCCTCCGCCCAGCTCCCGGCGTACGCCCCTGGCCCGATCCGTCCGGCCAGCGCCCGGGCCTTCGCCGGATCGCGCCCGCTCACCATCACCTCGTGCCCGGCCGCTGTCCACTGGGTGCCGAGGGCGTCCGCCATGTTCCCGGCGCCGAGAATCCCGATCCGCATCACACATCTCCTTCGCCGCGCCCTCTGGCACGCTGAAAGGAACGGTAGATCCGCCGAAAGGAACCATCCGGTGCCCGACTTCCTCGCCGACTGCCGGACGCGGGTGGCCTTCGACCTGCTGGCCCACACCTGGAACCCGGTGGTCATCTGGTCGCTGCGGCACGGCCCGGTCCGCCCGCACGACCTGCGCCGCCGGATCGGCGGCATCAGCAAGAAGGTGCTGACGCAGACGCTGCGCCGGCTGGAGGGCAGCGGCCTGGTGACCCGGCGCGGCTACCGGGAGGCCCCGCCGAGGGTGGAGTACGAGCTGACGGCGCTGGGCCGCACCCTGCTCGCCCCGATCGAGGGCTTCGGGACGTGGGCGGCCGACTACGCGGACGAGGTCGTCGCGGCCCAGGACCGGAACGCGGGCCGCCCCGGCAGCACTACTTGACGAACTGCGGCAAGTACTTGCTATCGTTCGTCAAGTGACGACCACGGACGACCATATCGAGCTGGTGACCGAGCTGGTCCTGGTGCTGGAGACCCGGATTCTCGACCCACTGGAGATCCTGCTGGCCTCCGACGAGCTTCTCGGGCCGATCAGGGCACGGCTGCGGGTGGAAGCCGAGGTCTGGGCCGCCCAGTTGCTCGGCCCCGACCGGGAGCGGGCCACGCTGACCGCGGCTCGGCTCATCGGGGTGCTGTTCCCCGGCGACGCGCCCTTCGACCCGCCCGCCCCGTGGTGGCGTACCGCGCTGGGACGGGCTGTGGCCCGCACCGCCGGCCACCCCGCGGCGGCGGTCGTGTCGTACGCCACGGCGGGGGCGATGCTCGGCATCACCCGGCAGGGCGTCCACGACCTGGTCAAGCGCGGCAAGCTCGAAAAGGATCCCACCGGCGGCGTCACCACGTCCTCCATCCGCGACCGGCTCAACCGACCCCAGGAGAGCGCCCCGTGGCACCAGAAGAAGTGACCGTCGAAGACCGTCCGGTACGGCTGGCCGTCCGCGACCACGGCGGCGATGGATCTCCCGTACTGCTCCTCCACGGCCTGGGCGGCACCCTCCTGCACTGGGACCCGGTCGCACCGCTGCTGACCGGCGCGCACCGGGTCGTCTCCATGGACCTGCGCGGCCACGGGCGGTCCGGCGACGGGCCGTGGGAGTGGGAGGCGGTCCTGGACGATGTGCAGGCGGTCATCGACCATGTGGGCCTGGACGCTCCCGTGGTCGTCGGCCACTCGCTCGGCGGCATGGTCGCGGTGCGATGGGGGCTGCGCCACCCGGACGGCCCCGGGATCGTCAACCTCGACGGCCTGCGCTCGGCCGAGACGGCGCCGCGGCACTACGCGGGCATCGGGCACGACGAGCTGACCGCGCTGCTGACCGAGCTGAAGACCGTCTTCGACGCCCAGGCCGAGATGATGGCCCGGCCGCTGCCCGAGGCCCACGCCGCGATGCTTCCCGAACGGGTGCTGCGCTCCACCGCCGAGGGCGTCTACGTACGGCCGGACGCCGCGCTGGCCCAGCAGATCAGGTACGACCCGTACTTCCGGGACAGCGTCGCGGCGGTTGCGGACCTCCGCTGCCCCGCCCTGTTCGTCCTGGCCACGGAGAACCTTCCCGGCCTGCCGGGCCGCACAGGTGATCTCATGCCGGCGCTGCGCGCGGGGATCCGCCGCGACGTGCTGCCCCTCGCCGCCGATCGGCCGCACCTTCGCGTGCTCGAACTCGCGGGCAGCCACAACATGGTCGCCGAGTTGCCCGAGCAGGTCGCGCGGGCCGTACTGGGGTTCCGGGCGCAGCGTGCGCCGTCCGGTGAGCCTGCCTGAGTCCCGCCGCTGTCCGGTCAGGGGGTCGGGGGTGCCGTCAGCTGGGCGTCCAGGATGGCCCGGGCCGCCTCGGGGGTGAGGTGGCCGATCAGGACGTGGCTGGTCAGGCCGTCGGCGAGGGCCAGCAGGGCATGGGCGCGGTCCGCCGCGTCCGGGTGCGGGCCGATGAGCCGGGTCAGCAGCTCATGGGCCCGCGCGTAGTGTTCGCGCAGGACACCGGCCAGTGGCGGGCTGACGGCGGCGCGGGCGAGGAAGGCGAGCCAGACCCGGGCCTGGGCGCGGTACGCGTCGTCCAGCAGGGCGATCTCGGCGGCCGCCCCCGCTAGCCCGCCGCCGGCCGCCCGTACCCGCGCCGAGACCAGCTCGCCGACATGGCCGAGGGCGAAGATCAGCATCTCGTCCTTGGTGCGGAAACACCGCTGCACGGCCCCCATCGAGACGCCGGCCTCCTCGGCGACATCGCGCAGGGTGACCGCCGCCAGTCCGTCCCGGTCCGCGAGCGCGCAGACGGCGTCGGCGATCCGCCGGCGTCTGCTGTCGTGATCCACCTGTCGCGGCATCCGCTGCCCGCCTCCTCCCATATTCCGATGCGTACGCATCACAACGAAGCGTACGATCATCCCGGGAACCGATACAAGCGCATCGGAACACGCGGACAGCGAGGGAAGGGCAGCAGCCATGCGGACCGACACCACCGACACCACTCCCCTGTGGGCCAGAACGGCCACCGACCTCGGCCGGGCCGTCTCGCGCGGCGAGATCAGCGCGGCCGACGTCATCGACAGCCAGCTGGACCGGATCGCCGAGGCCAACCCGGAGATCAACGCCATCACCCAGCTCCTCGCCGACCGGGCCCGGGCGCAGGCCCGCGATCTCGACCGCCGGCGCGCGGCCGGCGAGCGGCTCGGCCCGCTCGCCGGGGTGCCGTTCACCGTGAAGGAGAACATCGCCATCGGCGGCGTCCCGACCACCCACGGCATCGCCCGGCTCAAGGACCTCACCGCCCCGGCCGACGCCCCGCCGGTGGCCCGGCTGCGCGCCGCCGGCGCCATCCCCATCGGCCACAGCAACATGCCCGACCTGACCATCGGCGGCATGCACGCGCGCAGCGAACTCTTCGGCGACACCCGCAACCCCTGGGACCACACCCGCACCCCCGGCGGCTCCAGCGGCGGCGACGGCGCCGCCGTGGCGGCCGGCCTGGCCGCCCTCGGCCTGGGCAACGACTCGGGCGGCTCGGTCCGGATCCCGGCCGCGTTCTGCGGGGTCGCCGCCCTCAAGCCGACGTACGGACGCTTCCCCGCCGATCACCGGATCGGTGCCGACGACCCGACGCTGGCCTCCCAACTGCTGCCGGTGGACGGCCCACTGGCCCGTACGGTCGGCGACCTGCGGCTGGCGTACGAGGCGCTGGCCGGCCCGGACCCCCGCGACCCGCGCGCGGTGCCGGTGCCGCTGTACGGGCCGGACGCGCCGCCCGTGCGGGTCGCGGTGGTGACCGATCCGGGCGGCCAGGGCGTACACCCACACGTTCGGGCCGCCGTCCGGGCAGCCGCCGACCGGCTGGCGAACGCCGGCCACCGGGTCGAGGAAGTGCCGGACGTACCGCGCCTGGCGGACGCCCTGGAGACGTACCGGACCCTGGTGATGACCGAGTTCCGGCTGGCCTGGCCCCGGATCCGGCAGATCCTGCCGGCGGGCAGCCGCGCCTACATCGAGATGTCGCTCGACCGGGCCGCCGGGACCGGCGACGACCTGGCGGGCTATGTGCGGGCCACCGCCACCCGGCTGAGCGTCCAGCGCGACTGGGCGCGGTTCCTGGACCGGTACCCGCTGCTGCTCGGCCCGGTGTTCACTGAGCCCCCGGTGGAGCCCGGCCTGGAGTCCGGCGGCCCCGAGGGCCACCGCCGGGTGACCGAGGCCATGCGCCTGTGCACGGCGAGCAGCCTGGTCGGCGTACCGGCGGTGGCCGTACCCACCGGGACGAGCGACGGACTGCCCTGCGGCGTGCAGCTGATCGGCGCCGCCTACCGCGAGGACCTGTGCCTGACGGCGGCGAGCGTCGTCGAGGCGGGCACCGGCCGGCTGACACCGGTCATGGCCTGACCCCGGTGGGGGGTGTCAGCCGGCGTCGGTGACCGCCGCCCTCGGTCACCCCTTGCTGCGGCTGTCCTGCGGGTTGTAGGCAGGCACGTAACGCCTGGGGTCCACCCCTGCCTCGCGCCAGTCCTCGACGATCCCGAGATTCTCACCGAGCGTGTTGAGCTTCGCGTCCGGAAGGGGACCGCTCTTGTCGAACAGCTCCCAATTCATCGCGGGAACGGTGTAGTCGGTGCCCGAGCCAACCGCGCGGTCGGCTCGCATCCCGCCCGAGTTCTGGGCATCCACCGCCGCGTTGGCGATGTTGCGAGCCGTCATCTGCTGGTTGAGATAGCCCTGCTCGGACTCGTAGTCCCCGTGCAGGCCGGGCGCCTGCGGCGAGTAGGTGGGCATGAGCGGCATGATGGCCGCGTAGCCGGCCGCGGCCATGCCGAGCGGCAGCTGGGTGGGCCCGGAGGGCACGCTGGCCGCCCACAGGACGCCGCCGATCGTCGCGTTGGCGAGGTTTCTGGCCAGCACTTTCTCGTCGTCGCCGCTGGCCTGCTGGATGGCTTGGTGCTCGCCCCAGTTGACCAGGGAGGTCAGATGACCGATGCGCTCGAACGTGTTGGTCTTGGTGTCCGCCCCTTCCGCGTCGGTGTAGTAGTCGTACGCCATGGAGTACTGCATCTGGTTGATCCCGGCCTTGAAGCCCTCATTGACGCTGGGGTCGGTCATCGCCATCAGGCCGAACACGTTGTACCGGTCCTGCGCGGCGAAGTACCTGTCCTCGTTGTCGCTGATACCCGCGATGTCGCCCATGTGCATCAGCGCGGCGTCGGTCAGGGCGCTCTCGATGCCGAGACGGTCGGAGTAACCCCCGTAGTTCATACCGGAGTTGAGCTTGCCGAGGGCTATGTCTGGGTTATCGCCGGCATAGGTGAGGATGTGGTGCGCCGCGTCGAGGTACGGCTGGGCCTCGGCGCTGTCGCGGCCGACACCCGCCGGGATGGTGGTGCCGCTGCGGATCAGTTCGCCGGGCCCCGAGCTGTCCTCCCACTGCGCGAGCAGCAGCCTTCTGCTGAAGTCCTCGTCGTTGAGCAGTTCCGCCGATGCCTCGCTGTTCAGGGCCACGGACTTGAGCAGAGCGGTACTTCCGGTGTTCGCGGTGCGCTCGTCCCCGTGGGGCAGCAGGTCGTACTGGAGCGAGGTGCGGTGCTGGATGTCGACGGCGGCGTGTGCCAGGTCGTTGCTGAACTGGTCGCCCGAGCCCACGGTCGCGTGTCCCATGAGTTCGCCGAAGCCGTTGAACCGCTTCAGTTCATCGGACCACGCATCGCCGGCCCGCAGGTCCTCGGTGAAGAGGTCGCCGTCCCGGTAGTCGTACACGAAGGGCTTGATGGAATCGGGGATGGCCGCGCGGCCGGCTTCCGTCGCCGGGTCGATGCCGCCGATGTCCGGGTTCAGCAGCATGTTGAGGCCGTTGGCGACCGTCACCTTGGACTCGTTCCAGCCGCCTTCCATGCTCCCCAGGGCGGACAGGGTGTCGGCGTCGAGACCGGCGTAGAACTTCTTCAGGTAGGCGAGTTCGGCGTCGGTGAGGGGACGGGTCGGCTCACCGGGGTTGAGATTGTTGCCGTACAGCGCGTCGGTGATGCCCTCGACACCCTGGGTGTACAGGGCTATCACCTGGGGGTCCGGGTTCTCCTTCGCCAGCTCCTCCGTCAGCTTCTGGGCGGAGTAGTCGGCCATCTCGTCGGTGGTCCACAAGCCCAGCGGCCCGGAGAGGTCGACGCCGAGCCGCTGGAGTTCGAGCCCGCACTCGGCGAGCTTTCCCCGGTACGCCTCGATCGCCTCCTCGATCTCGGTGAAGGTGTTGGAGGCGTCGTCGGCGGCCTTGGCCAGGTACTTGGCGCGGATACCGGCGTCATGACCGGCGGGCAGCGCGTACACGGTCTGGTTGCCCAGGCCCAGGGAGGGGGTAATGATCCGGTACTCGCCGCCGTAGCCGATGGTGATCGACTGAGGGCTCAGGGGGGCGACGGTGGGCACGGCCGCCTCCAGCGCGCTCTGCCAGCCGTTCCACTCGGTCACGGCCGCGTTGAGGTACTCGATGTACTTCTCGTCGAGTCCGCCGGTGCCCTCGACCAGGTCGCGGACCTCCTCCTCGGAGTCGAGGGCGGTGTTCATGGCCCGGACGACGTAGCGCACCACCTCGTCCATGCCCTCGCCGTTGCCCTGGAGGCCACGGGACGTCTCGTCAATCCGGCCCTCGCCGTCCACGAGGGTCGCCCCGTCCAGGGCGCCCGCGTCGGCGGAGATGGCGGTGGCGCGGTCGGCCAGCTCACCGGCGTTGGCCGCTTCGCCCGCCGCGCGGGCGTAGATGGCCGCGGTGTCGCCCATGTCCTCGGGGTCGATCTCGGCGGAGAACTCCTCCTGCCGGCCCCAGGGCTTCTTGCCCGCCTTTTCCTCAACCTCATCCCGGGTGAAACTCAGATCCGGCATGACAGAACCCCCATGACACGCGGCGCCCACTGATGAACAGGCGCAACCCTTTCAACCGAGTCACCGTAGCCCCTGCCGGGCAAAGCACCCCTCTGGCCGGCGTCGCAGCTTCGCTACAGTCCCGGTCGCGTGTCGCCACCGTGGCCGGGCGTTAAGCGGAATGCCGTGCGGGGAAAGGACGTTCGGGGCCCCTCTGGGCCCCATCCGTCCCCTCAGCATCTGCTGTACGCCTTGTAGGAAGGGAACCATGCGTCATCTGGTCTGGCAGAAGTCCAGCTTCAGCGGCTCCGGCGGCAACGGAGCCTGCGTCGAACTGGCCACCGCCACCGCCACCGCCGCGGTCTGCCTCCGCGAAAGCGACACCCCGGCGATCACCCTCACCGCTTCCCCGGCGGCCACCCGGGCCTTACTGGCCCACATCAAGACCGGCTGCCTCCACCCCACGGGGCAGCACCCGCCTCAGCGGTAGTCGCAGTCCGCCAGGTGGTCATTGACCAGGCCGCACGCCTGCATCAGCGCGTACGCCGTGGTCGGCCCGACAAAGCGGACACCACGCTTCTTGAGGTCCTTGGCCAGGGCCGTCGACTCGGCCGTCGTGGCCGGTATGTCACCGTGCCCGGCGGGCGCGGGGCGGCCCTGCGCCTCGGGAGCGTACGACCAGATCAGCTCGGTCAGCTCCCCCTTCCGCCAGCCCGCGAGCACCCGCGCGTTGTGCAGCGTGGCGTCGATCTTCATGCTGTTACGGATGATCCCCGGGTCGGCCAGCAGCCGCGCCGCGTCCTCCTCGGTGTACGCGGCGACCTCAGCGATCCGGAACCCGGCGAACGCCGAGCGGAAGCCCTCCCGGCGGCGCAGGATCGTCAGCCAGGACAGCCCGGACTGGAACGCCTCCAGAGACAGCCGCTCGAACAGCTCGTCGTCCCCCCGGACCTCCCGGCCCCACTCGGTGTCGTGATACGCGCGGTAGTCCTCCGGCTCCACCCCCCAGGGACAGCGCAGCCGCCCATCCGGACCGGCCACCGCACGCGTTGTGTCGCTCATGCCCCACAGTGTGCATCAGGGCACTGACAATCCCGCCCCGGCCGGCTCAGGCCGCCGCCCGGTAGGGCAGCTCCCGCAGATACAGCGCGCCACAGGTGTGGCAGGACCACTCCACCGTGTTCCCCCACTCCCGGTCGGACAGCGTCTCCGCGCCCTCCGCCATCTCCTTGCCGCACATGGCGACGTTCCCGTCCCCCTCACGCACCATGTGCCACCACTTCACGACCCCGGGCTCGGCGTACTCGGCCACCATCGTGTGCCGCGAAGCCATGGGGCTCACCTCCTCGTACCGCCGTACAGCCTCCCTTCCATCATGAAACTCCCTCTGCCGGGATGCGAACCGAACGCCTACCCTCCTGTCCATGGATCCGACGGGGGGCGGGCTCCGGCTCGCATCGAGCGCCATCGCGCCACTGATCAAGAAGCTCTTCCACCAGCCCGGCCCCGGGGCCGGGCTGGCCGACCGACCGGTACGGATCTCCGCGCTGGTGTCCTTCCGTGGCGAGACCCGAACCCTGGGTGAGAGGGAATTACGCAAGCTCACCCGGGAGCTGGTCACCCGGGCGGCAAAAACGGCGGGCCCGCACGAGGCGCCCGCCACCGATGTACAGGAGGAACTGACCGATGCCCTCACCCGTTCCCTCACCGACCTCGGCCGGCTGGACATGGACGACGTCCAGGCCGTCCGGCTGGGCCCGGAACGCCTGGCGGCCCGGATCAGCCATCCCCACGACCTTTCAACGGCGGCCGAGGCCCACTACGAAGGACTCCTGCGCACCACCTGCGTCCACATCCTGAACTTCTTCACCCAGCGCTCCACCTTCGTCGCCCGCACCCTGGTCCAACAGAGCCACGACCTGGACCGGCTGATCCGCACCGTCGACCTGCTGGCGGAACGCGTCCCGGTCCGGTCGGTGGAGGACGCGGAGTTCGAGGAGCGCTACGCCGCCTACATCATCAAGAAGCACAACAAGCTCACCATCTACGGCCTGGACCTCTACCAGACCGGCAACTGGCCGCTGGACACCGCTTACCTCAGCCTCCGGACCACCGAACCGGAGGCCCTGACCCACCACATCCCCGGCGAACCGGAGACCGTCCCCACCCCGAACCCGCCCCAGCCCGCCGAACGGGCCCTGTCCGGCCGCGAGCGGGTGCTGCTGCGCGGCGAGGCCGGCTCAGGCAAGACCACCCTCGTCCAGTGGCTCGCCATCTCCACCGCCCGCCAGGAGGCGGCGGACGGCATGCACCATCTCCTGGGCCGCATCCCCTTCGTGCTGCCGCTGCGCACTCTCACCCGGGGCGGCCGGGACCTCCCCTCCCCGGACGCCTTTCTGTCCGCCGTCGGGTGCTCCTTCCACGCCGCCCAGCCGGCCGGCTGGACCGACCGCGTACTGACCGCCGGGCGCGGGCTGCTGCTCATCGACGGCATCGACGAGATCCCGGAGGAGGAACGCGAGCCCACCCGGCGCTGGCTGCGCGAACTGCTGGACGCCTACCCCGGCAACCTGTGGCTGGTCACCTCCCGCCCCTCCGCCGTACGCGAGGACTGGCTGGCGGGTGAGGGGTTCACCGACCTCGCCCTGGCCCGGATGAGCCAGCAGGACGTCGCCGCCTTCGTCCACCGCTGGCACAAGGCGGCGGGAGCCGACCCCACCCTCGAAAAGAGACTGCTGACGGCGATCCGCACCAAGCGGGACCTCGGCCGGCTCGCCACCAACCCCCTGATGTGCGGCCTGATCTGCGCCCTGCACCGCGAGCGGCGCGGTTACCTCCCGCACGGCCGCAAGGGCCTGTACGACGCGGCCCTGCTGATGCTGCTGGAACGCCGCGACCGCGAACGCGGCATCGGCCGGACCGCCATCGAACTGGACACGGAATCCACCGGCCTGCTGCTCCAGAAACTCGCCTACTGGCTGATCAAGAACGGCCGCTCGGAACTGGACAGCGGCCTCGCACTGGATCTGATCACCCGGGTGCTCCCCTCCATGCCCCACGTCGCGGACCAGGGCACCCCCGACCAGATCTTCCGCCACCTGCTGAACCGCTCGGGCCTCCTGCGCGAACCCGGCCCCGGCGCGACCGACTTCGTCCACCGCACCTTCCAGGACTACCTGGGCGCCAGAGAGGCGGTGGAGGAGCGCGACTTCGGCATGCTGGTACGGAACGCCCACCTGGACCAGTGGGAAGACGTCCTCCGCATGGCCGTGGCCCACGCCCGCCCCGACGAACGCGCCACCATCCTCCTGGACCTGGTCCACCGCGGCGACAAGGACGACGACCACCGCGTCCGGCTGCACCTGCTGGCCATGGCCTGCCTGGAACAGGCCACCCAACTGGACCCGACCGTCCGCGAAAAGGTCGAGAGCCGATCGGCGGCGCTTCTCCCCCCTCGGACCGGGTCCGAGTCCGACCGGCTGGCAGCGGTCGGCCCCGTGGTCCTGGAACTGCTCCCGGGTCCCGAGGGGCTGACGAACGAGCAGGCATACTCCGTGGTCACGACCGCCCTGCGCGTCGGCACGGATGCCGCGATCCCTCTGCTCGCCCTGTTCGCCGACCACCCCGCCACCTCGGTGCGGAGCTGGCTTGCCTCGGAGTGGAGTACCTTCGAAACGGAGCGCTACGCACAGGAGGTACTGTCCCGGCTCACCCCGGATCAGGGCTTCCGGCTCACCGCGAGTACCGCGCGACAGCTGGAGATCCTCGGCAGCCTTCCCGATCACACGTGCTACTCACTCCGTGGTGACTTCTCCGCCGCTGAGATCACTCGGGCGCTGTCCAGGAAACCGGTCACCGAAATGGTCCTGCGTTTGAACGACCGCCTCCACGACCTCAGCTTTCTCCACGGGTTCCCTGCCCTCTCCTCGCTGGTCCTGCACGGCGCGTATGCCTCGGCCGATCTCTCTCCTCTCGCCGGCCTGCCGATCACCCGCTTGACACTCAACGGTGAAGGCCGCGTCGAAGCACTCGGCTGGCTGAGCGAGCTGCCGCACCTCACCCGTCTGTCGTTGGGAGAGGGAATCATCGACCATGATCTGTCGCAGCTCCCGGCGCGCTCGGCGTTCCAAACCCTGACCCTGCCGTCGAGTGTCATCGATCTCACCCGCCTCGGCACCTGGCCGACCCTGACGACGCTGCATCTGCAGAACATGCACGCTCAGGTGGGACCCGACAGTTGGGCGGCTGCGGCGGCGTTGCCACGGCTCAGGAATCTACAGCTGAGCGCCGAGGGACTTGTCGATGTGCTCGCGTCCGGGGAGTGCTTTCCTCAGGTCACCTTTCTCGCGGCGGTACTCTCCGAAGGGGAACGGCAGGTGCCCGTCATCGCGGAACGCTTCCCGGCGCTTGAGGATCTCGCCTTCGCCGGCAGCCCCACTGGCTCGGTGGATCTGGCTCCGCTCGCTGCCCTGCCCCGGCTGCACCGCGTTTTCGGCTTCGGCACCCTCCGATTCACCGGAACTGACCGGCTCGCGTCTCACGTCACCGTGGTCCCCCCGGTCCCCTCCCGCTACTGACCGGCCGGGCCGGGAGGGCCGGGAGGGCCTGAGAGCCCGGCCGAACCGTGGGTCACGAACCGTAGTGGTAGCGGCAGGCCGCGATGCGGATCTCTTCGTCGGCGATCTTGTAGATGAGCCGGTGCTCGTCAGTGATCCGGCGGGACCAGTAGCCCTGGAAGCCGTGCTTGAGCGGCTCCGGCTTGCCGATGCCCTCGTTGCCGTTCCTGGCGATGTCCTTGATCAGCGTGTTGATCCGCTTGAGGACCTTGCGGTCCTGCGCCTGCCACCAGACGTAGTCGTCCCAGGCGCTCTCGTCCCAGACCAGTTTCACTTCGCCGCCGTCACTCAGCCAGATCCCGCACAGTCCCGCCACCGTGCTCCAGCCGGTCGATCGAGGCGAGCAGCCGGCGCGCGTTCTCGGGGCTCCGCAACAGGTGAGCGGTCTCTTTCAGGGCCTCGTAGTCATCAAGGGCGACGATCACCACGGACTCGTGGCCGGCCCGTGTCACGACCACTTCCTCGCGGTCCTCCACGACCCTGTTCAGGGTCTGGGCGTAATTGGCCCGCGACTCCGAGTAGGACATCGTTCTCATACCACTCCTCCTTTCACACGTACAGAAAACTGTACGTCACTCTGTCCAGACAGACCAGTTCTCTGTCTGGACAGACAGCGCCGAGGCCCCCGCGACCCTGATCAGCAGGGTTGCGGGGGCCTCGTTACGGGCTCAGTGCCGGCGGGAAAGCCTTACGCCTCCTTGGAGAGGTTCGGGCCGCCCTTCGCCGCCTGTTCGACCGGCGGGGTGTCCGGGAGGGAGGACTTCTCCTCGCCGCGGAAGGTGAACTTCTTCTCGTTCCCCTCGCCCTCGGTGTCCACCACCACGATGTGGCCGGGGCGCAGCTCGCCGAAGAGGATCTTCTCCGACAGGACGTCCTCGACGTCGCGCTGGATCGTCCGGCGCAGCGGACGCGCGCCCAGGACCGGGTCGTAGCCGCGCTTCGCCAGGAACTGCTTGGCGTCCGTCGACAGCTCGATGCCCATGTCGCGGTCCTTCAGCCGCTCATCCACCTGGTCGATCATCAGGTCCACGATCTGGATGATGTCGTCCTGCGTCAGCTGGTGGAAGACCACCGTGTCATCGACACGGTTGAGGAACTCCGGCCGGAAGTGCTGCTTCAGTTCGTCATTGACCTTGGCCTTCATCCGGTCGTACCCGGTGGCGACATCGCCGGCCACCGCGAATCCCATGTTGAAGCCCTTGGAGATGTCACGCGTCCCCAGGTTGGTGGTCATGATGATGACGGTGTTCTTGAAGTCCACGACCCGCCCCTGGGAGTCGGTCAGCCGACCGTCTTCCAGGATCTGGAGCAGCGAGTTGAAGATGTCCGGGTGCGCCTTCTCGACCTCGTCGAAAAGGACCACCGAGAACGGCTTGCGCCGCACCTTCTCGGTCAGCTGGCCGCCCTCTTCGTAGCCCACATATCCGGGCGGCGAGCCGAAGAGCCGGGAGACCGTGTGCTTCTCGCCGAACTCCGACATGTCGAGAGCGATCAGCGCGTCCTCGTCACCGAACAGGAATTCGGCGAGCGTCTTGGACAGCTCCGTCTTACCGACACCGGACGGGCCCGCGAAGATGAACGAGCCGCCGGGGCGCTTCGGGTCCTTCAGGCCGGCCCGGGTACGGCGAATGGCCTGGGAGAGCGCCTTGATGGCGTCCTCCTGCCCGATGACGCGCTTGTGGAGTTCGTCCTCCATGCGCAGCAGCCGCGAGGACTCCTCCTCGGTCAGCTTGAAGACCGGAATCCCGGTGGAAGCCGCCAGCACCTCGGCGATCAGTTCTTCATCGACCTCGGCGACGACATCCATGTCGCCGGACTTCCATTCCTTCTCGCGCTGCGCCTTCGCCGTCAGCAGCTGCTTTTCGTCGTCGCGCAGCGACGCGGCCTTCTCGAAGTCCTGCGAATCGATCGCGGACTCCTTCTCCCGGCGCACATTCGCGATCTTCTCGTCGAATTCCCGCAGGTCCGGCGGCGCGGTCATCCGGCGGATGCGCATCCTCGACCCGGCCTCGTCGATCAGGTCGATCGCCTTGTCGGGCAGGAAGCGGTCCGAGATGTACCGGTCGGCCAGCTGGGCCGCGGCCACCAGCGCGGAGTCGGTGATGGAGACGCGGTGGTGCGCCTCGTACCGGTCGCGCAGGCCCTTGAGGATCTCGATGGTGTGCGGCAGGGACGGCTCGGCGACCTGGATGGGCTGGAAGCGGCGCTCAAGGGCCGCGTCCTTCTCCAGGTACTTGCGGTACTCGTCGAGGGTGGTCGCACCGATGGTCTGGAGCTCACCGCGGGCCAGCATCGGCTTGAGGATGCTCGCCGCGTCGATGGCGCCCTCGGCGGCACCGGCGCCGACCAGGGTGTGCAGCTCGTCGATGAACAGGATGATGTCGCCGCGGGTGCGGATCTCCTTGAGCACCTTCTTCAGGCGTTCCTCGAAGTCACCGCGGTAGCGGGAGCCGGCGACCAGCGCGCCCAGGTCGAGGGTGTAGAGGTGCTTGTCCTTGAGGGTCTCGGGCACCTCGCCCTTGACGATGGCCTGCGCCAGGCCCTCCACGACGGCGGTCTTGCCGACGCCGGGCTCGCCGATGAGGACCGGGTTGTTCTTGGTGCGGCGGGACAGCACCTGCATGACCCGCTCGATTTCCTTCTCGCGCCCGATGACGGGGTCGAGCTTGGTCTCCCGGGCGGCCTGCGTGAGGTTGCGGCCGAACTGGTCCAGGACGAGGGAGGTGGAGGGCGTGCCCTCGGCGGGTCCGGCGCCCGCGGTGGCCGCCTCCTTGCCGCCCGAGTAGCCCGACAGCAGCTGGATGACCTGCTGCCGCACCCGGTTGAGATCGGCGCCCAGCTTCACCAGGACCTGGGCGGCGACGCCCTCGCCCTCGCGGATCAGGCCGAGCAGGATGTGCTCGGTGCCGATGTAGTTGTGGCCGAGCTGAAGGGCCTCGCGGAGCGACAGCTCCAGGACCTTCTTCGCCCGGGGGGTGAAGGGGATGTGGCCGGAGGGCGCCTGCTGGCCCTGGCCGATGATCTCCTCCACCTGCTGGCGGACCGCCTCAAGAGAGATCCCGAGGCTCTCCAGGGCCTTAGCGGCGACACCCTCACCCTCGTGGATCAGGCCCAGGAGGATGTGCTCGGTGCCGATGTAGTTGTGGTTGAGCATCCGGGCTTCTTCCTGAGCCAGGACGACAACCCGCCGCGCACGGTCGGTGAACCTCTCGAACATCGTTAATCGCTCCTCAGAGCGGTCAGGCAGTAAAGGGGTCGGTCCCCTCCCTGTCCTTCCGCAGCTTAGTCCCGCAACGGGGGACCGCTCATTCCGACTGATTGCTCCTGTCCCCGGCCCCGGTGCCCCGAACAGGCGACATCAGTTCCAACCCGATGGTGCGAGACGATGTTCCCGCTGGCCAAGCTCTTGCACCTCGGATGAGTACGCCGACGGCGAACGCCGCCGGGCAACACACCCGGACCAACGGAAATCGCCCCCTCAGTCATGGGCAACCATGTGGGATTCCTACCCGTCAAGACTGACACTCCATGCCGCCGGGGCAACGGACATCCGCTACAGGCGAACGCGATAATTCCTCGACCGCGTTCCGGCCGGTCGGGGGACGCGTACGAAGCGGGTACGGTACGCGCCCGGCCGCCGACTGTGCGTAACCTTCGCACGCCGCGGGCGGCCACTCAAGGCATGACACCGCGCGAGCGCCAAACGGGGGGCCGACCCGTGGTCGGCCCCCCGGTCAGGGAAGCGCTTGGTCCACCGGGCCGTCCTGCCCGGCGGGGCGACTGAGCGCAGCCGACCGGGGGCATGCCCCGGCGCCCGGCCGCAGAATCAGGCGCCGGCCTTCTCGTAAGCCTCGCGAATGTTGGCGGGAACACGGCCCCGGTCATTCACGTCGAATCCGTTTTCCTTCGCCCACGCGCGGATTTTCGCGGTGTCCTGACCGCCCACGCCCGCCGGAGCGGCGGTACGGCCGCGGCCACGGGTGCCACGGGCGCTCCCGGCACGCCGGCCGGCCTTCACGTAGGGGTCAAGAGCGTCACGCAGCTTGTCCGCGTTTTCGGAGTTGAGGTCGATCTCGTAAGTCTTGCCGTCAAGGGCGAACGTTACGGTCTCCTCCGCCTCGCCGCCGCTGAGGTCATCGAGGAGAAGGACCTGAACCTTCTGTGCCACCGGGCTGCTCCTCATTCATAGTCGCCGAATACCCATACATACTTGCGGTGTAATCAAAGCGCCATTCTCGGGAAAACACAAACCCCAAGTCTCGATTACCCGGCAACCCCATAAGACACAGAGGGACGATTCGGACATAACTCCCGCGCCTCTGTTGCTATCAGAGATGCAGCAGCATCCGACTGTTACCCAATGTGTTGGGCTTCACTCGCTCCAGACCGAGGAACTCCGCCACCCCCTCGTCATTGGAACGGAGCAGCTCGCTGTAGACATCACCGGCAACCGGGGCTTCACCGATCTCGGTGAAGCCATGACGGACGAAGAACTCCACTTCGAAGGTCAGACAGAAAATGCGCCGAACACCGAGCCAGCGCGCGGTCTGGAGCAACTTCTCCAGTACCCGGTGACCGACCGCATGTCCCTTCAACTGCGGATCGACGGCCAAGGTACGTACCTCTGCCAGGTCCTCCCACATCACATGCAGCGCACCGCAGCCGACCACCCGGGCATCCGAGTCGCGTTCCGCCACCCAGAACTCCTGAATGTCCTCGTAAAGGGTCACCGTCGCCTTGTCGAGGAGGATGCTCTCCCGCGCGTAGAGATCGATGAGACGGCGCACCTCGGGCACATCCGAGGTCCTGGCCCTGCGGACGGTGACTTCCGTTACCCCGGGCGTGACGTTCTTGGCGGGGGTGTTCTTGGGTTCGCTGGCTTCCGATGCGTCTGACACGAACGGAGGCTATCGCTGGGAAGGTCCCACTTCCGGCTCGGGGGGCCGCTCCCGCGTTCCTTCCCGCGTTCCCTCCCGCGCTCCCTCCCGGGAGCCGTCCAGAGCGGTGACCCGCAGCGCGTCGCGCAATGCCTCGGTCTGCTCGGCGGACATCATCCCGAAGAATGCGACGAGGGCCGCCGCCGGGTTGTCCGACTCGGACCACGCGTCATTCATCAATGCCGCGGAGTAAGCGGCCCGGGTCGAGACCGCCTCATAGCGATAGGCCCGCCCCTCCTGCTCGCGGCGGACCCAGCCCTTCTGGTGGAGGTTGTCCAGGACGGTCATCACCGTCGTATAGGCGATCGAACGATCCTGCCGCAGATCTTCGAGAACTTCCCGGACCGTGACGGGACGGTTCCACTCCCATACGCGGGTCATGACCGCGTCTTCCAGTTCACCCAATGGCCGAGGCACCACTGAAGAATAGCCGCGGCGGCGGTGAAATGTGGCTTTGGTCCGGTTTGGTGGGTCAGCCCCGGGGCTCGTCCCCGTCGCCCTCCGCCCGCGCGCGGGCGGCGAACGCCGCGTCCACGGCGGCGTCCTCCTTGTACTTGTTCGCCCCGCCCTGTGACTTGACCATCGTCACGATCACCGCGGTGAAGGCGATGGCCATCACCGTGGGAGGGAAGAGTGCGGCGATGTAGTCCATGAGTGACCGGCCTCCTTCGTCCGTGCGGGACCACACTACCGACCGCCCCGCACCGACCGGCCACCGACCGGACTCAGGACCCCCGGATCACTCCTCCCCCGCGCCGCCCTCCCCCTGCTCGCGCCGGTCCTTGCCCGGCGGGCGCGGGGCGGGAGCCGGCGGCTGCTCCCCGGGGGCGGGCTTGCGCCGGTGCGGCGGGAAGACCTCCGCCGGGGTCGGTACGGGCCGCTTGGGCTTGGCCCCGGGCGCGGGCGTCGCCCCCGGGCGGCGCGGCTCCTTCTCGCCCTTGCCGCGCTCGTCACCGGCCTTCGCGAAGACGGGAGAACCCTTTGACGTGAACATAATCCGACATTAAGTGCTTAGCAGACAATGTGCAGCTATTCGTCTGCCATACGGCGTGGCGACAGCGCCCCGCGGCCACCGGCCACCTGCCGCCCTACGAACGGGAGACGTTGCGCTCGTACACCAGCCGCAGGCCCACCAGCGTCAGCCACGGCTCGTGCTCATCGATCACCGTCGCCTCGCGCAGCACCATCGGGGCCAGCCCGCCGGTGGCGATCACCGTCACATCGTCCGGATCGTCCGCCAGCTCCCGCGCCATCCGCTCCACCACGCCGTCCACCTGGCCGGCGAAGCCGTACAGAATGCCGGACTGCATCGACTCCACGGTGTTCTTGCCGATCACATGACGCGGCCTGGCCAGCTCCACCTTCCGCAGCTGCGCGCCACGCAGCCCCAGCGCCTCCACCGAGATCTCGATCCCCGGCGCGATCGCCCCGCCCGCGTACTCCCCGCGCGCCGACACCGCGTCGTAGGTGGTGGCCGTGCCGAAGTCGACCACGATGCACGGGCCGCCGTACAGCTCCACCGCCGCCACCGCGTTGATGATGCGGTCCGCGCCGACCTCCTTGGGGTTGTCGGTGAGGATCGGCACCCCCGTCTTCACCCCCGGCTCCACCAGCACCGCCGGGATGTCCCCGTAATAGCGCCGGGTCACCTCGCGCAGCTCGTGCAGGACGGAGGGCACCGTGGAGCACACGCAGATGCCGTCGATGCCGTCGCCCAGCTCCTCGCCCAGCAGCGGATGCATGCCCATCAGCCCCTGGAGCAGCACCGCCAGCTCGTCGGCGGTACGGCGGGCGTCGGTGGAGATCCGCCAGTGCTCGACGATCTCCTCACCGTCGAACAGCCCCAGGACGGTGTGCGTGTTGCCGACGTCGATGGTGAGCAGCATCGTCAGACCCGGCCTTCCGCGGCGTGCGCCGCGCGCAGGTCGAGGCCGATGTCCAGGATGGGCGCGGAGTGGGTGAGCGCCCCGACGGCGAGGTAGTCGACGCCGGTGGCCGCGTACCGCGCGGCGTTGGCGAGGGTCAGCCGGCCCGAGGACTCCAGCTCGGCGCGGCCCGCCGTCAGTTCGACGGCGCGCGCGGTGTCCTCGGGGGTGAAGTTGTCCAGCAGGACCAGCTCGGCGCCCTCGTCGAGGACCTCGGCCAGCTGGTCCAGCCGGTCCACCTCGACCTCGATCGGCACCCCGGGGAACTCCTCGCGGACCCGCCGGAACGCCTCGCCGACGCCGCCCGCCGCCACCACGTGGTTGTCCTTCACCAGCGCGGCGTCCGACAGCGACATCCGGTGGTTGACGCCGCCGCCGCAGCGCACCGCGTACTTCTCCAGCGCGCGCAGCCCGGGGGTGGTCTTGCGGGTGTCGCGGACCCGGGTGCCGGAGCCGGCCGCGTCCAGCACGTCCGCCCAGGCGCGGGTGGCGGTGGCGATGCCGGACAGCCGGCACAGCAGGTTCAGCGCGCCGCGCTCGCCGGTGAGCAGATCGCGGGTACGGGCGGTCACCGTCAGCAGCACCTGGCCGGCCTCGACCCGGTCGCCGTCCTCGGCGTGCCGCTCGACCTCGAACTCGTCGGTGCACACCACGGACAGCACGGCCTCGGCGATCCGCAGCCCGGCGACGGTGCCGGCCTCGCGGGCGGTGAAGTCGGCGGTGGCGGTCGCGTCCTCGGGGACGGTGGCCACGGTGGTGACATCGATCCCGTTGTCGAGGTCCTCCTCGATGGTGAGGTGGGCGATGTCCTCGACCAGGACCGGGTCGAGTCCCGCGTCGGCCAGCAGGGCAGCCAGATCGGGGTCCAGGCCGCACTCCAGGGGGTCGTGGTCGGGGCTGAAGCCGTCGCCGTCGTCGCCGCAGCCGCAGCCGTCGCCGCAGCCGCCGACGGGAGCGGAGGCGCCCGGGGCGGAGCCGATGGGCAGCAGCGTCAGCTCCACGGGGGCCGGCCGGTGCGGTGGGGTGGTCACGGGGTTTCTCCTCGGAGGGGAAGGTCGGGGTGATCGGAGCGGATGAGCAGGTCGCGGCCGTCGCCGCCCGGCCGCAGGGCGAGCACCAGATGGCGCTGCCAGCGCGGGTCGTCGCGGTCGGGGTGGTCCTCGCGCCAGTGGCTGCCGCGCGTCTCGGTGCGTCGCAGGGCCGCGGCCACCAGGACCCGGGCGACCAGATGCAGATTAGCGGTCTCCCAGGTGTCCGCGCCGGGCTCGGCCGGCTTGCGGTCGGCGTCCCCGGGGGCGCCGTCACCGGCCAGCTCGTCCAGGGCGCGGGCGGCGGCGGTGAGGCCCGCCTCGTCCCGCAGGACGCCGGCGCCCTCGGTCATGATGCGCTGGATGGCGGCCCTGGCCTCGGGGGGCAGCAGCCGCACGGGCGCAGTCGCGGGACGGCCTACGGGTACGGGTACGGGTACGGGTACGGGTACGGGCGGCGTGGCGGCCGGCGGCCCGGCGGCGATGTGGGCCGCGATGCGCTCGGCGAAGACCAGCCCTTCCAGGAGCGAGTTCGAGGCGAGCCGGTTGGCGCCGTGCACCCCCGTGCAGGCGGTCTCGCCGCACGCGTACAGGCCGGGCACGGTCGTACGGCCGTGCAGGTCCGTGCGCACGCCGCCGGAGGCGTAGTGGGCGGCCGGCGCGATGGGGATGGTGCCGGTGACCGGGTCGATGCCGTGCGCGCGGCAGGCGGCCAGGATGGTGGGGAAGCGGTGCTCCCACATGGCGGCCCCGAAGTGCCGGCCGTCCAGGAACATGTGGTCGGTGCCGTGCTCCAGCATCCGCCGGGTGATGCCCTTGGCGACGATGTCGCGCGGGGCCAGCTCGGCCAGCTCGTGCTGCCCGGTCATGAAGCGGACACCGTCGGCGTCCACCAGGTGCGCGCCCTCGCCGCGTACCGCCTCGGAGATGAGCGGCTGCTGGCCCTCGGCGCCCGGGCCCAGGAACAGGACGGTCGGGTGGAACTGCACGAACTCCAGGTCGGACACCTCGGCGCCGGCCCGCAGCGCGATGGCGACCCCGTCGCCGGTGGACACGGTGGGGTTGGTGGTGGCGGAGAAGATCTGCCCCATGCCGCCGGTGGCCAGCACGACGGAGGGGGCCCGTACGGCGCCGACGCCGTCGTGCCGGCCCTCGCCCATGACGTGCAGGGTGACGCCGGCGGCGCGGCCGGTGGCGTCCTTGAGGAGGTCCAGGGCGAGGGCGTTCTCGATGGTCTCGATGCCGGCCGCGCGGACCGCGGCGAGCAGCGCGCGGGAGATCTCGGCGCCGGTGGCGTCACCGCCCGCGTGGGCGATGCGGCGGCGGTGGTGGCCGCCCTCGCGGGTGAGGGCGAGGGTGCCGTCGTCGGCGGTGTCGAAGCGGGCGCCTTCGGCGATGAGCCGGCGGACGGCGCCGGGGCCCTCGGTGACCAGGGTGGTGACGGCCGCCTCGTCGCACAGCCCGGCGCCGGCGGTGAGGGTGTCGGCGCGGTGCTGCTCGGGGGTGTCGCCGTCGCCCAGGGCGGCGGCCACGCCGCCCTGCGCCCACCGGGTGGACCCGTCGCCGATCCGGGCCTTGGTGACGATGACGGTCCGCAGCCCGGCCGCCCGGCACCGCAGGGCGACGGTGAGCCCGGCCACCCCCGACCCCACCACGACCACGTCGGCCGCCACCTCCCAGCCGGGCGCGGGGGCGGGCAGGGCTATCCCGGGGCCCTCGGGGGTCATCGGTGGGCTCCCAGGGTGAGGGGGGTGTTGTCGATCAGGCGGGTAGGGCCCACCTTCGCGGCCACGGCCATGATCGCCTCGCCGGTGTAGGTGTCGGGCACCTCACGGAAGGTGGTCGGGTCGACCAGGGCCAGGTAGTCGAGGTCCAGCGGCGGGGTGAGCCGTGCCGCCGCCGTCAGGACGGCCTGGGCCGCGGCCCGGGCGGAGGCCGCGGAGCCGGGGCGGGTGGTGGTCGCGGCGGCCAGGGCGGCGGCGTCGGCGGAGGCGCGTTCCTCGTGGAGCGCGGCCAGGCCGGCCGCCCGTTCGCCGTGGGGGGCCGCCGTGGCGCCGGCGCGGTCGGCCAGGGCCGCCTCGGCGGACAGCCGGTCGCGGGCCGCGAACAGCGCCTGCGACAGGGCCAGCGCCGTGCGCCGCTGGGCCGGGCTCAGGAAGCGGTTGCGGCTGGACAGCGCGAGACCGTCCTCCTCGCGGACGGTGGGGACGCCGACGATCTCCACGGGGAAGTTCAGATCGGCGACCATCCGCCGTACCAGCGCCAGCTGCTGCGCGTCCTTCTCGCCGAACAGCGCGTAGCGCGGCGCCGTCAGATGCAGCAGCTTGGCGACGACCGTCAGCATCCCGTCGAAGTGGCCGGGCCGGGAGGCGCCCTCCAGCGGCTCGCCCATGGCGCCCGCCCGCAGCCCCACGAGCGGCTGCCCCGCCGGGTACATGAGCGCGTCCGACGGTGCGAAGATCACATCGGCACCGGCCGCCTCCGCGACCCGCGCGTCGGCCTCCAGGGTGCGCGGGTAGCGCTCGAAGTCCTCGCCCGCGCCGAACTGGAGCGGGTTGACGTACACCGTGACGATCACCCGGCCGCCGGGCGGCAGCAGCGCGCGGGCCCGCCGGATGTTCGCCGCGTGCCCCTCGTGCAGTGCGCCCATCGTGGGGACGACCGCGCGCGGCGGCCCGGCCCCGTACGGTTCGCCCGCGCCGAGCTCCTGCGGCGTGTGCACCACCCTCACCTGGGGTCTCCTTCCGCGTCGGTGCCGGGGTCCTCGTCCGCCAGCACGCCCAGCAGCTCCTGGGCCAGCTCGGGGCGCAGCAGCCCCTGGTCCAGGGCGCGGTCGGCGGTGGTACGCGCCATCGCGAGATAGCCGGGCAGCGCGCCGGGGGCGTGCGCCCGCAGTTCGGCCAGATGCGCCGCGACCGTACCGGCGTCGCCGCGCGCCACCGGGCCGGTGAGGGCGGCGTCGCCGGACCGCAGCGCGTTGTCCAGTGCGGCGCCCAGCAGCGGGCCCAGCATCCGGTCGGGGGCGCTGACCCCGGCGAGCCGCAGCAGTTCGAGCGACTGGGCGACCAGGGTGACGAGGTGGTTGGCGCCGAGCGCGAGCGCCGCGTGGTACAGCGGGCGGTCGCGCTCCTCGATCCACTCCGGTTCGCCGCCCATCTCGATGACCAGCGCTTCGGCGGCCAGCCGCAGCTGCGGCGGGGCGGTCACCCCGAAGGAGCAGCCGGCCAGCCGCTGGACGTCGACCGCCGTGCCGGTGAAGGTCAGCACCGGGTGCAGGGCGAGCGGCAGCCCGCCGGCCCGGGTGGCCGGGTCCAGGACCGCCACCCCGTACCGCCCGGAGGCGTGCGCGATCAGCTGTCCGGGGCGAATCGCGCCGGTCTCGGCGAGCCCGGCGACCAGCCCGGGCAGCGCGTCGTCGGGGACGGTCAGCAGGACCAGCTCGGCGCGGGCCAGCACCTGGGCGGGCTCGACCAGCGGCACCCCCGGCAGCAGTTCCTCGGCGCGCCGCCGGGACGCGTCGGAAACCCCGGAGGCGGCGACCGGGCGGTGCCCGGCCAGGGCCAGGGCGGCGGCCAGTACGGGGCCGACCCGGCCGGCGCCGACGACGCCCACGGTGAGCCGGGCGGGGCGGGAGGTGGTCACGACTCGTTCACGGCGCTCGGTCAGCCTCTTTCGCATCCGTTCCGGTCCGTGTGCTCGGTACCGGACGTCGCGCCCAATGCTACGGGCCTGGGGCCTGTCTGTCGGATCCCGCCTGGCCCGCACCGCCTGGCACAGGGGGCACCTCCCAGGCCCCCAAGGGCCTGGGGGAACCTCGCCGCACTCCGCTTCGCTCCGTCCCTGCTCTCTTGAGAGACCTCCCCAAGCTCTTCGAGCAGGGGATACCCCATGGCCGGCAGGTGCCCCCTGCACCAGACGCCGCGGGCCCACGGCGCTGTCCGGCAGACAGGCCCCGCCGCCGCACGGGCCTACGAGCCCAGCCGCCGCTCGTTGCCGCCGGCCTGGACCAGGCCCGTCTCGTAGGCGAGGACCACGGCCTGGACCCGGTCGCGCAGCTGGAGCTTGGCGAGGATGCGGCCGACGTGCGTCTTGACGGTGGCCTCGGAGACGAACAGCGCTCCGGCGATCTCCCCGTTCGACAGGCCCTGCGCGATCAGCAGCAGCACCTCCCGCTCGCGGTCGGTGAGCTGGCCGATCTCGGGGTGGGTGCCCTGCCGCTCGGCCGGGATGAGGGTCATGAAGCGGTCGAGCAGCCGCCGGGTGGTGGAGGGGGCGACCACCGCGTCGCCGCTGTGCACGGAGCGGATCGCGGCCAGCAGTTCGTCGGGCGGCACGTCCTTCAGCATGAACCCGGCCGCGCCCGCCTTCAGCCCGGAGAACGCGTACTCGTCCAGGTCGAACGTGGTCAGGATCAGCACCTTCGGGTCGCCGGGGCCGCCCTCGCCCTCCCGGCACACCCGGCGGGTGGTCTCCACCCCGTCCAGGCGCGGCATCCGCACATCCATCAGCACCACGTCCACGGCGGTGGAGCGCAGCACCTCCAGTGCTTCGATGCCGTCGCCCGCCTCGGCGGCGACCGTCATGTCCTCCTGGGCGTCGAGCACCATCCGGAAACCGGTACGGAGCAGTACTTGATCGTCCACGAGCATGACGCGAATCGGCTGCTGCTGCGATGGCGTTGTCACGGAATCTTCCTTCGCTCAGGGCTGGACGGCCAGGGGCAACGTAGCGGTGATCCGGAAGCCGCCCCCGGGCCGGGGCCCGGCCAGCAGTTCCCCGCCGACCATTCCGACCCGCTCCCGCATGCCGATCAGCCCCTGCCCCAGGCCGTCGGCGCCGCGCTCCTCGTACAGCTCGCGCTGCGCGCCGCGCCCGTCGTCCTCGGCGAGGACGGTGAGCGCGTCGCCGGAGTAGTCCAGGCAGACCCGGGCGCCCGCGTCGGGGCCGCCGTGCTTGCGGGTGTTGGTCAGCGCCTCCTGGACGATGCGGTAGGCGGTCAGCTCGACGCCGCTGGGCAGCGGGCGCGGGGTGCCGCTGATCCGGAAGTCGACGGGCAGGCCGGTGTCGCGTACCTGGTCCACCAGCTCGGCCAGCTGTTCGACGCCCGGCTGTGGCACGTAGTCCTGCGCGGTGGCGGTGGTGGCGCCGTCGCCGCGCAGCACGCCCAGCAGCCGGCGCATCTCGGTGAGCGCCTGCCGGCCGGTGCCGGAGATGGTGGCCAGGGCGGTGCGGCACTGCTCGGGGTGGCTGTCGAGGACGTAGGCGGCGCCGTCGGCCTGCACCACCATCACGGACACGTTGTGGGCGACCACGTCGTGGAGCTCGCGGGCGATCCGGGCGCGCTCGGCGGCGACGGCGATCCGGGACTGGGTGGCGCGTTCCTGCTCCAGGCGGGCAGCGCGTTCCTCCAGTTCGGCGTAGTAGGCGCGGCGGGTGCGCAGCGAGTCGCCGAGCACCCACGCGAGCAGGAACATCACGGTGACGAACACGGTGGAGACGACCGTGCCGACCAGCGACTCGTCGCCCTGGTCCGGCCAGCGCACGGTGGCCAGCACGGGTGCGGTGAGCGAGGCGCCGAGCCCCAGCCGGGACGCCCAGCGCGCGGGCCGGGACGCCACGGTGAAGATGAGGATCAGGAAGATGAAGTCGGAGGGGATCGGCGGCACATCGGCGGCCAGCTGGAACAGCCCGGTGGCGATGCCCAGCAGCAGCATCTTCTCGGGCGCCCGGCGGCGGAACATGAGCGTGCCGGTCAGCGCGAGCGACGCGATCACGGCGCCCGTCTCGGAGCCCTGGTAGCGGGAGTCCTGGGTCCCGCCCGCCGTGAGCACGATGAAGGTGCCGGCCAGCCATACGAGGCCCCAGAATCCGTCGACCCAGCCGGGATGACGGCGCACGAGGTCGTAGAGCCGGTTCATGTAACCCAGAGTAGGGAGCACATGCGGCTCGGGAGTCAGCCGATGGGTCGATCCGTGGGCCCGGCGGCTACTCCTCAAGGTGGACACGGGCCCCGGGGGGCGCGGTGCGGCGCCGCGTACCGTGGGGCCGGTGAGCGTGAGCGCTGAGGTGACGGGCTGGCGGGCGGCGGCGGAGCGCGCGCTGTACGGGCCGGGTGGGTTCTTTCTGCGGGAGGCGCCGGCCGCGCACTTCCGTACCGCCGTGCACACCTCGCCGCTGTACGCGGGCGCGGTGGCCCGGCTGCTGTCGGGGGTGGACGCGGCGCTGGGCCGGCCGGCGGAGCTGGCGCTGGTGGACATGGGCGCGGGGCGCGGCGAGCTGGTGGCCTCGGTGCTGGCGCTGCTGCCGCCCGAGGTGGCGGGGCGGGTGGCGCCGTACGCGGTGGAGCGGGCGGCCCGGCCGGCCGGGCTCGATCCGCGCGTCGTCTGGTGCGCCGAGCCGCCGCGCGGGGTGCGCGGGCTGCTGTTCGCCAACGAGTGGCTGGACAATGTTCCGCTGGACGTCGCCGAGGTGGACGACGCGGGGGTGGCCCGGTACGTACGGGTGGCGCCGGACGGCCGCGAATCCCTCGGCGCGCCGGTGCCGGCCGGCGGCCCGGACGCGGCGTGGCTGGCCCGCTGGTGGCCGCTGCCGCCCGAGCCGGGGCTGCGCGCCGAGCTGGGCCGGCCGCGCGACGCCGCCTGGGCGGCGGCGGTGGGCACCCTCGCCGAGGGGCTGGCGGTGGCCGCCGACTACGGGCACACCGCCGCGACCCGGCCCCCGCTGGGCACCCTCACCGGGTTCCGGGACGGCCGCGAGGTGGCGCCGGTGCCGGACGGCGGCTGCGATCTGACGGCCCATGTGGCGCTGGACGCCTGCGCCGCCGCGACGCCGGGCCCGTCCTGGCGGCTGACCCAGCGGGCCGCGCTGCACCGGCTCGGGGTGCGCGGCGGGCGCCCGCCGCTGGCGCTGGCCTCGACCGACCCGGCCGCCTACCTGCGGGCGCTGTCGGTGGCCGGTCAGGCGGCGCAGCTGACGGATCCGGGCGGTCTCGGCGGCTTCGGCTGGCTGGTGTCGGCGGCCGGGCCGCGCGGGCCGGCCGCCGCCCGGCTACTTGTCGATGTCGCCGACGACGAAGAAGAACGACCCCAGGATCGCCACCATGTCGGCCACCAGCGTGCCGGGGAGTAGGTGGCTGAGCGCCTGGATGTTGTTGAACGACGCGGAGCGCAGTTTCAGCCGGTACGGGGTGCGTTCGCCGCGCGAGACGAGGTAGTAGCCATTGAGGCCCAGCGGGTTCTCGGTCCAGGCGTAGGTGGCGCCCTCGGGGGCCTTGAGGACCTTGGGCAGCCGCTGGTTGACCGGCCCGGGTGGCAGTTCCGCCAGCCGGTCCAGGCAGGCGTCGGCCAGCTCCAGGGAGTTCCAGGTCTGCGCCAGCAGCACCTCGAACCGGGCCAGGCTGTCGCCGGCGGTGCGGGTGGCGACCTTGAGGGTGTCCTGGAGCTCCCCGTAGGCGAGGTACGGCTCGTCGCGGCGCAGATCGAAGTCGACGCCGCCGGCGCGGGCGATCGGCCCCGACACCCCGTACGCGTGCGTGGCCTCCGCCGAGAGCACGCCGATGCCCCGGGTGCGGGCCTGGAAGACCTCGTTGCCGAGGATCAGCCCGTCGAGCCGGCCCATGCCGCCGCGTACCGCCGCGACCGCCTGCCGGGCCCGGTCGGTCCAGCCGGCCGGCAGGTCCTCCTTGAGGCCGCCGACCCGGTTGAACATGTAGTGCATGCGCCCGCCGGACGCCTCCTCCATGACGTGCTGGAGGGATTCGCGTTCGGTGAAGGCGTAGAACATGGGGGTGATGCCGCCCAGCTCCAGCGGATAGGAGCCCAGGAACATCAGGTGGTTGAGCACCCGGTTCAGCTCGGCGAGCAGGGTGCGCAGCCACACCGCCCGCTCGGGGACCTCCATGCCCAGCATCCGTTCGACGGCGAGGACGACGCCCAGTTCGTTGGAGAAGGCGGACAGCCAGTCGTGCCGGTTGGCGAGCACGATGATCTGCCGGTAGTCGCGGGCCTCGAAGAGTTTCTCGGCGCCCCGGTGCATATAGCCGATCACCGGCTCGGCGGCCGAGATCCGTTCCCCGTCGAGCACCAGGCGCAGCCGCAGCACGCCGTGGGTGGAGGGGTGCTGGGGTCCGATGTTGAGCACCATGTCGGTGGACTCGGCGGCGCCGCCGATCCCGACCGTCGTCTCCGTCATGGCGACAGTCTGACAGCTCACCCGGACAGCCCACCACGATCAGTGAGCGCGCTCTAAGCTTTTGAGCATGGACGAGGGAGCGGAAGACGCCGGCTGGCGCGGGGTACGGCCCGGGTTGCTGACCATGCGGCGGCTGGTGCTGGCGCTGTGGCTGGGCCCGGTGGTGCTGGCCGCCGTGGTGATACCGGCAGTGCTGGGGGCGCCGGTGTGGGCGCTGCCCGCGCTGGCGCCGCTGCTGCTGGGTGCGTGGGGGTGGCGGGCGCTGGGGCGCAATTGGCGCTCGTGGCGCTACCAGGAGCGGGACGATGATCTGCTGATCAGCCGGGGGGTGCTGTGGCGGCAGCTGACCGTGGTGCCGTACGGCCGGATGCAGCTCGTCGAGGTCACCTCCGGGCCGCTCGACCGCAAGTTCGACCTGGCCAGAGTGCAGCTGCACACCGCCGCCGCGGCCAGCGACGCCACCATCCCCGGCCTGGAGCCGGCCGAGGCGGAACGGCTGCGCGACCGGCTCACCGCCCTCGGCGAAGCCCGGTCAGCGGGCCTGTGATCACGCAAGGGGGGACCATGACCACCGGCGAACCGACAGCGGCGGCCACTGCCACAGCCACAGCCACGGCCGGCGGCCCTTCTCTGGAGCACGACGGCAAGAGACTGCACCCCGTCACCCCCTGGCGGCGCGCCTGGGCTCCCCTGGCCGGCCTGTTCGCCATCGGGCTCAACAACGCCGAGAACCTCCGCTCCTGGACCACCTCCCTCGGCCTGGGCTGGCTCGCCGCCCTGCTCGCCGGCCTCATGCTGTGCGGCGCCGGTTACGGCTTCCTGTCCTGGCGCGTCACCCGCTACCTCGTCACCGACACCGAGCTGCGCATCCGCACCGGCCTGCTGTTCCGCCGTACCGCGCACCTGCGCCTGGACCGCATCCAGTCCATCGACGTCACCCGCCCGCTGCTCGCCCGCGCGGTCGGCGTCGCCAAACTCAAGATGGATGTCGTGGGCTCCGGCGACGCCGACGAACTCGCCTACCTCGGCGAGGCCGAGGCCACCGCACTGCGCGCCGAACTGCTCGCCCGCGCCGCCGGCATCGACCCGCTCGCCGCACCCAGCGCCGGCGAGGCCCCCGCCCACCGGCTGGCCACCGTGCAGACCCCGACGCTGGCCAAGGCCATCGCCCTGGAAACCCTCAGCGGCGGCTGGGCGCTGCTGCTGATCGCCGGCATCGCTCTGCCCGTGACGCTGTACGTGCTGGGCAGCGGCATCTTCGTCGCGCTCACCGTCGCCGTACCGATGCTGGCCGGCGTCTGGGGCGGCACGCTGGGCCGCTTCCTCACCCAGTACGGCTGGACGGTCAGCGAATCCCCGGACGGGCTGCGCCTGGACCACGGGCTGCTCCAGCGCGACCACGCCACCGTGCCGCCCGGCCGGGTGCAGTCGGTGCGCATCGTCGAACCGCTGCTGTGGCGGCGGCACGGCTGGGTCCGGGTCGAGCTGGAGGTGGCCGGCGAGGGCAACGAGGGCGGGCTGCTGGTCCCGGTGGCCGGCCGGGCCGCGGCGGCCGAGCTGATCAACCGGATCCTGCCCGAGGTGGACATCGACAAGACGATGGCCGCCATCACCCCGGTGCCGCACCGCTCGCGCTGGGCGGTCCCGGTGTGGCGGCACGGGTACGGGCACGGGGTGACGGACGCGGTGTTCGTGGCCCGCGCGGGCCGGCTCAGCCGCCGGTACACGCTGGTGCCGCACGCGAAGGTGCAGAGCGTACGGATGACGCAGGGCCCGTGGGAGCAGCGGCTCGGCCTGGCCGACGTCCATGTGGACCACGGCGCGAACGGCACGGCCACCGCCCGGCTGCGGGACGCCGCCGAGGCGGCCCGGGAGGTCGCCGCCCAGGCCGACCGCTCCCGTCTGGGGCGCCGCAACGCCGTCCCGGAGCGGTGGCTGACCGGCTGACCGCTGACGGCTGACCGCTAGATCACGGTGCCGCCGCCCCCGTCGTCGTCGTCGAGCGAGGGCTCCTCCTCGCCCTCCTCCTCGTCCTGATCGATGAGCACCGGCGAGCCGTGGTGCGACCACAGCTTCCACTCGCCGTCGGCGCCCTCGGTGCGGCGGAACAGATTGGTCGCCACCACCAGACCGCCGACCAGCGGCCCCGCGCTGCCGTCCTCCTCCGCCGGGCCGCCGCTGAGGATGTTCTCGGTGCAGGTCACCAGGGCGGTGTCGCCCAGCACCGAGACCTCGACATCAGTGAGGAAGAACTGGATGTACTCGGTGTTCGCCATGATCAGCGCGTAGGAGCGCAACACCTCCCCCCGGCCGGTGATCACCGGCCACCCCGGATGGATGACGCTGATCTCCTCGGCGTCGATCCAGCGGTCCGCCATGGCATCGAGATCACCCTGCTCCAGGGCGTCGTACAGCGCTGTGTTGGCGGCTTCCACCGCTTCGATGTCCGTCCGGGTACCACTCATGTATGGGCCGCGTCCCCTTCCGTTCCCGCTTGCGCTCGCGCCGCGTCGTCGACGGCCTGGGCCACCCGGACCGCGTCCGCGCTGGCTCGTACCTCGTGTACCCGCACCGCCCATGCCCCCACACGGGCGGCGAGCGCCGAGATGGCGGCGGTGGCGTGATCCCGCTCGGCGGCGGGCGGCGGCGTGCCCCCCGTACCGCCGGCCAGGACCCGGCCCAGGAACCGCTTGCGGGAGGCCGCCACCAGCAGCGGCCACGGCAGGTCGCGGCGCAGCCGGTCCAGGCCGGCCACCAGTGCCAGATCGTGCTCGGCCCGCTTGGCGAAGCCGAGGCCGGGATCGGCGATGATACGGGCCGGATCGATGCCGCCGGCGACGGCGCGCTCGATGGACGCGCGCAGTTCGGCGCCGACCTCGCCGACCACGTCCGCGTACACGGCGCGGTCGTTCATGTCGATGCTCTGCCCGCGCCAGTGCATGACGACGAACGGCACCCGCGCGTCGGCGACCACCGGCACCATCCGGGGGTCGGCGCGGCCACCGCTGACATCGTTGACCAGCCGGGCCCCGGCGGCGACGGACCGCTCGGCGACGGAGGCGCGCATGGTGTCGACGCTGACGAGCACCCCGGCCGCGGCCAGCTCCCGCACCACGGGCAGCACCCGGCGCAGTTCCTCCGCCTCGTCCACCCGGGACGCGCCGGGGCGGGTGGACTCCCCGCCGACATCGACGAGATCGGCGCCGGCGGCCACCAGGTCCAGCCCGTGCTTGACGGCGGCCTCGGGGTCGAACCACTGCCCGCCGTCGGAGAAGGAGTCGGGGGTGACGTTGACGACCCCCATGACCGCACACCGACCCCACTCCGGCAACCCGGCCACCCGACGACGCGTCTCGCTCATGCGTCCAGCGTAGGCGCAGCCGCCTTCCCGGCACCCGGCCAGGGGCCCGGCGGTGGCGACCGGGGCCGGCCCCCGGTCGTCAGGCGCGGGCCGGCAGCGGGGCGGGTTCCGCTGTTCCCCCGGCCGCTGTCGTACGGGGGGTACGGACCGCCGTGACCGCCGCCGCCGTCAGCAGGGCCGCGACGCCCGCCGTCAGATAGATGGCGCGCAGGCCGTCCGCGAACGAGGCGCGGACGGTGTCGCCCGCCGCCGCCCAGCTCGCCGGGTCCGTGCCGGGGCCCAGCGTGCTGAAGAGCGTGCCCAGGACCGCGATGCCCACCGCCATGCCCAGCTGGCGGGCGGTGTTGATGGCGCCGCTCGCCATGCCCGCGCGCTCCGGCGCCACCGCCGCCAGCGCCGCCGAGACCAGCACCGGGGTGGCCAGGCCGACCCCCACCCCGGCCACGATCAGGCCCGGCACCAGCACGGTCCAGGCCGAGCCGGCGCCGATCGCCGTCTGGAGCAGCGTGCCCGCCCCGATCAGCCCGAGCCCGGCGGCCACCGGGATCCGGGGCGGCACGCGCTGCATGAAGCGCCCGGCGATCCCCGCCGTCACAAACGCGGTGCCGGCCGCCGGCATGATCGCCAGGCCGGCCTCGACCGGCCCCATCCCGAGCGCCGACTGAAGCCACAGCATGGTGTAGCCGTAGTGCGCGAAGGCCGCCGCCGAGAGCACCGCGCCGGCCGCCAGCAGTACCGCGAACGACGGCTGCCGCAGCAGCCGCAGCTCCAGCAGCGTGGGCCGGGACCCGGCGAACGCCGCCGCCGCGAGCAGCGCCACCCCCAGCGCGGTCAGCGTCGCCGGGGCGGTCCAGCCGGCCTCGTTGCCCTCGATCAGGCCGTAGACCAGCGCCCCGGCGGCGGCGGTGAACAGTACGGTCCCCCGCCAGTCGATCGGCCGCGCGCCCTCGTCGCGGGATTCGCCCAGCACCTTCCAGGTGACCGCGATGGTCAGCACCGCGAGCGGCACATTCACCAGATACACCCAGCGCCAGCCCGCGTACTCGGTCAGCAGCCCGCCGATCACCACCCCCAGCGCGGCGGCGGCCCCCGCGACCGCGCCCCAGGCGCCGAAGGCGATGCCCCGGTCGCGGCCCCGGTAGGTGGCGGCCAGCAGCGGGGCGTTGGTGGCGAACATCGCCGCCGCCGCCACGCCCTGCACCACCCGCGCCGCGATCAGCGTCCCGGCGTTCGGCGCGGCCCCGCACGCGAGGGAGGCCGCCGCGAACACGGCGAGGCCGAGCACGTACAGCCGGCGCCGCCCGTACCGGTCCCCGGCCGCGCCCGCGGCCATCAGCAGCGCGGCCAGCGCCAGCGCGTACGCGTCCATCACCCATTGCAGCGCGCCGAACCCGGTCTCCAGCTCATCCGCCATCTCCGGCAGTGCCGGGGCCACGATCGTCACATCGATCAGCAGCATGAAATTGCCCAGGCACACCGCCAGCAGCGGCCACCACTTGCCTCGCATCGGCTCTCTCCTCCGTGTTCCGGTCTGCCGTCAGGGTCCGCCCGCCTGGCGTCGTGTCCCAGTCACCTCCGCCATTCCGGTGGGATTCGACATTGCCTACGCTGCTGGACGTGAGATCCGACATGCGCTTCGACGATCTGGACCGCCGTCTCACCTACGCGCTCCAGTTGGACGCCCGGGCTCCGTTCGCGAAGATCGCCGCCGCCCTCGGCGTCTCCGACCAGACGGTGGCCCGCCGCTACGCGCGGCTGCGCGCCACCGACTCCATCCGGGTGATGGGTCTGCTGCGGGCGGAGGCGCGCGGCGAGCTGAGCTGGCTGCTGCGAGTGCGCTGCGCGCCCGGCACCGCCGACACGCTGGCCGGCACGCTCGCCGAGCGGGCGGACACCATGTGGGTGGTGGTGCTGTCGGGCGGTACGGAGATCTCGCTGGCGGTGCGGTCCCCGGACGCCCGGATGCGGGTCGGCGCGGCGCCGGGCCGGGTGTCGCTGCTGGATCAGCTGCCGCGCAGCCGGCAGGTGCTGGAGGTGACGGCGATGCGCCGGCTGCACATGTTCTTCGGCCAGGAGGAGAACCGGGTCACCAAGTCGGGGGTGCTGACGGCGCGGGAGGTCGCGGCGCTCGCGCCGCCCCGGGTGACGGGGGTGGCCCCGCCGGGGCCGCTGACGGACGGGGACCGGGCGCTGGCGGCCGTCCTCGCGATGGACGGCCGGGCCTCGCCGGCCGAGCTGGCGGCGGCCACCGGCTGGTCGCCGAGCACGGTACGGCGCCGGTTGCGTCAGCTGGGGTCGGACGGCTCGCTGTATTTCGATGTCCACTACGACGCCGAGATCTTCGACCTGTCGCTGTACGCGGTGCTGCGGCTGAGTGTGCCGCCGGCTCTGCTGGCCGCCACCGGTGAGGCGCTGGCCGGCCATGACGAGGTGGGATTCGCCACGGCCATCACCGGCACGTACAACCTGTTCGCCGCACTGGTGTGCAAAGACACCGCAGCGTTGTACGACTATCTCACCGGCCCGGTGGCTCAGTTGCCCGGCGTGGACCGGATGGAGACGGCGATCGCCACCCGGATCGTCAAGGGCCCGGGCCCGACCCCGCCCCGGCGGCGCGGCGCCGCCCGTGATGGGGTGGGTGGCGGAGCTTAGCCGGTGCGGTGCGCGGGTAGCCGCCGCTGACAAGGGCTGTCACCGGGCGCAGGTAGATTCGAATGTGCCACCGGCAACACGCCGGTAACAGCGACACCCAGCAGCATCAGAAACACCAGTGACACCAGTACGAAGGGAGCAGGCCATGGATCGCATCACGCTGCGCGGGCTGCGGGCCAGGGGGTTCCACGGCGTGCTCCCGCACGAGCGGGAGGGCGGCCAGTGGTTCACCGTGGACCTCGTCCTGGGCCTGGACACCCGGCCCGCCGCCGCGACCGACGATCTGGCGAAGACCGTGGACTACGGGGTGGTGGCCCAGGAGGTCACCGCCCTCATCAGCGGCGAGCCGGTCGATCTTCTGGAGACGCTCGCCCAGCGGATCGCCGACCGTTGCCTGGCGTTCACCGCGATTCACGAGGCAGAGGTCACCCTTCACAAGCCGCAGGCGCCGATCACCGTTCCCTTCGACGACGTGACCATCACCATCAAGCGGAGCCGAGCATGACCCCCAGCAATGCCGCGTCCACTCCCGATCCGACCGTCCAGCCGGTGCCCGCCTCCGTGGTGCAGCAGGTCGACGCCGCCGACTCGACCCTCCACAACCCCAAACGCGCCGTGCTCTCCCTGGGCAGCAACCTCGGCAACCGGCTGGAAACCCTCCAGGGCGCCATCGACGCGCTGGAGGACACCCCGGGGCTGCGGGTGAAAGCCGTCTCCCCCGTGTACGAGACCGAGCCGTGGGGGGTGCCCAGCGGCAGCCAGGCCACGTACTTCAACGCGGTGATCGTCGTGAAGACGACCCTCCCGCCCGCCTCCCTCCTGGAGCGCGCGCACGCCATCGAGGAGGCGTTCGAGCGGGTACGGGACGAGCGCTGGGGGCCGCGCACCATCGATGTGGACATCGTGGCCTACCAGGGTGTCCTCTCGGACGATCCGGAGCTCACCCTCCCGCATCCGCACGCCCACGAACGGGCCTTCGTGCTCGTGCCGTGGCACGATGTCGATCCGGCGGCCGAGGTGCCGGGGCAGGGCCGGGTCGCCGATCTTCTGTCGGCGCTGCCGGAGCAGGGCATCACCGCGCGCACCGATCTGAAGCTGGCGCTGCCCGACTGAGCGGGCGGCGCGGAACGACGGAATGAACGAGGGGCGCGCACAGCGGTGAACCAACTGCGGATCAGGAATCTCGTGGGGCTGTTCGCCGCCGCGTTCGCCTTCGGCTGGGCCGGTGCCGGGCTGTGGAACTCGCTGGGCACACTGCCCGCCGTTCCACTGCCGGCCCCCGTCATCCTGGCGCTGATCGCCGCCGTACTGCTGGCCACCGCGCTGTCGCTGCGCGGCCGGCTGCGGGCGCAGCGCGAACGGCGCCCTGGCGCCCGCCCGGTGGAGCCGCTCATGGCGGCCCGCGCGGTGGTCTTCGGGCAGGCGAGCGCGCTGGTGTCGGCGCTGGTGGCGGGGTTGTACGGGGGATTCGGGCTGTTCTTGCTGCTGGAGCTGATGGAGGTGTCCAACCGGCGCGAACAGGCGGTGTACGCGGGCCTGTCCGTCATCGCCGGCATCGCGGTGTGCGCCGCCGCCCTCTATCTGGAGCGGGTCTGCAAGCTCCCGGACGGCGACGGCGACGACCACGACCACCACCGGCGCGGCCCGATGGGCTCCCCCATCTGAGCCTCATCAGGCCGCGGCGGCGGTCTCCGCGACCGAGCGGCGCAGCGCCGCGTGCAGGCTCGCCGGGGTCAACACCCCGAGGAAGCGGTCCCCGTCCAGCACGGCGATCCACCCCGCGTCGTACTGGAGCATGGTGGCGAACGCCTGCTTGAGCGAGGCGCCCACCGGCAGCCACGCCTCCATCCGCCGGGCATGATCGGCCACCGTGCCCTCCGGGTCGGGCCCGGCTCCGGTCTCCGCCGGTATCGGCACCCAGCCGTGCAGCCCGTCCGCCTCGTCCAGCACCACCGCCCAGCGCGCGCCGTCCGCCCGCATCCGGCGGCAGGCCAGCGCCATCGGGTCGGTCAGATGGACCACCGGCGGCTGCTCCAGATCCGCGCTCTCCACCGGCGTCACCGACAGCCGCTTGAGCCCGCGGTCGCTGCCCACGAAGGACGCCACATAGTCATTGGCGGGCGCGCCGAGCACGGTCGCCGGGGTGTCGAACTGCTCGACCCGGCCCTGCCCGAACACCGCGATCCGGTCGCCGAGCCGGACCGCCTCCTCGATGTCGTGGGTGACGAACAGCACCGTCTTGCGCACCTCGGCCTGGAGCCGCAGGAACTCACTCTGGAGCCGCTCGCGCACCACCGGGTCCACCGCCCCGAACGGCTCGTCCATCAGCAGCACCGGCGGGTCGGCGGCCAGCGCCCGCGCCACCCCGACCCGCTGCCGCTGACCACCCGACAACTGGTCGGGGTAGCGGCCCCCGTACACCGCGGGGTCCAGCCCCACCAGCTCCAGCAGTTCGGCGGCCCGCCGGCGCGCCGCCGCCCGGCGCTCGCCCAGCAGTACGGGCACGGTCGCGGTGTTGTCGAGCACCGTCCGGTGCGGGAAGAGGCCGACCTGCTGGATGACGTAACCGATCCGGCGCCGCAGCCGTACCGGGTCGTGGCCGGCGATGTCCTCGCCGGCCAGCAGCACCCGCCCCGAGGTGGGTGTTTCCAGCCGGTTGACCATCTTCATGGTGGTGGTCTTGCCGCACCCCGATGGCCCGACGAGGGTCACCAGTTCGCCCTCCGCCACCTCCAGACACAGCTCGTCCACCGCCAGGGTGCCGTCGGGGTAGCGCTTGGTGACGTGGTCGAAAAGCAGCATGTTCACAAGTCTGTCAGGTTTACCGCCTAGGGTCGTGGACATGAGTGCGAATAGTTGCCTGGTGGCGAACGACTGGATCTGCGGGGAGTACGTACGCACCCGCAGCCAGGAGCTGACCGACGCCACCGTGCAACACCTCGTCATCACGGCCTCCGCGATCGCCATCGCCATCGTGGTCGCCTTCCCGCTCGCCCTGCTGGCCCGCCGCTGGCGGCTGGCCGCCGGCTCACTCCTGGGGCTGACCACCGTCCTCTACACCGTCCCCTCCCTCGCCATGTACGCGCTGCTGCTGCCCTTCTTCGGGCTCTCCATGTCGGTGGTGGTGTGCGGCCTGGTGCTGTACTCCCTCACCGTCCTGGTGCGCAACATGCTCACCGGGCTGCGCTCGGTGCCCACCGAGGTACGGGACGCGGCGCTCGGCATGGGCTACGGGCGCGGCCGGCTGCTCCTCACCGTCGAACTGCCGCTCGCCCTGCCCGCCGTCATGGCCGGCATAAGGATCGCCACCGTCTCCGCCGTCTCCCTCACCACGGTGGGCGCCATCGTCGGCCACGGCGGCCTCGGCAACCTCATCTACAGCGGCATGCAGAGCTACTTCAAGGCGGAAGTGCTCACCGCCTCCGTGCTGTGCGTGCTGCTCGCCGTCACCGCCGATCTGCTGCTGCTCGCCGTTCAGCGGGCCCTCACCCCCTGGTCCAGGTCCAGATCCGGGCCCCGGGCCGCCGCCACCGCGAAGGGCCGCACCGCGTGAACGCCATGACCGGGGCCTGGAAGTGGCTCACCACCGCCGACCACTGGAGCGGCGACGCCGGCATCGCCGCACGGCTGGGCGAACACCTCTACCTCACCGCCGTCGCCCTGCTGGCCGCCTGCGCCATCGCACTGCCGCTCGCCATGTGGCTCGGCCACGGCGGCGGACGCCGCGTCGGCGGGGCACTGGCCATCAACATCTCCAACGCCGGCCGCGCCGTGCCCACCTTCGCCGTCCTGGTGCTGCTCACCCTCACCCCGCTCGCCAGATACGGCGAACTCCCCACCCTCATCGCCCTGGTGCTCTTCGCGGTGCCGCCGCTGCTCACCAACGCGTACGTGGGGATCGCCGGCACCGACCGCGACATCGTGCAGGCCGCCCGGGGCATGGGCATGTCGCGGTGGCAGGTGCTTGGCCGGGTGGAACTCCCGCTCGCCTTCCCCCTGCTGATGACCGGGGTACGCACCGCCGCCGTCCAGATCGTGGCCACCGCCACCCTCGCCGCGCTCCCCGGCGGCGGCGGCCTGGGCCGGATCATCACCGCCGGCTTCGCCACCTACCGCACCTCCCAGGTGGTGGCGGGCGCCGTGCTGGTGGCGCTGCTCGCGCTCACCGTGGAGGGGCTGCTGGCACTGCTCCAGCGGCTGCTCGACCCGGCCCGCCGCCGAAGCCGGCGCGGCGAGCGCGGGCCGGCCACCGACGTACCCCCGGCGCCCGTACCCGCCGGCCCGCGGCCGGCCACCGAGGCCGCCGGGGCCGCCGGGGCCCCGGCCCGCCCATAACCACAGCCACCGCCACAGCCACAGCCACAGCCATGGACCCCGACAAGAGCCGAAGAAGCCGAACCCACCACCGTCGAAGGGCAAGACACGTGACCGCGACCACCCCCCGTACCCCCCTCCGCCGACTGCTCGGCGCCACCTGCGGCAGCGCCGCCCTCGCCCTGGCACTCACCGCGTGCGGCGGCGGCGACAGCCTGGAATCGGAGGGCGGTGGCAGCGGCGACCGGGACGGCTCGCAGTCCACCGGCACCCTCACCATCGGCGGCGGCGACTTCACCGAGGGCACCATCATGGCCGAGCTCTACTCCCAGCTGCTCACCGACGCCGGCTACACCACCGAGATCATCACGGTGCAGAACCGCGAACTGTACGAGCCCGAGCTGGAGAAGGGCTCGATCGACATCGTGCCCGAATACGCCGCCACCCTCACCGAGTTCCTCAACTCCCGGGTCAACGGCGAGGACGCGCCGCTGATCGCCTCCGCCGACCCCGTCGCCACCGTCGACGCACTGCGCGAACTGGCCCAACCCCGCGGGCTGACCGTGCTGAACGCGGGCGAGGCCGTCAACCAGAACGCCTTCGCCGTCAGCAAGGACTTCGCCGCCGAACACAACCTGACCACCCTCTCCGACCTGGGCGCCACCGGCCTGCCGATCAAGCTGGCGGCCGGTGATGAATGCCCCGAACGTCCGTTCTGCCAGCCGGGACTTGAGAACACCTACGGCATCGACATCACCGGGATAGACCCCAAGGGGGTCGGCACCGTCCAGGCCAAGCAGGCCGTCAAGGACGGCACCGACCAGCTCGTCCTCGTCACCACCACCGACGCCACCCTGGACGACTTCGACCTGGTGCTGCTTGAGGACGACAAGAATCTCCAACTCGCCGACAATCTGCTGCCCGTGCTCCACTCCGGCATCGGCGACGACACCAAAATCACCGACGCCCTCAACCGGCTCACCGCCACCCTCACCACCGACGATCTGATCGAACTCAACCGCCAGGTGGACAGCGAACGCCTCAAGGCCGCTGATGTGGCCGGGAGTTACCTCCAGGAGAAGGGCCTGCTCAGCAGCTGAACCCACCCCCGGGCCGCCACAGCGGAATGTAACCACCTGAGAACGGTCCGCCCGGTGGGTCCCGACCGCCCCGGGCGTCACGGTAAGTTTCGGGCATGGCACGTGGACGTCACCGCAACGCACCACTGCACCGGGTGCTGATTCCTGCCGCACTGGGCGGCGTCGCCGCACTGAGCGCCGGCGCCGCCTGGTTCGTGGGCACCGGCATCAGCGACGGCGCGATCGTGGTGCTGCGCGCCCTGACCGCGCTCGCCGCGGTGGCCGCCGTCGGCGCGGCACTGCTGCTGCGCCGCTGGGACCTGGAGGCCGGCCGCAAGGTCGCCCGCGAACGCGCCGCCAAGGCCGGCATCAGCTGGCAGGTCGAGGAGAAACAGGCCGAGCTGGAGGAGGCCCAGGAACTGGTCTCCACCCTGGAGGCCAAGGTCCGCGCCAAGCGCATCGAGCTGGGCCGGCTCCGCTCGGAACACGCCGACCTGCTGCGCCGCTACGCCACCGCCGAGACCGAGCGGGCCAAGGCGCTGGAGGGCCGCCGGCAGCTGGCCCTGGAGGCCGCCGAACCGGCCAAGGCGCTCCCCGCGCAGGCCACCGACCACCGCACCTCGGGCGGCGCGCCCACCCAGCTGACGTATCTCCAGGCGTACGAAGCGCTCGGCAACCTCTCCCGCAACGGCGTCCGCCAGGAGAAGGCGCGCGAGCGGGAGGAACGCGCGCAGGCCGAGGCGACCACCGCCCCGCCGGCCCGCCCCCTGCCCCAGCAGCCGGCCCCGGCCGCACCGCGCACCGAGCAGCCCGCCCAGACCGCCCCAGGCGCCCCGGCCACCCCCGCCGCCTTCGACTTCTTCGGCACCCCGCGAGCCGGCAAGCACTGACCGGCCGGAAGAACCGGCCGGGGCCTACGGACGGCACGGCCACGGTCCGCGGATCGCGGATCGCGGACCGGGCCGAACGGGCCCAAGGCGGTGGGCGGAGGCAGAGGCAGAGGCAGAGCCGAACGTGCCCCCGGTCGCGACTGATGTCTCTCCCCGGAGCCCGGCCCGGCGCCCGGCCCCTACCGGGAGAGGATCAGGCTCATCGCCTCGGCACGGGTCGCCGCGTCCCGCAGCTGGCCGCGCACCGCCGAGGTGGTGGTCTTGGCGCCCGGCTTGCGTACGCCCCGCATCGTCATGCACATGTGCTCGCACTCGACCACCACGATCACCCCGCGCGGCTCCAGAATCCGCATGAGCGAGTCGGCGATCTGCGTCGTCAGCCGCTCCTGCACCTGCGGGCGGCGCGCGAAGACGTCCACCAGCCGGGCCAGCTTCGACAGGCCGGTGATCTTCCCGCTGGAGGACGGGATGTAGCCGACATGGGCCTTGCCCACGAACGGCACCAGATGGTGCTCGCACGAGGACATCACCTCGATGTCCTTCACCAGCACCATCTCGTCGTGGCCCAGATCGAACGTGGTGGTCAGCACGTCCTCCGGCTCCTGCCACAGCCCGGCGAATATCTCCCGGTACGCCCGTGCCACCCGCGCCGGGGTGTCCCGCAGGCCCTCCCGGTCGGGATCCTCGCCGACCGCGATCAGCAACTCACGAATGGCGTTCTCGGCGCGCTTCTCGTCGAACGTGCCGACGTGGCCCGCCCCCGCCGTCACCGGGTCGGTCATGTGCTCCCCGCCTTGTCCCTGTCAGCAAATGCGACTCAATGGGCCGATATGAACGGCCGCGCCCCCCAACCCTAAAGGCTGGGGGGCGCGGCCGGTATTCCGTGGTGACCAGGTTCACTCGGCGGTGGGCCGGTCTCCCGGGTCGGTGCTGATGATCTTCTCCAGCGAGGGGCTGCCGCCCTCGCCGTTGCCCTGACCGCCGCCATTGCTGCCGTTGGCCAGCTGCACGTTCTTCACCGGAACGGACACCGGCGGCCGGGTCGAGGGGGTACGCCGGGCGGAGCCGGTCCACGCCGGGCGGGCCGGGCGCTTGATGACCGGGCGGAAGATCTCCGCCAGCTCCTCCTTGTTCAGCGTCTCCTTCTCCAGCAGCTCCAGCACGAGGTTGTCGAGCACGTCCCGGTTCTCCACCAGGATCTCCCACGCCTCGTTGTGCGCGGTCTCGATCAGCTTCTTGACCTCCTCGTCCACCAGCCCGGCGACCTCCTCGGAGTAGTCGCGCTGGTGGGACATCTCCTTGCCCAGGAAGGGCTCGGACTGGTCGGAGCCGAACTTGATCGCACCGAGCCGCTCGGTCATCCCGTACTGGGTGACCATCGAGCGTGCCGTCCCCGTCGCCTTCTCGATGTCATCGCCGGCGCCGGTGGTCGGGTCGTGGAAGACCAGCTCCTCCGCCGCGCGGCCACCCATCATGTAGGCGAGCCGGTCCAGCATCTCGTTACGGGTGGTGGAGTACTTGTCCTCCTCCGGCAGCACCATGGTGTAGCCCAGCGCCCGGCCCCGGGACAGGATCGTCACCTTGTGCACCGGGTCGCTGTTCGGAGAGGCCGCCGCGACCAGGGCGTGCCCGCCCTCGTGGTACGCGGTGATCATCTTCTCCTTGTCGCTCATGATCCGGGTGCGCTTCTGCGGACCGGCCACGACGCGGTCGATCGCCTCGTCCAGGAAGGAGTTGTCGATCAGCTTGGCGTTGCCACGGGCGGCCAGCAGCGCCGCCTCGTTGAGGACGTTGTTGAGGTCGGCACCGGTGAAGCCGGGGGTACGGCGGGCCACCGCGCCCAGATCGACGTCCGGGGCGACCGGCTTGCCCTTCTGGTGCACCTTGAGGATTTCGAGCCGGCCCTGCATGTCGGGGCGGTCCACCGCGATCTGCCGGTCGAACCGGCCGGGCCGCAGCAGCGCCGGGTCCAGGATGTCGGGGCGGTTGGTGGCGGCGATCAGGATGACCCCGCCCTTGACGTCGAAGCCGTCCATCTCGACCAGCAGCTGGTTGAGGGTCTGCTCGCGCTCGTCGTGCCCGCCGCCCATGCCGGCGCCCCGGTGCCGGCCGACCGCGTCGATCTCGTCGACGAAGACGATCGCCGGGGCGTTGGCCTTGGCCTGCTCGAACAGGTCACGGACCCGGGAGGCGCCGACACCCACGAACATCTCGACGAAGTCGGAGCCGGAGATGGAGTAGAACGGCACCCCGGCCTCGCCGGCCACGGCGCGCGCCAGCAGCGTCTTGCCGGTGCCGGGCGGGCCGTACAGCAGGACGCCCTTGGGGATCTTGGCGCCGACGGCCTGGAACTTGCCGGGCTCCTGGAGGAACTCCTTGATCTCGTGCAGTTCCTCGACGGCCTCGTCCGAGCCGGCCACGTCCGCGAAGGTGGTCTTCGGGGTGTCCTTGCTGATCAGCTTGGCCTTGGACTTCCCGAACTGCATCACCCGGGAGCCGCCGCCCTGCATCTGGTTCATCAGGAACAGGAAGACCACGATGATCAGCAGGAACGGCAGGATGGACAGCAGCATCCCGACGAACGGGTTCTGCGACTTCGGCGAGACGGTGTAGCCGCCCTCCAGGTCACCCGCGGCGAGCTTGTCCTGGAGCGTGCCGGCCAGGTTCTCGCCCTGGCCGTCGATGTAGTTGGCCTGGACCTTGGTCTTGCCCTCGATCTCCTGGCCGGGCTTCAGCTCGATCTTGATGGTCTGCTCGTCGCCGGTGGTGAGCTCGGCGGACTGGACGTGGTTCTGGGCGATCGCCTGGACGACCTTGCCCGTGTCCACCTTCTTGTAGCCCTCGGACGAGGTGAACACCTGCATCAGCAGTACCACGGCAAGGACGGCCAGTACGATCCACATCACTGGCCCACGGAAATAGCGCTTCACGTCTATTCACACGGGGCGGTGTGGCCCCGTCCCTCCTGCCATGTAGAGGCACAGCCCCCGGCTGGGATCCGCTGTGCGCGGCGGTGTTCTGCGTCCTGTCTCAACCGCGACCGTACCCCAAAGCGGCCCTCCGGCGGCGCCGGGGACGGTGGGATATGACCGCTTGTCCGTCCCCACGACAACGCGGGGCGGTCCCGATGCGTTCCGCGGGGGTCGGTCAGCCCTCGATCAGCCCTGGTAGACGTGCGGCGCGAGCGTGCCGACAAAGGGGAGATTCCGGTACTTCTCGGCGTAGTCCAGGCCGTATCCCACCACGAATTCATTGGGGATGTCGAAGCCGACCCACTCCACCTCTATGTCGACCTTCGCCGCGTCGGGCTTGCGCAGCAGCGTCACCACCTTCAGCGACGCCGGCTCACGCGAACCCAGGTTCGACAGCAGCCAGGACAGGGTCAGCCCCGAGTCGATGATGTCCTCGACGATCAGGACGTCCCGGCCCTTGATGTCGGTGTCCAGATCCTTGAGGATCCGCACCACCCCGGACGACTGGGTGCCCGCGCCGTACGAGGACACCGCCATCCAGTCCATCGTGACGGGTGAGGACAGGGCCCGGGCGAGGTCGGCCATGACCATCACCGCTCCCTTGAGCACCCCGACCAGGAGCAGGTCCTTGCCCGCGTACTCCGTGTCGATCTTCGCGGCCAGCTCGGCCAGCTTCGCGTCGATCTCTTCCTTGGTGATGAGCACCGACTCCAGGTCCGCGCCCATGTCCTTCTCGTGCACCCGCGTCACTCTCTGCCGCTTGCCGCTCTCAGCGGTCCGCCCGGTCTGCTCGGTCCGCCTGCCGGAGCACCAGTCTGCCACCCTGCCTCGCGGCCTCCACCCGGCCGGGCAGATTCAGCGGTCGCTGGCCGTGCCAGTCGGTGATCAGCCGGTCGGTCTCCTCGATGTGCCGGGCGAAGAGCGAGCCGGCCGGGGCGCCCGCCGTGATGGCCGCCCGGCGCAGCACCCGGCGCCGTACGGCGGGCGGCAGCGGGACGAGATCGGCGATGGTGAGCGAGCCGTCCTCGGCGGTGGCGGAGCGTTCGGCGGTGGCGGCCCAGGTGTCGAGCGCGTCGGCGTCGTCGCGGGCGAGGGCGGCGGTACGGGCCAGCGCCTCGACGACGCCGCGGCCCAGGGCCTTCTCCAGGATGGGCAGCGCCTCGTGGCGGACCCGGGAGCGGGTGTAGGAGGGGTCGGTGTTGTGCGGGTCGTCCCACACGGGCAGCGACTGGACCAGGCACGCCTTGCGGGTGGTCTGCCGGTCCACGCCGAGGAACGGGCGGCGGTAGCGGCCGGTGTGCCCCGCGGCGCCGCCGGAGACGGCGGCCATGCCGGACAGCGAGCGGACGCCGGAGCCCCGGGCGAGGCCGAGGAGGACCGTCTCGGCCTGGTCGTCGCGGGTGTGGCCCAGGAGGACGGCGGCGGCCCGGTGGCGGTCGGCGGCGGCGTCCAGCGCCCGGTAGCGGGCGGTACGGGCGGCGGCCTCGGCGCCGCCGGAGCGGCCCACGGTCACGGTGGCGATGTCGACGGGGGCCAGGCCCAGTTCGGTGAGGCGCTCGGCGACCTCGGCGGCGCGGGCGGCGGAGCCGTCCTGGAGGCCGTGATCGACGGTGACGGCGCCGGCCCGCAGGCCGGCCCGGGGAGCCTCGAAGGCGAGCGCGGAGGCGAGGGCCATGGAGTCGGCGCCACCGGAGGCGGCGACCAGGACGAGCGGGGGATGGAGCGGGGAGGGATCGGGGTGTTCGTGTTCGTGCAGCAGATCGTTCAGCACACGGCGGACTGCCAGACGTATCGCCGCGACCGCGGGGTGGGGACCCATGTCCGAATCACTTCTTCCTGGGGAAGCTCGGGGGAGCTGAGGAGGGTGGGGGCTCGGGGAGCAATGTCACGCTGGGTGCGTAAATGGTGACAGAGGAGCCCTGTTACCTGAGCATCGCACGCCAACTATCGCCCGACGGTCCCTCGTACGAGTGATATCGATGCGTATGGCTGCCCCGGCCGCCGCTCAGCTCCCGGCCGGGCGCACCCGGGTCACCCATTTCTCCGGGTCCGCGATCTCCTCCTTGGTGGGCAGGGTGTTCGGGGAGGTCCACACCTTGTTGAAGCCCGTCATGCCCGCCCGCTCCACGACCGTCCGCACGAAGCGCTCACCCTCCTGGTACTGGCGCAGCTTGGCGTCCATGCCCAGCATCTTGCGCAGCGCCCGGTCCAGCCGCCCGGCGCCGGCCGCGCGGCGGCGGGTGAACTTCTCCCGGATCTCGGCGACGGACGGCACGATGGCGGGGCCGACGCCGTCCATGACGTAGTCGGCGTGGCCCTCAAGCAGGGACATCACGGCGGTGAGCCGGTCAAGGATCTCGCGCTGCCGCGGGGTCTGGACGAGATCGACCAGACCGCGTCCGCTGTCCGGCTCCGCCCCCTCGGGGTTCTTGCCGGTGACCGACTGGGCGGCCTGCCGGAACCGCTCCACCAGGGTGCCCGGGTCCACGTCGGACTCCTTGAGGAAGCCCTGGATCTCGCCCTCCAGGTGGTCGCGCAGCCAGGGCACGGCGGTGAACTGGGTGCGGTGCGTCTCCTCGTGCAGGCACACCCACAGCCGGAAGTCGTGCGGGTGCACGCCGAGTTCCCGTTCGACCTGGACGATGTTGGGCGCGACCAGCAGCAGCCGGCCGCCACCGGGACGGGCCGGCAGCCCGGCGGAGGGCGGCGCGAACGTCTCGTACTGGCCCAGCACCCGCGAGGACAGGAAGGACATCAGCATCCCGATCTCGACGCCGGTGACCTTGGAGCCGACGGCGGTCAGCGCGCCGCCGCCGGGGATCGCGGAGCGGCGCTCACGCATCCGCACCATCACCGGGGAGAGCAGTTCGCGGAAGCCGGCCACATTGGCCCGGGTCCAGCCGGGCCGGTCCACCACCAGCACGGGGGTGTCGGTGGCCCCGTTGTCGAGGCCGGTGAAGCCGTGCACATGCCGCTGCGCGGCCTCGGCGTGCCGGCGCAGCTCGGCGACGACGGCCCGGGCCTCGTCGCGGCTCACCTCGGGCCCCGGCCGCGTCATCCGGGCCGCCGTGGAGACCGCGAGATTCCAGTCGACCAGATCCGTACCGCCGAAACTCGTCATGCGCCCCACGGTACGGCGCCGCTCCCGCGACCGGTAGCCACCACCGCCCCCCTTCGCACCCCGGCGCACCGCTGCGGCAGGGGCGGGGCGGTGCCGGACGGCACTGGGCCGGTCGAGCGACGGGGCCCGGCCGGAGTCAGCCGCAGCGGCAGGTGGCCAGGGCGGTGGCGGCCTCGTCCAGGGTGGTCTGGGCCGCGTTGGCGTCGGTGGTCTCGTTGGCCAGGAAGGCGAAGGCCAGGACCCGGCCGTCCGGGGTGACGGCCGTGCCGGCCAGGGTGTTGACCCCGGTGAGGGTGCCGGTCTTGGCGCGGACCACGCCGGCGCCGTCCGCCGCCGTTGCCGCACCGGCGGTGTAGCGGCTGGTCAGCGTGCCGGTGAAGCCGGCCACCGGCATCCCGGTCAGCGCGGGCCGCAGCTCCGGGTGGTCCGGGTCGGCGGCGGCCGTCAGCACCCCGGTCAGCAGCTGGGCGGTGAGCAGCCCCTCGCGGTCCAGGCCGCTGCCGTCCACGATGCGCACATGGGTCATCGGCAGGCCGAGCCCGGCGAGTTCGTCGCCGATCGCCCGGCCCACGCCGTCGAAGGTGACCGGCTGGCCGGCCTTGAGGGCGGTGGCCCGGGCCAGCGCCTCCGCCAGGTCGTTGTCGCTGTACGTCAGCATCCGCTCCACCAGCACCGACATCGGGGCCGAGCGGTGCCGGGCGAGCCGTTCGGTGTCCTGGCCGGCGGCCTGCTCCGGCTCCCCGGTCACCGCCACCCCGGCCGCCCCGAGGGCGTCGGTGAACGTACGGGCGGCGTCCCCCGCCGGGTCGGTGGAGCGCAGCGTCGGGCCGTGCGTGGAGTCGTCCAGGCGGCCCTCGTTGACCTGGAGCGCGGTCAGCGGGGCGATGTTGTCGTTGACGCCGATGGGGTGCTCCGCCTCGCCGCCGTCCCACAGCGAGATGTCGTAGCCGACCCGCACCGCGTCGACGCCGCGTTCGGCCAGCGCCGCCGCGGTCTCCTGGGCGAGCGTCTGGTAGTCGGCGGCCAGTACGGTCGGGTCGCCGCCGCCCACCAGCACCACCCGGCCGGCCGCCGCGTCCCAGCCGACGGTGGTGGACAGCCGGTGGTCGGGGCCCAGCGCGCGCAGCGCCGCCACCGAGGTGACCAGCTTGACGGTGGAGGCGGGGGTGCGGGCCGCGTCCGGCCCCGAGGTGTACAGCACGGTGCCGTCCGCGATGTCCACGACCGAGACGGCCGCGCCGCCCGAGCCGAGCGCCGGGTCGCCCAGCGGGGCCAGTACACCGCTGAGATCGGCCACCCCACCGGCCCCGGACACCTTCTCCCCCAGCGGGTCCAGGACGGGCGGCGCGGACGGCAGCCCCGCGACGATCTTCTCCAGGTCGGCGACCTCGCGCTCGGCGGCGAGACCGGCCGCCGCGTGCCGCTCGGCCGTACGCTGTCCCGAGTCCCACGGCCCGGCCAGCGCGACGGTCGCCGCGGCGGCGGCGAGCCCCGCGGCGCCGGCCGCGACGACCAGCCGCCGGGTGGGTGCGCCGAGTACCACGCGCACCGCTGAAGACCACCGCACCGGCACAGCGACCAGCCCCTTTCGCGAGCACACACTTGCGTGAGGGAAACTTAACCCCTGCACCCAGCACAGATCGCTTAAGGAGCCCCCCGTGGAGTTCGACGTCACCATCGAGATTCCGAAGGGTTCTCGGAACAAGTACGAGGTCGACCACAAGACCGGTCGCATCCGCCTGGACCGGCACCTGTTCACCTCGACCGTCTACCCGGCGGACTACGGCTTCGTCGAGGGCACCCTCGGCGAGGACGGGGACCCGCTGGACGCCCTGGTGCTGCTGGACGAGCCGACGTTCCCCGGCTGTCTGATCCAGTGCCGCGCGATCGGCATGTTCCGGATGACCGACGAGGCCGGCGGCGACGACAAGCTGCTGTGCGTGCCCTCGGCCGACCCCCGGATGGAGCACCTGCGCGACATCCACCACGTCAGTGAGTTCGACCGGCTGGAGATCCAGCACTTCTTCGAGGTGTACAAGGACCTGGAGCCCGGCAAGTCCGTCGAGGGCGCCAACTGGGTGGGCCGGGTCGAGGCGGAGGCCGAGATCGAGCGTTCCTACAAGCGGCTCGCCGACCAGGGCGGCGAGCACTGAGCCACCGCGGCGGTTGGGGCCTGTCTGACACATCCCGCCTGGCCCCATTTGTCAGACAGGACCTCTAGAACCCGCGCGTCCGTTTGGCGCCCCGCCTGCCCAGCGGGGACAGCGGAGTGGTCTGGCCCGGCGTCTTGATGAAGAGCCGGGCCATTTCGCTGCCCAGATTCACCCCGATGGCGATCGCCAGCGCCAGCGACACCGCCAGCAGCAGATTCTGGATCCCGGCGTTCACCTGCCCCTGCGCGAAGCCCAGCAGCCCCAGGTAGGTGGCGGAGCCCGGCAGCAGCGGCCCGATCGCGGCGGTGACGTACGGCAGCGAGGAGGTGAACCGGTACCGCGACAGCAGCTGCCCGAACAGGCCCACCAGGCCGGCCGCCACCACCGTGGCGGCGAACGGCGAAAGACCGCCGGTGTCGCGCATGGCGCCGTAGATCAGCCAGGCGACGCCGCCGTTGAGGGTGGCGGCGAACACCGTGGCGCGCTCCTGCTGCAACAGCACACAGAACGTCAGCGACAGCAGCAGCGCGGCGCACAGCTGGATGACGGGCCGGCTGTGCCGTACCACCACCTCCGGCTGGAGACTCACCCCGGACACCTCGCCGAGGTACAGCACCGCCAGCACCCCGACCACGATGCCGACGATGAGATAGACGACTTCCAGCAGCCGGGCGGAGGCGGTGAGGTAATAGCCCGTCAGCCCGTCCTGCACGCCGGCCACCAGCGCCCGCCCGGGGATCAGCGCGAACAGACCGCCGGTGATGACGGCCGCCGCCTCGACCTTTCCGGCGGCGTTGTTGTGCCCGGCCGCCCAGCCCACCCCCATCAGCGCGGGGGCCATCGCGGCGGCCACGAACTGGTAGAACTCCGGCAGCCCGCGCCCCGACGCCAGCCAGGCCAGCCGGTCGCCGAGCATCGCCCCGATCATCGCCAGCACGAACACCCGCCAGTTGCCGCCCACCAGGGTGGAGGCCGCGCCCGCCAGCAGCCCGCTGGCGAAGGTCAGCTGCCACTTGGTGTACGGGTGCCGGTTGCGCCGGATGGTCGCCAGCCGGCCGTACGCCTCCTCCATCGTCACCGCGCCGGAGGAGATGTCGTCCACGAGCCGGAAGACCGCCGCCAGCCGGGTGTAGTCGGTGCCGCGGCGGCGCACGGTGCGGCTGAGCGTGAACGGCGGGTCGACCAGGGACGGCTGATAGCTGATCGAGATGAGCGTGAACGTGACGGTGGCGTCGCAGCGGTCCAGACCGTACGCGTGGGCCACCGCGAACATGGCGGTCTCCACGTCCTCCGCGCCCTCGCCGCCCGCCAGCAGCAGTTCCCCGATGCGGAGCGTGAGATCCAGGACCCGGGGGACGGCCGGCTGCTCGCCGCTCTCCTCGTCGGCGCGGGCCGGCGGCAGTTCGGGGGTGATGCGTTCGGTGGTGGGGGCGGCGCGCACGATGGACCGCATCCGGTCCTGCCACAGGATCCCGGGGGCGGCGCGGCGCAGGGTCACCGGCAGTTGCGCCGTACCGGTGGTGGGGGCGGGGCCGCCCGGGGTACGGAACTCGCTGCGCTCCTCGGCGGGCGCGCTGGTGGTGAGCCCCTCGGGGACGGCGAAGCCGGAGGACTCCTCCTCCTCGGGCTCGGGCGCCGGGGGGCGGGCCAGGCCCTCGGGGAGGGCGAACTCGGAGGTGGGGTGCTCGTCGGCGTCCGCCGGCGGCTGCGGGAGGGGGTGCGGGAGGCCCTCGGCGCGGATGACGGGGATCAGCTGCGGGGTGGTGAGCCGCCGGCGGTCGTCCTCGCCGCCGCTGCCGTCGCCACCCTTGCCGTTGCCGTCGTCGTCCTTGCCGAATCGTTCGTGCTCGCCGGCCACGCCGCTGCTCTCCTCGCCTCCTGGAATTGTGGGGTCAGCCCCACTGAGGGGCCCACGATGCGAAGCATAGGATGTTCCTCACCGCAACGCCTCAAGAGCGCCCCAGGGCGCCATTCCGCCCTGCCCGGCGTATACCGAGAGTGGAGATCCATGGCGAAGCCAGCCAGCAGCAGCCGTGTAGCCGATGCCTTCAAGGGATCCCTGGTCGGGGCGTCGGAGGCGCTGCCGGGGATCAGCGGCGGCACGGTCGCCCTGATCGTCGGCGTTTACGAACGACTGATCGCCGGGGCAAGCCATGTGACGAGCGCGATACGCCTGGCCGTCGCCGACGTGCCGCGCGGCCAGGGACTGCGCCGGGCCGGCGCCGAGTTCCGGCAGGCCGACTGGCGGATGATCGTGCCGCTCATGATGGGCATGGTGGTCGGTCTGCTGCTGAGCAGCCGGCTGCTGGCGCCGCTGGTGACCGACCACAAGCAGTACGCGTACGCGGTGTTCTTCGGGCTGGTGCTGGCCTCGCTGTGGGTGCCGTTCAGCGGCTCGGGGCGGCGCTGGGGGCTGCGCGAGTGGCCGCTGGCGCTGCTGGGCGCGGGCGCCGCGTTCTGGCTCACGTCGCTGTCGGCGACGGTGTCCGCGGACAACATGCTCGTGGTGTTCTTCTCCGGCGCGATCGCGGTGTCCGCGCTGATCCTGCCGGGTCTTTCGGGGTCGTTCCTGCTGCTGGCGCTCGGCATGTACGAGCCGACGATCGAGGCGCTGAACGAGCGGGACTTCGGCTACCTCGGCGTCTTCATGGCGGGTCTGATCGTCGGCCTGGCCATCATCGTGAAGGTGCTGCGCTGGCTGCTGGAGAACTTCCACCGGGTGACGCTGGTCATCCTCACCGGGGTGATGGCGGGCGCGCTGCGGGCGCTGTGGCCCTGGCAGGGCGAGGACGAACACGACACCTCGCTGTACGCGCCCACCGACGGAGTCCCGCTGACCCTGGCGCTCGCGGCGGCCGGCTTCGTGGTGGTGGCGACGGTCCTGGTGATCGGCCACCGCAAGGAGCAGGCGGCAGCCGCCATCGCCGACGCCCGCCACGGCGACGACGACACCCCGCCCCCGGCCCAGCGCACCCGCCGCCGTCACGCGAAGGTCTGACCAGCCGGCTCAACCGGCCGGCCACCACCGCCGCGGGCAGCGCGGGCGGCGCGGCAGGACCCGGACCCACCATCACGCAGCGCCGGCCCGGCCGCGGCCGGGCCCACCGCCCGCTCACGGCCCAACCGGTCAAACACCGGCCCCGGCCACCGACAGGCAACAGCCCCGCACCGCGCGGGCGGCGCGGCAGGACCCGGACCCACCGTTGCTCCTCCGACCTCGGACAACCGCCAAGTGGCCCAGGCCGTAGGCCGGCCATCGCGCGGGCGGGGGCCGGCAGGCCCCCGGCCTGCCGCCCCCGGCGTGGCTGCTTACCCGCGCCCCGCGCGGTCCGCGTTGGCCGTGATGGCGTCCCGCAGATAGCGGGCCAGCCCGCTCCGTACCGCGTCCAGCGTGGCGGTGAAGCGCTCGTCCGCCACGTACAGCTCGGCCAGCGAGCGGTGCATCTCGTGGCCGCAGTCGTACGCGGTGCGGCCGATCAGCCGCCGGTGCTCCTCCGCGAGTTCCATCGCCGCCGCGCTGTCGGCGGCGACGCCCGCGTCCAGCAGCCGCGCGATCCGCTCGTGGAGCCCGTCCCACTCGTCCTTGATCCGCCGCCAGTCCTCCTTGGTGTGGCGGGCGGTGCGGCGCGCCGACTCGCGGTACGCGTCCGTGTCGCCCCAGCGCTCGCCCGCCTCCGTCTCGTACCGTGCCGGGTCCTGGTCCCCGAAGACCTCGAACCGCTCGCGCGGGGTGAGGGTGATGCCCATCGTGTGTGCCTCCATGGCGAGTTCGACGGCGGCGGCCATCGCGCGCAGTGTGCCGATCCGCGCGGTCAGCAGCTCGTGCTGGGCGCGCAGCCGCTCGCGGGGATCCGCGTCCGGATCGTCCAGCAGCGCGGCGATCTCCTCCAGCGGGAAGCCGAGCTCCCGGTAGAAGAGGATCTGCTGCAACCGGTCCAGGTCGGCGTCGCTGTACCGCCGGTGCCCGGCGAACGTGCGCTCGCTGGGCACCAGCAGCCCGATCTCGTCGTAGTGGTGCAGGGTGCGCACCGTGACGGACGCGAAGCCGGCGACCTGCCCGACCGGATAACCACTCATGACCGCTGCCTCCTGTTCTGTCACCGGATACGCTGCCGCCTCACGCCACGGGAGGTGCAAGCGGCGGTGCGGCGATCCGGTCGGGCCCGTTGACCGGTTCGGCCTCGGGGGGGAGCGGTCGTGAAGCCCGGCGGCGGGTGACGGCCCGGCGCCCGCGGCTCCGGCACCACCCACGGTACGGCCGCGGGTGGGCCGTGGCGCGTCCATGACGGCGGCGGCATGGCAGGCTGGTCCGGTGATGGAGGAGAAGGTACGGCGATGGGTGCGGGCCGACTTCGGGGTGGGGCTGGACTCCTTGGCCGAAGTGGCGGGCGGCGCGGATGAGAACGCCCGGTTGTGGCGCGGGGTTACGGCGGCGGGTGCGGCGTACGCCGTCAAGCTGAGCGGGGGCGGTTCGACCGCCGGGCTGAGGGTGGCGGGGCAGTTGGCGGAGCGGGGGGTGGCGGGCGTGCCGGGGCCGGTGCGCGCGCTGCGCGGCCCGTGGTGGAGCGTGCGCACCGGCCGCCGGCTGTCCGTCGTCCCGTGGATCGACGGGACCCCGGCGCTGGACGACCCGATGGGCGCGGGGCATTGGCGGGCGTTCGGGCGGCTGCTGGCGCGGGTGCATGCCGCGCCGGTGCCGGCCGGGATGCCGCCGGCGCAGGGCCACCGGCCGATGGCCGATGCCGTACGCGCCCTGGAGCGGATGCTGTCGCTCCCCTCCGGCGATCCGCTGGTGCGGGAGTTGGCGCGGGTGTGGCGGGGCGCGGCCGGCCGGCCGGCCGCGCTGGTGGCCCGGGCCGGCGCGCTGCGGCCCGGGCCCTCCCCCGGGGTGATCTGCCATGCCGATCCCCACCTGGGCAACCTGGTGCTGGGCGACGGCGACGAGGTGTGGCTGATCGACTGGGACGACGCGGTGTGCGCGCCGCGCGAACAGGATCTGCTGTTCGTGCTCGGCGGTGTGCTGCCCTTCGCGCAGGTGACGCGGGAACAGCAGGCATGGTTCTTCGAGGGGTACGGCCCGGTCGGCATCGATCCGGACCGCCTCGCGTACTACCGCTGTGTGCGCGCCCTGGAGGATCTGGCGGTGCCGGCGGCCCAGGTCCTGGACCTCGACGGGCTGCCGGCCGCCGAGCGTGCCGAGGCGCTGGAGATCGTCCGCCTCGTGCTGTCCCCCACCGGTCTGCCGGCTCAGGTGTCGTAGAGACCGTCCCAGGGTTCGGAGAATCCCAGCCGGTCGGGGTAGAACTCCACCCACTCACCGTCCCGTTCGTCCTCGTCCTCCACCACGAGGCCGAAGAGGTGCCCCTCGTGGCGCACGGAGAACGGGGCTATCGCGATGTGCGCGTAGCGGCGCCCCGGCAGGGCGGCCAGCCAGCCGTCGAGCCGTGCCCGCCCCGCCTCGACGGTGCCGGTGGCCTCGATCCGCGAGGACCGGTGCCGGCCGGCCGCGTCGAACAGGTGCAGGACGGCGTACCAGCGCTTCTCGTACTCGTCGAAGGTCGCGGTGATGGAGGCGAAGAACTGGCCGTGCCGGTAGTGGCCGATGGTGTCGGTGCGGTAGCCGGGCTCGTGCTGGATGGGGATGACCGCGGGGATCGTCATGCGTACCGAAGCTAGCGGCCCCCACTGACAACGTCGTTGGCGCGCAGGAAGGCGGCCAGCCCGGCCAGGTCGTCGGTGTTGAGCCAGTCGACGCCGGCCGCCAGCAGCTCGTGCCACACCGCGTCGCGGGCCGGTCCCGCCAGGTCCGGGGTGGCCCAGAACCGTACGGTCTGCCCGGCCCGGTGCGCGCGGGTGGTGATCTCGTGCAGCGTGGCGCGCTCGGCGGCCGGGATCGGGCCGGTGCCCTGCCAGCGGAACGTGCTGTTCCAGTTGCCGCTGATGAGCGGGACGAAGGAGGCGGGGGCGGCGGTGCCGAGGTCGTCGAGGCGGCCGTCGTAGAAGGTGTGCCGGGTGCGTTCGGCCTCCATGGGGACGCGGGCCGCCCGGTCCCCCGAGATGACGGCGGTGACCGCCCCGCGCCGCACCCGCCCGGCGCCGGTGACCGAGCTGAGGATGGGGTGGTACGGGCGCAGCGCCTTCGACAGCGCCCGGTAGGTGGGGTCGCCGGCGGTCTTGATGTCGATGAGGAGTTGCAGCGGCAGCCCGGGCGCGGAGCGGTACACCCAGCCGCCGCCCGCGCGGATCCGGGCGGCGAGGGGGTCGAGGTAGAGGGACTGGAGGGTACGGGCCGGGTCGAGGTCGATCTCGTCGTGCGCGACGAGGAGCTGACCGTCCACCAGCCAGATGTCGGCCTCCACGCTCGCGAAGCCGTGGTCGAGGGCGTCGAGCAGCGGGCGGGGGTGTTCGTAGTCGTTGTGGGCGTGGGCGCGGCGGGCGACCGGGGGTTCGGCGGGCGGGGCGGGGCGGGCACCGACGAGAACGGGGACGGCGAGTGCGCCGACGGTGGCGGTGAGGGCGAGTCGCCTGCTGGGATGGGCCACGATTCCTCCAGGACGCGGGGGGACACGAGGGGTCCGGCCTGGCTGAGTATCGTGCGGAGGAGGCACCGGTGACAGGGTCCGCGGCGGAGTTCGACGAGTCTTCGGCCGGCGTTTCCCGGGTGTGGTACGTGGCGTACGGCTCCAATACGCACCGGGCGCGCCTGGACGCGTATCTGCGGGGCGGCCGGTCGGCGGACGGCGGGGACCGTACGTACCCGGGCTGCCGTGATCCGCGCCCGCCGGCCCGCGTGCGGGGCGTGTTGCTGCCGGGCACGCTGTACTTCGCCACGCACTCGCCCGTGTGGGGCGGCGGGCGGGCGTTCTACGACCCGGGGGGATCGGGGACGCTTCCCGCGCGCGCCTATCTGCTGACGGTGGGGCAGTTCTCTGACATCGCGCACCAGGAGATGTTCCGGGCGCCGGGTACGGATCTGGCGCTGGGCGGGGTGCTGCGTACCGGCCGGGCCCGTCTCGGTCCCGGCCGGTACGAGACGCTGGTGCGGGCCGGGACGCTGGAGGGGCTGCCGTTGCTGACGTTCACCGCGCCGTGGTCGCCGGCTCAGGTGCCGCTGGTGGCGCCGTCGGCGCCGTATCTGCGGCAGTTGGGCGCGGGGATCGCGGAGGGGCACGGCTGGCCGGTGCCGCGTGTCGCGCGCTTTCTGGCGTCCTGCCCGGGGGCGGCCGGGCACTGGAGTGCGCGGGCGGTGGCGCGGGTGCTGGTCAGCCGCTGAGGCCGGCGCTCTTGGCGGCTTCCTCGGCCTGCGGTTTGATCTGGTCGGCGGTCAGCGCGTAGCCGGTGTCGGAGTCGGTGGAGGAGCGGGCGAAGACCATGCCGTAGACCTTGCCGTCCGAGGTGAGCAGCGGGCCGCCGGAGTTTCCGGGGCGGACGTTGGCGCGCAGGGTGTAGACGTCGCGGGTGACGACGTTGGTGCCGTAGATGTCCTGGCCTCGGGCGTCGGTGCGGCCGGCGACGGTGGCGCCCCGTACGTCCAGGCCCTGGTTCTCGGGGTAGCCGGCCACCACCGCCTTGTCGCCGCGCTTGGCCTCGCCGGCGAAGTCGAGGGTGGGGGCGGTGAGTCCGGAGACCTGGAGGACGGCGACGTCGGTCTCCGGGTCGAAGAGGATCACGTCGGCGTTCTGGGTGCTGCCGGAGCCGCCGACCTGCACGGTCTGGGTGAGGGCGCCCTCGACGACGTGGGCGTTGGTCATCACCAGTTCGTGGTCGAAGACGAAACCGCTGCCCTCCTGGATCTGGTCACCCGAGGTGGCGACGATCTTGACGGTGCTGTCCTTGGCGGCCTGCTGGGCGGCGGCCGGTACCTCGTCGGCGATCGGCACGCCGGCGGTGTCGATGGCGACCGAGTTGCGTTCGAAGGGGTTGAAGACGCGGGGGAAGCCGGCCTCGCTGAGCGCGCCGGTGGCCCGGCTGAACCAGGTCGGCGCCTGGGCGGGCATCCGGTCCTGCACGGTGGTCAGCACCCTGGACTCCCGGATGGCCTGGTTGAGCCCGGGGTAGGGGGAGCTGATCAGGGCGCTGGCGGCGATCCAGGCGACCAGCAGGACGGCGGTCGCGTTGAGGGCGGCGCCGCCGAGGCCGTCGGCCCAGCGGACCGGGGTCCAGGTCAGGCCGTCCCGCAGTCGTACGGCGAGGGCTCCGGCGAGCGCCTGGCCGATGGCGGCGGGCACCAGCACCAGCAGCAGGGCGGTGAGGGTGACGGTGAGGGTGCCCGGGACCATGTGTTCGACGACCAGGGGCAGCAGCCACACGCCGATCGCGGCGCCGCCGACGAAGCCGGCGAGGGTGATGAGGGCCGCGACCAGTCCGAGGCGGTAGCCGGATATGGCGAAGACGATCGCGGCGATCACCAGGATGACATCGAGCAGGTTCACCGAGGCCCCTTTCGTACATGATGTGGAACGTGGGTGAATGCCCTGCTGGTTCCCGATGTCATATTTTCGCCGGTCGATTCGGTTGACCGGCCGGATCAGTTGAAGAGCGGCCCGGTGATGGTCAGCCCCAGATCGTCGCCGGCGATGGCGAACAGGCCGAACAGCGCCAGGGCGGCGCCGGCCAGCGAGAGATCCTTGAGGAACTGCGTCATCTCGTTCTGGCGGGCGGCGGGGTCGGTCTCCTTCCAGAAGGCGTGCATGAGGAACGCCGTGGGGATCAGGAAGAGGACCAGCAGCAGTGCGCCCAGATCGGCCCAGATGCCGAAGACGATGCTGACGGCGCCGATCAGCATCAGGACCCCGGAGCCGAGCACCAGGTTCCGCGCCGAGGGCAGTCCCTTGGATTCCGCATAACCGGCCATCGCTTTGCTCTGCGACAGATGATTGAACGCGGAACCGAGGAACAGCAGCACGAAAAGAATCCGGCCGATCAGTACGAGAACATCCATGCCGAAAACCTCCAGAAAAGCGGAGGGGAAAGTGCAGGGATCGGGGGTTGAACCGGGCAACGACCACCGTATACCGGTCGGCCGCACTCCGCATCCCCGCAGAAATCCACCCGCATTTTTCCGCGTTCCGCCGGGACTTTGCGCACGGCGGTGTTTATGGCTTTACCGGCCGGGCATGGGCAGGAGTGCCGTGGATGCACGTACGGTGATCCGCGGGGGAATGGCACCGCCGCAGTATCTTGCGGAAACAACCGAGAGTAGCTGATCGACTGCCCTCGATGTCAGGGAGGTGCCATGAGCACGTCCGCACGGAGTACATCCCCCAGCAGCCGTCCGCCGGCCCGGCGGCGGGGCCGTCATCCGCACGATGACGCCCCGGACACCGCCCGCCAGTTCCACCGCATCGCCACCCTGCCCGACGGGCCGGAGCGCGAGGAGCTGTGCCAGGAGGTGATCTGCGCCTGGATGCCGATGGCCGGGCGACTGGCCCGCAACTTCCGCGACCGGGGCGAGACCCTGGAGGACCTGGAGCAGGTGGCGGCGCTCGGCCTGGTCAAGGCGGTGCACCGGTACGACCCCGAGCGCGGCAGCGCGTTCGAGAGCTTCGCGGTACCGACCATCGTCGGCGAGGTGAAGCGGCACTTCCGCGACCATCTGTGGGGGGTGCATGTGCCACGGCGCACCCAGGAACTGCGCAACCAGGTGCGGGCGGCGAGCCGGCAGCTGGAGTGCCGGCCCGATGACCGGCGGCCCACGGTGGAGGAGCTGGCCGAGTTCAGCGGGCTGAGCGCGGAGGAGGTGACGACGGGCCTTGAGGCGCTGGAGAGTTACAGTCCGTTGTCGCTGGATGCCGATCTGCCGGGCACGGATGACGGTTACTCCCTCAAGGACACCCTGGGAGTTCCCGATCCCGGATATGACCAGGTGGTGTTCCGGGAGGCGGTCAAGCCGAAACTCCGGCGGCTGCCGGAGCGGGAGCAGCGCATTTTGTATCTGCGGTTCTTCGACGAGCTGACGCAGAGCAAAATCGCGGATCAGCTGGGAATCTCCCAGATGCATGTGTCCCGGCTGCTGACCCGTATCTGTGAGCGCCTTCAGGAGGAGATCGAGGAGGACGCCGGGACGGAAAACCCGTCGGGCGAAGACCGGAACTGACGCCCCGGGCCCGGCGACGGCCGGGCCCGGCACGTACCGTGCGCTACATATTGATCATGTGTCCGGCCAGGCCGTGGATGGCCTCCTTGACCGCCTCGCCCAGCGTCGGGTGGGCGTGCACATTGCGGGCGACCTCATGGACGGTCAGATCCCACTGCTGCGCCAGGGTCAGCTCCGGCAGCAGCTCGGTGACCTCCGGGCCGATGAGATGCGCGCCCAGCAGTTCGCCGTGCGTGGCATCCGAGATGATCTTGACGAAGCCGGTGGCCTGTCCCAGGCCGTGCGCCTTGCCGTTGGCGGAGAAGGGGAACTTCACCACCTTCACCTCCCACCCCCGCTCCGCCGCCCGCTCCCTCGCCTGCGCCTCGGTCCAGCCGAAGCTGGCGATCTGCGGCTGGCAGTAGGTGGCGCGCGGGATCATCGGGTAGTCCAGCTCCATCGTCTCGGCGCCGGCGATGGTCTCGGCCGCGATGACGCCCATGGACTCGGCGGCGTGCGCCAGCATGAGCTTGGCCGTGACGTCCCCGATCGCGAAGATGTGCGGCACCGAGGTACGCAGCCGCCCGTCGACCTCGATCGCGGCGCGCTCGGTGAGCTTGACCCCGGTGTTCTCCAGGCCGTAGCCGGTCACCCGGGGCGCGAAACCGATCGCCTGGAGCACCTTGTCGGCCTCCAGCACCTGCCGCGTACCGTCCGCGCGGGTGACGGTCACCCGTACCGGGGCGGCCGGGTCGGTGTCGTCGATCGACTCGACCCGGGTCGAGGTCAGCGCCTCGATGCCCAGCTTGCGGTACTGACGGGCCAGTTCCTTGGACACATCCGCGTCCTCCAGCGGCACCAGCCGGTCAAGGAACTCCACGATCGTCACCTTGACGCCGTAGGAGGCCAGTACGTACGCGAACTCGACGCCGATCGCCCCGGCGCCCGCGATGATGATGGAGCCGGGCAGCTCCGCTTCGAGGATCTGCTCCTCGTAGGTGACCACGCGTTCGCTGAGGCTGGTGCCGGGCAGCAGCTTGGTGGTGGCGCCGGCCGCGATGATGCAGTGGTCGAAGGTGACCGTCTCGCTGCCGCCCGCGTTCAGCTCCACGTGGAGCGTGTGATCGTCGGCGAAAGTACCGCGGCCCTGGTACTCGGTGATGCCGTTCTTCTTCATCAGATAGTGCACCCCGGCCACCCGGCCGTCGGCGACCTTGCGGCTGCGGCGGTACGCCTCGGCGTAGTCGAAGCTGACCCGCCCCTCGACCTTGATGCCGAAGGTCTGCGCCTCATGGGTGAACAGATGGGCCAGCTCCGCGTTGCGCAGCAGGGCCTTGGAGGGGATGCACCCGACGTTCAGACAGACCCCGCCCCAGTACTTCGCCTCGATGACCGCGGTCCGCAGTCCGAGCTGGCTGGCGCGGACGGCGGCGGTGTAGCCGCCGGGTCCGGCGCCCAGGACGACGACGTCATAGTGCGTGCTCATACGTCTCACGCTTTCTGGATGAAGAGGTGGCTGATGGCTGTGCCACCGACACTACGCCGCAGCTACCACACGTCGCCGTCCCGCCAGTCGCAGGACAGCTCACCGGCGAGGTCGAGCGGGATGCCGGCGGGCGGGCGCACCGGAAGCACGAACACCCCGCCGTCCTCGTCGGGGGTACGGACGCGGCCCTCGGCGGTCAGCACGGAGCTGGGCCCCTGCCACTGCCGCCAGCCGCGTGCCGCGTAGAAGTCGCGGGCGTCCTCGGAGGCGCCGAGCGCGCCCAGGTCGTAGGCCCGGCGCACGATGTCCTCCAGCGCGGTGAGCAGCGCGGCGCCGTGGCCGCGCCCGCGGTGTCCGGCGCGGACCGTAACGCCCTCGACGTAGCCGGTACGGATGGCCCGCCCGCCGTGCAGCAGCTGACGCTGGATCACGGAGCCGTGCCCGATGAGCAGGCCGTCGGGGGTGTGGATGAGGGCGTGCAGTCCTCCGATGGTGTGCGACCAGTCCTCATCGGTGAAGTCGCCCTCGAACGCCTCGTCGAGGAGCGCGCGGGCCGCCGTGCGGGTGGCGGCGTCCAGGTGCGCGGTGTGCACGATCTGCGGCTCGGTCGTCATGGGCGTCATCCTGACAGCGGGGTCGGGCGTACGGCATCCGGGTTCTGCTCGACGGCCGAAGGTGTGTCAGCTGCGGCGGCGCGGTATGGCGGCCCCAGCATCGGCGACGTGCGTCAGCGAATCCGTACATTTCAGCGAGGCGTCGCTCTCGCGGTGGTGCTCGCCGCCGCCTGCCCCGCCCCCCGCGCCGCCGCCACCACTGCCCCGACGGTCGAGTCGCTGACCGCCGAGGTGCGGACGCTGCGCGCGGAGGCCGCCGCCGCGACCGCCACCCACGAACGGCTCCGACGCCGCCAGCTCGACCAGCACGCCCAGCTCGCGCGGCTGCGCGGGCGGCTGACGGCGGAACGCGACCGGCTCGCCGCACTGCGGGACATCGCCGGCCAGCGGGCCCGCGAACAGTACCGCTCGGGCGGCGGCGGCTCGGGCCTGGCCAAGCTGATGCTGGCCGACTCCCCCGACATCTTCCTGCGCCGGGTCTCGCTGCTGGGCCGCGGCGACCACGCGGCCCGCCAGCTGCTGGAGGAGGTGAGGAACGCGGAGACGGCGCTGGCCAGGGACGAACTGCGCGCCTCGCGCACCTACGCGCGGCTGCGCCAGGAGGCGGACCGGCAGCGGGAGGTACGCGAGACGGTCGAACGCAACCTGGCGGCGGCGGAAGTGCGGCTGACGGAACTGCGGGAGCTGCGGGAACTGCGCGAGCGGCGGGCGGCACGGCACGCCCGCGACCGCTCCCCGGTGCCGGCCGGCGGCGACTGCGCGACGGCGGTACGGGACGCGGCCGGGCTGGCCGAGCCGGCCGGCGGCGGCGCGTCCTGGGTGGCGCCGGTGCGGCAGTACACCCTGTCGGCGTCGTTCGCGCAGAACGGCGGAATGTGGTCGTCCGCCCACACCGGCCAGGACTTCGCGGTCCCCACCGGCACCCCGGTCCTGGCGATCGGCTCCGGCACGGTGACCGCGACGACCTGCGGCGACGCCTTCGGCAACGCCGTGATCATCGACCACGGCAATGGCTACTACAGCCAGTACGCCCATCTCTCGCTGACCGAGGTGGCACCGGGCCAGCACATCGCGGTCGGCCAGCGCCTGGGCCGCTCCGGCAGCACCGGCAACTCCACGGGCCCCCACCTCCACTTCGAGATCCGCCTGACCCCCTACGTCGGCTCGGCGATCAACCCCACCCCCTGGCTCCACGACCACGGCGTGACCCTGTAATCGGTCAGGGTCACTCAGTCAGGGGAAAATCTCCGTCAGACACGGCCGGATTCCACGGCGGAATATAGCGTCGCCGTCGAACGTGAACCGGAGGTAGATGGATGGCTCTGCGGCCTGGATGACAAGAGATGGGCACAGGCTCTGTTCCCTCTGGAACCGCTGGAAAATCGTGGCGTGCTGTTGGGCGAGCCCTACACCAAGCAGCTTGACGGAGAGCTCCGTGAACTGCGGTTCTACTGCGGCGGGCAGCAGACCCGGATCACCTACCGGATCGCGCGTTGCCAGGCAGAAGGACGCACCGCTGACGAGGAGGCGCTATGACGGCCGACAACGGACGATCGTCCCTCGGTGGGGCGGGGCGGCAGCGCGCCATGACTCCGGAGATCCAGGAAGAGTGCGCGGCCACCCGGCTGCGCTTCGAATGGGGGAATGCCGTCCGGGAGCGGCGGTTGGCAGTGGGGCTGTCGCAGACGGAGCTGGGCCGGCGATCCGGCTTGACGCAGTCTGCCGTGGCCCGCTTCGAGGCGGGTGGCACCATTCCCACCATCCCCGTCCTGGAACGGCTGGCCCGGGCTCTCGACCTCGATCTGCGGGTGGAATTCATCCCGCACTCGGCAAGCGCGTAGGCCGGGCGACCGGCTACAGCAGCCGTACCGCCAGTTCGTGGGTCACGAAGACGGCGGCCGTGCCGGCGGTGACGCTCACCGTGATGTTGACGGCGGCCAGCAGGGCCGCGCCGGATTCGGTCAGCCGCAGGGTTTCCAGGGAGAAGGTGGCGTACGTGGTCAGCGCCCCGATCAGGCCCGTGCCGAGCAGCAGCTGAAGCTGCGAGGAGGCCGCCCCGGCCGCCGCGGCGCCGGTCAGCGCGCCGAACAGCACACAGCCCAGCGCGTTCACCGTCAGCGTTCCCCACGGAAAGATCTGGTCCAGCCGCGCCTGCACCGCGCGGTCCGTCAGATAGCGCAGCGGCGCCCCCACCATGCCGCCCGCCAGTACCAGCAGCCAGTTCACCGAAGGATCTCCACCTCGTCCAGCCACGCCACCAGCGGCTGCTCGCCCACCAGTTCGCGCAGCTCCGTCACGAACGCCCGGACCCGTTCCGGCACATCCACGATGACCACCGCGACCGGCAGTTCCTCGCTCAGTGACAGCAGCCGGGTGGTGTGGATCAGCGAGGACGCCCCGAACCCCTCGACCCCCCGGAAGACGCTCGCCCCGGCGAGCCGGGCGCGGTGCGCCCGGTGCACGATCTCGCTGTACAGCGGCCGGTGCCCGGGCGCCAGGTCGCGTTCGCCGACCAGCACCGTCAGCCGCAGGCCCCTCGCCTCCGTACCCCTGGCGCCGTTCACGGGCGCCACCCCGCGATCGCCGGCCGGGTCGCCGCCGTACCCGCCCACACGGCGGCCGGCGCGGCCACCGGGGTCAGCACCGGATAGCCGAGCGCCGGCCCCACCCGCCCCGCGTCCGCCAGGGCGCGGACGCCCCCGGCGTACGCGGAGAAGGTGGTGAAGCCGCCCCGTACCCCGGTCCCCAGGAAGGGCCGCGCCAGCCGGTGCCCGCGTTCCCCGCTCTCCTCGGTGACCACCATCAGCGCCCCGATGAGGGCACACCCGAGGGTGTTGACCGCGAGAATCGTCCAGGGAACACCGCTTGCGACGGGCACTTCCCACAGCCGGGTCGCGCCGTACCGCGCCAGGGCACCAAGCCCGCCGCCCAGCGCCACGGCGAGTACCACCGTGAGCGCCGGTGCGGCTGCCGCCGCCCCTGCCGCGGTGTGCGGCGGCCTTGGCCTGTCCATGGCGGCATCACGTTCGCCCCACGGCCCGGGCCGCGCACCGCGGTCAGTTCGCCGGCTCGGGAACGGGCAGCGGCCGTACCCGCCCCTCCAGCATCGCGCCGAGCCCCTGCACGGCGCACAGCCCCGGGTCCTCGGCGATGTTGACCGGGATGCCGGTGTTCTCGCGCAGCGTGGTGTCCAGCCCGGGCAGCTGGGCGGCGCCGCCGGTGAGCATGATGCCCCGGTCGGCGAGGTCGGCCACCAGGTCGGGCGGGCAGCGGTGCAGCACGGCCCGGATGGCGTCCAGGAGGGCGGTGAGCGGGGAGCGGACCGCCAGCCGCAGGTTCTCCGGGTCGACCTTGACGGTACGGGCCAGGCCGGTGGCGACATCGCGCCCGTGCACCTCGGTGACCTGCGGCATGTCGCCGTTGAGGACCTGGTGCAGCGGCCGGACGGCGAGCGAGGGCAGGAGGAGTTCGTGCTGGTTGCGCAGGTGCTGGACGAGCGCCCGGTCGAACGTCTCGCCGCCGATCGCGACCTTCTCGGCGGCGACGATGTCGCCCATCGACAGCACCGCCACCTGGGTGGTGGCCGCGCCGACCTGCACGATCATGGTGGCCTCCGGCTGCTCGACCGGGAGCCCGCAGCCGATGCCGGCGGTGACGAGGGAGTCGACGAGTTCGACGCGGCGGGCGCCGAGCCCGATCAGGGTCTCCAGCGCGGCACGGCGGGCCAGCGGGTCGGCGTCGTGCGGGATGCACACGGCGGCGCGCAGCAGCGGCTTGCGGCGGAAGGCGCGGCGCAGCTTGGGGCCGACCATGGCGCGCAGCATGCGCTGGGCCATGTCGATGTCCACGACGGTGCCGCCGTTGATGGGGCGTACGACGCGGATGTTGGCGGGGGTGCGGCCGGCCATCCGCTCGGCGGGGGCGCCGACGGCGAGCAGCGCGCCGGTCTTGGTGTTGACGGCGACGACTGACGGTTCGTCGACGATGAGGCCCGACTGCTTGAGGTAGATACGGGTACGGGACGCACCCAGGTCGGCGGCCACGGTGCAACGGCGGAGGTGGTCAAGACTGAGGGTCATACTGATCATCTTGTCTACCCGCCACCTGGGGCGCCCGCCGGAGTGCTCCGCACGGGGCATCCAACACTCCGTCAGCTCACGCACCACCACCGGCATGGCGGCATGGGACGGTATGGCGGCACCCGAACCGGTACGACTACCCTCCCGGCCATGATGACGGGGGCGGACAAACGGCACACCATCGGCGGCTGGATCTTCGTCGCCGTCTTCTACCTGGCGGGCGGCTGGTGGCTGCACGGCATGTGGTACGGACCGGGCTACCCCGGCGCCGACCCGGACCGTACGGCGGCGGCCATGGCCGAACGCTCCCGCCACCTGTACGACCTGCTGGCCGTACCGGACGGCACGCCGGTGACCGACAACCTGCTGGCCGCCGACCCCTGCTACCCGCGCGGGCTGAACGGCCTGTTCGGCGCCGCCGCGCTGCCCGACGTGATCGGGATGACCCACCGCTGGTGGCTGGCGGAGGTGCCCGGACCGGTCGCGCAGCCGGCGCTGCGCCGGCTGCGCGACGGCCTGCTGGCGCAGGGATGGCGGCTGACGTACGAGACCTGGGGCGAGGCCGACCCCGGGTTGTTCCGGGTGGCGCTCCAGTACCCCGGCGAGACCGGGATGCTGCGCGTCACCGCCTCCTGGAACGAGCAGATGTACGACGGCAGTACGAACGTACTGGATGTCAGCAGCACCACCCCGTGCGCCCAGGCCCCGGCGGGCTGGTCGTCGTCCCGGCCGTCAGGCTTCGACGAGCAGCACCCAGACCTGACCGGCGGCGAAGCGGAGGGGATCGCCGTCCGGGGTGGTGAAGGTCGTACCGCTGTCGGCGTCCGGCCGTGACCAGCGGCCCTCGTACTTCTTGCCGTCGCGCAGCACGAGCGCGGTGCCGTCCCCCGTGGTCCGGGTGAACGGAGTGAACGCCCCCGTGCTGTCGTGGAACTCCGATTGAGTGATCGTCACATGCTGTACGACGACCGTCGCCGGGGCGAGGTCGGTGCCCGACCCGTCGAGAGAGACCTTCCAGCGCTGGTCGGCGGCCGACCAGGTGAAGCCGAACTCGGCGGCCGGGAACGCCACCGTCTCGGCGGCGGTGTCCGCGCCGCCGGTGGCGGGCGCGTCCCCGAAGCGGAAGCCGATGTCGGCGGCGTCCGAGACATCGGGGGCGGCGGCGAGCAGCCGGTCGGGCTTGCCGAAGAGATTGTGCGGGGCGGCCCGGTCGGTCAGCCGCTCGTACCCGTCGGGCACCTTGGCCGGCGTCAGCTGGACCAGCCGGGCGGCGTCCAGCTCGGGCTGGAGCGCCGGCTGGACCCCGGAGTAGGCCAGCCCCGGGGTACCGAACTGCCGCAGCAGCTCCAGATCCGACTGCCGCGCGGAACGGACCGGACCCACCTCCTGCGGCAGCGTCCCGGAGAACACCACCAGGAACCGGCTCAGGCCCGCCTCCACCTGCTCGGCGTACACGATGTCGGCGTCGCCGAGCCCGACCTGGGGCCGGGCCTGCGGAGCGTTGTCCACCTTGACGGCGAGCACCGGCCCCTTGGCGGCCTCCTCGCCGGTGAACGGCGAGACGTCCCCCGCGGCATCCCCGCCCCCGCCGCTCCCACCGCTCCCACCGCTCCCACCGCTCTGATTCCCCCCGCCGGAACCACACCCGGCCACCAGAACACCCAGCACCACACCCGCCACCAGCGCACGCACGCGCAGCCGCACTCGCCCTCGCACTCTCATGCGGGGCAGTTCACCACATATGCGCACCACGACGGCCGAAGGTGACCCACCGGAACCCGGCGGGTCACCTTCGATCAGGGAACGACGACCGCCTGCGACTCGGTCACGGTGATGGCGCTGTCCTGCCAGCCACTCTCCAGCGTGTCGGGCAGCCCGGCGATGTCCAGCGGGCTGCCGTTCTGCTCGAAGTGCACGTCATAGACAAGCCGCCCCCGGGCCGTGTAGTCACCCGCCCGGTCGTAGGTGTGAGAGCAGGCGTCGCTCTCGGATGTGACGAAGTCACAGGTCATCACGCCACTCCCGTCACCCGGGTCCACCTCGATGTGGGAGGGGGTACCCACGGCGACGACACCGAGGGCCGCACCACTGGAAATGGTGCCGTTGGACGGACCGTCCGCCCACCACCAGGTGTCGATGTAGATGATGGAGTTACGGGGCGGGCTGTGGGCGAGGCTGAAGTCCGGAGTGGTCAGGGATCCGAACGCCTGGAGCGCCAGTTCCTCCACCGACGGGCCCTCGTCCTCGGGGCCGGTGTACCACGTATACCCCTCGGAAACGACCACACCGTCCGGACCGACGCAAGACCGGTAGACGTAGACCGCATCCTCGGTCGGCGGCTCCTCCGGCCAGTCGGCCGGCGTGGGGTACCTGACCGTCGGGTTGTTGACCCAGCAGGCGTTCCGGCCCATGCAGTACTGCTCGTCGGCTCCCTCGAACATACTGATCAGACTCAGATCACAGGTTGGCGTGGCGTTCCCCGTGCCTCCGCCGCCATCCCCGTCGGCACCGCCCGATCCGTCACCACCGGGTCTGGTGTCGGTGCACAAATAGTCGAGGGTTCCGTCCTCCAGCTGGACAAGGTCGCATTTCTTCTCCGCGACGGCCGGCCCAGCGTTGATGAAGAGAAACGCACCAGCCACGAGCGCCAGCACCAGAACCGCTCTCGCGCCTGCCGCCGTGCCGGACCGGGCGATCGTCAGCATGAGATCGCCGCCTCCTCCATTGGCAGCGACGCGTTGATCAGCCAGGTATCGGACGTACGGGCGGCCGTGGCTACATGGGGATGTGGCGCCACAAGACCCTCGACCACATCGTTCTCCACCTCCTCACCGTTCTGGATGACGCGCCAATCGGCCTCCGACTTGCACGCTTCGATTCGGGCCGCGTCACCGTCAACGGTCACCGTGATCCGCTCAATGACCGGTGCGCCGTCGCGGTGGATGCCGTTGTCCTTCAACCGGCTGATCCTGCTCAGTTCCAGCTCCATCACGCCATCTGTCGTGATGCCTTCAAAAAGAGCCGGATCGATCTCCTCGCCGTTCTCAGACGCGATCACCGCGTCCCAGTACGCCTCGTACAGCGCCACCAGAGCCGCCTCGTCGTCCGATTCCCCGTCCTCCGCGTCCGGGGAAGCGGACGATGCGTCGCCCGTGTTGATGGGGTCGTCGTTGTTGTTGCCCGCGTCGGATGAGCAGCCGGCGACCGTGGCCAGAGTGAGGGCCAGGCCGACTGCCAGGCCGGCGCGCCTGATTCGCTTATCACGCATCCTGCTCGTCACGCGCGCCACCCTAGCGATGACCGGAACCGCCGGGGAGGGGCGGACTCATCCAGGTGCGAAGTCGTGACAGAAGGCCCGGACCGGGCCCGCTCACGGGCCGGGCCCCGGCTCGACCGGTGAGGCGACCACCGCTGAATGATCGGCAGCACCTGCCTCGGCGTACGGATCGCGGCCACCGCGTCACGCGGTGAGCGTCGCGAACGCGCCCCACAGGAGCGGGGAGTGTTCGACCGTACGCCGCTCCCGCCACCGCGCGAGCCGCGCGCGCTGCCAGTCGGCCAGCGCCCGGACCGGATCGTCGCTCTCGTGCGCGGCGTCGATCGCGCCGATCGCCTCCCGCAGGGGGTACGCGGCACGGTCGGCGCCCGTGCCGGCGTGGTGGAACGCGTGGTCGGTGGGGAGCGGCCAGCGGGTGGTGGTGACCAGTTCGGCGCCGCCGCTGATCATCGCGGCGGCGAGACCGAGCGCGTCGCCGAACCGCAGATCGCCGCCGCTCTCGCAGGCGATCAGCGCCACCCTGCTGGGCGCCGGCCAGCGATCGGCGTCCAGCAGCAGGTCCTTGGCGGACAGCGGGCGGTGGCCGCGCAGCGCCGGGGCGTGGCCGGGGAGCGCATCCGTGCAGGCGAGGTGGAGCCGGGCGTCCTCGCTGCTCTGCCCGGAGCGGGGGTCGGGGTCGGCGGCGGTGACATGGCCGGCGTACAGGAGTCGGCTCGCACCGGCGGTGAGGGCGGCGGACAGCCAGTCGCGGTCGGTGTCGGCGCGGCGCGGCAGCGCGCCGGGGGGTGCCGCCGGACGGAGCCGTCCGGCGGCGGCGTAACCGGCGAGTTGCCGGGCCAGCGGCGCCTCGGGCGGCAGCGGGCCGCCGAGTACGGAGCCGAGCCGGGAGCCGGCGCCGTAGCCGGGCACCCGGGGGTCGAGTACGGCGACGACCGGCCGCGCGCGGGTGGCCGCCCAGGAGCGGGGCGTACGTCCGGGGGCGTGTACGACACTGGCCGGCGCCAGCACGGCGACGTCCGCCACTTCCAGCAGCCGGATCTCCGGGGAGGAGTCGAGCGCGAGCAGTTCCCAGGGCACCTGGGCGATGCGCGGCGAGGGCTGGATGCGCAGCAGGGGGCGGCTGCCCTGCTGGTAGAGGTGGTGGAGTTGCAGGGCGAGGCCGTACGGGACGAGGGTGCGGGCGAGTTGTCCGGCGAGGGCGAGTTCGGTGTCGTACGCGGTGAACCCGCCCCCGCCGGCCGGGTCGCCGGGGCGGGCGGCGGCGAACGCGGCCATGGCGGCGGTGACCTGGTCCCGCGGGATGACGCTGACCCCCACTTCGGACAGGGCGTGGGTCCAGCGCCAGGAGACGTACAGGTCGCCGGCGTCGGCGAACCGGACCTGGGCGGTGGGGGCGGCGGGTGCGACGGGGGCGGCGGGGGCGGTGGCGGTCACCAACTCGGGACCGTTCGCGCGTCGCGGACCGGGAGGCCGTAGCGCTGTTCGGCGAGCGCGATCTGGGCGGCCAGTGCCACCTCGCCGTCCCCGTCCGGGGTGAGAAGCAGCCGGGGTGGTGGGGCGACCGCCAGAGCGTGGGTGTGGGCGTGCGGGGGTGGTTCGTCCAGGTAGCAGCCGAACGGGCCGGGCTCGTCCGGCCGCGGGACGGCGCGCTCGCGCAGTACGGGGGTGGTCGCGCACTGCACCTCGATGAGATGCGCGACGAGGAGTCCGTCGCCGGTGCGGGCCGCCAGCCGGAAGGCGAGCCGGAGGGCGGGCTCGGCGACGTTGCGCCGCCAGCGGTCGCGCTGGTGGCCGGCGGCCAGCCCGTACCGTACGGCGTCGATGGTCAGCGCCGCCGGCACCGCCAGATCGAGGGCGCGGCGCAGGTGGTGCGGGTCGTCGTCGAGGTGGCACTCCAGCAGCGCGGCGTGGGCGAGATGGGTCTGCGCGCGGCGCAGCCCGAGGCCGAGGGCGGCGAAGGTGTCAGCGGCGTGGGTCAGCAGGTTCTCGGCGTCGGCCGGGCGGCCCGCGAGGTGGGCGAGTTCGGCGCGGCGTACCGCGAGCACGGCCTCGGTGGGGGTGGCGCCGGCGCGCTGGAGGAGGGTGTGGGCGCGGGTGTACAGGTGGTCGGCGCGGTCGGGTTCACCCCGGATGGCGGCCAGCCGTCCGAGTTGTTCCCAGGCGAGTGCGGTCTCCAGGGTGAGGCCGGCCGGCTCGGTGTGGGCGAGGGCGGCGCGCAGCAGCGGCTCGGCCTCGGCGGGGCGGCCGGTGGTGAGGTACAGCTGCGCGAGCATGAGCCGTACGGTGGCGGCTCCTGCCGGTTCGGGGCGGGCCTCGCAGGCGGCGAGGGCCTGTTCGGCGAAGTCCTCGGCGAGGTCGGGCCGGCCGGTGGCGAGCGCGATGGTGGCGACGTTCATGAGGGGCCGGCCGACGAGATCCGGCCGAAGCCGGGTGACGACGGCGAGCGCCTCACCGGCAAGCCGCTCGGCGCGCGGCCAGTCCTCACGCTGAATGGCGACGGTGCTCAGGGCGACGACCGCCGCCATGAACACCTCGGCGGCCTCGGAGGACTCACCACTGCCGAAGGCAGCATCGGTGACGGCCCGAGCGGCGGCGGTATGGCCCGGGGCCGCATCGCTGGGGTGCGCCGCACCGGGGTCGGCGCGGACGCCACCGGCGGTGGCGAGGGCGTGCGCGGCTGTGCCGTGGGAGGCGGGGGCCGTGGTGTCGGGCGGAGCGGCGACCGGACCGGCGGCCGGGGTGCCGTCCGCGTCTCCGGCCGGGTCGGCCGGGTTGCTGTGGGGAGCCGTTGCTCCGGTCCCGGTCGTGCCCGTGCCCGTGCCCGTGGCCGAGGCCATGCCCGAGCCCGAGGCCATGCCCGTGCCCATGCCCGAGGCCGAGGCCGAGGCCGAGGCCGTGCCCGAGGCCGTGCCCGTGCCCATGCCCGAGGCCGAGGCCGAGGCCGAGGCCGTGCCCGAGGCCGTGCCCATGCCCGAGGCCGTGGCCGAGGCCGTGCCCGTGGCCGAGGCCATGCCCGAGCCCGAGGCCATGCCCGAGCCCGAGGCCATGCCCGAGCCCGAGGCCATGCCCGTGGATGGGCGGTTGTCGCTGAAGCCGGGGAGTGCCGCCACGGCCAGGGCCCGGCATTCGGTCAGGGCCGATTCGGCTTCCTGGTAGGCGCCGGTTTCCAGGAGGGATGCGGAGAGGTTGAGCAGGATGACCGGGCGCAGGGCCGGGTCCGGGTCGCGGGCGGCCAGGGTCTGCCGCAGGGTGGTGATCGCCGCCGGGTGGTCGCCGAGGTGGGCGGCCGTGGTGGCGCGGTTGATCAGGGCCTGACGGTGCTGGGCGGCAAGTCCGGGGTGCGGCGCGGCCGTTCGGACCGCCCGGTCGAACAGGTCGTGCGCCGCCCGTGGCGCGCCCCGCTGGAACTCCTCGATGCCCGCGTCCACCAACGCGGCCACCGCCCGGGAGACCTCGACGACATCCGGCATCAGAAGTCCTCCTCCGCCGCGAGTTCGGCGCGCAGTGGGGCGATGACCGCAGCGGCTCCTGCCTGCCGGGCGCGTGCCAGGGCGCGGATCCGTTCGCGCAGCGCGCGCTGCCGCGCGTCGTCCGGGGTGAGCGGGTCGGGGAAGGCCGGCAGCCGCACGGCGAACGTCAGCGGGCCAGGGCCCGGGAGTCCGGTCGTGCCCGTCCAGCTGTCGTCGGTCAGCCACAGCGGCAGTTCGGCGGTGCCGCCCCCGGCCGCCGTCACCGTGACCCGGGGACGCAGATGCGCGGGCGGTGGCGTCCGGCCGGTCAGTCCCGGGCCGGCCACCACGCTGACGCCGACCACCGTGCGGCGCGCCGCGAGCCGGACGATCTGCCAGCTGAGCGCCGTCTCGGAGGCGTCGAGCAGGCCGGGCGGGACCCGGCGCCAGTCGGTGCCGGCCGTGCCGTGGGACAGGACCCGCCCGGGTCCGTCCGCCGTCGGGCCGGCCGCCAGCGCGTACGCCGGGCCGGGGGCGGGCGGCTGCGCGTACGTCTCGCGCTCCTCGGCGCCGGTCAGCAGGTCGCACTCCTCCTCCAGTTCGGCGATCTCGGCCGCCAGCAGGCGCTCGTCCAGCGGGGGGATGCCGTCGATGACGGACGCCGGCCACCAGCGGGCCGCCCAGTGCGCGTACGCCAACCGCCGGGCAGCGCGCGCGAGTCCTGGCAGCGCGGGCGCCGCCGGGCCGGGCGGTTCGCCGGCCGCCGCGCGCAGCGCCGCCGGCTCGCCGTACAGCGCCCACAGCCACCCCTGGGCCGCCGTCGGGTCGTCGAGCACCGCGACCGGATCGGCCGCCAGGTCCAGGACGTTCCAGGTGAGGTGGCCGCCCGCCACCTCCAGCACGGCGCTCGCCGCGCTCGCCTCGTTCGCCGCGCTCGCCTCGTTCGCCTCGTCGTCGCCCATCACACCTCCGCCGCCGCGACCGGCCGCACCGTCAGGGCCCGCCGTACCCGGGTGCGGTGGTCGAGGATCACCGAGCGGGCGACGCCGTCCAGCAGATCCCACAGCTCGTCCGGTGCCACGACGGGCGCCCGCCGTACGTCCCGGCCGTGCAGCCGGGCCCACAGCCGGCGCAGATATCCCTCCCAGGGGCGGCGCAGTTCGGCCGCGATCCGGTGCAGCGGGTCGTCGGCGTCCTCCGCTGCCACGTCCAGCAGCATGCGCCGGGCGCGCAGGACGTACGCCTCGCGCCGCCAGCGCGCGTTCACCGCGCGCTCGGCCGCCGTCCCGCCGGCGGCTGCGGCGGGCCCGGCCGCCCCGCCCAGCGGGCGCAGTCCGAGCGACAGCCGCTCGCCGACGGCCGCCGCCACCCGCAGCGACTCGTCCGTCAGCCCCCACGGCGCGCAGCTGCGGGCGATCTCCTCGGTGACCAGATGGGGCAGCGGCGGCAGTACGGACCGGTCCGCGCTGGCCCGCAGCGCCGTGAAGACCCGTTCGTGGACCGTGCGGTCCAAAGGCGCCGCCCCGAAGGCCATCGGCCGCGCCGTCAGCCGTGGCTTGCCGGGGACGGGCTGCCCGGTGAGGCCGAGGGCGCGGGCGGAGGGGGTACGGGACGGGTCGGCCAGTGCCGTACCGCTCGCCGCTCCCGCCCGGCGGGCGGTCAGCTCGGCCAGCCCGCCGGCCGTGGCGCCGTCGAGGACGGCCGTGATCAGCGACGCGGTACCGGACGGGTCGGGGTCCGGGGCCCGTTCGCGCGCCGCCCAGGCGGCGTCGAGCACGGCCGTCAGCCGGGCCGCCCGCTCCGCGTCGGCGAGATGGTCCCGCAGCTCGCGCGTGGTGCGGCCGTCCGCCGCCCCGTGCAGTTCCCGCAGCACGCGTTCCGCCGCCGCCCGGTCCCGTACCTCGCGCAGCGTGGCCAGCTCGAAGCAGCGCTGGAAGTACCGGTCCTGCGGGTGCCCGTCGGTGATCCGCAGCTCGCGCCGTACCCGCTTGAGCAGCTCGTACCAGCGCGCGGTCTCGCGCAGCACGTCCCCGCTCGCGTAGAGGAGGGAGGCGAGCAGTACGGCGCCGTCCGCGCCGATCACGCTCCCGGCGCACTGCGGATGCTGGAGCGGCCGGATCACCAGCGGGTCGAGGATGAGTTTGACGGTGCGGCTGAGCGGGCCGCCGTGCGCGCCGCTGAGCGGGGCGACGTCGTCCAGCCGCTGCCACGCCTCATGGATCACCGCCGCCCGCGGCCGTATGCCCTCCACGTCCGTCAGCCTAAGCCGCCGCCCGCAAACCTGGGATCGGTAGCGCGGATCCGCTTCCTACCGTCACCGCAGGACACAGGTGAAGGAGTGTGCGTGATGGGGATGTTCGTGAGGATCTTTCTCGCGCTGGCGGCGCTGGGCGCGATCGGCTACTACCTCTGGTTCGGGCTCACCGGCCGGGGCGACCCGGAGCTGTACCCCAACTCCTGGGTCGGCCCGCAGATGGTGCTGCCGATCATCGCCTCCATCGTCCTGTCGATGCTGACCAGCCGCCTGCTGGTCCGCCGGATGCTCGGCACGCACGGCGCCGGCGGCAACAGCGCCCGGATGCGCAAGGAGGGCCTGCTGGGCGTCGGTACGGTGCTGGCCGCCCACCCCACCGGGGTGGAGATCAACGGCCTGCCGGTGCTGCGCGTCACGCTGAGCGTGCTGGGCGCGCACGACGAGACGTTCCAGGCGTACGCGAAGATCACCCTCGGGCCGACGGACGGCACCCAGCTGGTACGGCCGGGCGCGATCCTGCCGGTGCGCTATCTGCCGGGCCACCGCGCCGGGGAGGTGGTCCGGGTGGAGTTCGACTTCTCCGGGGACACCGACCGGGCGCAGGAGGCGATCAACCGCGCGATGATCAAGCGCGGGGTGACGACGCGGCACCGGCTGGACATCGTGGCGCGCGGGGTGGCCGCGCGGGCGGTGGTACGCGAGTTGCGGGTCACGGGTGAGGTGCGGGACGGGATGCCCGAGCTGGCGCTGGAACTCATGGTGACGCGCCCCGGCGACGGCTCGGTGTTCCCGGCCCGGGTGCGGCGCTTCCTGCCGGCCGACGCGGTGCCGAAGGTGCAGGTGGGGCGGATTCTGAACGTGCACTATCTGCCGGGCGAGGAGGACGAGGTGGTGCTGTCGTTCGGTCTGCACACCGATTGACGACGGCGCACCACCTCCGCTCCGTTCCTCCCCGGCTACCAGCTGGACTTGCGCACGCCGGGCAGATGCCCGGCGTGCGCCTGCTGCCGCAGGGAGATCCGGGACAGGCCGAAGGCGCGCAGATGGCCGCGGGGGCGGCCGTCCGTACTGTCCCGGTTGCGGATCCGGGTGGCGCTGGCGTCGCGCGGCTGGGCGCGCAGTTCGCGCTGGGCGGCGGCGCGTTCGGGGTCGGGGGTGTGCGGGGAGCGGATCAGCTCCTTGAGTTCGGCGCGGCGCTCTGCGTACCGGGCGACGACGCGCTTGCGCTGTTCGTTCTTCGCGATCTTGCTCTTCTTCGCCATGGCCTCAGACCCGCCCGCCCCGGGCCCGGATGCGGGCGACGGCGGCCTCGATGCCGAGGGTGTCGACGGCCTTGATGCCCTTGGTGCTGAGGGTGAGCCGTACGTACCGGCCCTCGCTGGGGAGCCAGTAGCGCTTGCGCTGGATGTTGGGGTCGAAGCGGCGGGAGGTGCGTACGTGGGAGTGCGAGACGGTCTTGCCGAAGCGGGGCGCTCGGCCCGTCAGTTGGCAGTGCGCGGACAAGGAAGTACTCCTTAATGAAAATGGTTACCGTTTCTGTATAGTAGCCCGCATGCCCAGGAACGACATCCGCCCGGTCATCAAGCTGAAGTCCACGGCCGGCACCGGCTACACGTACGTCACCCGCAAGAACCGCCGCAACGACCCCGACCGCCTGGTCCTGCGCAAGTACGACCCGGTCGCCCGCCGCCACGTCGAGTTCCGCGAAGAACGCTGAACGCTGAGGAGCACTGATCCGCCGCCATGAAGCCAGGCATCCACCCCCCGTACCGGCCCGTCGTCTTCCGTGACCGCGTCGCCGGCTTCGCCTTCCTCACCCGCTCGACCGCCACCAGCGACAAGACGGTGCGGTGGGAGGACGGCGCCACCTACCCCGTCATCGACGTGGAGATCTCCTCCGCCAGCCACCCCTTCTACACGGGCAACGCGCGCGTGGTGGACACGGCCGGGCGCGTGGAACGGTTCGAGCGCCGCTACGGCAGCGGCCGGCGGCAGCGATGACGGGCCTGCCGGTCGTCATCGTCGCCGGCCTGCACGCCGACGCCCGGCGCGCCACCGTCGAGGCGCTGCTGCGCGCCGTACCCGGCGGCGTCGCGCTCCACCACGACCTCACGGACGGCGCGGCCCGGGGCACCGTCGCCCGTACGATCCGCAGCGCCGCGCTCGGCGTCATCAGCGGCGGCGAGGCGCCGCTGGTCAACGACTGCGCGTGCTGCGCGCTGCGCGAGGACCTCGTCCCGGAGCTGGCGCGGCTGGCGGCCGGCGGGGAGTGCGCCCTGGCGATCGTCGAGCTGTGGGACTCCGTCGAACCCCGCTCCATGGCGGAGGTGATCACCGAACACGCCGACCCGGAGGCGCTGTACGTGGCCGGGGTGGTCACGGCGATCGACCCGGCGCTGGCGCTGCCCTTCCTCGGGTGCGGCGACGATCTGGCCGAACACGGCCTCGCCGCCGCCGCGACCGACCGGCGCACGGTGGGCGACACCTGGGCGCGGCAGTTGGAGTACGCGACGGTGCTCGCCCTGGTCCCGGGCGAGGAGGCGGACGACGCCGACCACGCGCTGCTCGCCCAACTGCATCCCACCGCACGCCGGACGGAGATCACCGAACCGGGGTTCGCGGCGCTGGCGATGGCCGGCTTCGACCCGGAGGCGGCTGCCTCCCGGCTGCACCCGGCGTGCGCGCTGCTGCCGCAGGCGGCGGACGAGGCCGGGATCAGCACGCTGGTGTGGCGGCGGCGCAGGCCCTTCCACCCGGACCGGCTGTACGCGGCGCTGGAGGATCTGACCTGCGCCGCGGCCCGCAGCCGGGGACGGTTCTGGCTGGCCGACCGGCCCGACGCTCTGCTCGCCTGGGACGCGGCGGGCGGGGCGCTGTGCGTGGAGGGGGCCGGGCCCTGGCTGGCGGCGCTGCCGGACGCGGCGTGGGACCTGGTGCCGGCCGTGCGCCGGGCCGCCGCCGCGCTGGACTGGGATCCGGTGTGCGGGGACCGCGTACAGCATCTGGTGTTCACCTCGCCCGGCCTCGACTCGGGCGGGCTGGCGGCGCTGCTGGACTCGTGCCTGCTGACGGACGCCGAGTACGCGGCGGGCCGCACCGCCTGGGCCGGCCTGCGGCCGTCCGCCTTCGACGAACTGCTCGACCCCGAGCCCGACCCCGATACCACCACTCAAGGAGTTCCGGAACGATGACCCCGCGCCGTACGTCAAAGGACCGCAGGCAGTCGGCGAAACCCCGCCCCAACCCGCTGGACGCGGCGGGGATCACGTACATCGACTACAAGGACACGGACCTGCTGCGGAAGTTCATCTCCGACCGCGGGAAGATCCGCAGCCGCCGCGTCACCCGGGTGACGGTGCGCCAGCAACGGGAGCTGGCGCGGGCGATCAAGAACGCGAGGGAGATGGCGCTGCTGCCGTACGCGTCCCGCTGACCTGCCGGTCGGCGCAAAGCCTCTGACCAGGGGTGATGGCGTGACGACTGCCCGTTGTGCACGTGCATCCTCACGCGCATCTGCACGTGAACGGCGTTATGCTGTGCGGAAGTTGAGATTATTTGCACTTGCCGCACAACCCCCCGGGAGCCCCAGTGCCCGACGTTCACGACGTTTACAACGGCATGGCAGCGCAGCAGCTGGAAGACGTGCAGTGGCTCAAGAGCAGCCACAGCAACTCCCAGGGCACCTGCGCCGAGTTCGCCCTGCTGCCCACCGGCGACGTGGCGATGCGCAACTCCCGCTTCCCCGACGGCCCGGCGCTGGTCTACACCCGCGCCGAGGTCGCCGCCCTCCTCCTGGGCGTGAAGGACGGCGAATTCGACCACCTGGTCCACTGACCCCCGTCGGCGGACGGGGGGCCTCAGCCGGCCGGCTCGATCTCCAACGGCCCGCACCCGATCCGCTCGGCCTCGGATCGACGGCCCGGAACCGGAACCCGAACTGGAACCGGTCAGCCGGCGGACGCCGCCCGCAGCAGGCGGAGCTGGCCGATCTCGGTGGCGTTCTTCATCAACTCCGCGTTCACCCAGGCCAGCATGTGGGCCACCGTGTGGGCCGGGTCGTTCGGCCACGGGAAGGGGGCGGTGGCGTCCAGGGCGGAGTCGGGGAGGGTGTCCAGCAGGGCCAGCCATTCGGTGCGCAGGCCGCGCAGCCACTCCACCGTGGCCGGGCCGTCGCCCGGCCAGGTGATGTCCGTACGGTCCCGGGGGGTCTCGCCCCGGGCGTGGTCGAGGGTGACGCTCCACCACCAGCCGATGTGCCAGCTCACCCAGCCGATGGTGGGCACCGGGACCGGGTCGGGTTCGGTGTCGGTGCCGTCCTGCGGCCAGTCCGGCAGCCAGCGGCCCGCCGCGTCCTGGCGTACCGTCCAGCAGCGGTCGGGGGCGGCCGGCTCCCACCGGAAGTCGGCGGTCTCCAGCCGCTCCAGGTGATACTCGAACAGGGACCAGGTCAGCTCGAACTGCCAGCGCAGCAGTTCAGTACGGGTAGCGTGCATCCGCCGACCCTCGCATCCGGCCCGGCCGCCGGGACAGCCATTTTCCCGGCCCGGCCGCCGGTCTCAGATGCGGAAGACCGCCCAGACCACCTTGCCGCCGGTCTCGGTCTGGTGGCGCCAGCCCCAGCCGTCGCTGAAGCTCTCCACCAGGTGCAGCCCGCGTCCCGACTCGGCGCCCGCGTCCGCCTCGGTGAGCCGTGGCGGACGCGCACTGGCGTCGCGCACCGCGCACACCAGCCGCCGGCTGCCGCGTACCAGTTCCAGCTCGACCGCCGGCCGCCCGTACCGCAGCGCGTTGGTGACCAGCTCGGACACCACCAGCGCGACCGGGTCGAACTGCTCGCTCAGTCGCCAGAAGCGCAGCGTGCTGCGCGTGAAGTCCCGTGCACTACGGACGGATTCCGGCCGGTCCGGCAGTCCCAGGGTGGCGGTGCCGGCGACGGTGCGGGTGTCGAACGCGGGGAACGATGGCCCTAAAACGTCGAGCACGGGCGTTCTCTCGTTCCCCATGCGGCACTCCTGGCAATCACGGCGGCGGCGGTCCGGGCAGGCTCGTACAGACGCACCGGTTCCCAGCGCGTGCACCTCATGCTTCCCAACGCCCTGGCCGAATGCAAGGGCAGATGCACGTGCATGTTCAAAAATCGATTGACTGTAACCAAGCCACCACCGAATGAAGCCTGGAGATGGCAGACTTCGCACAGTCCGAAGTGGAGGGCTGACCGAATGACCGCACCGACCACCACCCACCGGCAGCAGCAGAGCACAGGGGGCGCCGCCAGCATGGCCATGGCCGAGCGTGATGACAGCGGCTCGATGGTCCGCCGGATCCTGCTGGGTTCCCAGCTCCGCCGGCTCCGCGAATCGCGCGGCGTGACCCGCGAGGCCGCCGGCTACTCGATCCGCGCCTCCGAGTCCAAGATCAGCCGCATGGAGCTGGGGCGGGTCAGCTTCAAGCAGCGGGACGTGGCGGACCTGCTCACGCTGTACGGGGTGGTGGACGAGGCCGAGCGCGAATCGCTGCTCGGCCTCGCGCGTTCCTCCGGCCACGCCGGCTGGTGGCACAGCTACAACGATGTGCTGCCCGGGTGGTTCCAGACCTATGTCGGCCTGGAGGCGGCAGCCGCCCGGATCGCCACCTACGAGGTGCAGTTCGTGCACGGGCTGCTCCAGACCGAGGCGTACGCCGAGGCCGTGATCATCAGCGGTCACCGCGGCGGGCTGCCGCGCGCCGAGATCGAGCGCCGGGTCGAACTGCGCATGCAGCGGCAGAAGCTGCTGTACGGCGAGCACACCCCGCGGCTGCACTGCGTGCTGGACGAGGCGGCGCTGCACCGTGGTTACGGCGGCCGGCAGGTCATGGCCGACCAGATCAAGATGCTGCTGGAGTTCTCCGAACTGCCGCACATCACGCTCCAGGTGGTGCCGTTCGCGTACGGCGGCCACGTGGCGGAGAGCGGGGCGTTCACGGTGCTGCGGTTCGCCGAGCGGGAGTTGCCGGATGTCGCGTACGTCGAGCAGCTGACCGGCGCGCTCTACCTCGACAAGCGGGAGGACGTCGCCTCGTACCAGGCGGTCCTGGACCGGCTCGCCGACGCCGCGCAGCCGCCGGCCGAGTCGCGGGAGCTGCTGCACCGCGTCTGGCAGCAGCTCATGTGACGGTCAGCTCTTCGCGTACGGGTTCGGTACGCCGGGCGGCAGCACGTCCGGCCGCCGCTCGCCCTCCCCGGCGAAGACGTACGCGCCCGCCTCGATGCGGTCGATCAGGCCACGCGTCCACTCCTCGCCGCTGGACGCGTCGTGCACCCACAGCCGCATGATCTCGCCGATGTGGCCCCACTCCTCGGGGGTGTCGTTCGGCGGGCTCCAGTGCTTGCGCACCTCGGCGCGCCAGTCCTCCAGCGCCGCGACCCGCTCGCGCAGCAGGGCGACGGCCTCGTCGCGCGGCAGATCGACGATGAAGCCGACCCCGGCGGTGAGGGTGTCGATCCGTTCGTCGTGGGCGCGCAGCGCGTGCCGCAGCAGGTCGAAGAAGACCTCGTCCCCGGCGTCGGTGACCTCGAACTCGGTACGGGGCGGGCCGCCGGCCGTACTGGGGGCGTCCTCGTGGGCGAGCAGCAGTCCCTGCTTGGTCATGGCCCGCAGCGCGTGGTAGATCGAGCCCGGCTTGGCGTTGGACCACTCGTGGGCGCCCCAGAACTCCAGGTCCTTGAGGACCTGGTACCCGTGGGCCCGCCCGTGCTGGCGCACCGAACCCAGCACCAGCAGCCGGATGACCGACATCACTCGTCCTCCTCTTGCCCTGATCGCCCGGGGTGTGTCTGTGCGGACAGTCTCTCATCGGAGTCGCTATTAAAATTTGACTAGCCGGAGCCACCGGCCCTACCCTCGGCGACTCACTCCTCAAATGTGAAGAGAGGGAGTCGGATGATCAGAGTCCGCGAACTCACCAGAACCCACGGAGCCGGCCGGCGAGCCCTCGACGAGCTCGACCTCACCGTCGACGAAGGCACCGTGCACGCCGTCCTCGGCCCCAACGGGGCCGGCAAAACCACCGCCGTCCGCATCCTCACCACCCTGCTCCGCCCCACCTCCGGGCTCGCGGAGGTGGCCGGCCACGACGTCCGCCGCGCACCGTACGAGGTGCGGTGCCGCATCGGCCTGGTCGGCCAGCACGCCGCGCTCGACGAGGGGCTCGGCGGACGGCAGAACCTCGAACTGTTCGGCCGCCTCCACCACCTGGGCGGCAGGGCCGCCGCCCGGCGGGCCGGCGAACTCCTCGACGAGTTCTCGCTCACCGGCACCGGCGACCGCCCGGTCGGCACCTACAGCGGCGGCATGCGCCGCCGCCTCGACCTCGCCGCCTCGCTCATCGTCCACCCGAAGGTGCTCTTCCTGGACGAACCCACCACCGGCCTCGACCCGCGCGGGCGCACCGAGGTCTGGCAGGCGGTGCGCCGGCTGACCGGGGGCGGGACCACCGTGCTGCTCACCACCCAGTACCTGGAGGAGGCCGACCAGGTCGCCGACCGGATCTCGGTCATCGACCGGGGCCGGCGCATCGCGGACGGCACCGCCGACGAACTCAAGGCGCGGGCCGGCACCGACCGGATCGACATCGTCGTACGGGAACGGGCGCGGCTGGCCGACGCCGCGGCGGCGGTCGGCGGCACGGTCACCGACCCGGACCGCCGGCTGATCAGCCGCCCGGCGGCGGACCGGACCACCGCCCTCACCGAGACGGTCACGGCACTGGCGGCGGCCGGCGTCGACGCCCAGGACATCGCCCTGCGCAGACCCACCCTCGACGAGGTCTTCCTCGCCCTGACCGGAACGGAGACCCCGTGACCCTCGTACAGACCGGACCGCGCCTGTGGACGGACTCGCTCACCATGACCCGCCGGGGCCTGGCCCACTGGGCCCGGCAGCCGGGACAGTTCGCCGCGCAGCTGGTCTTCCCGGTGCTGCTGCTGGTGATGTTCGCGTACTTCATCGGCGGTGGAATGGCCGTGGCGGGCGGCGGGGACTACAAGGAGTTCCTGATCCCCGGGATGCTGGCGCTGACCATGGCGTTCGGCCTCGAAAGCACCATGGTCGCGCTCACCCAGGACATCAACAAGGGCGTACTCGACCGGTTCCGTTCGATGCCGATCGCCCCGTCCTCGTTCCTGATCGGGCGCAGCCTGCTCGACATGCTCAGCTCGGCCGCCTCACTGCTGGTCATGGTCGGCGCCGGCCTCGCCATCGGCTGGCGCTGGCACGGCGGACCGGCGCAGGCGCTCGCCGCGCTGGGGCTGCTGCTCCTGCTGCGGTTCGCGATGCTGTGGGTCGGCATCTGGCTGGGTCTGGTCGCGGGGCGCCCGGAGCTGGTGCAGACCATGCAGATCCTGGTGTGGCCGCTGGGCTTCCTGTCGAACGTCTTCACCTCGCCCGGCACCATGCCGGGCTGGATGGGCGCGCTCGCCGAATGGAACCCGATGTCGGCCACGGCGGGCGCGGTACGCGACCTGTTCGCCAACCCCACCTGGGCCGGCACCTCCTGGCCGGCCGAACACCCCGTGCTGCTGGCGGTGGTGTGGCCCCTGGCCCTGCTGGCGGTGGCCGTCCCGCTGTCCCTGCGCCGCTTCCGGGCCCTGGGCCGCTGACGCCGGAAGGTGCCTGCCCTGCCGCGCGCTACTTGCGGATCGGGAGGTCGTCGATCCAGGTGTAGCGGGTGCCCCGGCCCTCCGTGCAGCGGAGTTCGTACAGGCCGGTGCTGTCGGGGCGGCCGGAGAGCATCAGGGGGACATGGCCGGTGATGACGAGATCGATCGTCCGGCCGTGGCGGGGGCCGCCGTCGAAGCGGACTTTGATCACGTGGGGGGAAGCCATGGCGCCCAACCTAACCAGGTGTCACCTTGGGCTTCCCCCCGTGAATCACGTCAAGAGCCATCAAATCGGGCAGCTGTCCCCGATTCCTCACCCTTTCGGGTGACGGCCATCTCGCCTACGGAGCCGCCCGCAGCGGCGAGCGCTGGCGGCCCAGGCCGGCGATTTCCAGTTCCATCACATCGCCGGCGGCCAGATAGGGGAAGTTCCCGGACATCGCGACGCCCTGCGGCGTCCCGGTGTTGATCACGTCGCCCGGCTCCAGGACCAGGTACTGGGACAGGTGATGCACCAGGTGGGCCACCGAGAAGATCATGTCCGCGGTGCTGGAGTCCTGCCGCGGCTCTCCGTTGACCCAGGAACGCAGGGTGAGGTGCTGCGGGTCCGGCACCTCGTCCGGGGTCACCAGGACCGGGCCCAGCGGGTTGAAGGTCTCGCAGCTCTTGCCCTTGGACCACTGCCCGCCGGACTCGTCCTTCTGGTACGTGCGCTCCGACACGTCGTTGGCGATCGTGTAGCCGGCGATGTGCGCGAGCGCGTCGTCCGGGCTGTCGAGGTAGCGGGCGCGGCGGCCGATGACGACGGCCAGTTCGACCTCCCAGTCGGTCGTCGAGGACCCGCGCGGGATGTGCACCTCGTCGTACGGTCCGATCACCGTGTTGGGTGACTTGTAGAAGAGGATCGGCCACTCCGGCGGCGCGGAGCCCGACTCGGCGGCGTGGGCCGCGTAGTTCTGCCCGATGCACAGCACCGCCGAGGGGCGGGCGATCGGGGCGCCGATCCGTTCGCCCTCGATGCTGGTCTCCGGCAGGTCGTGCACGGCCGGGACGATGCCGGGGTTCTCCGTCAGGGCGGTCAGGAACGCGCCGTCGATGTCCCGGGTGACGGCCCGCAAGTCATAGTGCCGGGTGCCGGTGCCCGCTCCGGTGCCGGTTCCGGTGCCGTCGGCCGCCGCCAGTACCGGGCGTTCCTGCCCCGGCTCGCCTATCCGCATCAGTCGCATCGTGTCAGTCCCTCTTGCCTTTCCTGCTCAGTCGAGTGTTGATGCCAGCGTCGCCAGTTCTTCCGCCGTCAGCGCCAGCTCGGTCGCCGCCGCCGAGTCCGTGATCGTCTCCGGGCGGCTGGCGCCCGGGATCGGGACGAGCACCGGGGACTTCGCCAGCATCCAGGCCAGACACACCCGCTGCGGGCTCACCCCCCGGTCCCGGGCGATCGCCGCGAACGGCGCGAAGCGCGAGCCCAGGTCACCCGCCCGGGCGATGCCGCCCAGCGGGCTCCAGGGCAGGAACGCGATGCCCAGCTCCGTGCACAGCTCCAGCTCCGGCTCGCTGGAGCGGAAGGCCGGCGAGTACTGGTTCTGTACGGACACCAGCCGCCCGCCGAGGATCGCGTTCGCCTGCTCGATCTGCTCCGGGTCGGCGTTGGAGATGCCCGCCATCCGGATCTTGCCCTCGTCCAGCAGACCGGCCAGCGCGCCGATCGACTCGGCGTACGGGACGGCCGGGTCCGGCCGGTGGAACTGGTACAGGCCGATCGCCTCCACCCCCAGCCGGCGCAGCGACGCCTCGCACGCCGACCGCAGGTGGGCGGGCGAGCCGTTCAGCCCCCAGCTGCCGTCGCCGGGACGGGTGTGACCGCCCTTGGTGGCGATCAGCACCTCGTCCCTGCGCGGGTCCCCGGCCAGGGCGCGGGCGATCAGCGACTCGTTGTGGCCGGCGTCGTCCGCGTCACCCAGTGAGTAGGCGTCGGCGGTGTCGATGAGGGTGATGCCGGCGTCCAGCGCGGCCTTGATGGTGGCGATCGAACGGCTCTCGTCCTGCGGCCGTCCCTCGATCGACATCGGCATCGCGCCGAGACCGATCTCGCTGACCTCCACGGCTCCGATCATGCGGTGCTTCATGGCCACCCGTCTCTGGCTGTTTTTCGCTGGATCCTAACGGTCCGAAAGTCAAGCCAACAGCAGCCACAACCCCGACACCAGCACGAAGCCGATGACGCCCATGAGGGAGGTGGTGAGCGTCCAGGTGCGCAGGCCGGTGGCGACGTCCAGGCCGTTGAGGCGGGCGACCACCCAGTAGCCGGAGTCGTTCACGTGCGAGCACATCAGTCCGCCCGCGCCCATCGCCAGCGCGGCCAGCGTCAGCTGGGTCGGCGTCATGTCGGCGCGTTCCAGCATGGGGGCGAGGATGGCGGCCGTGGTCACCATGGCCACCGTCGCCGAGCCCTGGGCGGCGCGCATGGCCGCCGTCATCACGAAGGCGAGCGCCAGGATGGGCAGTCCGGTCGACTCCAGCAGCGACGCGACCGCGTCACCGATGCCGCTGGCCGCCAGCACCTTCCCGAACATGCCGCCGGCGCCGGAGACCAGGATCACCATCGCGACCGGCGGCAGCGCCGCGCTCATCGCGCTCTCGACGCGGTCCCGGTCCCAGCCGCGCCGGAAGCCCAGGAAGTAGGCGCCGAGCAGGAGGGAGATCAGCAGCGCGACCATCGGGGCGCCCACGACGGTGAGGACGGAGTACGCGATGCCGCCCTCGTCCAGCAGGTTGTCGGCGAGGGTGCCGCACAGGATCAGCGCGATCGGGGTCACGATCAGCGTCAGGACCATGGCGAAGGAGGGCGGGGCGGGGGCGTTCGCGTTCTCCGTCTCCGCCGGGTCCGCGTCCGGGCCGGACCCGGTGCCGCTGGTCCTTCCGTACACCCGCTCGCGTACCTCGGGGTCCATCACGTACTCGCGGCGCGTGATCACCCGGGAGATGAAGAAGCCGCAGATCACCACGATCGCGCTGACCGGCAGGCCGTACATCAGCACCCGCCCCTGGTCCGCCCCGATCAGCTCGGCGACGGCGACCGCGCCGGGGTGCGGCGGAAGGAAAGCGTGCACGGTCAGCAGCGCGGCGCACATCGGCAGCCCGTACTTCAGCAGCGGTTTGCCGGAGACGCGGGCCACCCCGTACGCGATCGGCATCAGGATGATCACCCCGACATCGAAGAAGATCGGGATGCCGAGGACGAAGCCCGCCACCGTCAGGGCGGCCGGGGTGCGTTTGGTGCCGAGCCGGTCGATCAGCGTCTGGGCGAAGGACTCGGCGCCGCCCGACAGTTCGATGATCTTGGCGATCATCGCCCCCAGCGCGATGATCGTGGCGATCGTGCCGAGGGTCGAACCCATGCCGTCCTGGACGGTCTTCACCAGGTCGGCGACCGGGACCCCGGCGGCCAGCGCCGTGCCCAGACTGACCAGCACCAGCGCGACGAACGGCTGGAGCTTGGCCTTCATGATCAGCAGCAGCAGGACGACAACGCCGCCCAGCCCTATCAGTACGAGTGAGGTGTCGCTCATCGGGCCGACTCCTCACCGGATATGCCGGACGCAGCGGTAACCGGAGACACCGGGGACAGGACGGTCACCACGGAGGAGTCGTCCCGCGCGCCGAGCCCGGCGCGCTCGCCCAGCAGATACAGCTGCTCGGCGGCGGCGGCCAGCGGCACCGGTACGTGGGCGTCCCGCGCGACACCGGTCACGATGCCCATGTCCTTGACGAAGATGTCCAGCCGCGACTTCACCTCGATGTCGGCGGCGGCCTCCTCGTACGCCTGGACCATCCGCGGGCCCCGGTCGGCGAACATGAACGACCCGGCCGCGCCCTGCCGCAGGCTCTCCACCACCGTGCCCGGGTCGAGCCCGAGCCCGCGCGCCAGTGCGATCGCCTCGGCCGCGGCGGCGATGTGCACGCCCGCCAGCAGCTGGTTGACGGCCTTCAGCGCCTGCCCGTCACCCGGCCGCTCACCGACCACGGTGAGGGTGGACGCCAGCAGTTCCAGTACGGGGCGGGCCGCCGCCAGGGCGGCCGGCTCGGCGCCGACGACGATCAGCAGATCGCCGTTCCCGGCCCGCACCGGGCCGCCGCTGACCGGCGCGTCCACGGTGCGCGCGCCGTACTCGGCGGCGAGCCGGCCGGCGATCGTACGGGCGGCGTCGGGGCCCACCGTGCTGGTGAGGATCACGACGGCGCCGGCGCGCAGGGCGGGGGCGGCGCCGTGCTCGCCGAACAGCGCGCCGTCCACCTGGGCCTGGTCGCGCACGGCGAGCAGCACGATGTCGGCGTCGCGTACCGCCTCGGCCGGGGTGGCGGCGTCGGTGGCGCCCTCGGCGGCCAGCAGGGCGCGCCGGTCGGCGGCGATGTCGAAGACGGAGACGGGGAGTGCGGTGGCGAGGCGGCGGGCCATGGGGAGACCCATCGCGCCGAGGCCGATGACGGCGGTGCGCGGGGGTGGGGTCGTGCCGTGGCCGGGGCCGTGTTCGTGGCCGTGTTCGTGGTCGTGCATGGAGCGGGTTTCCCTTTTCACTTCGTTGTGTTGGCGGAGCCCAGGACGTGGGTGCGGATGTCGTGCGCGGTCTGGTTCATGTGGGCGTCCATGGCCCGGCGGGCGGCCTCACGGTCGCCGGCCTCGATGGCGGTGAGGACGGCCTGGTGGTGGCCGATGGCGTTGGCCCGGATCGCGGGGACGGCGGAGGTCTCGCGCCGGGCCTCGACGAGCAGCGGGCCGAAGGGTTCGAGCAGCAGCGGCACGAAGAGGTTGCCGGTGGCGCGCATCACGGCGTCGTGGAAGTCGATGTCGGCCTGGGTGAACTCCTCCACATCCGCGGCCTCGTTCGAGGCGCGCATGGCGGTGAGGTGTTCGCGCAGCTCGGCGAGGTGGGCGTCGGTGCGCCATTGGGCGGCGAGTTCGGCGGCGCCGTTCTCGATCAGCCGGCGGGCTTCGACGAGCCGTTCGGACACATGGCCGCCGCTGGTGCGCTGCGCGCTGTGGCTGGCGGCGCGCAGCACCGGGCCGAGCGCGCTCCAGCGGTCGGGCGGGTTGACGTACGTGCCGCGTCCGCGGGCGACCCGCAGGACGTTCTGGGCGCGCAGTTGCTTGATGGCCTCGCGGACGGTGAGGCGGCTGACCGAGGCGCGGTCGGCGAGTTCCTGTTCGGGCGGCAGGGCGGCGCCGGGTGGGTGGACACCGTCGATGATCTCGCTGAGCAGTTGCTCGGCGAGGTCTCCGGAGAGCGACATGGCGGCGGCTCTTTCTGCTGACTCGGCTCCATTGCCGGGACAGCAACCCGGACATCTGACGTCTGATGTCTGACCTGTCCCAATGGCGGCAAACTCTGGCATCGGTCCGGCCGTCCGGTCAAGAGATCCGAGCGGGGATTTATTTATCCAAGCGCTGTTACATTAGCGCTATGACATCCCCACCCCCCGCCGAGGACCCCACCCTCCAACCGGACCGCTGGGTACCCCTGCACCAGCTCTTCCGCGCCATGGACGACGAGATCGGCGAGGTGTACGCGCTGCGCGGCATCCACGGCGTACGACCGCGCTTCGCCTATCCGCTGATCCGCCTCGCGCACACCGGGCCGCTCACCATCCGCGAACTGGCCGCCTCCCTGGACCGCTCGCACTCCGCCCTCAGCCAGACCCTCACCGCCATGCGCCGCGAGGGCCTGATCGACTCCGCCCCCGGCCCCGACGACGGCCGCACCCGCAAGATCACCCTCACCGAACGCGGGCGCGCCCTGGTGCCGTTCCTGGAGGCCGAGTGGCGGGCCACCAAGGCGGTGGTCGCCGAACTGGACGACGAACTGCCGCACCCGCTCAGCGCCGCGGCCGTCGCCCTCGCGCGCGTGCTGGAGCGGCGACCGATGAAGGACCGGATCCTCGACCACCTCGACCACCCCGAGCACCCCGACCACCTCGACCACCCCGAGGAGCCGAAGCCGTGAGCGGGCGGCGCCGGATACGTTTCCTGGATCTGCGCCCACTGCGCACCAGCCGCCCCTTCCGCGCGCTGTGGATCGGCGCCTCCTTCGGCTCGATCGGGCAGCAGATCGCCACCGTCGCCGTACTGGCGCAGGTGTGGGAGCTGACGCGCAGTCCGCTGTGGACCGGGGCCATCGGCCTGGCCACGGCCGGCCCCGCCCTGGTGCTGGGGCTGGCCGGCGGCACCCTCGCGGACGCCATGGACCGCCGTGCCCTGGTACGGGCCACCACCGCCGCCCAACTGCTCGCCGCCCTGGCCCTGATGGGGCAGGCCGTCGCCGGGAACCGGTCGGTGCTGCTGCTGCTCGCCCTGGTCGCGGCGAGCAGCGGGGCCAGCGCGCTGGGGGCGCCCGCCCGGCGCACCCTGCCGGTGCGGCTGCTGCCGTCCGATCAGCTGGCGGCGGGGCTCGCCCTCCAGGGCATGGCCTTCCAGGTGGCGATGCTGGCCGGGCCGGCCCTGGCGGGGGTGATGCTGGCGCAGTGGCGGTTCCCGGCGGTGTACGGGCTCCAGGCCGGCACCGTGCTCATCTCACTGCTGGTGCTGTTCCGGCTGCCGCCGATGCCCCCGGTGGGCGAGGACGGGACGAACGGCGGCGCCGGTGGCCGGGTGCGGCGGCCCGAACGCGGCGGCTGGGGCTACATCCTGCGCCGCCGCACCCTGTGGGGGTCCTTCGCCACCGACCTTTCCGCGACCCTGCTGGTGATGCCCGTCTCGCTCTTTCCGCTGATCAACGAGATCAGGTTCGGCGGGGATCCGCGCTCGCTCGGGCTGTTCCTGTCGGCGGTCGCGGTGGGCGGGATCACGGCGGGGCTGTTCTCCGGAACGGTGACCCGGCTGCGCCCGCTCGGACGGGTGCAGTTGCTGGGCTCGCTGGTGTGGTGTCTCGCGCTGGCCGGGTTCGGTGTGGCCGGGCCGCTGTGGCTGGCGCTGGCCTGCCTGGCGGTGGCGGGCGGCGCGGACACCATCGCGGTGGTGGCGCGGGGGACGCTCATCCAGCTGGAGACGCCGGACGCGTACCGGGGCCGGGTGTCCTCCGTCGAGCACATCATCGGCATGGCGGGCCCGGAGCTCGGCAACTTCCGGGGCGGGCTGGTCGCTTCGCTGACCTCGGCGCCGATCGCCCAGCTGACCGGCGGCCTGGCGGGGGCCCTGGGCATCTGCCTGGTGGCGGTGGCGAACCGGCCACTGCGTGCGTATCTGGTGCCCGGGCCGGAAGCCGAACCGCTGCCGGAGCCGCTGCCGGAGCCGCGGCCGGGGCCCGTACCGAAGCCCCTCCCCGAGACGACCGGGTGACCTCCGCGCGGGACGGTCATGGGCGGCCCGCGAATCCCGGCCCGCCGACCCGGCGCTGCCGCCGCTGCGGGGCGCCGCCCAGCGGGAGCCGGCCCCCGGCGGGCCGGCCGTCGCGCCGCCCGCTCGCGGTGCCGGCCGCGTGGCGAACGCGGTGCGCGGGGCGGAGTGCACGGCCGTGTTCACCGAGGGCACCGGCGACGTGGCGGTGACCGCCACGGGCACCGGCGGGACCGGCGCGCCGCGCCGCCGCCTGCCGCACCACCGGACCTGCGGCCGGGGGTGCGGGGCGCCGTCCCGCCGCCCTACGCTGGGGACATGACGCTCGCTCAGGCCCCCATGCCCTTCGACCCCGAGGTCTTCGCCGCCGACCCGTACGCCGCGTTCGCGCGGCTGCGGGAGGGCGCGCCCGTCGTCCGGGTCACGCTGCCGGAGGGCACCGCCGCCTGGGTCATCACGCGCGAGGCCGACGTCCGGGCCCTGATGGGCGACCCGCGGCTGTCGCTCGACAAGTCGCACTCCACCACCGGCTATCAGGGCTTCTCGCTGCCGCCCGAGCTGGACACCAACCTCCTCAACATGGACGGCGCCGACCATCTGCGGCTGCGCCGGCTGGTGTCGAAGGCGTTCACCCCGCGCCGGGTGGAGGCGCTGCGGCCCCGGATCGAGGAGGCGGCCGGGCGGCTGGCGGAGGGGGTGGCGGTCGCCGGGCGGTCCGGGGCGCCGGTCGATCTGGTGGCCGCGTACGCCGGGCCGCTGCCGATGACCGTCATCGGCGATCTCTTCGGGCTGCCCGCCGAGGGCCGCCGGCCGTTCGCCGGGCTCATCGGCACGGTGATCTCGGCCCGCAGGCCGGCCGAGGTGCGGGAGGCCATCGACACGATCGCCGCGTTCATGCGCGAGCTGATCGCCGACCGCCGGGCCCACCCGGGCGAGGACCTGCTCTCCGGGCTGATCGCCGCCCGCGACGACGGCGACGGCCACGGCCATGAGCGGCTCAGCGAGAGCGAACTCGTCTCCCTCGCCTTCCTCATCGTGGGCGCCGGCATCGAGAACGTCACCCACCTCATCTCCGGCGGTCTGCACACCCTGCTCACCCACCCCGAGCAGCTGGCCGCCGTGCGCGACGCCCCCGACGCGCTGCTCCCGGAGGCGGTCGAGGAACTGCTGCGCTACATCCACCCCAATGTCACGGCCATCCGGCGCTTCCCGGTCGAGGACGTCGAGGTGGGCGGTACGGTCATCCCGCGCGGCGAGACCGTACTGCTCGGCCTGGCGGCGGCGCACCGCGACCCGGCGCGCTACCCGGAGCCGGACCGCTTCGACCTGCACCGCGCCGAGAAGTCCCATCTGGCGCTGGGCCAGGGCCTGCACTACTGCCTGGGCGCGCCGCTGGCCCGCACCCAGATCCAGATCGCGCTCGGTACGCTGCTGCGCCGGTTCCCCGGGCTGCGGGCGGCGGCGACGGCGGAGCCGGTGTGGCGGACCACCTTCCGCAGTCATGCGCTGGCCCGGCTGCCGGTGGAGCTGGGGCCGGGACCGGGACCGGAGTGACGCCGGCAGGTCAGGCGGTCACCTTGGCGAGGAACTCGGTGAGGTTGCCGAGCATCCGGCGGATCTTCTCCTCCACGGTGATCGTCTCGTACACCCGGGCGCCGCTGCCCGGGTCCTTCTTGCCGCGGACGTACAGCGAGCAGGCCAGGTCGTCGCAGAGGTAGCTGCCCACCGAGTCGCCCTGCTTTCCGGCCTTGCCGGCCCGGGGCGCGACCATCAGGGAGACGCCGCCGGCGTGGGCGGTGAGGCAGATCGAGCACATGCTGTGCCGGCGCCGGCCGGCGGTCGGGGCGGGGCGGCGCAGGGCGAGGGCGCGGGGGCGGCCGTCGAGTTCGGCGACGAGGTAGGCGCGGTCGGGCGCCTGGGGGTCGCGCCAGCCGAGGTAGTCGAGGTCGGCCCAGGGGCGGTCGGCCAGATCCTGGGGGTGCGGGACGTACAGGCGCTTGGTCTCGCCCTTGGTGCAGTTCACGAAGGCGGCGCGGATCTCTTTCTCGGCCAGTGGCTTCATACGACCGAGGCTAATTTGCCTAAAGGTGTTAGGCAAATAAATAATAGCTTTCGGGACCGAGCGGAGGAGCAGTCATGGTACGTGCGGGACTGACCACGGAGCGTGTGGTCCGGGCGGGCGCGGAGCTGGCCGACGAGGTCGGCTTCGACGAGGTGACCGTCTCCGCGCTCGCCCGCCGCTTCGACGTCAAGGTCGCCAGCCTCTACTCCCATCTGAAGAACTCCCAGGACCTCAGAACCCGCATCGCCCTGCTCGCCCTCGAAGAGATGGCCGACCGCGCCGCCGCCGCCCTCGCCGGCCGGGCCGGCCGCGACGCGCTGGCCGCCCTCGGCGGCGTCTACCGCGACTACGCCCACGCACACCCCGGCCGCTACGCCGCCGCCCAGCTGCGCCTGGACCCCGGGACGGCGGCGGCGAGCGCAGGCGGCCGGCACGCCGAGCTGACCCGGGCCGTCCTGCGCGGCTACGACCTCGGCGAGCCGGACCGGACGCACGCGGTGCGGCTGCTGGGCAGCGTCTTCCACGGCTACGTCAGCCTGGAGCTGGGCGGCGGCTTCAGCCACAGCGCCCCCGACACCCAGGAGACCTGGGCCCGGATCCTGGACTCCCTCGACGCCCTGCTGCGCAACTGGCCGGCGCCCGGAACGGCGGCGTTGACGCCGTCGCCGTGATCGCGCGGGGCGTCCGCGGAGTTGTTCGCTCTGAGCGAACTGGCCGCTGACCAGGGTGGATGCGAAGAATCCGTCGCCGCCGGGGTGCCCAGGTCTCCGACGCGGTTCGCCCGCTCGCCCCCGCCGGCCGCGCGCGCGACGCGTACCTCCGGCAGCCCGGCCACGTCGCGCCTCCCGCGCCGCACGGCGACCGCCGGACGACCCGGCGGCCGGGCACCTCACCGGGTGGAGTGCCAGGTCACCTCGTTCGCCTGGATCAGGTTCTCCACCTTGGCGTTGCCCTTGACCACGTTGGTCACGGTCACGCCGCCCGAAGTGCCGCGGGCCGCCTCGCTGTCGTGGATCCAGGCGCGCAGGTCGGCGGCGAAGGCGGGGTCCTGGAGCGCGCGGGCGTAGACGACGGCCGCGAGCTGCCGCACCTCGGGCTCCTCGGGGCGTACAGCGGGCACCGGATCCGCGCCCGGCTCCGGTCCGGGCTCCGGCTCGGCGCGCCCCAGGGCCCGGCGCCCCAGCCGCGCGAGCGCCGCCCAGCTGCGGCTGCCCGCCTCCGTACCGACCGCGCCGGCCGCGGCCGAGACCGCCGCGGTGATGGCCGCCAATGACAGCGGATCGACCATGCGGAACCGCCCCCTTCCGTTCCCGACCCGTTCCGCCCCGCCCCTACCCGCGCGGGCGGCGTTCACGCCGTCCCTGCCCGGCCCCGTTGACGGGGATCAGCTCCAGCAGCGGCGTGCCACCGTTCCACAGTCCCAGATAGTCCCGGTGAATGGCCAGAACCCGCTGCTGTGTGGCCAGTTCCAGCGCCTGCTTGGTGAACGAACGCGCCGTGGTCACGAACACCGCCAGATCCGCCCGGTGGTGCTGGTACACCGTGCCCAGGAACTTCTGCATGTCCGCGCTGCCCACCGCGCGGTCCGCCCGGTACTGCTTGCACTGCACCACCAGCCGCCGCCCGTCCGGCAGCAGCGCCGTCACATCCGCGCCCAGGTCGCCGGCCCGCCCGGTGACCTCCACCTGGCCGCAGCCGTCCCGGCGGCACAGCCAGGCCACATGTTCCTCGAACTCCCGCCAGCTGAGCACGTCAAGCGCCGCCACCGTGGCCCGCGCCCTGGCCCGCCGGTCCGCCTCGCGGAACTCCCGGTCGGCCGCCCGCGCCCGCCGGTCGCGGCGCCACAGCCACCAGCCCAGCACCCCCAGCGCACCGGCGCCCAGCGCCACCAGCACGTACGGCCAGAAGATCACCACCACTGCCGCCGCCACCACAAGACCCGCAACGGCCCGCTGGTTCCGCCGCGTCCGCCGTTTCCGCTGCTTCTGCCGCTTTCCGCCCATGGCGCGCCAGTGTGGGAGGTACGCGCCCCCGGCCGCCAGAGCGCCTTATCGGCCATCCACCGGGGCGCCGGCGGGCGCGAACTGGGCCGCCTGGATCTCGTACAGCTCCCGGAACCGTCCGCCCTCCCGCGCCAGCAGTTCGTCCGGCGACCCGGACTCCACCAGCCGCCCCTCGTGCAGCACATGCACCAGGTCGGCGTGGCGCACCGACGCCATCCGGTGGGTGATGAGAATGATCGTCTGCCCGGCCGCCGCAAGCTCCCTGATCTGCGCGAAGACCCGCGCCTCCTCCTTGGCGTCGAGCGCGGCGGTCGGCTCGTCCACGATGAGGATCTCGCTGTCCCGGTACCGGGCGCGCGCGATGCCGAGCCGCTGCCACTGACCGCCGCTGAGCTGATGCCCGCCCTGGAAGCCGCGCGCCAGCAGCGTGTCCAGGCCGCGCGGCAGCTGGCCGATCACCTGGTCGGCGCCCGCGTATCCGGCCGCCGAGGTCACCCGCCGCTCCTCGATGGGGTCGTTGGGCGCGCCGATGGCGATATTGACCCGGGCGGTGAACCGCCAGCGGTTGAAGTCCTGCGCCACCATGGCGATCCGGGAGAACAACTGCTGCCGGTCGCCGTCCGCCGTGCTGACCCCGCCGAAGCTGACCCGCCCGGTCTGCGGCAGATACAGCCCGGCCAGCAGCTTGACGAGGGTGGTCTTGCCGGAGCCGTTCTCGCCGACCAGCGCGGTGATCCGGCCGCCGGGGACGGTGAGGCTGACCCGGTCCAGGGCCGGTACGGGCTCGGCCTCGGGGGCTGCCGGATAGCTGAACGACACGTCCTCGAACCGGATGCGGTCGATCCGGGCCGGCAGCGGCACCCCGCCCACCGGGATGGCCCAGCCGTCGGCCTCGGTGCACAGCCGCTCCAGATCGGCGACGAACAGCGACTCGTCGTAGAGCTGATTGATGGCGCTGACCAGCCCGCCCAGGCTGCCGGCGCCGGTGCGGATGGCGAGCACGGCGGTGCCGGCCACCGACATGGCCACGGCGCCGCTCCAGGCGAGCGCACCGAGCGTGAGGTAGGTGACGGTGCCGGCCAGCCCGGTCCAGGCGGCGGCCCACAGGCCGGTGCGGGCGTCGAGGCGGGCCAGCCGGGTCTGTTCGCCCTCGGCGCTCTCCGACATGTGGCGGAAGTGCTTGCGCAGAAACGGCCCGACCTGGTGCACCCGGATCTCGGGGGCCGGCTCGGGCCGGGTCAGTTCGTGGCTGAGCAGATGCCCGGCCCGGGTGTGCTGGACCCACACGCGGTACGACTCGTACCGGCGGCGGGTGGTCACCAGCGTGCTCCACATGCTGGGGAGCGTCATGAGGAGCAGCAGCGGGAGCAGTACGGGATGCAGCACCGTGAGCACGCCGGCCGCCGCGATGAGCGAGAACAGTCCGGTGACGGCGCTCAGGCAGTAGCTGATCATGCTGCGGGCGGCGGACGCCCCGTACTGCGCGGTGTCCAGGAGCCGGTGGAACCGGTCGTCCTCCATGGCGGCCAGCTCGACACGGGCGGCGTGTTCGAGATAGCGCTCGGTGGCGACCCGTTCCACCTTGGGTTTGAGCCGTCCCGATCCGTAGGTGGAGGCGGCGGTGAGCAGGGCGGCGGCCACGCCCACGGCGGCCACCACGGCGAGCCCGGGCAGGGCGGCGCGCAGCCGGTCGGCGGGCTGGCCGTCGGCGAGGATCGCGGCGAGTACGGCGTTGACGGCGACCAGGCCGATCGCCTGGGCCAGGCCCCGGCCGATCTCGGCGCCGGCCACCATGCGCAGGGCCGCCGGGTCGGCGGCCCTGGCCAGCCGGACGGACATGCCCACCAGGCTGGGCAGCGATCTGAGCATCTGCCACAGGCTGAGCCGGGCGGACGCGCCCTCGTGGCTGGTCCAGGCGTGGTCGTACAGCAGCGGGCCGCCGAAGAGGAGTTGCTCGGACTTCTGCTGCGCGGGCGGCTCGGGGGCGGGCGGCGGCGGGGGTGGTGGCGGGGGCGGGGTCGGGTGCCCGGGCGGCACGGGGGGCTCGGCGGGCGTCGGCGCGGGCGGCCGGTCGGGGGTGGGGGCCGGCTTCGGCCGGTCCGGGGGTACGGGCGTGGGCTCGCGCCGTGCCGGGCGACCGCTCATGCGTCCACCTCCGTGACGGGGCGGTCGGTGGCGTACGGGATGCCCCAGCGTTCGGCGGCGATCCGGGCCGCCCGCGCGGCCTGCCGGCGGGCGGCCGGGCCCCAGCCCAGCAGTTCGGCGGCCTGCGCCGGGGTGGCGAGCAGCCGGTGGTACGTCAGCCCGGTGGCCGGGTCCACGCCGCGCGGGCCGATGTCGGTGATCCGCCCGGCCATCCGTACCAGGGCGCGCCGGGGGCCGGCCACCGCCTCGACCCACCCCAGCCACTCCGCTCCGCCGAGGGTGAGCCTGGCCTCCTCGTACGCCTCGCGCGCCAGGGTACGGGCCGGGTCCTGGCCGTCGTCCGGCTCCACGGTGCCGCCGGGGAGGAGGACGGTGCCGTCCTTCGGGTCGACGAGGATCACCACCCGCCCGTCCGGGGCGAACAGCCAGCCCCACGCCTGGGTCACGGGGGTGCGGTCGGGGGCCGGCCGGCCGGGGTGCCAGGGCCAGTCGTGGCCGGTGGGCACCCGGGTGATCACCGAGTGGCGTTCCAGCGGCGGCTGCTGCGGCTGCGGTCCGGGGTGCCGGCCGTCCTGGAGGTAGACGGTGCCGGTGCCGCCGAGCCGGGCGCGCAGCGCCGCCAGCATGCGGCGGGCGTCGGGTCCCGCCATCCGGTCGGCGGCCTCGGTCGCGTCGAGGAACGCGTGGTCCTTGAGCTCGCCGGCCGGCAGCCGGATCCGGGCCGCCCGGGCGGCGTCGACCACGCCGCCGTCGAAGACGGTGTGGAACTCGCCGGGGAACGGCAGGTCGTCCGGCAGCCCTTCGATGCGCGGGCTGACATGGTCCACGGCGAGGGCGGGGCCGGGGTCGCGGGTGAGTCCGGTCTCCTCCCACACCTCGCGCCGGCATGCCTCGGTCGGCAGCTCACTCGCCTCGACCCCGCCGCCCGGCAGCAGCCAGGTGTCGCGGTAGGAGGGGCGTACCAGCAGGACGCGCCCCAGTTCGTCCGTCATGAGGGCGGTGGCGCACACCCATACGGCGTGCCGGGAGGCGGCGTACTCGGCGTTGGTGGAGGTCACATGGTCTGGCGTCACACCTCATGATCAGCGCGGAAACCCGGCCCCACCAGGGCGCTCGGCGGCGCGCTGGAAGCGCCCGGGGGCGCACCCCCGGGCGCTTTGCGCGTCGGTCAGTGGGCGAGCACTCCGCTCAGTTCATTGGGCACCTGCGGCAGGGTCACGGTGTTCAGGACCTCGCCGGACTCGATGTCCACGGCGTGCAGTTCCCTGCTGCCGGGCTGGGTGACGAAGGCGGTGTGGTCCCGTACGAAGATCGTGGGCCGCGGCTGCTGCCACTCCAGCGGCTCCTCCCAGGCGTCGACCACCGGGATGGTGTCGGTGACCTCGCCGGCCTCCGGGTCGATGACGTGGATCTGTCCGTCCGTGCCCAGGACGAGGGCTTCGCCGTGCGGGCCGCGGGCCAGGGAGCGGAAGGAGTAGCTGGTGCCGAGGTCGACGAGGGTGAGCGATCCGTCGGCGGTGTTGATGAGGGATATCTGCTCGGGGCGCTCCAGTTCGGCGTCCGGGTCCTGCTTGTAGTCGCCGAGGACGACGGCGGAGGCGTCGGAGCCGGCCTGGTTGCCGATGCGGCCGTAGTCGGTGGGGCTGGTGACCTTGGTGAACGCGCCGTCCCGGTAGATGAGTACGCCGTTCTGGCAGCCGATGACGATGACGTCGTCCTTGGCCGCCGCCTCGCCGTGCACGCCGGGGCAGTCCTCGCTGCGGGCGGTCTCGGCGCGGTCCGGGTCGAGGACGAGGGCGCCGACGCGGGTCTCCTCGTTGCCGAGGGTGACGAGGAGTTCGCCGCTCTCCAGCTCGACGGCCACGCCGTGGTGGGCCTCGGCGGCCTGGTACGTCTCGCTTTCGGGGAGGTCGGCGCCGCCCAGCCGGTGCGGGTCGAAGAGGGTGACCTCGCCGGTGCCGTCGGCGAACAGCACGGTGCGGTCGCCGTGCCGGACCACGTGGCCGGGCTTCTCGGCGGCGAAGGTGGCGTCGGTGAGGGTGGCGCCGGCCGCGTCGAGGACCTGGAAGCCGGCGGCGGTGGAGACGAGGACGTGGCGGTCGTCGCCGGCGGCGTTCAGCCGGTTGAAGCCGTCGAGCGGGATGTCCTCGACGATGTCGAGGGTGGTGCCGTCCAGGATGAGGAGGCCGCCGTCGTAGGTGGCGACGAGCGGTTCGGCGACCTGGGTGGTGGCGGGTGCGTCCTGCTGCTTCCCGCTGTCCTTGGTGGTGTCGCCGTCCTCGGCTCCGCAGCCGGTCAGCACAAGGGCCGAGGCGGCCAGTGCGGCCACCGATCCGGCGATGGACTTCTTCTTCCGCATGGTTTTCTCTCTCTTCTTTCTTCTTATCGCAAGCCGGAGACAATGGCTTCGGTGTTGGAACGCATCAGGTCGAGATAGGTCTCTGCGCCGCCGCCCGGCGGGCTCAGTGATTCGGAGAACAGGGGTATGACGGCCACCCGCAATCCGGTTTCCCCGGCGAGGACCTGGGCGAGGCGGTCGGGTTGTTCGGCGTCGACGAATATGGCGGGCACGCCCGTTTCCCGGATGGCGCCGGCCAGGGATTCGAGATCGGCGGCGGAGGGGGAGGCCAGCGTCGTACCGCTGGGGATGACGGCGCCGACGACGTCGAACGCGTAGCGCTCGGCGAGATAGCCGAAGACGTGGTGGTTGGTGACCAGGGCGCGCCGCCCGTCCGGGATCTCCTCGAACCGGTCCGCCATCCAGCTGTCCAGTGCGCCGAGTTCGGTCAGATAGGCGTCGCGGTTCTTCCGGACGGTGTCCGGGTCCGCCCCGGGCACGTCGGCGACGATCCGCTCGGCGATGAGGGTGGCGGCGGTGGCCACCCGTTGCGGATCGGTCCAGAAGTGCGGGTCGGGCTGTCCGGCCATGGCGTCGGAGGCGTACGGGAGCGGGTCGATTCCGGCGCCGACCTCCAGGGTGGGGGTGCCGGAGCCGGCTGCCGCCTCGACGTGCCGCAGGACGCCTTCCTCCAGGCCGAGGCCGTTGTACACGAGCAGTGCGGCGGTCTCGATGCCGGCGGCCTGGCGGGCGGAGATGCCGAACGAGTGCGGATCGGTTCCGGCGCCCATCAGGACGGTGACCTCGGCCTGGTCGCCGGCGACGCGCTGGGTGATGTCGCCGAGGATGTTGGTGGTGACGACCACGGCGGCCCGGTGGTCGCCGGTGGCGGCGCAGCCGGTCGCGAGCAGGCCGGTCCCGAGGGCGGCGACGAGGGCGAGCGCGCCCGCCGTGAGGGGGTTCCTTCGTCTCATCGCCCGGTCTCCACCATGAGGGAGGGCGTGAAATCGAGTTCGAAGGTGCGGGCTATCCGGAGATCATCCGCGTAATCGATCTCATAAATTTTCTGCCCCGCCACATCATTGACATAGGCACGGCTGCTATCCACTTCAATGCTGTCTCCCGCCAGCGGTATCCGGGCGGTTTCCGCGCCGCTGCCGGGGTCGATCGACATCAGCTCCCCGCTGTCGGTGAGCGCGAGCAGGGCGCCGCCGCTGCCGACGGTGTTCACGGCGACGACGGAGTCGTCGGCGGTGAATTCCCATTCCCCGGCGAGGACATCGAGCGTCCAGTAGCCTCGCCCGTCCGCCGAGGTGGCGGCCAGGGTGGTGCTCCCGCTGCGGTGCCGGAGTTCGGTGGCCCGGGTGCCGGGGTCGGTACCGTCCGGGTAGGGAAGGCGCTGGGCCGCGAACCCGGCTGCGGATTCGGCGGCGGTGACGACCAGCGCGCCGTCGGCACATCCGAGGACGAGGCCGGCCCGGGTGACGGCGGCACCCCCGGGGTATCCGCTGCTCGAAGAGCCTGGGGAAGGGTCGGCGCACGGCTCGTCGAGCCCGGCCCCCCGTACCGTGCCGTCCGCGACCGTGAGGAGCGCGTCCTGGTAGGGGAGGGTGCCGGCCGGCAGGACCTCGTCCAGGGCGATGGCGGCGCGGTAGTAGTGCGAGTGATCGCCGTGATCGACGGTCCAGGCCCCGCTGTCGACGACGTGGACCGCACCATCGGCGCCGGTCAGATAGCCGTACCGGCCATCTCCTCGTACGCGGGTGAGCCGGTCGCCGTGCCCCACCTCGGTGATCTCCTCGGTGATGAGGTCGAGCACCCGGATCTCTCCGGTGCCGGCGTCGGCGATGACCAGCCGGGACTGCGGTTCGGCGGCTTCCTCGGCGCCTTCCACGTAGCCGTGCGGCGTGGACTCGGAGGCGTCGGTGGCGGGTTGGTTCGGCGCGGAGGCGCACCCGGTCATGCCCAGCACGGCGGGGAAGGTTGCCGCGAGCATGACATTCCTAAATCTCGTGATCATGACTGAGTTCTCTTCTCCAGCAGGGACTTCGCGAGGGTGGCCAGGGCGGAGACGAAGAACAGCCCCACCGCGACGGCGGCGATCGTGGCGCCCGCGGCCGTACCGCCGTGCCAGGAGATGACCAGCCCGGCCACCGTCGAGACGGCACCGAGCAGCGCCGCGCCCAGCATGATGAGCGGGACCCGGCGCGCCCACAGCGCGGCGGCGGCCGGCGGGGCGATCAGCAGACCGAACACCAGCAGCGTGCCCACCACATGGAAGGACGCCACGATCGCCAGCGTCACCAGCCCGACCAGCACCCCGTGCGCCCACCGGGGCCGCAGCCCCAGGGTGTGCGCCTTGCGCGGGTCGAACGCCAGCGCCATGAACGACCGGTGACCCAGCGCCGTCACCACCGCCGCGCACCCCAGCGCCACGGCCAGGAAGACCAGGTCCCCCTCCCGTACCGCGAGCACATCGCCGAACAGGAACCCGGTCAGATCGACCGCGAACGACTGCGAACGCGACACGATGATGACGCCGAGCGACAGCATTCCGACGAACAGCAGCCCGATCCCGGTGTCACGGGAGATCCGCTTCGAACGCCCCAGCGCGGTGACCCCGAGCGCCATCGCCCCGGCGCTGGCCGCCGCCCCGATCAGCAGCGAGCCGCCGAGCAGCGAGGCGAGCGCGACACCGGGCAGCATGCCGTGCGCCATCGCGTCGCCGAGAAAGGCCATGCCGCGCAGCACGACCCAGGTGCCGGCCAGGGCACAGATCAGCGAGACCAGAATCCCGCCCCACAGCGCCCGTTGAACGAAGGACACCGCGAACGGTTCGAGCAACCACTCCATGAGCGGTCACCCTATAATGAAAACGATTATCGTCAGCACTTAAGGACTGTCATGCCGGTCACACTCCACGAGGTCACCGCCGACTACGCCGGCCACCGCGCCCTGCACGGCATCACCGCGACCATCCCCGCCGGGCAGGTCACCGCGCTCACCGGCCCCAACGGCTCAGGAAAATCCACCCTCCTCGGCCTCCTGGCCGGCACCCTCGCCCCCACCACCGGCACCATCAGCTACACACGCCCCTGCCGCCCCGCCTACGTGATCCAGCGCAGCGCGGTGCCCGACACCCTCCCCCTCACCGTGCGCGAAACCGTCACCATGGGCCGCTGGGCCGACCGCGGCCCCTGGCGCCGGCTGACCCGCGCCGACCGCCGGATCGTGGACGAGAGCCTGGACCGCCTCGGCATCGCCGACCTGGCCCACCGCCAACTCGGCGACCTCTCCGGCGGCCAGCGCCAGCGCACCCTCATCGCCCAGGCCCTGGCGCAGCGTTCCCCACTGCTCCTGCTGGACGAACCCACCGCCGCCCTGGACGCCACCGCCCAGCGGCAGATCACCGACACGCTCTCCCGTATCGCGGCGGAGGACGGCACCACGATCCTGCACGCCACCCACCACCCGGCCGAAGCAGCCGCGGCCGACCACACCCTCACCCTGACCGCGGGCCACCTGTGCTGACCCGCAGAAGCCGCTCCCGCTCCGCCGCCACCACCCGCCGCGCCAACTCCCCCTCCGACACATCCAGCGCGTCCGGCGCCTCCCGCGCCCCGGCCACCGCCCGCTCATGGTCCGCGACCACCCCCCGGGCCAACTCCCCCAGCGCCACAGCCTCCACCGGCTCCACCTCCTCATCACCCGCATCGTGACACACGTCACTGACAGTGACGGCCGGTCAGTGTCGAGCGAGGAAATCCGCCAGCTCGGTACGGGTCGGGGCGGTGGCCGGCCCGGACCGGGTGACGGCGAACGCCGCGACCGCGTTGGCGGTACGCGCCGCCGTGAGAGGGTCGGCCCCCTGGCCGAGCAGCGCGAGGAAGGCGCCGACATGCGCGTCCCCGGCCCCATTGGTGTCCACCGCATCGACGGAGAACCCCGGCACCCGCAGCGGCTCCCGGCCGGAAAGGGCCAGCACACAGCCGTCCCGCCCGTCCCGTACCAGCGCCCCGGCGGCCCCCGGCGACAACCGCCCGCGCAACGCCACGGCCGCCGCCCCCGGATCCTGGAGCCCGGTCATCAACCGCGCCTCACGGGCGTTGGCGCTGAGCCAGTCCGCGCGCGCCAGCACCGGCTCCAGCACGGCCGGCGGAATGTCCGCGACCAGCGGCGCCGGGTCCAGACATACGGTCACCCCGGCCGGCAGCGCGGCCGTGAAGGCGGCCAGCAGCGGCCCGACCCCCGGCAGTACCAGCGCGTACCCCGACAACTGGACGGTGTCCCCCGGCCCGACCCGCTCCCGCAGCGCGGCGATGTCCGCGTCCGCGAGCCGCGCCTCGACACCGAAGCTGGTGACGAACGTACGCTCGCCGCCCGCGTCCACCATCGCGACGGTGAACCCGGTGTCCCCGTCCGCCCGTACCGGCAGCAGCACCTCGACGCCCTCCGCCGCCAGCGCGGCGCGCACCAGTTCCCCGTACGGTCCGGTGCCGTGCGGCCCGGCGAACACGGCGGGGGTGCCCAGCCGGCGGGCGGCGACCAGGGTGTTGAAGCCACCGCCCGCGGTGAGCCGGGCGTTCGAGCCGAGGACGTCACCGCCGCGCTCCGGCAGCGCGGGCACCTCGATCACCAGATCGGCGATCACATTGCCGGCCAGCACCAGCCGCCCGCTCACCGCCCCGCCCCCTGAAGGGCAGGAGACTCGTCCGTCACCGGGGTACCGGCGGACCGCCCGGCCAGCGCGTACACAAGAGCTCCCGTCCCCATGGCGATCGCCCAGCCCAGGCCGTTCGTCCCCGCCCAGCTGTCCGCGAACGGACCGGCGAACCACACGTCGTCGGGCCCGGTGGCCGCCCGGGTGAACAGCAGCCCGGCCACGATGGCGGCGGCCCAGCCCAGCACGGCGGGCAGCCGGTAGCCGCCGGTGTACCAGTAGCGGCTGCCGCGCCCGGTGTCCATCAGCGCCACGGGGTCGTACATACGGCCGCGCAGCGAGTCCACCGCGACCACGCCGATCCACGCCGAGATGGGCACCGCCAGCAGCGTCAGGAAGGTGGTGAACGGGCCGTAGAAGTCGTCGGCGATCAGCATGAAGTAGATGCCGCCGGCGAACATGAGCACCACATCGAGGGCGACGGCGGTGATCCGGGAGGTCCGCAGCCCCAGGGTGATCATGGTGAGGCCGGCCGAGTACGTGGACAGGTGGTTGGACATCAGCAGCCCGCCGAAGGCCGCGATGAGATAGGGGATGGCCATCCAGGACGGCAGCATCGCGTTGATGGCGGCGACCGGATCGGTGGCGGTGGCGAGCGTGGGATCGCCGGCCGCCAGCAGTGAGCCGAGCGAGATGAGCAGCAGCAGCGGGATGCCGGCGCCGAACGCGGAGGCCACCACCAGCCGGCCGCCGGGTATCTCGCGGGGCAGATAACGGGCGTAGTCGGCGCCCGCGTTGGCCCAGCCGATGCCGGTGCCGGCCGCCACGAAGCCGATGCCGGTGATCACCGCGCTGGTGGGCCCGGCGGGCGCGTCCAGCACCTGGTGCCACTCGACGGTCGCGACGAGGAAGCCCATCACCACCAGATTGAGCACGCCGAAGGCGATGGTGGCCCACTTGTTGATCCACATGATGGTGGCGTGCCCGAGGCCGCTGATCAGCAGCGTGCAGGCGATGAACACCAGCAGGCACAGCAGGGTGAGCACGGTGCCGGCCCGGAAGCCGAACGCCACGTTGAGCAGCGCCAGCAGGGCGTACGCGGCGGTGGTCGTGGAGATGGTCTCCCAGCCGATCCGGCTCAGCCAGGTGACCAGGGTCGGGCCGGCGTTGCCGCGCTGTCCGAAGACGGCCCGGGAGAGCGTGAGGGCGGGGGCGCCGCCCTTCTTGCCGGCCAGGCTGAGCGCCCCGACCAGGGCGAACGACCCGAAGGAGCCGATGAGGGCGACCGCCACGGCCTGCCAGATGTTCAGGCCCCGGAAGGCGATCAGGGTGGCGCCCAGGGGAAGTCCGAGGATGGAAATGTTGGCGGCGAACCAGGTCCAGAACATCTGGCCGGCGTGGCCGTGCCGTTCGTGGTCGGGGACCGGCTCGATGCCGCGGGTTTCTACGGCGCCGATCTGATCGTTCGTCGTCGAATCGCTCATGACGGTGCCTCCTTACTTACGTGGTGCGCAGGGCGAGCAGCCGAGCGGTCAGGGGGTGCAGGTCCAGGGAGTTGACGGTGCGCAGGGTGCGCACGACATCGGCGGGCAGGGCGGCGTATCCGGTGACGGAGCCCGCGATGGCACCGGCGATGGCACCGATGGTGTCGGTGTCGCCGCCGAGGTTGGCGGCGAGTACGGCGGCCCGCCAGGGGTCGCCGCCGGCCACCGACAGCACGGCGAAGGCGGCCGGGACGGACTCCTGGCTGGCGACGCTGGTGCCGATGAGCGAGCCGATGCGCTCCAGGGCGCCCTGCTCGTCGAGCCCGCGCACCACATCCCAGGCCCAGCCGATCCGGGTGGCGATGTCGGCCCCGGCGATCCAGTTGCCGCGCCGGGCGCCGGCCCGGGCGGCGGCGGTGGCGGCCCGTACCGCCTGCTGGAGGGTGCCGCCCGCGACCCCGGTGCTGACGGCGGCGGCGACGGCCGCCGCGCCGGCGATGCCGATGGTCGTGTCGTGGGTGACCTGGCAGGACTCCACCACCCGGTCCAGGAACGGCTCCAGCGGCTCGGCCGGGAAGGCGATGCCGATGGGGGTGACGCGCATGGCGGCCCCGTTGGTGGTGCCGTACCGGCCGGCCTCGCGCGGCGGGACGCCCCGGGTGATGGCATCGAGGGCGGCCTTGGTGGAGGGGCCGAGCAGGTCCAGGGACCCCTTGGCCTTCATCTCCGCCTCCCAGGCCAGCAGTTCGCGGGCCAGCAGCAGCGGGTCGATGTGGCCGCCCCCGTCGGCGAGCAGCCGCCCCACCAGGACGGCCTGCTCGGTGTCGTCGGTGATGGATCCGGCGGCCATGCCCGCGCTGATGGGGTTGGCGGCCACGGAGTCGACGAACCCGCCGACCGACCCGTACGCGCGCAGAATGCCCGCCCGGGCCATGGACTGGGTGGGCATGCCGAGCGCATCCCCCAGCGCCAGCCCGTAGAACGCCCCGAGCGCCCGATCGTCGATCCCCGTGGTCACCGCGGAACGCCTCCCTCGTGCGACCGGACCCGCACCTGGAAATGGGCGGGATCCAGCAGGCTGGTGATCTGCTCGACGACCGATCCGTCGGCGGCCCGGTAGACCTGCGTCAGCTGGATGAAGAACTCACCGGCCGTACGGCCCAGCACCGCGGCCTCGGCCTCGTCGATCGCCCGGACGGACAGCAGCCCCTCACCGGAGGCGGTGATCCGCCCGGCGGCCACCAGCGCCTTGTGCAGCGACCCCCCGTCCAGCCCGCGCCGGGGCAGCCCGGCGAGTTCGCCGGTGGCCGGGACCCGGCTCAGCTCCAGGGAGACGCCCTGCCCGTCGGGCAGCCGGCGGACGCGATCGAGCGCGAGAAAGGTGTCCGGTGCTACCCCCAGCTCACCGGCCAGCGCGGGATCGCTGACGGTCTCGAACCGCCGGATCTCGGTGGTCAGCTCGATCCCCTGCTCGGCGAGCGCCTGGGTCCAGCCCCGCCGGTTGTCCAGCGGCGCCCCGTCGAAGGTGACGAAGGACCCGATCCCGGCATGGGTGGCGATCAGCCCTTCCTCACCGAGCACCCGCAGCGCCTGCCGCAGGGTGGTCCGACTCACCCCGAACCGCTCCCGGAGCGCGTGCTCCCCCGGCAGCCGACTCCCGTCGGAATGAACCCCGGCCCGAATCTCGTCGGCGAGCACGCGGGCGATGCGATGATGCTTGTGTACCTGTCCAGGCATGTCCAGAAGATAACCGGATGATTTCCTTCCGGTCCACCCCCGCGGGGCAAGATCTTTTACGGCCCACGCCTTTCTCGTCGATAACTCACAGCAACTGAGGGACACCCAGATCACCATCGGCCCGCCGGCCACCGGGCGCAGCCTGGCCGATGTACTGACCCCGGCGGTGAACCGCGCCGACCCGGCGGCGGACGCCGTTTCCGATGCCACGGTCCGGGCGTTGCTGGCGGGCATCGGCCTGCTGGCCCCCCGTGATCCGCTGCCGTCGGACGGCAGTTGGCTGTCCACGGACGGCCGCTTCCGGCTCGGCGCGCTGGCCGGCTCCTGGTCGAAGCCGGCCGCCGAGTACCTGGGGGAAGGAGCCCGGGAGGCGGCCCGGCTGGCCCGGCTGGCGGCCATCGACACCGAACTCACCGAAGTGGCCGCTCTGCTGTCAGAACTGGGGCGGGTCAGTGGGCCGGGAGGCGGACGCCCAGTTCGGTGGCGGCTTCTTGGAGCACGGGGACCATCGCGATCAGGTCGTCCATCGTGCGGCGGAAGGCGGGGGCCGCGGTGGAGAGGCAGGCGAAGAGGGTGCCGTCGGGGCGCAGGATGGGGACGGCCACGGCGCGCAGGCCGCGGTGGTGTTCCTCGTCGGCGGTGGCGTAGCCGCGTTCGGCGGCGCGGGCGACGTCTTCGCGCAGGCGGTCGCGGTCGGTGATGCTGTTCGGCCCGTACGGGGTGAGTTCGACGCGCTCCAGCAGGTCGGCGCGTACCTCGTCGGGGGCGAAGGCCATCAGGACCTTGCCCATCGAGGTGCAGTGCAGCGGGCCGTGGCGGCCCGGTTCGCTGCGGACGCCGACCGGCAGCGGGCCGTCCACGTAGTGCACGTACAGGTGGCGGGTGCCGTCGAGGACGGACATGAGGGTGGCTTCCTCGGTCCGCTCCGTCACCCGGCGCATCACGGGGAGGGCGGTGCCGGCGAATCCGTACACCTGGCCGGCCTGCTGGCCGAGCTGGAAGAGGCGCAGGCCGGGCTTGTAGCGCTTGCCGGTGGTCTCGAAATCCACCAGGCCCTCGCGGCACAGTGAGTTGACCAGCCGGTGCGCCGTGCTGACGGGGACGCCGCTCGCGCGGGCCAGTTCGGAGAGCGTGATGCCGTGCGGGTGCTCGCCGACCAGGACGAGCAGCCGGATCGCCCGGCCGACGACATCGGCCGGGACTTCGCTGGTGCCGCTGGTGCTCACCCCGGGAAATTACCACTGGCCGGAAAGGTTTTTCCTTCAGTGCTTGACAGCCCTCATGGCCGCTCCCCACGATGGATTCCATTGAGTAGATAAGTTTTCCACTGAGTGGGAAACGGGGAGAGGACGCACCGCATGAGCCACCCGCTGTTCGACATCACCGGCAAGGTGGCCCTGGTCACCGGATCGAGCCGCGGTATCGGCCGGGCGCTGGCCACCGGGCTGCTCGAAGCCGGCTGCACGGTCGTCCTCAACGGCCGCGACGCCACCACCCTGGAAGCGGCCCGCGCGGAGCTCGCCGCCACCTTCGGGGACCGGGTACGCACCGCCGCCTTCGACGTCACCGACCCGGCCGCGGTTGCCACCGGCATCGCCCGCGTCGAGGAGACCGCCGGCCCCCTCGACATCCTCGTCAACAACACCGGGACCCAACACCGCACCCCGTTCACGGAGTTCACCGACGCGGACTGGCAGCGGCTGCTGGACACCAACCTCACCAGCGCCTTCCTCGTCGGTCGCGAGGTCGCCCGCCGGATGGTCCCCCGGGGCCAGGGCAAGATCATCAACATCTGCTCGCTCCAGAGCGAGGCCGTCCGCCCCGGCATCGCCCCGTACTCCGCCACCAAGGGCGGCCTCAAGATGCTCACCAAGGGCATGTGCGCCGACCTCGGCCCGGCCGGCATCCAGGTCAACGGCATCGGCCCCGGCTACTTCGACACCGAGCTGACCGCCGCCCTGGTCGCGGACGAGGAGTTCAGCGCCTGGGTACGCAAGCGGACCCCGGCCGGCCGCTGGGGCCAGGTCGAGGACCTCGTCGGCGCCCTGATCTACCTCGCCTCCCCCGCCGCCGACTTCGTCAACGGACAGGTGCTGTACGTCGACGGCGGCATGCTCTCCGTCCTCTGAATCCGCTGAATCCGCTGAATCCGCAAGGAGCCACCCCCATGCACCCCATCACCACCACCGTCCGCGCCTGCACCGTGCACGGGGCCGGCGACCTGCGGATCGAGGAGCGCCCGGCCGCCGCCCCCGCGCCCGGTGAGATCGCCGTCGCCATCGCGCTCGGCGGGATCTGCGGCTCCGACCTGCACTACTACCACCGGGGCCGGGTCGGCGACTTCGCCGTGCGCGAGCCGATGATCCTCGGCCACGAGGTGGTCGGCCACGTGGCGGCCCTGGGGCCCGGTACGGACGGACCCGCCGTGGGCACCCCGGTCGCCGTCCACCCCGCGACCCCGTGCGGCACCTGCCCCGAGTGCGCCGCCGGCCGCCGTAACATCTGTGGCCACACCCGGTACCTGGGCAGCGCCGCCCACACCCCGCACGTCCAGGGCGGCTTCGCCCAGCTCATCAGCGTGCCCGCGGCCCAGCTCCGTACCCTGCCGCCCGGCCTCGACCTGGACCGCGCCGTGCTCGCCGAACCGCTGTCCGTCGCCCTGCACGCCGTCAACCGGGCCGGCGACGTAACCGGCCGACGCGTCCTGGTCACCGGCGCCGGCCCGATCGGCTGCCTGGTGGTCGCCGCGCTGCGGCACAAGGGCGCCGCCGAGATCGTGGTGAGCGATCTCGTCGACGAGCCGCTGCGGATCGCCACCGAGGTCGGCGCCACCGCCACCGTACGGGCGGACCGCCCCGAGGACCCGGCCTGGGCCGCCCCGTTCGACATCACCATCGAGGCGTCCGGCGCCCCGGCCGGCCTGCGCACCTGCGTGGAACGCACCCGGCGCGGCGGCACCGTCGTCCTGCTCGGCCTGCTGCCGCCCGGCGAGGTCGGCCTGCTGGGCAATGTGGCGGTCACCCGCGAACTCGACCTGCGCGGCGCCTTCCGCTTCGACACCGAGTTCGACGAGGCGCTGTCCCTGCTGGCCGGCGGGCTGCCCGTCGGTCCGATCGTCACCCACACCTTCCCGCTGGAACGGTCCGCCGAGGCATTCGACCTGGCCGGCGACCGCACCACCGCCTCCAAGGTGCTGCTGGATCTGTCCCATTGACAGGCGGAACCCGCCTTGGTTCGGTGAAGGGGCAGCCCGCTCCGGGTGAGTTGGGAGATCCCCCTTGCCGCTCTCGCGCCGCTCCCTGTTGACGACCCTGCCCACGTCCGCCCTGCTGGCGGTGGCCGCGCCCCCACACGCGCGGGCCACCGCCATCAGCCCCGGCCACGCCGCCATCCTCGGCAACGCCACCGCCCTGCTCACCGGCACCGCCGAGTCCAACGCCCGCCCCGAAGTGGCCGCCAAGCTCGCCGCCATGGCGTCCACGGCACAGGCCCACCTCACCGCGATGGACGCCGCAGGCCCCGGCGAACTCTTCCGGGGGCTCCCCCTCGGCACCAGCGACCCGAACCTCAACACCACCTACCGCAACCTGTACGAGATCGCCCTCACCGCCACCCGTACTCCCGCCACCCAGCGGCGCGTCATCGACGCCCTGGCCCGGCTCCACGACACGTACTACGGCGACCAGTCGACGGGCTACTACGGCAACTGGTTCACCTGGGAGATCGGCATCTCCACGAGCGTCACCAAGACCCTCGTACTCCTCAGGGACGAACTCGCCACGTACCGGCCCGCCCTGACCGCCACCTACCTCACCTCGATGGACGCCTACCTGCGCAACGGCAAGGACGGCGACGTCGACCTCGGTTCCCGCTTCCACACCGGTGCCAACCTCGCCGACATCACCACCAACCGCATCCTCCAGGGCGCCGTGACGGGCGACGACGCGCGCATCGCCAAGGCGGTCACGGACCAGCTCACGGTGTACGCGACGGTCGAGGAGGGCGACGGCTTCCACGCGGACGGCTCGTTCATCCAGCACGACTCGGTCGCCTACACCGGCGCCTACGGCAAGAACCTCCTCACCCGCGCCGTACAGACCATCCAATTCCTGCACGGCACCGACTACACCGACACCGCCGCGCTGGCCGCCGTCGTACGGGGCTGGGTGGCGGACAGCTTCGCCCCGCTCATCTTCGAGGGCTGGCTGATGGAGATCGTCAAGGGCCGCACCGTCTCCCGCCCCGAGACCGGCTACGCGGGCGTCGCCACCATCGTGGAGGCGGTCACCGACCTGGCCGACCATGTGCCGGCGCTCAAGGGGTACGTGAAGCACCTCCGGCACACCTCGAAGGCGGCCCTGGACCCCGCCACCTTCGTGTCACCGGTCAGCGTGGCGCGCTACGCCGACATCCTCGCCGACCCCTCGATACCGGCCCAGGACCTCGGGGCACCGGAGCGCCACACGGCATTCAACGCCATGGACCGTACGGTCCACCGGCGCCCCGGCTACGCCTTCGCGCTGGCCCGCAGCTCCAGCCGGATTAGTAAGTACGAATACATGAACGGCGAGAACCTGCTGCCCTGGTTCCAGGGCGACGGCGCGCACCACCTCTATCTCGCCGGCCAGGACCAGACCCGGGCGTACGGCGTCGACCACTGCACGACGGTGCCGCCGCACCAACTGGCGGGCGTCACCGCCCCGGTGGAGACCCGCCGCACGATCCCCGAGCTGTACGGGGCGGCCTGGTACGACAACCCGGCGGCCGGCTTCACCGCGTCGTCCGAACTCCAGAACCGGTACGTCTACTTCCCCCGCGCCACCAACACCCACTCCGGCGGCGCCCACCTCGGCCCCTACGGCACGGCGGCCCTGATCCTCGGCGACGACGCCGCCCACGCGGCCCGGCACGAACTCCCGGCGGACTTCGTGACCTACGCCAACGCCCGTGCCACCAAGTCCTGGTTCATGCTGGACGACGAGATCATCATCCTGGCGGCGAACGTGGGCGACCCGGCCGGCCGCACCGTGACCACCACCCTGGACACCAGAATCGCGGCACCGTCCGACACCCTCACCGTCACCCGCCGCCCCGGCCCACCGCCGTGGCTGCGCTGCGCGGGACCGGACTTCTCGCTCGGCTACGTATTCCTCACCGGACCACAGCCCACGGCGGCCATCGACACCGTGACCAGGAGCCGCCGCCTGATCCGCACGGCGAACCCCGACACCCCGGTCACCAAGCAGGTCTTCACCCTCACCGTGCACCAACCACCGGGCGCCCGGCCCCTGTCACTGGCCTACGCCCTGGTCCCGAACGCCACAGCAGCACAGTTGTCGGCCTATGCGGACGGCCGCCTGTCACTGCTCGCCAACACCCCGGACCTCCAGGCCATCGAGCACAAGGGCCTGTCCCTCCTGATGGCCAACACCTTCACCCCCGGCCCCCACCACACCCGGAACCTGACCATCGACGGCCCTGCATCCGTCATCCTCCACACCGCCAAGGACGGCACCCTGTCGATCGCGATCAGCGACCCGACAACGGAACGCCCGACGATCTCCCTCACCCTGCACGGCCGCCCCCTGCACACGATCGAGTCCGACGAGGGAATCCACACCCACACCACCCGCCACGCCACCCACGTGACCGCCACCACCCATCAACTCCACGGCCGCACCCTCACCGCCCGGCTGCGAACCTAGCGGGCGCCGCCGCCCGTGCGGCGCAGGGTTTCGCGCAGGCCGGCCAGGTCGCCACAACCATCGGTGCCCACTTCCACGGCATCGGATCCCGCCTGTCCACCGCACCCTGACGTGGGGTGATTCGTTACCGTGTACGCGTTCACCCGTCCGCTTACGCGCCACAAATCGCCCGAAAGATTGCCAAGAGGATTGAAACACGATAAAGGACCCTCGCCGCGAGCCGCGAGCCGCGAGCCGCGAGCCGCGAGCCGCGAGCCGCGAGCCGCGAGCCGCGAGCCGCTGACCGGCCGGCGGAGCGGGATGGTCCGGGGCGGCGGCCACCTTGTTCGATGACCGGCCGCTTCGCGTACCTGTAGGGCGGGACGCCCACCGCTGGAGCACCTTCCACGGCGAACGCACCCTCGTCGTCGCCGCCCGTACGGTCACCTCGACCGTACGCGCCCTCGAAGCACTGCCATCGCTGCTGCGCGGCGACAGCCGTGTGACGGTCGTCTTCGCCTACGACCGCACATCCGCCTTCAACGCCGGGGTCCTCGACCTCCTCCACACCCACGGATGCCGGGTCATGCCCTGGGAACAACTGGGCCACCTCACCCCCGACCTCATCCTCTCCGCCAGCGAGAACATCGACGTGCCGGAAGGCGGCTGTCCGGTGCTGGTGCTGCCGCACGGCGTCGGATTTCAGAAGTACGTTCCGGACTCCCGGAGTTCGGCGAACCGGCTCTCCGGCGTCGTACCGGACTCCCTGCTGGAGACGGGCCGCGCCTGGCTGACGGTGTCGCATCCGGCACAGGAAACGCAGTTGCTCACCAGCCACCCGAAGGCCGCCGGACACACCCTGGTCGTGGGGGACCCGTGCTTCGACGAGCTGGTCGGCAGCCGGCCACACCGGACGGCGTACCGGGAGGCGCTGGGGGTCACCGAGCACCAGCGGCTGATCATGGTCAGCTCCACCTGGGGGCCCACCTCGCTCCTGGGTTGTCACCCCACCCTCCTCCCGCGCCTCCTCTCCCAACTGCCCTACGACGACTACCGGGTGGGCGCGATCGTCCACCCCAATGTCTGGTCCGCCCACGGGGGCTGGCAGCTCCGCACCCTGCAAGCCGCCGCCCTGGACGCGGGTCTGCTGCTCATGCCGCCCGTCCACGCCTGGCGGCCGGCGCTCGTCGCCGCGGACGTCCTCATCGGCGACCACGGTTCGGTGACGCTGTACGGCGCGGCAGCCGGTACGCCGCTGCTGCTGGCCGCGTTCGGCGATGACGCGGTGCCGGGGACGGCCGTACACGACCTGGCGGCCGTCGCGCCCCGCCTGGACACCGGCGGGGATCTGCTCCGGCAGGTGGCGGAGGTCGTACGTGGGCACTCGCCCCAGCGGTACGCCGCCGTCGCGGAGCGGGCCTTCGCCGAACCGGGCCATGCCCTCGCACGGCTCCGTACCGCCCTCTACCATCTGCTGAAGCTCCCGGAACCGCCGTTCCCACCACCGTCTCCCCCGATACTGCCGGTGCCGGATCCGCCCGCCGCCTCCGTCACCTCATGGGAAGTGACCACCGGCCTCGGCGGAGACCGTGCCGCGCCGACCGTCACCGTGCGCCGCTTTCCGGCCGCCGTGTCCGCGTACGACGGGGCACGCCAGGACTCCCCCGCCCACGTCACCCATCTGGCCTGCGCGGACGACGAGCGCGACCGCCGGCTGACCGAAAGCGCCTCCGTACTCCTCCGGCGCCGCCCCGCGTCCACGTCGGTGGAGGCGCTGCGCTGGATCGAGGAGACCCTCGCCCAATGGCCCGGCAGCCTCCTCGCGGCGTCGGGCGTACGCGGGGGCCGCTGTCTGGTCGGGCTCAGGGACGGCCGGATCGTGGAGACGGCGGCCACCGGCCAGGACCGGGATCCGGGCCTGCCGGCCGCCGTCGTGTACGCCGCGCTGCGCGCTGGTCTTCCGCTGCACGACACCTGGGTGACGCTGCGGACCGGTGACCGGCGGGACGAGGACGTCGTCCTCCGCCTTCGTCCCACCCGGCCGATCGGATAAGCGCCACGAACCGGCCTCAGCGATCGAGGTCCTCCCAGCGCCGCCGCAGACCCTCCGCCAACCGGCTGCCGGCCGCCTCATGGATGGCGACGGCCCGGCCCAGGCACTCGCGCACCAGCTCCTCGCGGCCTCCCGTCCGCTCCGCGATGTCGGCAAGCTGCACCAGGGCCTGCGCCTCGTAGTGCGTCGCCCGCACCTCGCCCAGCACCCGGGCCGCCTCACTCAGCTCGCGGATCGCCTCGGCACTCTCGCCGAGATGATCGTGCACGACGCCGATGGCGGCGGTCACCCGGGCCGCCATCCGCCGGTCGGGCTCCGCGCGGGTCTCCAGATCCCGCCGCGCGCGGCGCAGCGTGACCATGGCCTCGGCGTGATCGCCCCGGGCGTTCTGCGCACACCCGAGGAAGTAGCGGGCGAGGGCGGCGCCACGGAATTCCCGGGCCTGCTCGTTGAGTTCAACGGACAGCTGGTACGCCTCGACGGCGCGCGCCGGTTCGAACAGATCCCGGTACCGTCCGAGAAACTCCTGTACGGAGGCGCGCAGTACAAGGTGCCCGGAGGTCTCGGCCAGGGCGACGGACTTCTCCAGTTCCGCGCCCGCGCGGTCGTTCTCACCGAGGTCCAGCAGCGGGCGGGACAGCAGGCTGCGCAGCCTGGCCTCGCCCGCCGTGGCCTCCGCGATCTCGCCGGCCGTACTGGCCGCTGCCGCCGCCGATGCCGCCGCCTCGGCACCCAGCTCCAGCGACTCCTTCCACGCCCCGAGATAGCGGCTGTGCAGGAACAGCACGGTGAACGCTTCGGCGAGCTGCCAGGCCAGGGTGAACAGCCCGTGCTGTACGGCCGTCCGCAGCACCGCGAGGATGGCGGGACGCTCGGTGTGGAGCCACTCCAGCGGATCCGGCCCGCCGGCGGCGGCGAAGGGGTCCTCGGCGTCCCGGAGCAGGCCGTCCAGTTCGGCGATCCGCAGCCGGTCCTGCCGCAGGGCGCGATCGGCCAGTGCGGTGAGGACGAGGTAGTGCGTGCCCACCCGCTGCGTCAGTGCGTCCCGCTCCGTAACCGGCTCCTCCCGGGCCGCGCGCTCCCTCGCGTGCAGCCGGACCAGATCGTGCATGCGGTAGCGGCCGTCATCCGTGGCCTCCGCCAGGCTCGCCTTCACCAGAACCCCCAGCAGGCGCTTCGCACTCCTCGTGTCGATGTCCGCGGCGACCGCCGCCACACCGGCGTCGAAGATCCCGGTCGGCAGCCAGCCGAGCAGCCGGTAGAGCCGGGCGGCCTCGGGCGGCAGCAGCCGGTAGGAGGGACCCAGAACAGCGGACACCGCGGACTCCTCTCCGTCCAGTGCCAGGCCGGCCAGTCGTCCGGCCTCGTCGTCCAGTTCGGCGGCCAGTGCCGTCATGGTGAGATGGTCATCGGTGACCAGCCGTGCCGCGACGATCTGGAGCGCCACCGGCAGGCCGCCGCACAACTCCACGAGGTGCTCGGCGGCTTCCCGTTCGGCCTCGACCGCTTCAGCGCCGCACCGGTCCTTCAGCAGCGTCAGGCCGCCAGGTGCGTCCAGCGGCTTGACGGAGATCAACCGGGCGCCGTCCATGGCCAGTTCACCCAGTCTCCGCCGGCTCGTGACCAGTACGGCGCTGCCCGCGCCCTTGGGGATCAGCGCACGAACCTGTGCGGGCTGGGTCACGTCGTCGAGGACGAGCAGGATGCGCAGAGCGGCCGAGCGCGACCGGAACAGGTTGGTCCGCTCCGCGAGCGAATCCGGAATGCCGTTGTCGCCTCCCTGAAGCGACCTCAGGCACATGGCAAGGGCCTCCGAGACATCCGCACCGACGGCGCTCCCCGGCGCGGACCGGTCACGCAGGTCCGCGAAATCCACGTACAGCTGTCCATCCGGGAAGAGCCCCCGGGCCCTTGCCGCCCACTGCCAGGCCGTCGTCGACTTGCCGACTCCGGGCAGTCCTTCGAGCACCCTGACATCGACGGCCCCGGAGCCGAGCGTCTCGTCCAGGGCAGCAAGCTCGCTTGTCCGATTGCTGAACGGGACCGTCACGGAGGGCACTTGATCGGGCTTGACGGCAAGACCCGACGGTGCCGACGGAATATTGAAAGTAATACCACCATGGATATGCGATCCATGGAGGACCGGACCGTAGTTGTTCACCACTCCGGCGACAAGATCGACGAAGGTACGTGACGCGTCCGGCGCGAGCCCGGACAGCAGCCGCGCCAGCTCCTCGGCGGCGCCGGGATCCTCCTGGAACATCCCTTCCAGCCGCTGCTGCCACCGGGTCTGGACATCCGCCTGAACCGCCGCGTCCCCCACGGCCCGCGCCCTGTCCAACTCCTCACTCGCCGCTTGGAGTTCCTCCTCGGCGGCACTGCCCGAAGCCCGCCGCCCGAAGAACCGGGCCAGCCCGCTCTTCGCCCGTTCCCACGACTCCGACACCATGAGCCCAACCAGCGTCGTAGCTCCCGCCGCGGCAAGCGCCGCCAACTCGGCTTCCACACAGCCCCCTCAACCCGTGGCCAGTCGGACACCCACCGTAGAGAGATCCGCGACATTTGCCCAGCCCGGCACGCACGCGCCTCCTCGGACCCAGCCCCTGTTCGGTGGGAGCGTGGCACACCCGCCGGGTGTGAAGTGGCGCGAAGGCCGGGGGGCCGCGCTGCGAGCGCTGCCGGGCAATGTGGCCGCGCGCCGTCCTGTCCGGTCGATGGACGTGCAAGCCTGACAGCGTCACTCCACACAGTCACCACTGAGCGCACGGAGTAATGGCAGGTGCTGATCACCGCGCCCAGCGGGGCTGAGGGAGGACACATCATCCCGGACGGAAGGAACAGCGGACATGAAGCGCATCGCCTTGTGCGCGGCGGCCGTGGGGGCGGCCGCCGCGCTCGCGCTGGGAACGACGACCAGCGCGTACGCCGCGACCGGCACCTTCACCTACCTCAAGCTGGACAAGACCCTCGGCTTCCTCAACAACCCCGCGAACCACGTCTGCTACAACGTCACCGGCGCCGGAAGCACCTCGAACGGCACCAACGCCCACGCGCTGCTGTACTCCGTGCCGAACTGCGCCGGCACCCAGGCCATCTCCCTCGAACCGGGGCAGCAGCACACGGAGTCCGAGTTCAAGAGCGTCATGTTCCTTCCCTGACCCTCGTGCGGCCGCCGGCCCGCCGCGAGGCGGGCCGGCCGAGCGGTGCCGGCCGTGCCGTCCCCTGAAAGGAACACCGTGGCGACTTCCCGCTCCGTGCTCACCGTGCTCGCCCTCACCCTGGCACTGACGCTGCCCACAGGCCCGGCCGGCGCCGCGACCGGAACGTTCACCTACACCCCGCCCGACGACGTCGGCACGATCGTCGACCCGCGAGCGGGGATCTGTTACCCCGCCCCGGGGGGCGTCGGTGTCGACAACCAGACCAACCGGGAGGTGTTGCTCTTCACCAGCCCGAACTGCGCGGGCTCTTTCATGACGGTTTCCCCGGGCTCTCAGCGTGATCTCGACTTCAACAGCATCTGGATCCGGGAGTCCGCCCTGGGCACGCTCATCTACTACCGGAGCGCCCCCCAGAAGACGCTCAAGAACCCAGCCTCCAACCGCTGTTACAACCTCACCGGCAACGGCGTCGTCATCAACGGCACCGACGCCACCGCACTCCTCTACACCCACGCGAACTGCCCCGGCTCACAACCCGAACCCGTCGAACCCGGCAAACACACGTCCGCGACATTCAAGAGCGTCGAATTCGTGGACTGACGCCACGAGCCGAGAGCAGGCACACGAAAGGCCAGGTCAGAAATGTCTGACCTGGCCTTTGGGTGAGCCGCCTAAGGGAATCGAACCCTTGACCTACGCATTACGAGTGAGACTGGGGCCTACTTGATCTTCATAGCTTCATCCTCGCCAGAGTCGCAAGCTCCCAGGTCAGACGGACTGTGAGGCAAGTGGGCCCATCGGGTCAGAAATCAAGGTTCACCGATCCTTGTACATGCTACGTCGGTCTCGTGTCCCCAGCTTGGCCCCAGAAGGCGCGGCGGAGGCGTGCCGAAGGGCCGTTCACAGCGTCCTGGGCGTCACGGGCATGCACAGGCTCTTCTCCTCCTGCAGGGCAGTATCCACCGGTAGGCGTCAGCTTGCTAATCCCTTCGCGGTCGCATACGGGTTCTTGCCCATCGTGTGGTCGCATAGAGGTTCCGTGCCGACATGCGCGCCTCGGCATCCCCACAGGTAGTGCGCATCTCGATGGCCAATCGGTTACTGGGGTCGATGCGGAGGGCGCGTTCGTAGGAGACCTGGGCGAGGGCCTGGTCCCCAAGGTGTTGAGACGTCCAGCTGAGCAGGGCCAGCAACGGCAGGGCCAATCTCTCGTACGGGTATACGCATCGGGGTACGAGAGTGCGCCAAAGTTGGTGTGCGTGAGGTAGCTCGTCCTCGATCATTTCCAGTGCGAATGCCTGCTCCAGGTCTTGTTGGAGGTCACTGATGACGGTGGCCCCCAGTTTTGAGGGGATGGGTAGGTTGTCGGTGACGTTTCGTATGCCCTGCAGGATCGCGGTAGACGGTCCCTTGATCCCGCTCATCCAGTGGTCAGACTGTGGTGGCTCGCGGTGCTGGCTCTGGGCCAGGTGTGCTCTGAGCTGGATGGCTTTTCCCCCCCGGATAGGGAGCAGTTCCTTCTCTACGGTGGCGCGGGTGCGGGCGGGTCGGGCGCCGAGAGCTAGGTACTCACGTGTCACGCGTCCCTGGATGAGGGGTCGGGCGAAGTGGCTGCAACACTCAGGGGCCGAGCATTCATATGCGCGCCACAGGCCGCCGGCGATGCAGATGGAGGCGGTGACGGGCAGGTCGATGGCGGCCAGTTCGTTGCGCAGGGCGGTGATGAGCGGTTGCGCGTTGTCGGCGGCGTTCTGGAATTGGTCGAGGGGTGTGGGTTTCGGTACGACGTAGACGATGGTGCCTGTGGCGGGTTCGTTGTGGCTGCTGGTGGCTTTTCTGACGAAATGGGCGAGATCTTGGGCGTAGGTTGGCCGACTGGCGGGGCCATCGGGGATGCCCTGGCTGATGTAGAGCCTGGTTGCGTTGGTGTTGTTGCGGGTCGGTCGGATGACGATTTCGTTCTCCGGGTAGAGCGCGGGGGCGAATTGAAGGCTTTCAACCATTTCAGAGTGGTTGAATGGTATTGGTTCAGGCATTGGGCGCTTTCTTCTTTCGGTCTGGGATGTGTCTGGGCTTCTCTTTGAGTGCGGGGATGAGCTGTTCTTTGACGGCGGTCGTGATGGCCTCCTCTAGGTCGGGGGTATCGCGGGGGTAGACGAGGACATGCCAGGTCCGGCCTGGTTGCAGACGTCTGTGTTGGGCGACTTGCTGTGCGGCTTTCTCTTCGGGCGCCCGTGGCTCTGGCTGGTCGGGTGGCGGGATTGCACCTGCGGTGATCCACAGTTGTGCCACGAGGCCGTCGAGGCTGAGCCGCATGCCGATGCGGTGGCCGGCGTCGGAGTGACGGAAGTCGATGGCCCCGCGATCGTGCACGATGTTGGGCCCCTGCCACGTGGCGTGTGGAGATGCCGAATCGGGGCAGTGGATGAGGGCCGCGGGTCCGGGTTCGGGTTCGGGGGTGGTTAGGGTCATGTCGGGTCGCTGAGGAGGGCCAGCGTCTTCTGCATGGCCGTGGCCATCCCCGCGAACCTCGCGATGTGGTCCCGATATTCGATGATCTGTGAGTGTTGTTTGAGAGCCTGGGCGAACAGGTCTTCCTCTCCAAGGGCGTTGCCGCAGCTGACGAGAGTCGGGCCGAGGCCCCACACGATGGCGTTCACGGACATGGCGGCTGCTGCCACCGGGTCGATGTCGTTGGCGTACCAGTAGTAGTCGCGGGGGTTGAGACCCTGGTCGCACAGTTCATGTGCTGTGGCTCGCAGCAGAGAGCCGGTGCCGCAGGCGGGATCGGATATCCAGGCTCCTCGGGGTGGCGGCTTGGTACCCAGGGTGAATTTGGACATCAAATTTGCCACTGGCGAGGGGGTGTGGATCTCCGCGTTCATTTTCTGTTGTCCTGTGGTTCGCAGGCTCGTGACCACCGGCCCGAGTACGTCGACGGCGGATCTCGTCCACGGGTCAGGGTCTGCTGTCAGCTCAAGAATTCCTTGGGTCAGGACCGTCTCGGTTACGGCACCGACTCCTTGGATTTCGGCCTCTGACAGGTTGCCCCGTTCGGTCCACTCGATCAATGGCTGGGCCATGGTGATGAGGCTGGGCTGTCGAATCCAGGTGGATGCCCACAAGTTGGAGAAGAGTTTGGGAAGCTCCTCGGCCGGAAGGGCGAGAATATCCCGGGCGTTCTGATCTCGTTTTTTGTGGTCGGCCTCGATCAGTGAGAGCGCTGCCACGACTCCGATCGGGATAATGAAGTCGCGCCCAGGGTTTTGCTTGTACCAAGCCGGTGCGATGCTCTCTGCGATAGCCCAGGCATGGCTCTCGCGGCTCCCGCGGGGTTTGCTGATTCTCACGGGGGCTACTGGCGCATATGCTTCTTTCTGTCGCTTTTTCTTGGCCTCTTTCGCCCACCTCGGCGCAGCTCTGCGGTTATCGGCATGGACTTTCGGGAGGTTCATCATTCCCTTCCTTCATCCTGCTTTCTTCACTAGGGAATGGGGGACGGCCCCGGCTCGGGTGAGCCGGGGCCGTTGTTTGGTGGCGTGTCAGACGAACGTGAGATTGAGGGCCATTGCCTCCTTTTCATGTCCGGTGAAGAACAGTACCGCGGCACGGATAAGAAGTTCCAGGGTGGCTTTGGATAGGTGCCCTGTTTCGGCCTGATGGTTAGCTTTACCCAGGGCCTCGAATCTGGCCTTCTGGAAGTGGAAGAAGTGCGGGATGGATTTGAGGATCGCTGATCGCTGGTGTTCGCCCAGACCGTACTGATTGCAGTGGGCATCGAACGCTTCGCGGTCGACGGGCAGACCCGGGCGAGTGTAGAACGGCCACACATCGGAGTCGTCAGCCTCAACTGCCATGCAGGGCAGGGAGCCAGCCGGGTTCTGCGCCACGGTCAGGTTCGTCTCGTCTGTGGTTTCAGGGATTGCCCACCCTGCAAGCGTCATGATGCGGACGTAGGCGTGACGTCCGCCGGTCAATCCCTGCCGCTGGAGAGCGTCCTCATCGTGTCGGATGATGACGCGCCCTGGCGTATCCAAAACAGGGACGACGAAGAACCCTGTGTTGTCCGGTGCGGGTCGGGTATCACGTGCCGGGTGCAGACCGGCCGCGATGAAGATGCGGATCGCGTGCTGGACGTGTGGATCTTCCTGGTACCGGGATTTGGTTCCTATGCCGGCCGGGGCAGAGGTCGTGAGGGGCAGCAAGGACGCGTTCTGAACGTCGCGGATCAGCCTCGCGTCTCTTCCCCGTCCTGCGTTTTCCAGTGCCCGAATCAGGATGGTGGCGACCAGATTCTCCTCTGTGTGGTTCTCGACGGCAGCCATCGCCGCATCGAATCCAGGGGGACCTTGGATGAACTCCCGGTGTATGGGCTGGAGAATGTCGCGTTCGAATGCCCTCAGAAGGTCATCCACTGTCACGTCGATCAGGGCTGCAAATCCCCGCAGCTCGAACGTCTCTATGAATCTCTGGATGTGCGGTTCATGCGTCATTACTGATCCTTTGTGGGTTGGGGTACGGAGCTTTACTGGGTCAGGTCATGCACCATCCGGAGTCGCACCCTTTGTCTGCGGCTTCGTCATCCGGAAGGAACTGGGAGCCCTCGGGGAATGCGGTGGATAGTGGCATTCCGTATCGACTGAGGTAGATCTCGTCTCGGCCGAGCCTGCGGCGGCGCGCGTTGAGGGTGTTTTCAAGCGCTGCGGCTTTTTGGAACAGTTCGGGCTCTTCTGCCCTCATGGACATCCACGTTCCGACACTGTGGAGTGGGCAGAAATAGCAGGCGGATTTGGGCGGAACGGGCAGCCCAGCTTCTGCGAGGATCGCGGGTATTTCGTGGCGTCGGATCCCCAGGTCTAGGAGTGGGTACTCGATCCGTTCGTACGGCTCTGACCGTCGCCGGTTGGCGCGCTCGAACTCATCCACGGAGATGCCGATGCCGATGCTGGCCGGTATCCGCTCCGTGGCGCCCCGGCGTTTCAGTTCGCGGCCGATGGTGTGGATCTTGAAGTCCGCCGTGCAGCTGCGCGTGCCCGGTGCGCCGTTGGACATCCGGACGGGTATGGGCAGAGCCCTGGAACCGAGCTTGGTCAGGCGGCCCCACAGGGTCTCGACGGACCCGTCCGATCGTGTTCGCTGCACCTCGGTGAACGTCATCCTGCGATGTGCGGCGATGTAGGGGCGGACCCACTGTCGTATGTACTCCAGTGTGCCGGGGTGTTCGCTGTCGGAGCCCACGTTCGCGAAGATGAAGTGGCGGTAGGGCAGTTCTCGGCGTGCTGCGAGCACGAGCACGGCCATGGATTGCCAGCCACCGCCGAAGGAGAAGGCGCGCAGTTCCGGCGGGCGCGTGGCGATGCGCGGTATGCCGGAGGGCACGCTGGGGGCTTCCGGGGAATGCGGTTGTCCAACGCTTCCAGGCTCGGCCAATGTAGCCTTTATCGCTTTCAAAGATGTCTCCTATTTCGCTTTGGTCGTGGAGCGGTCTCGCTCCCGGCGCTGGCGCCGGCGTTGTTGTTCTCGTTCGACTGCCAGGCATGCCTGGCAGCTCGGTTCTCGCCGTCGGCGGTGGGCCTTGGCCCCGGAGGGTGTCCCGCACACTGAGTACGGGGGGCCCTCTGCATGGAGGTCGGCGGGGTCGGCACCGGCGCACTCCGCCAGCGCTCCGCCGTTGCGCCACAGCCATCCTCCGCAGACACCGTCGAAGCCTGACTGCTGCGGCTGGACGCGTTCGATGCATGGTCTCCGGAAGGGGCAGCCCGCACACACATCCAGGAGTTCAATAGCTGCGTGCATGGTGATCTGCTCGTCGTCATCTGCCGGCGAGAAGCGCAGATCTCCCCGGCAGGGGGCTCGGAAAATCCACGGGGAGGTGATCAGTGTCCGGGTCCGGGTCACCCGTTACCTCCGGGTGATGACTCGCCACTTGTTGGGGGGCTGGCCCTGTGACCCCCGCATGAACGGTGCTTCGGGATCCCGCGTTTCCCCCGCCGCACTTTGTCGTGGTGTTCCGTCAAGCTCAGCATCAGACGGCACAGGACAATAGCGAGGAAAGCCGCCACTACGGCCCAGCAAGTAATCTTCATGGATCAATACCACCGGTCCTGTGAAAGTGGATCCCATATATCGGACCTATGTCACGGGGTTCGTGAACGGGAACCCGAACTGCCACTGGAACGTCTCTCCACGTCGCCCTGAGCTGGTGCATGCGCATCGGCTGGCCGCGCAAGCGGAATACGACATCGGTCGGCTCGATAATCCCGCCCAGAACTACCCTGTATTCGCGCAGAACGTCAAGCGACGCGTGGGCGGCGTACTGGGTACCAGCGAGAACGCCGTTCTCCTTGATTGACCACTCCAGGCGAGGCAGATACCGGTAATCGCGTATGAGTTGGCGAAGGGCCTCTACGGGGGCGTGCTGAACATGCGGTTCGCCGGGGAACATGCCTCTTCCTTTCCCTTGAGCATTGCTCATACAATCTCGGCGAGCGCCTCACCAATCCAGCGCGCAATATTGACGCTTACCGCATTTCCGGCCATGCGCGTGCGATCAGCTTTACTACCGGTGGTGATGTAATCCGGCGGGAAGCGCTGAGCGAGCAGTTGCTCCTCGGGCTTGATCATCCTGAAATAGCAGTCCTCAACGGACGGTGCCGTTTGGACGATTGCCGCTGACGTTCGGGTTGCCATGGTGTGGAACGGCTCATCCGCCGGGCGAGGGCTGGCCTTCCGGTACGGGATGACCAGGGCGTGATGCCGCCCTCCTGCTGTCACCGTGCTCAGGGGCCGGGTCACGGGGCTGGCCGACTGGTGGGCGCGGTACTCCACGATGAACGGCGGGGAGACCAGCGCCTGGCTCTCCCTGGTGGTGAGGGTCCGCATCGCTGTTCCTGTGGGGACCGCGGTCTTGTTCCACGTGCCGCCCACCGGCACAAGCAGACCCTCGCCAAGCTTGGCGGTACGCGTCGGCAGGGGCCAGGCGTCCGGGGAAAAGGACCGGTCACCCCCTTGCCGGCCGTGCGTCAAGGTGACGACGGACGGACTGGCCGGATGCTTGGCGAGTCCTCTTCGGATGCGCCCCATAGTGGACTCTGCCAGTGGCTCGGCCCTGTCACCGATCCGATCCCCGATATCATCCCAGTCGATGATATCGGCCGCCGGGCGTATGTACGGTTCGACTACCCGAAAGCACTTTGAGGTTGGACAGCGGTAGACATACTGTTGCCTATATTTACCGACGCGCCGCCGCCCTGGCCGCTTCCAGTTCTGGCGGGCGCGGACATCGCGCCCGCATGACTCGCAAAAGGCAAGGGGCCTCGGCGTGAGATTCAGAGGGCTCATGGTGCGGAGGGTGAAAATGATGTAGATGCGGTCCCGCCATTGAGGTGCGTGAAGATTGTCGCCGTCTCCTATGTGTGCTGAAGATACCGAGATGATTTTGGCCCGGTATCCAAGGAGTTCCATCGCCTTGATCCATGTCGAGAAAAGGGGCCAACGGGCGAACTCGACGACGTTCTCGACGACGATCACCGGGTAGCGGCGTGCTTCTGCGGCGCGGACTACGCACCAGCCGGTTACCCGGGTCTGCTGGAACGCATCACGGTCGGGTTCTTTCCAGTCGCCGCTGTCTTCGTCGAATTCAACATGGCGGTATCCGAGGCCGCCGGCAGGACTGACTTCCCAGCAGATCACCGAAGCCCAGGCTATTTCGGCCTTGGGAAGGAACCGCATCGGGTAGTTCGCCACGTCAGCGCAGCGGGCCTTGGCCTGTGGGTGATTGGCTTGGAAGGTGTCAACGGCGGGCTGCCAGTGGTTGATCCCGAGGATCGGCTCTATACCCGCTTCCTTGAACCCCGTTGCGTCGCCGCCGGCGCCGCTGAGCAGGTGGACTGATCTAGCCATGATTCTCTCTGTTCGGTTGGCGCTGGGCGCCGCCGCACGGGAGGCGGCGGCGCCCAGCCGGCGGTCAGCGGCTGGCGGTCACCACGTGGCGCAACCTGCGGTGGGGGTCGTGCTGGGGTTTGGTAACACGCAGCACGCAGATGTCGCCGTGGACATCCCAGACGGACACGGGGCCCGATCCGTGATGCGCGCATCGCCACAGGCGGACGGCGTCTGTCGCCTCCAGTTCGGCAGTGGCATCTCCGAAGCGGGCGACGGCGAGAGCCAAGGGCTCACCCGGACCCAAGTCGGTACTGCTGGCATGAGACGCCGTAGTGGTCAGCGACACGAGGCCCAGGGCGGATAGAGCCACGGGGAACCGGCCGGAGAAGGCTTTGGCCAGGACCATGAGGTGATGGATGAGCGGGTAGATCGCCGCCCCCTGGGGGACCTGAACGCCGGTGGCGCTGTCGTAGACCGTCTCGGTGCGGCCTGACCCGTTCGGATGAGCTATCTCGGCGACCCAGCCCGTCACCTCGACGATGCGGCTAGGCAAGCCGGCCTCACCGTTGGTGATCGTCAGATGGTGCCCCTGGTAGCTGCTCCGTATGGTCAGCCGCTTCTTGGCGGTGACGGCGAGCTGTGCCCGCCATCCCAGGCAGGCGAGCGCCGTGAGCAAAGGCTCGTACTGGCGGGCGAATCCAGGTACGAGCGCTTGGACGGCGTTCGACTGTCCCACATGGGAAGGCTCTCGATCCGCAGACATGTCAGACTTTCCTTTCAAAGATGACACCTACTTCTAGGCAGGCAGGAGAAGGGGTTCATGCAAGCAGGGGTTGCATATATCTTATATGCATTCTGCCACTAGCGACAATGCCTTCGCGCCTCAGCCGTCGTCCGGCTCACGGCGCAGGGCCTGACGAGCGGCCCGGATCGCGGACGCCCTTACCTGGGGATCTGCTTCCTCGATCCGGGTCTGGCGGTCCCTCACAAACGTGCGCAGCCACCGGGCAGCGCGGTCACGATCCCGGGCCTTGGTTTCCTCCTTGCGCCGACGCCGCAGCTGCCGGGGACTGGTGCCGCACGAGCGGCAGTTCGCGGCGGTCCGCTCATGCTTCGGACAGCCGCTCTCCGGTTCCACGGGCGTGGGGGGTGGGGGGGTGGACGGCATGTGGGAAGGAAAAGGAAGAACAGAGGTTCCCCCTCGGGAACCCCTGGGGTCTCCGCTGGGGACCCCTCTGGGTTCCGAGGGCGTGACCCTCGCCTCCTTCGTCTGTGGGTTCCCGTCGCGGAACCCCTCCGATTCCTGCCGCCCGCTCCTCTGCTTGGCTCTCCTCTCAGTATCTTCATGAGTACGAGCGGGCGGGGATGGCCGGGATGGAGCCGTGCGCTGCCGGGCCAATCGTTGGTTCTTCGGCCGTTCCAGAGCCGAGGCCCGCCGCTCCCGCAGTTCCTCGGTGCTGGGGATCGTCGGCACGATCAGCGGGAACACCTTGTACTGGGCACGCCGGCCGGCACGTCCCACCTGGACACGTTCGACCAGGCCGAGAGCGATCAGCTCCGTGACGATCGTGAAGACCCTCTTCTCCCCGACCCCGGCCCAAGCGACCATGCGGTCAGCCCCCGGGGTGGCCAGACGGGTCTGGTCGTCGGCGGAGTCCGCAATCTTCATCAGCACGAGCTTCTGTGTCGGCGTCAGCACGTCCGAGGGCAAATAGGCGGCTGCCACCATGAGGTGAATGCTCACGTCACCCCTTGTACGGGGTGACGTTGATGGTCCGCGGCGTGCGCCTGGTGGGATGCCGTACGCGAGGTACGGCGATGCCCGCCGCGATGAGCTGAGCGGACATCTCCCGCACGTCGGGAACCATGGGCACCGGCAGATCGGCCCTGCGGAACAGCGCCTCCATCGCCGCACCGTCATCCGACTCAACGGGGTTGTCGCCGCTCCACGACAGTCGGTTCTGGCCGTAGACGCCGGGCGAGGTGGCATCCAGCATCTTCCGCAGCTTGTTCATCCGCTTCCGGAGGGCAGCGGCCTGCTCAGACGCCGAGACGTACTCGCTCAACGCCTCCTCGCGGTCGGTGTCGCTCTTGATCAGGACTGATTGCGGGGCCGCGCCGTTTCCCCAGCAGGCCGTGCGCCAGGGGCAGTTGTCGCAGATGGCCGACAGCCCCGGGCCGTCGTGCGTCCTCGGCACCTGCTCCGGCGACGACGAGGCACGCACGGTGGCAACCCACGCCTGCGCCTCCCTGATCTGCTCGCGGTCGCAGGGGAGTTCCTGAACGTGCTCCTCGCCGGTGTCCCGGTTGATGAACCGGAACCGGATGCGGCCAACTCTGACCGGCCCCACCCGGGCCAGCTGCCGCTGGCCCCGGACGTCGGCGAACCCATGGGCCTCCAGGAGCCCCGCGTACAGCAGCAGCTGGCGCTTCTCCTCATCGCTCGCCCCGTAGCGCAGGACGCGCGGCCAGACCCGCCAGCCCTTCGTCTTGATGTCCTCAACGGTGGTCTGCGACGGGCTCGGCAACCGCGGACGCAGCCGTCTCGGCAGCCGGGCGGCGGTCTCCTCGTCGAACTGCACCGCGTCGATGTGCCCGCGCAACCACGAGTTCTCAACCCGTCGTTCGATCTGCCACCCCCACTCGCGGCGCGCGAGCAGCAGGATGGGCTCGTGCAGCCACGTGCCGAGGATGGCCTTGCGGTTGTCGCCGCCGACGTCCGTCCGCTCGTAGCCGTGCAGTATGTACGCCGCGCGCCGGGCGCACACGGTGTCGGATGCGCCGAGTTCCTGCTGGCGGGAGCGGGGTCTTTCGCTGTCGGCCTTCTCTGCCAAAGGCCATATGCTCGTCATGGTCGCCTCTCTATGGAAGAAGACACTGCCCCACGAAGCGCGGGGCCTGTGCTGGTCACTGCGCTGCGTCAGCTGCTCCGTGCTCGCCGCCCTCATGCTGGGCCACCTCATCCAGGCCCGCCGCCTGCCGCAGCCGCTGTGCCGCGTCATCAGCCGTGCCAGCGACCTGTTCGGCATCGGCTGCCGCCATCTCCTCATCGATGTAGATGCCGGCGAGATCCTGCGGTGCCGCCATACGAAGGCCGCCCATCTCCGCGCACTTGCGCAGCATGTGCGCGGGCATGCGCTGCCACATCGGCGCCAGCACGTACTGTCCCGCCTTCGGGTCCCAGTTGGACGCGGCGAATTCGGACCAGTTCGCGATCATGGGGAAACGGGTGGACCTGCCGTTGGCGTCGTTCCGCACGACGACCACCTTGACGGCCGCAGGCGGCCCTTTCTGCAGCCACGCCTCGTACTTGTTGCCATCCCAGTCGTAGTAGACGGCATCCTCGTAGGTAAGGCTCCCGGCGTCTCTGGCTGCGGCGCGATGGGCGATGAGCCGGGCGCCGTCGATGCCCGTCTGGATCGTGTACTGCATGCCCGCCTTCCCCGAGCGGCCGACCAGGTAGATCTGGCGGGCGAAGGGGTCCAAGCCCGTCCGAACGCAGTGGTGAAAGAAGACCGCGAGGATTCCTCTCGGTGCGTCTGCCATGCTCTTGTTGATGAGGTTGAGAGCACCGATCTGCTTCTGGTCGAACTCGTTCTGGTCGGCCCGGATGGCCACCGCAGAGGAGGGCGGTTCGTGTGCCTTGGAGGAGGCGGGTTGCTGGGCTGGTTCGGACACAGAGACTCCCGTCAGGTTGGTCCGTCGGCCGCGGTGACGGCCCATCGGATCGCGTGGAGACAGCCCGGCACATAGAAAGGAGCCCCACCCAGTCAAAGATGACACCTATCTTTACGGATCAAGAAGGGTAGGGCAATGCCGCTTGCCGTCGGATATTACATATATCTTATATGCAGTTGCCCGTTTTGTACAATTACTCTGCGTGGCGTCGCGGGCCGCGAGAGCGAACGACAGACCCCGGCCCGTCGTAAGTGCCGTCCCGCAGCCGGGCCAGCACCATTTCGTCCGGTGACCACGTCAGGGTCCGCGCCGTGGCCTGGAGGTCGGGCACTGACGCCATCACCTCATCGAGGAGCCACAGCGGCGAGCCCGACAGTCGCCACCGCGGGGAGGCGAACCTGCCTGTGGCGAGGGCTGTTGCCAGCGTTCCCTGCGGTACCGCACCGAAGATCTGCTGCAGCTCCTGCTGGCCGACGATCGGCGGCAGGTCACACGCACCCGCCATCTCATCGAGTGCCGGCATGTCGCCGGAGCCGGCCGGCTCCTGGCCGGCGACGATCTCCCGCGCAACGTCCATGTCGGGCTGTCGGGGGCGCGGAGCGGCGGGGCCGAACTCCAACGCGGAACGAAGCGTCCAGTAGCGCACGCCCGAGACGACAAGCGCCTGCTCGCCCTTGAGGACCCGCCGCTGAATCCACTGGGAGATCATCGGAGGCTTGACCCCGTAGAGGGCCGCGAACTCCTGGTGCCCCACGAGATACAGCCCCGGTCTTGTCCGTGCAGACATGCGGTTCCTCTCTGCCTCGGCTCAGCGTAACCGCACCTCCGTCAGCACAGACGACGAAGCCGGGCCGCACGGACGGTCATCCGTACGGCCCGGCTCCACCGCGCCTATTTCCCCAGTGCGACCCACAGCCCGATCGCCGCAGTGAGCAGCGCGCACAGCACGCTCACAGCGGGAAGCGGCCAGCGGGCCTTCTCCAGACTTTTCACCCGGTCTTCGAGGTCGGAGACCGCCCTCTCGTTCCGGCTGCTCTCCTGGACCAGCACCGCCAGGCGGCCGTCGATCCGTGCAAGCCCCACTTCCAGGGTCCCGCGCAGCTCGGCCAGCTTCAGCGCGGTGTCGGCCGAGTCGTGCTCGCTCACTGCGTCACCTCCCGGGCCGTCACGGAGATGTCTTCAGGTCGGGCAGCCAGGCGGCCGAGCCGGACTTCCCCAGCGCCACGCCGAGGCCGCCCTTGATGACGGCCAGGCCGGCGGGGGCCGCGGCGACGGCGGCGGCCTGGAGCGCGGAGACGCTGAACAGGTCCGTCACCTGGGCCGCCAGGAGGATCCCGAGAAAGGCTTCGATGTAGGTGAGCAGCGCCCGCTCGGCGACGTCGAGGACGGCCGCCAGGCGCGTGGAGATCGTGTGTTTCATGGTCTTCTCCTCCTGGGTCACGTGGTGACGGTGAAGCCGTGACGCTTCCCGAGCCGGGTCAGCGAGTCGCGGCTGGGCACTCCGTCGGCGTCGGCGCCGCGGTAGTTGCCCCCGGCTTTCGAGCGCTGCCATTTGGCGTACGCGGCGAGGGTCTTCGTCCCGAAGTGGCCGTCCGAGGCCCACTGGGCCGCGAGTAGTCCCTCCTTGAGCAGGGCCTGCTCGACCAGGCGCACCCCCGCTGAGTAGGTGACCTTTCCCTGCGGTGCCGCCGGGTCCGTGCGGGCCGCTGTGATCAGCTTCGACAGGCTGACCGAGGGCTGCTGCGGTGCGGTAGACGGAGAGGTCGACCCGATGAGGGCTCTCACGTCCGTCCGGAAGGAGGCCATCGCGATGTCGGCCGGGTCGGGTTTGCCCGGTTGCCATTCCTTGTGGGCGATGACGGACTCGGCCAGCCAGCCGTGGGCGTCGCACAGCGCGGCGCCGACGGCTTTCATCGCGTGGAGCTGGGCACTCGGCCATGCCTGGCCGGTCCCGTTGTTGATCGCCTCGAAGCCGTAGTAGTGGCGGTTGCCGTCGGTGTCCGCGTTCAGCGGTTTCGGCAGGGACCCTCGCTCGGCAATCACCGCCTGGTGGACGCGGTTGTCCCCCAGGCCGGCATGGTTCGCCCGGCCGTAGCCGATGAGGTGGACAACGCCTGAGCGGTCGATCACGCCGTGGCACAAAGGGCCGGGCAAGTTGGTGTACCCGGTCCGGCACAGCTCCACCATCTGCGGCTCGCTGGAATAGCTGCCCGTGTGGTGGATCATGATGCCGTGGACGGGCCCCCACGGTCCCTTGTGGTTGCGTGAGTGCGCCTTCCAGCCCGCGTGTTCAACGACGCGGACGCCATACTTTTTGAGCGCTGCCAGGAATTTGTCAGGTGTCAGCGGTATCGCCATTGCGTACGCGTTTCTCCCCCGCGCCGTCAATGAAGCAGTCGGCCGTCTCAGCCGTAACTGTCCCTCGGGGGAGCGCGCCCAGGCTGTTATGGTCAGCAGGGCAGGTGAGCAGAGGGTCGCCCATCGCGCACACTGTAGTACACGCTGGGTACCCTCCAGCCAGGATTCGAACCGATCGGGACAGCTGGAGGGCGAATGCGTACTGATGGAGAACGGCTCATTCCAGGCGCCGCAGTCCCCAATGGAGAGGCCGGCCCAGCGGACTGGCCGTTCAGTGTCCGTCTTCGCGGGGGTCGCCGGGACCATCGGGCGCGAACATCGAAGCCTGGGCGCTGGGAAGTTGCCTGTGGCCAGCTCCCCGTACGCGCGGAGGACTTTCAGCGTCCTCTCGCCGGCACCTTCTGCGTGCGCTGTGACCAGCTTGTCACGGGAGCTGCGCGGTTGGAGGCTGCCCGACAGCGGTCGGTCCGCCGGGCCGCGAGGGGCCAGGTTCCTCTTCCCCTCACCGACGACCCTCTCAAACGGCCAGAGCAGCACAGGCCCGATACCAACGACCGGAGGCGGCAACCCTGCTGACGAACGACTGACAGCTGTCCGAAGCCTCCGACAGGATGATCCCCATGCCCATCGAAACGGATGACCTGTTCGAGGACCCCGCCGTCGCCAGTGCGGGCGAAGTACGACTCCTGTCTGAGCGGTGCTCGACCTGCATCTTCAGGTCAGGCAACCCGTTCCGTGCCACGATGCCGGAACGGATCCGCGCCATGGTCGCTGATGCCGTGGCGAACGAGGGCCACATCACGTGCCACTCGACGCTGCCGGACACAGCTCCCCCAGGGGTCCAACCAGCGATCTGCCGGGGCTTCGCCGACGTCTATGGCGATCGATCGTTGGCCTTGCGGTTCGGAGATGCCCTGTCCCTCACCCGTGAGGTCGCTCCGCCCTCGTAACGAGGGGTATCCAGGCTTCAACGACCGTCATGAGCTATGCACCGGGGGAGGTTCGAGCACGGCGCCGCCATTGGACGTCGCACCTTCCTCGCCGTGCAGCAGTCGATGTCGGTGGCCGTCTCTACTCTTGGGCCATGACTTTCACAGCGCTCCATCGGGCCCTCGGCGCGGCTCCCGGACCACTGACCGATGAGCTGCTGGACGCGGCCGTGACTGACGGCGTGGCGGAGACGCACGATCTTGATTGGAAGTCCGAACTGCCCCCAGCAAAGGGCCTTCCACAGACCGACTTCCCCAAGGACGTGGCCGCGATGGCCAACAGTGGAGGAGGCGTGATCGTCTATGGGGTGCGCGAATCCCAGGGGGGAGCTACCGAGCGTGTCGATGTCGGTGAGTTCGATGAAGTGCACGAGCGCGCTCTGCGCAGCGCGGCCATCACCGCCATCTCACCGCCGGTATTCGGACTGAATGTGCATCGCGTCGGAGCCGCCGACAGGAGGGCCGTCGTGGTCGAGGTTCCTGCGAGCGTCGACGGACCTCATCTGATCTATAAAGGGGAGTATTTCGGTGCTCCCGTACGCAACAACTCCGACACAGTGTGGATGAAGGAGCGGCAGATCGAGGCCATGTACCGGGCACGGTTCAGCGAACAGCGCCACGCGACCGAGGCCCTGGACAACCTGTACAAGGAAGCGGCCAACGGACGCAAGACCGAAAGACACGCCTGGCTGATCGCGGTAGCGCACCCGCGGGTTCCAAACCTGCGCGGTCGCCTGACACGAGACGAAGCACGCACGCTGCTATCGAACGCCGAGGACCTCGCGTTCACCTACGTAGGCCGTAACGGCCTCCATCCCATTGAGACCACGGACCGCCTCAACCCGCGGCCGGGTCTGAACCGCTGGGTGGCGGTCTACATCCCAACCATCGAACGAGAGAAGTGGGAGGAGGCGTGGCTGAGCATCCACCATGACGGTTCGGTCGCCCTCGCAACAGTGATCGGCGGATACCCACGTCCCGGCCCTGTTGGTACTTTCCCAGGAAACCAAATCATGTCGTCAGCCATCGAATGCTGCATCGCCGACTTCATGGCTGCCCTCCGAACCACTGCGGAGGCGACCGAAAATACCGAGTACGACGTGCGCGTGGGAGTTGAGTGGAAGGGAGGCAATTCCTTGATGATCTCCACGGAAGACACTTTCGGCTATGCCTATCATGAAGCCTCCACGCCATTGCCTCGCTACACGCCCGTCGAGACAACGGTGAACGCGACGGAATCGCCGCTGGAATACTACTGGCACGTACATGATCTGGCTCGGGACTGCGTGAACCAGGGTGGCATCTCTAACGTACGAATGATCCAGCCGCCACCGCGCACCGATGATCAGCCCTAGCCAACTGGGAATTCGAGGTTGGCGACGTCCCGCCCGCATGAGCCGCAGACGCAGGCCGACAGGCCATCCCCGGCGTTCCGGTAGAGGGTAACGCGGAAGGCGGCGCCCTCTGCTGGACAGCCAATGGTGTGGCACGTCGCCACCGCAGCGGCGGGCGCCCACAACTCCGGTGTTTCCTCCGCGTTCAGGATGGAGAGGCTGGTCGCGTTCGCTGAGACCGGGCTGCCCACCAGCATCCAGTTGACGCCCGTGGCGTTGGTGTTGGTGCGGGTGAGCCAGATCGTGAGCCCTGTCCTGGAGATGTCCGAGGCGGACACTCCGGTGACGCGCAGGCCGGGGACGGCACTGATGGAGGTGGCGAGCGCGTGATGGCTGGAGCCGGCCACGGACAGACCGGTGACGGTGGCGGGTGTGGGTGTGTCTGCGGCAACGGGGGTGATCGTGACGCGGCCGGTCGCGATGGATCCGGCTCTCAGCGTGCCGGTGATGGTGACGTCGGCCGGGAGGTTCGCGGAGGACTGCGCGAACTGGTAGGTACTCGCCCCTGTTCTCAGCCGCACCTGCTGGCCCGTGAGGTGAAGGGAGCTGGACCGGCCTCCGGCACCGGGGCCGTCTTGCGCGTACAGCTCGACGAAGGATGTGCCGTCCGTGTGGCCGGTCGCGCCGCCGTGTACGTACGCGCCGCCGTATCCGGTGGTGGGGTCGTCGGCATCGAGGGAGAAGGACCCGCCGACCTGGTCGCGGACCGGCGATATCAGCCACAACCCCGCGGCGTCGAAGCGCTCCACGGGTGCGCTGAGTTTCAGGTAGGGCTGGTTCACCTCTTTCCAGGTGACGACACCGGCCGCCAGCTCTCCCGGGCGGGATTCGGCTTCCGACCCCGAGTAGAGCCTGACCACTCCGCCGATGTCGCCATCCGGTGCCACCTCGACTCGGTTGCCCTCGTCGGCAGTCTGGAGTCGTCCGCCGGTTACAACGGCTCCGGAGATGGTGCCCCCGGTGATGGTCTTGCCGGTGAGGGCGTCGGCGGCGATGGATTCGGCGGTCACCGCGCCGGCTTGGAGGTCGGCCGCCGCCGCTCGCCGGGGTGTTCCCTCCACGGAGGTCGACGGGGGTCCGGCTACTCCTGCTGCGGTGCGGGCGCGCAGGCGCACCCACCACTGCGTGTAGGGCAGCGGAACGGTGACCGAGCCGCCCTGCGCGGTCTCGATCGTGTCGCGCAACGTGCCTTGTGACAGCGGGAAGTCCGGAACGGGGCCGATGTGGACTTCTACCCGGGTGAAGTCCAGCGGTACCGCCACCGCGTCGGTGAAGTCGCCGCTCCAGTTGATGTCCAGGGCGGCGAGAGCAGCCGTGACTTCGGGTGCGCTGGGGGTGGGCGGCGGCGGACCGTTGACGACGCTAATGCCGGAGGTGCCGTCCGGCAGCTGGCCGACGATCGCGCGCAGAGAGCCGTCACGGTCGTAGACGTCGACGGCGCCGTCCTCGATGGAGGAGTAGGCCAGCCTCGATGTCCGCATGAGCTGCGACACCGTACGCTCCAGCATGGCGATGCGCGCGGCAAGGCGGGTGAGGTCATCAGAAGTCATGAGCTACCGCCGTAGGTGAACCGGTCGGCGCGGGCGAGGGTGAGCGTGACGCGCTCGGGGGCGTTCTCGTCCGGGGGGCGGACCGTCCAGCTGGTGATGCGGCACCAGCCGTCGAAGGCTGCCCAGGTGTCGATGAGCTGGACTCGGACATCATCGCCGACCTGCCAACTGCCGAGGCGCGCCGCAGGGTGATCGACCACCTCGATGCGGGTGACCTCACCGAGGATCTGCCGTGTCAGCCGCTCGCCGCGTGCCCGCTGAGCCAGCCGGTCGCTGGCTGTCTCGGCCGGAACCTCAAGTACATGTTCCAGGCGCAGTCGTCCGTTGCGGATCGCGTCGATGGCCCGCCTCCGGTTGCGGCCTTCTCCGGCGCCGAGGGCGATGACGGCCTGGGCGTAGGAATCAGCATCGTGCTCGACCGGAACGGTGTTGGTGATGTTGACGGCCGAACTGAACGAGATGTCGGAGCGTCGGCGTCCCAGGCGTGGCCAACCGATCCGGATACGGCCGTACGGCCGACCGGTGCTCAGCACGGTCTCGTCCGTCCACTCGGGACCGCCGTCGAGACCGACCATGTCGTCAACGATTCGGCCCAAGGCCGGTGCGTCCCACCACTGGCTGGCGTAGGGCTCGGCCGGTGTTCCGACGGTGCTGCCGCTGACGGTGGAGTCGACCAGCACCCCGAGGTCGCTGTCGGGCTGCTCCTGTGCGTACTCCCAGGTGTGCCGGATGACGGAGCACGGGTCGGCGTAGACGTACGGGCCTCGGCCGCCAAGGTTCCCGTGGAGATCGTGGCGGCGGTGCAGGTAGCTGCCCCAGCCTGCTGCTTCGAGGGAGAGTTCGGGACCTTCGGGGGCGGTCAACCACACCAGGCCGCCCCACTGCACCGCGCCGTTCCTGGTGACGGTCACGATGGTGTTGCCGGGGTCGATGGCATCACCCAGGTGCGGGAAGCCCGGCTTCAGGGTGGCGGACAGTGTGCCGGTGGCGTTGAGCGAGGCCCCGAACTCAACGCCGCTCAGGGGGAGGTCGTGGGCAAGCAGTTCGCCGGTGAGAGCGTGCCGGGTCTCGAACCGGTAGGCGGGTCTCACATGACCCCCTCGGTGAACTCAAGGTCCGCGACGATTGAGGTCGATCCGTTCACCGAGATCCGGCCGGTGTCCTCGGCGCGGTTGTGGTACATCTGCAGGTAGAGCACGCGGCTGGTACCGCGATAGTCGGCGGGGACGCTGAAGGTGTCCGCGATCATCTCGGTGGCGCGGCGGTTGGCGCCCGTCTGGTTGTCGTCAATAGACGTCACCTGCCCTTGTCGCTCGCCGAAGACGGCTCTGCCGCTGGTCCAGACATTCCCTGCGGTCAGGCGCAGTCCGCCAATGGTCACGGTGAGAATGCACCGGGCCGCCCAGGCGGGAACGTCGATCGTCCACCGGGCATGAGGCGGCCAGTTCACCCACTGCCCGATTCGGACCGGCAGTTCGTCCAGTGACGAGGGGTAGGCGCTGTACAGGCGGCGGTCCCGGCGGGGGTTCGCGATCTGCCGCAGGTCCTTGATCATGGCGGCGGTGACGATCGAGGTGTTCGCCGGGAGGTCGAGCCGGGCCAGCGGCACAGCCGTCATGCCGGCCGGGGGCTGGGTGGCGGTGGGTGACACGTTGGACACGACGTGGAAGTAGCCGATGTCATCGGTCTCCGGGTCTCGTGTGCCCTCGTACTCCGGGTCCTCCACGCGCAGGCACACCAGATCTGAGCGTTCACTGCCGCCGGTGGGGGCGATAGGTACCTCGGCCGGGCCGACGTTGTGCTGGGTGTACGAGCCCTGCCCCCACGCGGCCCCTCGGATGATGGCGGAGCCGTCCCCGATCTGTATTCCGGCTCCGGGCGTCGGCAGGGGGGTGGCCTTGAGGTCGGTTCCCTCGTTGATGCCTGCTGCTCCCGCCGCGAGGTTGCGGATCATCATGCGGAACGCGCGGGCTGAGTGGGTGCCTCCGTGGGTCAGCAGCGGCGGTTGAGTGAGCGCCATGACGCGGGTCTCCGTTCTCCGGGGGTGCGGTTGTCTACAGAGCTGAGTACGCGGACCGCCAGGTGATCGAGAGCCTGGTGTCCGCCGTGTGGTCGCGAGCCGTCCACCACACCTCGCTGGTTCCGGCAGGGAGGATGAAGTCATCGAGGCGGGAAGCCGGGGAGAGAGCGGTTGCGAGACTGCCCGTGCCGTTGAGCAGCACCCATCGGGTACCGGGCCGCGTTTCGATATCGACGTACTCGCCCCGGCCGATAGTGGCGGCCAGCTCGATCGGCTTGCCGGTTTCGACGTGCCGGATCCGCGGGTTGCTGCAGGGGCCGGTGATCCGCAGGGACGGCCACGCGGGGCGGTTACCGTCGTTGTGGACCCAGCCACGGCGTTCGTCGGGGATGGCCACGCCTGTGGTGACCGGGGCAACGATGGGAGCACGCAGACCCCCCAGTCCCGCGGCCGACAGGGGCAAGTGCAGGCTGTTCTCCGTGTCCGCATGGAAGCGGGGGTCGTGGGCGGTGAAGGTGATGCTGATGGGTATCCACCCGTGGACCAGGTCCTTGAGGCTTGCGGGCTTCACTTCGCGGAGCCGCCCGTGGAGCCGTTTGGCGGGGCGCCCGGGCAGCGCGATGCGCAGCACGGAGTGGGCGCCGGGAACGGTCCGGACGCCGGGGTCGTCAGCAGCAGACTGAAGCCGTGCCAGGAGGTCCAGGGCTGCCTGGGGTGAGCCGGGAGTCCGGATGCCGGCTTCGATGGTGATGGGACGCGCCTCGTACAGGTCCGATCCGGCGAACGCCCCATCGTCATGGGGGATGTCCACGTCCTGAGAGCGAACCGGCGCGGACCCCACCCCGTCGACGTCTCCCACCGGGATATCCGTTCCCAGGCCGAGCATGACGCCCGCGATCTCGATCTGCCACGGGATCACGACAGCCTCCCGCCCCGCTGTGCCGTACGCAGCCGGCGGATCACCTCGGTGCCGATCTGCTCGGGCGTGGCACTGCTTCCGCTGACCGTGATGTTCACGGCGCCCACCAGCGGCTGCCGCTCGCGCACCACAACGACCGGGGCCGCAGGTCTCGCATCCACCACCTGCGTCACCGTGGTGGGGGCCGGGGCCGGGCCGAGAGTCAGACCGAACCGACCGGCGACATGGCCCAGCACTGCGGTGGCCGCAGGTCTCTTCGACGTCCCCAGGGGGATGTACGCCTCTCCCCCGGTCTCGGGCTCGGCGAACTTGATGCGTGTGCCGCGGTAGATTCCCGGCTCCCAGATGCCGCCTTGGGCGTAGGCGAGCCCCTTGTTCGCCTTGGCCAGGTCAGCGAGGAAGCGTTCGGCGCGGGCGCCCAGGGTGCTGGAGAGCCGGATACCCGCTGCGTTGGCGACCTCGATGATGCGGTCCTCGCCCAGCCCGGTGGCGTCGGCGACCGCGTGGATCCCCACCGTCTTGCCGGTGATGGCGCCGATGACGGCGACAAGGTCGGTCAGCACGCCGGTGGACAGGGTCTGCGCAGCGGATCGGGCGGCGGCATTGGCTTGCTTGGCCTTGGCGTTGTCCTTGACGGCCTGGGCTGCGAGGTCTTCGGCATCGGTGTCGCCCTGTTCGGCGAGCATCGCGGCAAGATCGGTGTAGCCGAGCGACGCAAGCTTCGCCAGGTTCGACTCGAACGCCTTCTGATCCTTGACCGCGCCCTGGAGCTGCCGCGTGAACTCGCTGAGCGACGCGCGGGCGGTGGAGGCCAGCTTCTCCAGGTCTTTGGCCATCTTGTTCAGGTAAGACGCGGACCCGGACGCCATCTTGCGGGCCAGGGCCACCCCGTCCTCGCCCATCGCTTCGAGCGCGTCCGCGACTCCCTGGCCGGCCTTCTGGGCAATGGTCTCCAGGTCTTTCCGCCACTGCTGCGCGGTCTTGATGGACGAGGTCAGGTTCTTGGTGAACAGACTCAGAGAGAAGTCGCCGTTCTTGTTCCGGGAGTTGGCGGCGACGGACACCGTGTTCGCGAGCTGCGGCGGCTGGTAACGCCAGTTCGTCAGGCCCCCGTCGGCGTACCATTCGACGTTCCCGCCGAGCCGTCGCACGGTCTCCGCTGCGATGGCCCGTGAACGGGGCCGCTTGGAGTACGCCAGCGGGATGTATGCCTCTCCCCCGGTCTCCGGTTCCGCCCACACCCGCCAGGCTCCCGGGCGGGCGATCTGCGCCACGTGGTTCTCGATGCCGCCGGCGGCGTAGCGCCGCAGGTCCGCGCGGCGGTAGAGATCGATGCCGCCTTGTGCCCGGGTGTACTGGTAGCCGTCGATGTACGTGGGGCGACCGGCAGAGTTCCGCACGATCGTCTCGTTGACCGTGACCGTGACCGTTTTGCCGGTGACCCTGTTGATCGCCTGTTGGATCGTGCTGACGGCGGTGGTCGCTCCTGTCGTGGGGACGGTGATCTCGACCGTACGGTCATCGATGTCACGGATGGAGAAGCCCAGCCGCTGCAGCTCCTCACGGGCCTGGGCGGTCGGCGCCTGCATCACCACGGTCTTCGCATCCGGAGTCGCCTGCAGCTCGGCCTGAAGCAGCTGCAACGAGGCGATGGCCGCGTATTCGGGGGCGGTCAGCGACACGTGGTGGTCCTGCGGCATCGCAACCAGCGCGTCCACAAGGAGGCCAAGTTCGAGGAGAGCGGCCTCGGTGGGCGCGGAGATGCTGATCTCCCGGGTGCCGGGGATGGTCTCTACCGTGAAGCCCAGCTCCTCCAGGTCGACCTGTGCCTCCTCGGTCAGCGAGTCCACGCGGATGGAAGTCTCCCCGGGCAGACGGCTGAACTCGGCCTGGACTGCCAGCAGTCCGGCAAGGGCCACGTCAAGGCCCTCGGTCTGCAGAAGGATCGACACGGCCTGCGGGAGGAGTCCCAGGCTGTCCGCGACGCCTTCGGCCTGTTCGCGGGTGAGGCCGTAGGCCATGGCGGCGTCCACCGCCGCGCCCCGGGCGCCTTCCATCTCGTTGCGGGCTGCCTCCAAGGCTTCGCGCAGCGGATCTCCGTTCTGCTGCGCCAGCCCGTAGGCGGCCATGCTCGCGTCAGCCGCGGCATCGGACAGGGAGGTGAGCTGGTCATACAGCTGTTGGCCGTTGCGGGTCACGGTGCTGAGCGCGCCGACGTTGTTGAGCAGTTCCTGGCCGAAGCCGGCCGCCTCATCGATGCCTCGCTCGTGGGCCTCGTTGAGGGACAGCACCGCGGCGTTCACTCTCGCCTGGGCTGCCTGGTAGGACAGGGTTCCACCGGAGAGCAGGTCCAGGGCGTCGCGGAGGGCCCGGGTGCGCCGGTCCGCGTCGCTGGTCGTGTCGGCGAGTTCTCCGACCGCGGCGGTCAGCCGGCTGTAGGCGCTCGTGCCGCCCGCGCGGCTCGTGGCGGAGTCGAGGTCGAGGACCGCCTGGCGGGCGGCGTCGAACTCACCGGCCATGGCTTCCAGGGCATCCGCGGCCTGGTGGTAGACGATGATGCGTCCGTGGGAGTCAGCTAGGTAGGGGACGTCGGAGTGGGAGTTGTCCAGCTCGCGCATCCTGTCGGCCAGGGCCTCGACGCTGTCGCCCTGGCCGAGGTAGGCGTCGGTGACGTCCCGGAGGGTGTATCCGACCTCGGACATGATGTCCATCAGGGCCAGTCCGCTGTCGCCGAGCTTCTGCTCCTGGATCGTTCGCGCGGCGAGGGACCGCACACTCCCGTCGATCGCGCCACCGGAGTCCTGGAGCGCGCTGGTCAGCGAAGCGATGCGATCACGGTGTTCAGCGGCGGCCCGGGCGGCTTGCTGCTGCTGCGCGGCGAGCAGCCCCAGGCCCACGGCGGCGCCCGCCAGGGCCATCCCCCAGGGTCCGCCCATCGCTGCGACCAGACCCCGCGCCGCTCCCTGGAGGCCGACCCCGACCGCGCTGGCTGCTCCTCGAACCGAGCCCGCGAAGCCGTCGGCGCTGGACTGTCCGGAGCGGAATGCTGCCGTCATCTGCCCCAGCACCGGCACGCGGGTCTGGAGGGTGGCCCACGCGGCGCCCATGGTGCCGATCGCGTGTTCGGACTGGCGGGCGAGCTGTTGCTGCACACGCATGTGGTCGGCGTATCCGCGCCAGGCAGAGACGAGGGGCCCCGAGACAGTGGACGCGAGACCGGAGAGGACCGGCAGTACGCGCCGCGACAGCAGCATGGCCGCGATGGCGATCTGTACGGGGCCCGGCAGAGCGCCGAAGCCGCCGACGATAGCCCCGAGCGCTGCACCGGCGGGGACGAGGACGGTGGACAGCCCAGCCACTACTGAGGTCGCCGTGCCCAAGAGGGTGGTCGTGATGCCGATCGCCAACGACAGTGCACCGGATTCCGCGGCGAGGTCGCCGACCGCGGCGACCACCGGCTCCATGCCGTCTGCCAGATTGGCCAGCACCGTGATGCCCGCTTCGCCAACGGTCAGCAGCAGACCGAGCCCTGACGCGAGCGTGTGTTCGCCCAGTGCCATCAGCGGCCCGAGAAGCCGCTTCAGCTCGTTCCGGAGCCCGCCCAGACCGGCCGCGGCTCGTTCCCGAAGTGCTGGGCCGAAGATGGTCGCCAGGTCCCGGCCGTACTCGATGGCGGCGGTGATGCGGGGGGTACCTGATGCGAGGCCCCCGGTAAGCAGTCTGACGACGCGTTCCAGGCCCGGCGCCAACGCGTCGTACACCGCGAGTCCGGTCTGGCGTGCCTGGGTGCGGATCTGCGCGAGGGCACCGACGAGTCCCTGCCCGCGCGCCGCGGTGATGTCCGCTGCGGTCCCCTGACGGTGCAATGCCAGCGAGAGGTCATCGAAGCTGTCTACGCCCTGATGGGCCAGGGCGTTGACGCTGGCCAGCGCGTAGTTGCCGAAGGCCATCGTGCTGGCGGCCAGGAATTCCTGCTCGCTCAGGTCGTGCATGGCGTGCTGCAGGCCCTCGATGACCACGCGCATGCCGAGGAACTTGCCCTCGGCGTCCCACGCTTCGATGCCCAGCTGCTTCAGGCCCTCCACCATCCTCGGGGTGGGCGTCGCCAAGTTGGTGAACACGCGCCGCAGTGATGTTCCTGCGGTCTCGCCCACGATGCCCGAGCGGTGGAGCATTCCGACTGCTGCGGCCACATCCTCGATGGGGACCTTCAGGCCGGCGGCGACAGGCCCGACGTACTTCATCGCGTAGTAGATGTCGATGATCTCGCCGCTGGCGCTCGTGGCAGTGGCGGCCAGGACATCGGCCGCCCGGCCGGCTTGGTCGGCGCCGAGGGTGAACTGGTCCATGATGTCGCCCAGGTAGCGGGCGGAGTCAGCGGCGCTGAGGTGGCCGGCGGAGGCGAGGGCGAGGGACGCACGCGACGCGTCGATCGCCTGATCCGTGCGGAGCCCCGCCTTGGCCAGTTCCACCATGGCCTCGGCCGCGTCAGCTGCGGTGGCCTGCGGCAGCTTCAGGTCGTTGCCCAGCTGGGTGGCCACCCAGCTGGCCCGCTGCATCTGGTCAGCGGTCGCCGTGGTGACGGCTTGGAAGGCGTTGAGGCCGTTCTGGAAGCGGTTGCCTTCCGCGAACATCTCACGGCCGAGCATGAACGTGCCGCCGACTGCGGCGAGGCGGTGCAGTCCGCCCAGGTCGCCCGTCAGCCCCTGGACCGAGCGGCGCAGCGCGCCGTACTCCTTGGCGCCCTCCCGGGCGGCGTTCCGCATGCCCCGGCCGGTTTGTGAAGCGCGGACGTCCAGACGGCCCAGCAGCCGGAACGTCTGATCAGCGTCCGAAGTCAGCCGGTTGAAGCCGCCGGCTGTGCTGCGGGTATGGAGCCCGAGAGCGCGTGCTTCCTTCGACGCGGCGCGGAAGCCGCGGACAAGGTCAGCGTGCCGGGCCTGCATCTGCACGACGAGACTGAGTTGCACCTCGGCTACTCGCTCTCGCTGTGCAGTGCGGCGTACACCTGGCGGGGCCGCAGCGCGATCTTCACGCCGTAGCCGGGGCGGCCTTCAGGAACCGTGTCGCGTTCCTGGGCGATGCGCTCGCAGCCCGGGCAGCGGATCGTGTCGGCGATGTAGGCGTCCCGCTCGCCGCCGAGGTCGGGTTGCCACTCGTGCTGACGGGTTCCGCACTCACCGCAGGTCGACTGCGTCCACTCCAGCCAGGCCAGGGCCTTGGCCCGGTCCAACGGCGTCCATGGTCTGGTGCTCCCCAGGAACTGGCTGTGGGGGATCCCGAACCGGTGACACAGCTCCAGTTCGGCGCGCAGCTGGGGGTCGGACCTCAGCCTTTTCCCAGGTCAGCCTTGTATGCCCTCGTCTCCTGCTGGACCTGCCAGGCCGTTTCCCACAGGGCATTCGCGTCGGCCGAGGACCATGCAGCCAGGAACTCCGTGGCTTCCTCGACGGTCATCCCGTCGACGGAGGAGGCGGATATGAGCGCGGCGGGGAAGGTATCGGAGTTGAACACCGCGCCGTCCTGGGCCTGCTTTTCGTTCGGGGGGTGTTCGGCGACCAGCTCCTCCATCTGCGGCCGGGGCAGAGCACGGAAGGTCAGCTCGACGTATGCTCTGGCGGCTTCTGCCTGGGCGGCGTCCAGGCGCTCTTCGGCCTTGCGCAGAGCGGCGGCGATGGTGTCGTCCGCCGGGGATGCCTCTGCGAGGATCCGCGCCCGGGCGTGAGTCCGGCGGGCGGCTTCGACGGTCTCATGTGCCGAGGTGTCGTCCCACAGGTGCAGGCGTGCCTCGGCGAGTGTCCGCTTGCGTAGGCGGCTGACCGTCTTCGCCCAGCCGCCCGCCTCAGCAGTCTTCGTGGTTCGGGTTCCGGTCACAGTTCGCCACCGTCCTCGACGCCGCCGTCCTGGCCGCCGCCGTCGTCACCACCTCCACCCCCACCACCACCGCCGTCTCCGCCCCCGCCGGCAGCAGGAGGGACAGTCCGGTCCAGACCGGGCGGTGAGGTGATGGTGAACATCACCTGGAACTTCGCCGGTTCGTTGCCGGTGCTGTACTGGGCGGAGCGAGAGGCGACCTGGGCGGAGAAGCAGTCCATCGACTGTGAGCCGGGCTTGTCGCCCTTGCGGAGGAAGACGACGAAGCCGCGCGCGCCCTTGGGCAGCAGCGTCTCGATTTCCTCGGACTCCTCGTCCTCGTAGAAGGAGATGGAGCTGTTCTCCGCAGAGTCACCCCCGGGGATCGAGGAAGCGAACGTCGAGGCCATGTCCGGCGTCTCGATCGCCTCGTTCGTCAGCGACCAGCCCTCGACATCGGAGACCGCATCCGTGATGTCGACCGCGTTCGGTTCGGTCAGTTCCGGTCGGGTGGGAGCCAGCTCCGGAGAAGCGACGGAGGTGAGCCAGTAGATTCGCGTGACGCCGCGCCGCATGAAGCGCTTCTGAGCCACGGGCACTCCTAAGGGGTGCACGCCCGGCGTAGCGGGGCGTCCGCGTGGCTCCGCGGTGAGAGAAGTCAGTCAGCGGTCGCACACAGGGTGAACCGCTGTACGTACGTAACGATACTCCTCTGCGATCCCTCGACTGGTTCCCCGGCACCGTCGACGGTCAACTCCCGGTCGATGACCCGCTGCCCCGGCACGATCAACGGGACAGCCCATCCGGCGCCAGATCGCCCGACAACGACTTCGCGGATGCGGTCGGCGAGCCACTCCACCTGGTCCGCGCGGTCTCCGACGCTGGTCACCTGGTACGTCCACAGCACATCGGCGTGCCAGTCGGCGAAGCCAGGCCCGGTGAACGCCGCTGCGGGCAGACTGTCGAGAACGGTGTACGGAGGAGCGGCCGGGGCGCCATGTTCGTTCGCTGGGAGGGCTGACCAGCCGCAGAGGCGGCCGGTTCTCTCCTCGAACAGGTCGATCAAGGCCCGGGTGAGAGGGAGTCGGGGCGGAGTCATCGCAGCAGCCCTGCGCGCAGGGCCTCCAGGTACGCCGGCTGGGTGCGCTGGAACGCTGGCTCGATGTGCGGGTACGGGGGCTGCCGGTAGTGGCGGCCGATCCGGTCGGTGCCGAAGAACCCGTACTCCAGGCGCCGCCACTGAGGGGCATCGGTCGTGACGACGGCCGTCACGGAACCGGCGGCTTGTTCTACGGCCACCCGCCAAGAAGCCCGGTAGGTGCCGGTGATCACCCGTGGCCCTGGGCGTCCCGAGGCGTTGGCCTGGATCCGTACGCGCAGCAGCATCGCGTGGTGGCGGGTGATAGCTCCGGTCCGGGCCCGCACGGCGGGTCCCATGCGGGCCAGCTCGGCGGACAGGGCGATGGGGTCACGGAAGGTGCGGGGAACGTCCATCGATCCTCTCCAGCCGCACCACGCGGACCACGGCGAAGGTACTCAAGGTGGCGTCGCCGACACGGAACCGGCAACCCACGATCTGCGGGTCACGCGGGCCCTCCTCGCGGGAAGATCCGGTGACCGTGATGACGGTGTCGCGGTCCATCTGCGGCGCGTCCAGGGGCAGCAGCCCGACGAACATCGTGCCCGCCGGAACGGTGGCCACGGCTCCGTTCACCGGCGGTGTCAGCGCTGGGCGCCCGGAAGGGAGAACTGCCGCCGCTCCCTCCCACACGAGCCTCCCAGGTGCGGGGACGAGGGCACCGGTGCTCTCGTCAAGCTCCTCACCGCTTGGGCGGCGAGCCTCGACCAGGTCATCGAGCATGTTCTCGATGACCCTGCGGGCACCGCTGAGGTTAATCGCCACGCGCCCACTCCCCCAGTTGCCGCAGGAGCGCGCTGGTCATCCCGTAGGGGCGGCCGTCCAGATCCATACGTGCCAGGCCAGCGCGCTCCAGTTCTCCGGGATCGATGGCGTCAAGGAACTCGGCGGCGGCCTCACCCGGGTCCGGCGGGCGGCCCACGACGACTTCGGCCAGGCCCTCGAAGTGGATGTCCGGGCTTCCCGGCACGATCGTGACCAGAGGAACATCGCCTGCGTGTTCGATGCTGAACCCGGCAAGCCGCTGTCCCACCTCCTGCCCGTCGATGATGACGCTGGCGCAGTCGTCGCTGACACGGATGGTCACCGGAAGCGTCGCGATGGGCGCAGCCGCGTCGTCCTCAGCGTCTGTTCGTCGCATGGCGCTTCCTCGTCCTCTCCGGGTGCTGTTCCCTGGGCAATGTGGGAAATGACTCGCTCGATGCCTCGCAGGTTCTCGCTGTGGTCGGTCGTGACGACACCGTCCACCGTGATCCGCAGCGGGTCGGCGAGAAGGGCGGCCCGGCGCTCGGCCAGGACCTCAAGAGCAACGGCCCTGGCCGACCCAAGGCGTTGATACCTCACTTCGAGGTCCGCCACGTCGGTCCCGGATCCAAGCTGGGCCAGGAGCCAGGACCGCTCCACCGGCGTCATCAGTCGTTACCCGGGTTCCGTGTGCGGCGGCGCCCCCGTACGGCGGGCTCGGTCGGCTCTGGCTCCGCTTCGCCGCCGATCGGGGCCTCTTCCCAGGCTCCGGGGTGGGTGATTCGGGCGGCGACGTGGGACGGCGGGGTGGATCCCGGAAGCAGCACGAGCGTCTCGTGGCTGTCGGGGTCGACCGTGTGGACAGCGCGTGCGAGGCGCCGAGCGGTACGGGGCATCACAGCACCGTCGCCGAGATGTGGATGTCCGGCACATACAGCACGGGCATGGCCACCGCGCTGACCTTGGTCCACACCTGCACGGGGTCGTCCTGGTAGCCGTGGGTCACCACGATGCCGGGGGCGTCCTCCCGCAGGATCGCCGGGTTGGTGCCGCTGGACAGCAGCAGTGCCTCGGCGGTCACGCCGTACTGTGTCTCGGCCCATGAGCGGGGGTTGGGCGGGAGCATCAGCCACCGGTTCTCCGGGAGCACCCGCTGGTGACTGTCGTCGACCGATATCTGCACGTCATAGACGGTGATCGGCGGCAGGTTGTAGCGGCTGCGCACGACATCGACCTCGTTCGGGGCGAGAACAGCCGTGGGCGTAGTCGACCCGTTGACGCTGCCGTAGTACGCGGCTCGGTAGGCGTTGTTCGCGGCGAGGGTCGCGCGGGCCTTGTAGGAGGTGATGACGCGTGCCGGCATGGGCGCGCCGATGGACCGCAGGTACTCGATCCACCTCAGTTCGTCGGCGATCGGGTCGCTGGCGGGGTCCGACCACGGCACCGGTGCCACGGGCATGTTGGCGGAGGGGACTCCGAAGTCGGCTTCGAGATGGAGGTCGTTCTCGCCCCGCAGCGTGAACTTCCCGTCCACCAGAAGGTCGCCCGCTGCGAGTTCCATCCGGCTGCGGACGGACTCCACATGGCGCTCGATGTCGTCGTACAGCAGCTCGATGAACGCCGAGTCGTCAGCTCCCCGGGATGTGTCGTGGAGGATCTGCTCAAGCTCGCCGACCATCAGCCGCTGACCCAGCGGGGGCAGCATGCCTTCGGTGATGATGCGCTGTGCCTGCCGGGTGGCGATCGAGGTCTGTGCGTCGTAGGCCCGGAACTTGGCCGCGTTCACCCGGCGCCGGCTGTCGCGGATGCGGAACTTCACCGAGTGCAGCGTCCGCTCCGGCACGACGGCCGCGGTGAGTTCGTAGTCCTCGGGGCTGGGTATCGCCCGGACGAACGCGTGGATGTCCTCGGCGCGGGTATCACGCAGCAGTACGTCCAACGTCATGGTCGTGTCCTTTCAGATGAACGTGATGTGTGCACTGGAGTCGGTGATGGCGGAAGGGTCGAGCCCGCCGGGCACGTGAGCGGTAGCGACGACGCCGTGCCACAGGAGGGCGGCCCCCGCCCTGGCGGAGTCGGGGGCGAACGCCACTTCGGCGAGCAGCATCCCGGTGAAGCGGCTGCGGCCGTCTTCAGCCTCTGGGTCCCAGGGGCCGAACAGCGAGGTCTCGGTGACTTGGCCCAGCGGAATTCCGGACAGCAGGAAGGACCGCAGGCTGCCGGCGCGCCGGTAGTCGACGCTGGTGAACAGGGTGAGGTCGAGCGTGATGCTGAGCGGGGCGTCCAGGCCGTGCCGCGCGGCCAGCCATCTGCGGTCGGCGGTGACGCTTTCGTCTGTGCGTATCAGGTGCAGGTCCATACCGATCTCCAACTGTGGCGGCTGTCAGGTGATGCAGCCGTCCGCGTAGATGGCGCGGTCCAGAAATGCGGTGGCGTTACCGGAAGGGCCTCGATGAGGCGATCTGCGGCTGACCGGTCATGTCTTCAGAAAGCCGCGCCGACGCGCCATGTCTCGTCCGGCGTCCCCAGGGGAAGCCGGACTACTGGTACGCGGCGGAGGGCCGCCCACGGGGCCGCCGGCCGGAGCCGGCTTGACGCTGTCGCTCCTGAACCAGTTGGGCCGCCGCTCGGCGATCTTCTTCGCCGTCTCCTTCACTTCCTCGGGCGTGGCGCTCTCGCCGACCGCGTCGTTGAGGAGTGTCAGCGCGTCGGCCGCGTCCTGGGAGGAGACTCCGAGGTCCAGCAGAGCCTTCTGCCGCTCGGCAACGCTCTCTCTGCGGGCGACGCTCGCCTCGCGCTGCTCCAAGTCGGCGAGCCGGGCCCGGTTATCGGTCTCGGCCTGCCGGCTGCTGGTGACGAATCCGGTCAGGGCCTCGGCGCTGTCGAAGCCGAGCCCTTCCACGAATTCCCTTATGCCCGCACGACGTCCTTGGGCCTTCTCCCGTGTCAGCTTCCTGCCCAGTTCGTCCTGGGAGATGGTGAGCACCTCGGCCTCGGGCGGGGTGTCCTGCGAGCCGCCGCGGATGGGCCAGATCGGGCGGCCGTCACGGCGGTATCCCACGGGGGTGTTGCGGCGGACCATCAATGGTCACCTCTACGGTTCACTGCGCCCCCGCGCCGGGGCACAGTTTACGCACAGGGTCAAGATTCCGAAGCGTGGCGGCCCCGCCTGATGAGTGCGGTCTCGTCGGAGACGGAGGTGATCGGGAAGCCGGCCTCGATGAGCATGCGCAGTCCGGTCTCCAGGGAGATGAGCCCGGCGTCCCAGGCGCGGGTGACATCGGTGAGTACGGATGAGCGGTCGGCCAGCGTGTGTGAGCCGAACGCCAACTTGACAACATGGCTGCGACCTTCGGGCCACTCCTCGGCCTGTCCTGCCTGGTAGAGGCGCTGAACCATGCGGAGCACGAGCTGGTACTTGTACTCGCGGGCAAGCCGCATCTGACCGATCAGGGACTCTAGCGGTGCGAGCGACAACGACAGGGCATACCCGGATGGCACCTCCGATGGGTCCAGGATGCCCAATCCGGCGGTGGTGAGCCGGGAATTCGAAGCGATGCGGTCTTGCAGGTGGGACGCCCTCGCCCGGAGTTCAGCGAGTTGCGGCGAGGTATCCAGGACATCCATGCTGCCGGACTCCCCCAGCTGCCATACCGTGCCGGCTTGGATGCGAAGCTGCTGGGGCTCTCCGGTGCGCGGGCTGACCGGGAGTCGGGCCCCGGCGAGCCCGATGATAGGGCTGCCCGTGGTTGCGGACGCGGCCGAGGCGTCGGAGTCGGTGGCGGCGAGTTCATCCAGACCTTGAAGGATCTTCGCGAGGAGAGGCTGCCCCCACGTTTCACCGGCGTCCGGGATCGTGTTGGTGAAGTGGATGACGGGCAGGAAGTCGATCATCAGATCGCGTCGGACGAGGGGGCGACCGTCAGCGGCGGTTCGGATGCGGGCGCGGTCGATGGGTAGGTTCTCCACGGTCTGCCCATGACGGATGTCCTCCAGCAGCCATTCCGCGTCGGTCAAGTAGCACGTCGTCCCGGAAGGCGTGGTCGGCGACCACGGGTAGCGGCGGGGGCCGTCCGGTGTGGGACCCAGTTCGTAGGTGATGCGCCTCAGCCTTGCTTTGATCCCCTTGTCGGGCTGGGCTGGAAGTTCCCAGGCGAGGTGAATACGGGAGGAGAACTCCTCGTAGCTGTTGTCGTCGAACTCGGGGAAATAGAAGCCGGGGTCGTACACCCGCATGCGGGGACGGCCGCGCAGCGGGTCCCAGGCCAGGAGCACCACCCCATCACCCAGCCGCACGGTTGTGCGTTCCAGTTGCTGGAGCTTCAGCGGCACGAGTTCGGCCTCCGCCCACTCCCGCAGGCCCTCCTGCACCGCAGCGGCACCCGTCGACGGTTCTCCGTCGTGCTGATCCGCTCCCGGCACAACAATCGTCTGCCCGGAGCCCAGGAGATGGCTGACAGCGGTGTCGATCAGCGCCGCCGGGTCCCCCAGCTCCCGCCGTTCAAGACCGTGGTCATCTCCGCGCGCTGCGGCGAACTGGCCGGCGGCGTTGTTGTCGTACGCGGCCATGATCTTGTAGGCGGCGAGACGCCTGACGCTGTCATCGGGAACCCAGGTTGCGCGCAGCTCCGGCAGCGACCGGCGAGGGTCACGCATGACCGACTTGTAGCCCAACCATGACCAGGCATCCAGCACGAGTTCACGAAGGCTCACCAAACTCCTCCACGTCCCCACGCCGGGACCACCGTATCCTCTTCGCTTCCGTGCGCAGGTCGCCACAAACTCGTGGAGGGCCCGCGCCGGAACGCGAGCCCTCCACTGACAAGTCCTTCACGGCCATCCATGGTCGGCGAGCGGGGACACCGGACGTACTGCCGGCCCCGCTACGCAATCAACCCAAAGATATTCCGGCGAACGTCACCACAGCAGTTTCGGACGCATGATGACAACCTGGCTCTCACGGCTGTCAGTGTGCAGCCAGGACTTGCCGAGCCGAGCAGTGCGGGCCAGCGCATCATCCACATCCTTTGCCGCCCAGGGCCCTTGCGTCAGCTCTTCCCGGAGGTCTCCGAAACTGAGAGTCGCCGCGTCACACCCCGCGATACGAACGAACGGCGCCTTCTCGGGTATCCCGCGGTGGAGGACTCCATCGTGGTCCTCCAGCAGATCGCCGCTCTGGTCATGGAGCCGGATGTGGATCTCCTTCCAGCCACAGACGCTGCAAGACCACGTCAGTTGACCCAGATGCATCTCGCTGCGCGGGTAGCTTCGCGCGCACCGGCAGGGAACCGGCAGCCAGATCAGGCTACGCTCCGGCCGGTCGATCACAACGGAGGGAGGCCAGTTACCCCGGTCCCCATAGACGGACTCGGCGTATGCATGCGCTTTGACAACGACGCTCGTCGTGAGCATCTGCCAGCCATCCTTACCCGAAAACTGGAACGGTCGGCCGTTGCTGTCGATGCGGCCCCAGGTACCCGGAGCCCCCCGCTGACTGTAGAGGGTCAGCCTCGTCGCCCCGTAGTACAGGCGGTCAACCTCCTCGAATATCCGCTCAACAGCCTCGTCGGCGGGGGGCGTCGCCGGGGCGGGGAGGGTGGCCTCAATGCCCTGGATGGTGTACTTGAGTGAGTGGAAGCCCGCGCGGACCAGAGCGGCAGCGATCTCGTCTCGGCTGGCGTCCCATTTGGCTCGGCCCTCTGAGGTGAGGTGACGGCTGCGGCCGACGAGCGATGTGTCCGCCTCAACAGTGACGATCACGATGAGGACCCGACCGCGCTTCTCATTGAGATCAGCAACGATGACAACGATCCCTTCACGCGCGGGATCCCACTCCTCAAAGCCTCCGGGAAGTGCCCGGTACACAGCCTCCTGGTTCGGTGAGTTGCACATTCCGAAGGGCGGAATTGCGGATTCGCTTGACATTTATTGTACTCCCTCTGCTAGTTCACGAATCATGCTTCGAACGGGACGGGCCCCAGCGAGCCCTAGGCGTGTCCATGCTTTCGAGCAGGCTCGCCCAGGAAGTGAGCCGGAGCGCGCACTGAGCCAAGGGGGAACCAAAGTGCGCCGCGAGCGACAGCCGGTTCCACCTCTTCCGTCCGGGGCGCCGGGCTTCGGTTGAGACGCCTCAAGGTGTATGGGCATAAAGCCGCCCTCAAACCTTCCGGCGAATCACCGTGGTGATACCGGAGACACTGCCGCGCTCATGCACTCCGTGCCGGGCAGCGCTCAGGACGGCGTAGTGCGTCGACCACTCCGACCAGCGCTCCACCTCCCGCAGATACCGGATGAAATCCCCGACGCGGAACGCCTTCCACTTGTAAGTGAACTGTGCGTCTTCGGGGATCCCCCGTTGCAGCAGACCACTGTGGGTCGCGATCCGGTCTCCCGTACCGTCCACGAGGTCGACCAGCCGGACTTCCTCCCCGCACCCGCACACCCAGGTCTTGCCACCGGGGCTCTCGCAGGGACGGAAGTAGCCGGCCAGACAGGGGCAGTGAACGGGTACCCACACCAAGTCCTTCATCGGCCGGTGGATGGAGACAACGGAGGGCCACGTCGACCTGGCCCCGTACTGCGCTTCCGCGTACCGGTGCGCAGCCTTCGCAATCCGCTCCAGGAGCACCGCGCACGTGTCACTGTCGGCACCGAGGAATATCCCGGGCAAGTTCGGATCGGGACTCAGCTGTGACGCTCCACCGAGGTTCCGAAGTACGACGCGCTCGGCCCCGTAGGTGATCCGGTCGCACAGGCGGAATACTTCATCCGCAGCGTCGGCGATGATTTGTCTTCTCTTTCGCATGATCTCGCTTCTGTTCCTCAGCCTGGACAGTGGTCAGATTGAGTGAAGACCGAGGGATATCACCCCTCAGCGATCACAGTTCAGGAAGATTTGACCTGAATTCGTTCACCCTCAACTAATTTTTCACCCCGCTCTGCCGGGAGGGCATATACGGCCCCCAGGTTCCTCTGGGGCAAGTGAGAATTTTTCCCCAGAACGCCAATCCGGGATGGAGAGGGTGAGTCGGCTGGGCGACGTGATAAACCAGAAAGTACATGGCGTCGATCAGCAGGAGCCCAGTCTCATTGGAGTAATGAGAGGAATCTGGGCCCGGCCCATTTCTGGGCCGGGCCTGCCACTAGGAGCGATTACGCTTGCGGGCGTCGAGGTGGTCGTCTATCACGGTGTCCACTTCTTCCGGATGGACGCGTTCGAGCTTGTCTATGAAGCCCGCTGTGCAATCCGCGCTGTGATCCACGACCCCGTCTGGGCGCTCATCGCAGCCGGCGCCGTTGCATACGCTCATCACGCCGACAACCAGAGCTGCGCGGCGGTCGCGGCCTTGGCCGCTGCTTGCACATCGGCCAGCACGAGCGAGTGGGACAGCCCGGTGTACGGGGCTCCTTCCAACTGCCAAACGCAGCCGTTCAGCGTTTCCGTGAACCAGGGCAGCTGGTCGGCCGGGTCGGTCAAAGTGACGCCGGACCGCCGGGTCGGCCGACCCCACAGACTCGGGTTCGGCACCCTCCTGATCGCGGCGATGGCAGCACGCGGCGCACGGCTATCCGTTGCGGCGAGCGCGGCCAGGGCGGCTGCCACCGAGCTGGGCAGCACGATCACGATCTCAACGTGAGGTTTGTTTCCGGCCAAAGAGGGCCGAACCTCGGCCACCGGTTGGGTGACCGGTGATGCATGGGGCATACTGAAGACCCCTCTCTTCTGTTCACAGCCTGGACAGTGGGTTAGGGAACTCGGCGGTCAGGGAATATCACTCCCTGGCCGCCATTTTCTTTATTGCCGATAATGGCAACAAGATCATCCTAGTGAACATTCGAGAATATTGCCAATATTTGCCCAGAATTCCGCATACTCTTGAACCGTGAATTCACGGAACCCGCACCCCTAAACCCAATGGGGAAAGGCGCGGGCGCCAGCGCTCACACAGTCGAATTCGCGCGGTGTCGCAACCGACCGCTAGCAAGGTGTCCAGCGTGCCGCGCCATTCGTAGGCGGCCTCGCCGTTGCCGGCTCGGGTGAGCAGCCGGGAGAAAATCACCAGGGGCATCAGCGACATGACGGCGATGTCACCGGTGAGCTTTCCGGCGTTAGCGAAGACGTGGTGCTGTCTCCAGCACAGGTCGGAGGCGATCAGCGCGGCGTAGTTGAGGATTCCGCAGGTGCGGGCCACCAGATCGTGGTGGCCCGCACCTGCGGGCGCGACGGTCAGCCCGGTGAGGTGGGTGATGCGCTCGTCCAGCGGGAGTGTCGGGGCTTTGTGGCGGCGGACCAGCGGCATGCGGCTGGCTATCGCGGGGATCACCGGTTCAGCCCTTGCGTGGCCAGTCGACGACAAGGCGGCTGTACGTCTTGTCGATGACGAAGCGCGGGTCAGCAGTGGTCAGCTGGTCGCGGGCGTCGAAACTGCTGAACGCCTAAACCACGCAATTCAGCATGTCTGTGGCAGGTGCTCAGGAGAGGAGCAGGAGAGCGTCCCAGGAAGTGGGAACCTGAGCCTCAAGTAGACCTGCATATTCAGCGAGAGTTAGAACGATCCCAGCAGCACCGGAAAGAAACCCGGGATTATCCCTCACGACGCCTGCCTCGGCTTGCGGGAAGCGAAATGGCCGTCGCACGTCAAAATGGTGCATAACATGTCGGGCAGCATTTTCAGCGGTTTGACTGGCCCTCGCGGCAGCTTGGAGAATTCCGGCGGACCCATGGCATATCCCCGGGCCTTCCGTGTCCCACTTATCTGGATGGGTAGTGGCCACCACGCTCGTTGCCTCACTGCCGACTTGGGCAAGAACCGGATCATGCAGGGTCTCTCCCGCGAGAGTGAGTGCACTGCCGACACCGGGGGCACCGAAGCACCATGCGTGACGTCTGCCGTCCAGTTGACGGAGAGCCTTGGTATCGAGGTGAACGCCCGTGATGAACGGCGACCACGTCCCCGCCACCTCTCGCCATTCGAGTAGCCAGCTCGCCGCAGCACGTATTGCATCCTTTTGCCCAGGGACGGTATGGCCTGCAGCTTGGCTGATGGACAGCAGAGCAAGGGGGCCGGCGATGCCGTGCGCTAGTCCGGTGGTCGCGGCTCCTGAGGAGTGAACGATCACGGTTCGAGGATGGTCCTTGGCTGGTAGCCACCATCCGGGGCGCGAGCCGTACTTGGTAAGTATCAGCGTGGTCAGGGTCGTGAGCGTTGCGGCCAGGCCCGGGTCAGCTTCGTCCCGATAGCCAGCAGCATGGGCGGCCATCAGGACACGCCCGATGCCGGAAAGTCCTCGGATGACGTCGTACACGGCCCACGGAGCACCGGGACGGCCTTGTTGAGCGCGATCCGCTTGGTGGCGGACGAGTCCCTGGGCGCGGGCGGACAGCCAGGTGGCGCCTTTGCTGATTGCTGCTTGGTGGCGGCTGGGGTCTGCGAGATAGCCCGATCCGATGATCAACGATGCGGCCAGGGCACCGGGCCCGGTGTAGATCCCGTTGGGTGAAGCCCTTCCGAGCAAGCGGGCAGCTTCTTCCCAATGACGGTCGGCTGCGCTGGCGAACTCTGATGAGAGGTGGGACAAGCAGGCGTGGAGCAGCGCGGTGCCGGCGAGTCCGTCGCTGAGCGTGGTGGCTGCTTGGGGGGTGAGAGCGGCGAGGACGCGTTCGTGGTCCAGGAGTGTGCGGGCCGTGCTGAGGGCGAGTTCGGCGGCGTGGTCAGTGCTGTGTCTCATGGGCCTGGAAGTGAAGGAGGTCGGTGGCCAGCGAGCGGGCGATGCGTTCGGGCCCGGGTTGTGTGCCCAGGAGCCGGTTGCAGTGCATGTGGACGATGTCTGAAGCGCACGCCGTGGCCGTTTGCGGGTCGTTGATCGTGGCCCGGTAGGTGGTCAGAGCTGCTTGCCGCGCTTTCCAGTCGTCGTTGAGCGCCTCCGGGATCAAGGACGCGTGCTCAGCACGTAGCCGGGCCCGGACATGGTCGCGAGTGCGCCTATCGGCTGCCGGGAGGGCTGGGTGCTGAAGGGCCCGGGTCTGTTCGTGGGTGAGCGCGCGGGCGATGTCCGCTGAGCACAGGGTGGCGAGAAGTAGCCGGTCATCGGGGGACGGGGCGAGGTTGAGGAGCCGGCTGGTGAGGATGCTGTCGGCGGCGAATACGTCTTCGACGGCGCTGATGGCGTCGGGTCCGCCGTAGCGTTCGGTTTCGGGCTCGTACGGTTCGAGTTGGAAGGGGCCTGCGAGCTGTTGTTCGGCGAGGTCGGCGCACCAGGTGGTGAGCAGGGGCAGGACGTGGGCGTTCAGGTGCTCGGGCTCTCCGTTGGCTCGGATGCGCAGGTGATCGCCGAGCGCGGGGGTGCGATAGCGCAGCCAGAACCAGCCGCTGAGATGTTCAACGACCGGAGCGAACAACTTGGGGAGCTGACGGAGCACCGCGTCCTGATGGGCGGCGGGTACGGGTAGAGCCGCCGAGAGCCAGTGCCCGCCAGGGAGGTGCAACGCGCTACGTCGGCGGGGCGCGGAGCGGGCGTCGGGGCGGCGGGCGGGAGGGTGGTCGCGCCGGGAGAGGTTGACCACCAGCTCGGCCAGGTGCCGGCCGTCCGGCCCTTCGACCACTGCACCAGCGGCGTGCGGGCTGCCGAGTGGCTCGGCGAGGGTCCGTGCTCCGCGCGCCACACTGCGGCGCAGGAGTTCACAGTCAGTGTCACGGCGCAGGTCCAGGGGGATGTGCCGATCGGCTTCCTCGACGACGGTCACCTCGGGCAGTTGCGGGGAGACCCGCCTTCTCCAGGCGTCCAGCGCTTCGTCCCAGGAGGAACGGTGGGAGACAGCTGCCACCACACTCTGGGGGAGCTTCCATCGAGCGGGAGCCAGCAGCACGTCCCGATAGCGGACCCGCGGGGTGAAGGGCGCATTGGTGGCGTGCCCCCAGGACCACGGGTGCCATGGGCGGGTCCCGGCGTGACCGGCCAGGCGCAGGAGGTTGGCCGCCGGGGGAAGAAGGCCGGGGGCGAGGCGGCTGAACAGCACGGGTATGACGGGCCGCTGGTGGCGTAGAGACCACACCATCAGGTGGTGGCCGCTCGTGGTGATCACCAGGTCGTCGGGGGTCAGGTCGCCTTCACGTTCAGGGACTCCGATGGGGATGCGGTGAGTGGCGAAGCCGGTTTCGGGGGTCAGCGCTGCGGGTGCCCCGACCTGGGGGCGGCACACGATCTCAGCGACCAGCGCTTCGCCGGGAGCTGAGCGCGCGGGGGCGAGCTGTCGAAGCCATGGGGCGAAGCGGCCCGAAGCGGCCCCCGCGTCCTGCGAACCCAGGCCACACACTGCGATGCCCAAAGCGCCGTGGTCGTGCCGCATGAGCCGTACGTGAATTTCCGCGCTGCGCGGGGGAGCGCTGCGGGCAGGGTGGGACAGCCGGTCGGCGAGCCCGTCGTGGACCGTCACCTCCATCTGGCCCGCAGCTATTGCTTCGGTGAGCAGCCGGGTCAGGACCTCTCCTCGTTGCGGGTCGAGGTCGTTGCGGGCCCCGAGGTCATCGGTCTCCGTCGGCGGGCCGATCCCGGTGACTGGGTCGATCGCCTCAAGCAGCGGAATCATCCGCTGGCGGCCGAACGTGCGGACGAACCGGTCGTGGTAGTCCGTCAAGGGTTCGGCGAGGTGACCGATACGCCACAGCAGGCTCGCGGCCTGGGCTGCCTGGATCCCGATGGAGGTGGGCAGGGACAGCGCCGCGTCGGCCAGGGTGTCCACCGCCAAGGGCCGCTCGACGGCGGCTATCTCGTCCATCACCGCCCGCGCGGCGCGCAGCAGCACCAGGCGCTCGCAGTCGCCGGGTGGCAGTTCGTCCGCTCGTGCCAGCAGGACCTGGAGGTGTTCCAGGTCCGGCCACACGGCGGCTGTGGGCGGCACGCGGTTGAGCAGATGGCTCAGTGGGTCCTCCCGCAGCTGCGAGGGGAGAAAGTCGGTGAGGAGCAGGCCCCCACGAACCAACTGCCGAACGGCGCCGAGCAGCATGTCCTGCGCGGCGGACGGGTACCGGGCGGCCAACCCGTCCAGGACGTCCTGGGCCGGCCGGGGGCGGCGGCAGCTTTCCAGCAGCCAGTTCGAGACGGCGGTGGCGCGCGCGCTGCTGCGCTGGGCGACACTCCGGTCCGGTGCGGGGTGTTCGGCTTCCCACCGGTCTCCCCGGCGCATCACCAGGTTGTTGGTGGTGAGATGGAGCCGGGGCAGCAACTGCGGGTCATCGAGTAACAGGTCGGCGAGGGCGGACAGCCACACCGGGCTGGGGGTCGTCACGGCCCGGTGGCCGCGGCTCAGGCCAAGCACGGTGCCGTCGCTGCTGAAGCGGGCAGTGGCTGCTCCGGCGAATACGCCGTGCGGGGTGGTGCGGTGCCGGGAACGGATGTCGTAGGCCCGCCATGTGGCGGCAAGCCGCGCGTCACGGGCGAGATCCGAGTTAGTGGCGCGGGCAGCGGCGCGGGATGCTAGGAACACCCCCTCTGCGAGGAGACCGTCATCGTGCTCCTGCTGTGGAGGGTCGGCGGGCCTCAGCGGGATACGAACGAGAGCTGTGGGCTGATGAACGAACACGTCGCGGGGCATTCATGCCTCCCATACCAGTCCGGGCACGGCCGATCGGCCGTGCCCGGACGCTGACCAGTCGGGGTTACACCAGGGCGCAGTTACCGAACACGGGCGGCCCATCGGGAACGGCGCAACCGGTGGTCGCACCGGTGGTCGGGGAGGCCCCGCAGCCGTCGCCGGTGCACGGCTCGGAGTCAGCCATTGCCCGGCTGATCTCCGTGAGATCGCTGGTCGTTACGTCGAGGTTGAAAGCGTCCGCTAACACAGTCGCCATGTCTGTGCTCCTTGATAGGGAGATCCAGTGGTTGACCCGGCCGGTCGGCCGGGGGTCTCAAAGGGGTGGTGCTCAGGGCGAGACCACCAAGCGCGAGTACGGGTTGGCGATGACCTGTCCCTGGGGCAGGCGCTCCAACGGGTACTCGACGCGGTAGGCGCGGAAGACGGGCTCGAAGGTGCCGCGCCGGCTGCTGCCGTTCCATTCCCGGACCTGGGCGGCCAGCACTTCGGCGAGGGCTTCCCCGTCCGGCCCGTAGGCGCGGGCGCCCAGTTCGAAGCCGTTCTCGGCAGCGCGGATAGTCAGGTACGCGAGGGTGTCGCCTCGCCAGGTCGCGGCGGTCTCCAGCGTCCAGCCGCTCAGGCCGGCTTCCACCGCCTCAGCGCTCGCGCGGATCCGCGCGAGCGGCAGGGTGCTGATCAGCCACAGATCCAGCGACGGCAGAACGCCTTCGCCAGGGCCGAGTACCGCGCCGGTCCACACCGTGTGCGACTGCCCGGCAGCGACGGCGGCCGTCAGCGCCTGCTCGTCAGCTTGCTGGTCATCCCCCATCATAAGGAGGAGCCCATGGCCATCCAGGTTGATGGTCCGCCCGCCGTGCCGGTTGTCGCCCTGCATGCCCACGAAACCGCAGACTGTGCGGCCTAGGCTCCGAAGGTGATCACCGTCGCGCTCGAACGCGATCACCTGACGGGTCCCACGCACGCTCAACGGCACGACCAGCCGACCGTCCTCGGCAAGCTGATCGGACCACGACTGCGGCAGGTCCGGGGCCTGGACCGTCACCATGATGACGTCCCAGCCGCCCTCCGGAACAAGTTCCTTGGGGGCACCGTAAGTGCCGTCCGCGCACAGCACGCTCACCCGATCCGAGTAGCCGGTCTCAGACAGCAGCCGTTCCGCCCGCTTGGTCACCTCCGGGTCGATGTCGATGCTGAGAACCTGCCCCTGCTCGCCCACAATGGATGCCATCAGCGCGGCGTTGTAGCCCCCGGACCCGATCTCCAGCACCCGCATGCCACGCCGCAGACCGGACAGCTTCAGCATCCTCGCCTGAACCCACGGTGCAGACACGGAGCTGATCGGGTAGCCAGCCTCGTTCCGCTTCGTGATCACGGCGTCGTTCGCGTAGGCATCCTCCAACGCCACGCCCGGCGCGAACCGATGCCTCGGCACCTCGCGGAACGCCCCCTCGATCTCCTTCGTCAGCCCCTCCGGGCGAAGTTCTTCAATGAGCCGCTCAACGAACTCATCGGACGACGCCTGCTGGGCTGTGTCAACGGTCATAACCGAGCCTTCCGCTGTGGTGCCAGGCCATCGCAGAGCTTCGCTGCAGTGACATGGTGGTGTCGGGGGGTGTTCAATCGGATACTCTTTCAGAGGGTGCTGTTCTCGATTACCTCTTCACTGTTGATAGGCCAGATGTCGCGCCACGGTTGGCAAGCGACGGGGCGGGGGGCTGCGCCGCCGCACGCAACATCCCGCGCCCAGCGCCCTGGTACAGGCTGCGTCGTGCCCGTGTCATCACCACTCCGTTCTTGGTAGAGGGGTGCGGGCCGGACAGGTAGACCCGTCCGGCCCGCACCGCCCGCTGAGCCGACTTGGCCTACGAGGTGACGCAGGCGCTCGGGCAGGAACTGCCGCAGGTGTCACCGGTGCTGCACTGAAGGGCCGTTTCAGCCGCAGGCGTTACTGTCTTCGGTGGTCGGCTGCCCGGCGGTGACCGAGTGCGTCAGTTGATCGGTCATACGTCTCTCCTTGAAGTAGTGCGCTGATAGTGCGAGGTCCCCGGGGGTCTGTTCTTCACGCGAAGCACAGACCGCAGGCCCGCTTGTGAGGTGAGGAGCATGACGAACGTCCGTCTTTTCCCCTCACATGACGTCCGGTACTGGGCCGCCTTCGTAGATCCGATTGCCGGGCGATACTCCGTACGACCCATGTATCTGGTTTTGACCGTGTGGTACACGCGCCTACTGCTGCGGGGACTATAATGATCGGCGCGATTTTGCGCGCCACCTACCACGGAAGATGGTTTCCGTCAAAGAACAGCTGCCCACTGGGGCCATCATCAGGAAGAGTAGCTAGCCGTATGGGCGCCTCCGCCGCGTGTGCAGTGGTCCGGCCTGATTCTCGGTAGGCAATGCGAGTTTTGGTTCTCCCAGGAGAAACAGCATTGACAAGAATGTTACTTCCCTCAGCAATCATCTCCGACGCCAGTATGCGAGTCAGAGCGTTCAGCCCGGCCTTGGAGATCCGGTAGGAAACGTTCCCGGGCTCATTCATGTTGGCGATGGATCCGAGGTGACTACTCATATTGACGATGCGCCCGTAGTTATTCTTCTGCATTTCGGGAATGGCTGCCGCCGAGACACGCCATGCGCCGAGCAGGTTGGTGTTGAGCGTGGCGTTGATTCGCTCGAAGTCTGGGGCCGCTGCGCGTTGTCCACGGTCGATAGCGACTGCGGCATTGTTCACAACGACATCGAGGCGTCCGAGCTGGTTGCTGATGTCGGCGACGGCTCTACACACGCTGGCGGGGTCAGTGACGTCGAGTTGGTGGGCCGTGGCTGTCCATCCCTCGGCAACCAGTTCATCTGCCGCGTGCACACCCGCCCTCTCGTCCCGCGATCCAAGCACCACGTGGAGGCCCCGGCTGGCCAAACCTCGCGCGATCGCCAGCCCGATACCGCGGTTCGCACCGGTCACCAGTGCCACACGAGTGACGTTCATGATGCCCTGGTCAGGGCCGAAAGCTGCTCGTCCAAGTCGGTCACTCGGGGGTCCTTCTTGCCGAAAGGAAGTCTGGCACGGGCGTTTCGCAGGCGCTGGAGATTCCGCTCGGAGGGCGCTCGCTGGAGGAGGGGGATTGCATCGCTCATGAGCTGGCTCGCGAAGTCGTGGTTGCCAAGCCGACTCTGCGCCGCTGCACGACGGGTCACATATGTACCACGGTCTCGGATCTTGGACCCGGGCAGCATTCTCAACGTCCTGTCCAAGTAGTGGTCCGCTTTTTCATGGTGGCTAGAATTCTGGCCCATTGCGCCGAGGTCCAGGTAACACGTTCCCACCTGGGCATAGAACTCGCCATCGTCGAAATAGCCGATCCAGGTCGGGTTTTCATCGGTGCTCTCTGCCCGTTGGACAGCGCTCTCGGCTTCGCTGAGAAGCCGTTCGCAAGCAGCGTGATCTCCTAGTGCTGCGTGGGCTCGGGCCTCGCGCAGGGCGAACATCGCCAGCGTCCGCGGGGTCGCGCCCCCTGCGCCCTCATAAGCACTGCGTGCCAAAGCCAGTGCTTGTGCCGGCTGAGCGAAGTCATAGCACTGAAGCGACATAGATTTGACGATATTGGAGCCCAGAATTCGGTCATTGGCTGTATGGGCGGAGTGGAGAGCAGCCGTCCAGTACCGCTGGGCTGCCGAGTGGAGGCCGGCGTCAAATGATGCCCAGCCTGCCATCCGACCCAGCTCGGCGGCCAAGGCGTGAAGTTTGTACCCGTTCTCGGTCGTGTAAGAGGATTTCTCGATAACTTCGGAGACGAGACCGAGTTCAGCGTCGATGAGTTGACGAGCACGCGCCCCTCCATGCTCCGCCTCCAAGAAGCGCAGCCGCGGCAGGCCGTCTTCGAAACGACCGATGAAGGCAGCGTCGATCCGGGCACCGTTGATGGCGGCGGCAAGCGTAGCTGGTTCTATGGCAAGCCACTCGGTAGCGATGCCCACCATGGCAGTTCCTGTTAGCTTCATGAATCCCCGGCGGTCGCGCATGCCGTACTCCAGTGCGTTCTCCAGGGCAGCGACACTGCCCGCCTGTGTCCATCCAAAGTCTGTTCGGATGGGGTCGCCAGTGGGGAGCCAGCGCGGCCACGGCTCTTCCAACAGCAGCTGATGCGAGACCTTCAGTTCTGTGGCCAGCGCCCGCTCACTGGGCTTGTCCGGCCGAACTCCCTTGTTCTCCCACCGCCAGACCTTTCCTCGATCTTCCGACCCTCCGATCCGGCGGGCAACGATTTTCGCGACATCCTGCTGCGACCACCCTTGCAGATGGCGCACGTACGCGAGTGGATGTGTGTACGTCTCCTGGCCCTGAGCAGATGGCACGTCTTCGTCCTTCCCCTGATGGGGGGAACCTACGTCTCCAGGATCAGCTCCTGACGCGATCGGCGCCGGAAGACTACATCGAGACTACAAGCGCGCTATGGCGCCCGTATGAACTCCTGCGCTTGGCTTAACCCGTTGGAACCCCTTGGCGGTACCGCTCTCGGTTCTCTGTGGAACCGCTTCGGGACGATGGAAGCGAGCTGAATCCCTCGCGGCAATACGCGCGGCCACAGTTGGACTGCCGTCGTACCGGATGGTGAGTGCCTGATCTTCCCCTGTATCAGGTGACCCGGGTCGGCGGCGTGCCCCGTGCACGACCACCCCGGTCAGTGGCCCGTGCACGGGGTCTGGGCCGGCGTCTCTGCCACGTGATGCCCGCCCAGTCATCGATCTTCTCCAGCAATGGGGGCGGTCTCCCTGTTGGTGGTGCGGCTCGTAGATGAACGCTGACATTTTTTGGGGTTTGTGATGTTTTCAGATCGTTTAGCGAGTCGCCTGGCTGGTCGGCGTTGGCATCGGCCTGTCACAGCTGGGGCAGGCACGGCCGGTCTGCTGGTGGCTCTGGCATTGGTGGGGCCAGCGGTGGGGGCGAGCCGGGGCGGCGTGGGGGAGCTGGCGCCGCGGGGCTGGGCACCGGGGGCCTGGGAGGTCCCGGCGCCGGATTCACCGCCGTCGTCGGTGTTCGGTCCGGGTGTCTGTGTGGATTCCGGGCGCATCGCGGTGCGGGCGTGAGACCGCCAGGGCGGGTTGCCGCCGAATGTTGCGACTGTTCCGATGCCGTTTCGTCTATCTGAGGATTCGTTAGTGTTTGTTCCATTTGTTGTGCTGTTGCTGGTCGGGTGGATGCTCACCTGGTGGTGGGGCTGCCGCCGGATACGCGCTCTCCGCTCGGACGTGGAGGAGTGGGAGAGCGCTCTCGGTGACCTCGCGGAGCGGCTGTGTATCGACGTCGACGAGTACGGTCCGGGCCCGGTGGACGCTGTGGTGGCTGCGGTCGAAGAGCACATCAGCGGGCTGAGGGAGGAAGGGGAGGCGCGGGCGGAGGATGCGGCCCGGGGTGCGGTGGCTGTGCTGGCCCGGTCGATGACCGCGCTGGTCGGTGAGCAGCAGGGGGCGGCAGCGCAGATGCAGGCGCGGCATGAGGATCCGGCGGTGGTCGCCGATGCGATGGCTCTGGATCACGGGGCAGCGCAGCTGGGGCGGAGGGCACAGGTGTTGGGGGTGCTGGCGGGGGCGTGGCCGGGGGTGCAGCGGGAGTCGGCCTCGCTGCTGGATGTGGTGCGCGGTGGGGCCGGCCGGATCCGGGATTACCAGCGGGTGCGGGTGGTGGGGGGTGAGGACCCACAGGTCGGGGTGGAGGCGCGGGCGGTGGAGCCCCTGGCGCTGGCCCTGGCGGAGTTGATGGACAACGCGGCCAGGCACTCCGAGCCGTCGGCACCAGTGGAGGTGTCGATCCAGGCGACGCAGACCGGTATCGCGGTGCGGGTGGATGACGCGGGGGTGGGTCTGCGGACGGAGGACCAGGAGATCGCGGACCGTCTCCTCGCTCCGGGAGGTGACATTGGCCGGGTGCGGCTGACCGAGTTGCGGAATCCGCCGAGATTGGGCTGGGCGGCGGTGGGGGTGCTCGCCGCGCGGTACGGGTTCGCGGTGAGCGTGGGGCAGCCGTCCCCGTACGGGGGTGTGCGGGCGGTGGTGCACATCCCGCAGGCGCGGCTGGTGGCGGTGGAGGAACCGCAGGTGCGGCCGGTGGTGGTGCCGTCGGCGCCTCCCGCAAGCCGTTCCGGTACGGAACTGGGCGTCGGTCTGCCGCGCCGGCGCAGAAGTTCGCCCGGGCCCCTCCGGGCGCCGGGAGCCGACCGCAAGAGCGTGGCCGACCGCAAGAGCGCGGCAGTGCTGGGGGCGTTCGTGCGCGGCGCCAGACGCGGCCACGGCAGTGAGACGGACACGGATTCGATGACCAACAACGACGGGACGGAGGAGCCACAGTGATGAACGACGTGGGCTGGGTGCTGGACGAGGAGATCATGCGGCAGCCGGAGACGGTGCACGCGTTGCTGCTGTCCGGGGACGGCCTGGTGACCGCGGTGTCGAAGGACACCGGGCGGGCGCTGGCGGAGCGGATGGCGGCGGCGGTGGCCGGGGTGCAGGCGCTGTCGCGGGAGGCGGCGGAGTTCGCCGGCGCCCACGGCGACGGGGCCGCGTGGGAGCAGACGTTTCTCCAGTTCGCCGGCGGCTCGGTGATGGTCATGGCGGCCGGCGAAGGTTCGTATCTGGCGGTGTCGGTGACCGCGAAGGCGAATGTGGAGGCCGTCAGTGAGGCCGCCGCCAAGGCGATTGGGCGCCTGGGTCACGTGATGGGCGTGGATGCCAGGACACCGGACGGTGCGGCGTGAGCGGCCAGGGCCGCCGAAGGCCGGCGCTGGTGCGCTCCTATGTGGTGACCGGCGGACGGGCCGTGCCCAGTCGCAATGTAATTGACGTCGCCACTCTCGTGATGCTGCCCCCGGCCGTCGTTGCCGGTGGCAGGCCCGCCGCGCAGGACCAGGGCGGGATGGTCCCGGAGGGCCGGGCGGTGGTGCGGCTGTGCGGCCCGGGCGCGCTGAGCGTGGCGGAGATCGCGGCTCACCTGGACCTGGCGCTGCCGGTGTTGCGGGTGATCCTCGCGGACCTCATGGACGCCGGCCACGTCACCACCCGGGCCCCGATCCCCGTAGCCGAACTGCCCGATGCCGCCATATTGCAGGAGGTGCTGGATGGACTCCGCGCGCTCTGACACCGCCTACCTGACCGGTACCGAGAGAGCCGTCAAGATCTTGATCGCCGGCGCTTTCGGCGTGGGGAAAACGACGTTCATCGGCTCGCTTTCGGAAATCCGGCCGCTGAGCACCGAGGAAACCCTGACCCAGGCGAGCGTCGGCACCGACGACCTCGCGGGCATCGAGTCCAAGACCGAGACCACGGTGGCGATGGACTTCGGCCGCCTCACCCTCGTACCGGGCCGCATCGTCCTCTACCTGTTCGGCGCCCCGGGCCAGGAACGGTTCTTGCCCGTGCTGACCGATCTGTCCACTGGCGCGCTGGGTGCCTTGGTACTGGCCGACACCCGTCGCCTGGACGCCGCGTGGCCGGTGATGGAGCGCATCGAGGAGATGGGCCTGCCGTACGCGGTCGCGGTCAACGAGTTCCCCGACACCCACCCCTACGGCACCGCCCAGCTGCGCACCGCCCTCGACCTCGCGGACGAAACGCCCCTGGTGCGGTGCGACGCCCGCGAACGCGACTCCACCCGCAACGCGCTGGTCACGCTCGTGGAGTACGTCCTGACCCGCAGCCGGAATGCGGAGGTGGCGCGGTGAACACCACATCAGGCACCGGGAGCTGCCCGTTCGGCGGCGCCGGCACTCCGTCCGCGCCGGCAGCGGCAGGAGACAGTCCGATTCCGCCGAAGGGCGGGCTGGTGCCCCTGCACGGTCCGGCGTTCAGCGCCGATCCGAGGGAAACCTACCGGCGGCTGCGGGAGATGGGGCCGATCGCCGCGGTGGAGGTCGCCCCCGGCGTGGAGGGCATGGTCACCACCACCTACCAGGCCGCCCTGCACCTGCTGCGCAACACCCCCAACCTCTTCGCGAAGGACCCGAGGGGCCAGTGGGCGGCGTGGGAGCAGGGGCGGATCGCCCCGGACAGCCCGGCGCTGGCGATGATGCGCCCGCGCGACAACGCCCTGTGGATGGACGGGCCCCCGCACATCCGGCTGCGCGGTGCGATCACCGACAGCCTGGGCAGGGTGAACTCCCACCACCTCCAGGACGCCACCCGGCAGATCGCCGACCAGCTGATCGACCGATACTGCGCGAGCGGCGGGGCCGATCTGATCGCCGACTTCGCCGGCCCACTCCCGGTATTCGCACTCGCCTGGATGGCCGGCGCCCCGCAGGACCTGGGCCAGGAAATCGCCCACTGCCTGGCCCGGCTTTTTGATTCGGCCGAGGATGCCGCCGCCGCGAACCGGCAGTTGGAGGCGGCGTGCCTGCGGCTCGTGCACTTGCGGCGGCAGCGGCCCGGTGTCGACGTCACCTCGCACCTTCTGGCGCATCCGTCGCGGCTGACGGATGAGGAGATGGTGCAGACGATCCTGCTGCTGATCGGCGCCGGCACCACACCGGCCACCTGCCTCATCGGCAACGCCCTCGCGTTGTTGATCAGCGAAGACGCGTTCGCTGGCACGGTGGAAGACGGAGCCGTGGCCATCGCGGATGTCCTGGACCACGTGCTGTGGGAGGACCCGCCGGTGGCCAACTACAGCCCGCTGTATGCCAGGAACCCCATGGTCTACGAGGGTATTGCTCTGCGGCCTGGTGTCCCGGTCTTGGTGAGTTTCGCCGCTGCCAACGCCGAGCTGGCCACCGCGAATACCGCCGCCCAGCTGACCGGGAACCGCGCGCACCTCGCATTCTCCGCCGGGGTGCACGCCTGTCCGGTGCCGGGGCTGGCGCGGGTGCTGGCCGAGACCGCGATCGAGCGGCTGCTGGACCGGCTCCCCGGCATCGCCATCAGCGGCCCGCGCCGCCGCCGGCCGGGGACCTTCACCGCCGGCTGGGCCACCCTCCCCGTCGACTTTCCCCCCACCACCCCTACCGGAGGCACCGCATGATCGACCCCTACCGGAAACAGCGCATGGCTCAGATCACCGACCAGCCCGACAGCCCGCGCTGCCCCTACCGCCCCTACCGCCTCGACCCCACCGGCGCCGACATCCAGGCCGAGGGGGCCGTCCTGCGCGCCCTGGGCCCGGCCACGGAGGTTGAACTCCCCGGCGGCATCACTGCCCAACTGGTCACCGACGACGGCCTGATCCGCCGTCTGCTCGTCCACCGCGACATTTCCAAGGATGTCCGGTCCCACTGGGCCGGCTATCAGGATCTGCCTGCGGACTGGCCACTGCGCACCTGGACGGATGTGACCAACATGCTCACCGCTTCCGGTCCGGAACACAGCAGGCTGCGGCGCCTGGTCGCCGGAGCGTTCACGAAACGACGCGTCATGGCGCTGGCTCCGGTTGTCACCGCGATCACCGGCAGGCTCCTGGACGAGCTGGGCGCCGCGTCGTACGGGGGTGAGAACAGCGGAGGCCACCGGCCGGTGGATCTGCGGGCGGGTTTCGCCTACCAGCTGCCGCTGGAGGTCATATGCCACCTGCTCGGTATCCCCGGCCACAGGGAGGCCGGCGGGCCCGATATGCGCGATGGCATGCGCAGAACCGTTGAACGGTTGTTCCGGACCGACCTCACCCCCGAGCAGGCCAGCGCCAACACGGCCCAGCTGTACGGGATCCTCGAACGCCTCATCGCCCTCAAACGCGCCGAGCCGGGTGATGACCTCACCAGCGATCTCATTACGGTCCGCGACACCGGCGACAGGTTGAGCGAGCAAGAACTGATCGACACGTTGCTTTTGGTGGTGGGTGCGGGCCACGAGACCACCGTCAACCTGATCACCCATGCCGTCGTCAGCCTGCTGAGCCACCCTGACCAGCTGGCCCTCATCCAGCGGGGATCCGCGACGTGGCTGGATGCCGTGGAGGAATCGCTGCGCTATCAGGCCCCGGTGGCGACCTTGATCATGAGGGCTGCCGTACGGGACGTGCACGACGCCGAGACCGGGCTCCTCTTCAACGCCGGGTCCGCCATCGTCATCGGCTATGCCGCCGCCAACCGCTCCCCTGCCGTCCACCAGAAGCCGGACACCTTCGACATCACCCGCGCCGGGCCCGGGCACCTCGCGTTCGGCCACGGCACGCACTACTGCCTCGGCGCCCCCCTCGCACGTCTGGAGGCCGACATCGCGCTGGCTTCGTTGTTCGCTCGTTTCCCGGACCTGCGCCTTGCCGATGACGAGTTGCTGGAGCCGTTGCCGTCGTTCATCTCCAATGGCCACCGAGCCGTTCACGTTCACCTCGGGGGCCGGGCATGAGCGATGTGCCGGTGAGCCAGTTCGAAGCCACCCTCAACCGTCTCGGTCAGTTCGCCGCGATCTCGCGGCCGGGGACCGTGATGTCGATCAAGCAGCTGCGGGCGGACTACGGCGTCAGCAGCACCACAGCCCGCGAGGCAGCGCGCGCTCTGGAGACCGTGGGGATGATCAGCCTGCGGCGGCAGGTCGGTGCCGTCGTCAACCCGCGTGCGGACTGGTCCCTGCTGCACCCGGCCGTCATCGGCTGGCGGCACGAAGGCCCCGACCGCGTCCACCAGGAACACGAACTCGCCGCTCTCGCTGCGGCGATCGACACCGCCGCAGCCGGCCGGATCACCGAACACGCCGCTGTGGACCTGCGCGGCCACGCCGCCGCCATGATCGAGGCCGACCGCGACGGCCTGCCCACCCTCATGGCATGGGAGGACAGGCGCTTTCACCTCGCGCTGGCACGCAGCAGCGGGAACGCCCTGTTCACCCACATTGCCTCCGTCATCGCCAGCCATGCCGAAGCCACCGGCAGCCCCTACTGCCACGCCCCCGCTGCGGCGCACCGGGATCTGGTCAAGGCCGCCGGTCGCGCCGACCCCGTCGCCGCGACTGATGCCGTCACCTTGCTGTACACCACTCGCTGAAATCAGGACGACAAGCATATGAATCACCAGACGCTGACGGGCGAACTGACACCACGTACGGCCGGTGATCCGGGCGGCCCGATCGGCAGTGGAGGCGAACCGTGCACGGGCCAGCCGGCGCGCCGGTCCTGACCGCGGTGCACGCGGAGGATGCCGTGACCGAGGCCGGCCTGCACGGGATGGTGCGCGCCCAGCCGGGCGTACGCCTGTGGGTCGAATCGGACGGTGGCGGGCCGGATGTGCGGCTGTTGGCGCTGGACACCCTGGAGCAGCCCTCCCACATCCGCCGGCTGCGCCAGCTCTGCAGCACGTCGGAGGCGCCCGTCGCGGTCATGGTCACCGAGCTGTACGAGTCCAGCATCGCGCAGGTGGCCGACACCAGCGTCCTTGGCGTCGTCCGCAAATCGGATGTCACTCCGGGTCTGCTTGCCGAGGTGATCACGGCGGTGGCCCGCGGTCACGGCTACGCCCCGCCCGATCTCGTGCCGGCTCTGCTGCGCGGAGTACCGCTGGCGACCGGCGGGTTCTCGGACCGAGACCTTGATGTCCTGCGGCTGGTGGCCGCCGGCCGCACCGGCGCCGAGATCGCCCGTCAACTCGCCTACTCCGAGCGCACGATCAAGAACATCGTCCACGGGGTGTGCGTCCGGCACGGCCTCAACTCCCGTGCGGAAGCAGCCGCGTTCGTCACCCGCCGCGGCCTGATCTGACCACCACCCCAGCCACCAAAGGACACCTGCCCCCGTGCTCATCGTGATGAAAGAACCGAAGGCCGCCCGGCTGGCCTCTCTGTTCTGTCACCAGACCTACGAGTACTCCGTGACGGACCTCGCGTGGAAATTCCACATCTCCGAAGCGCGGGTCGTAGAACTCCTTGCCGAGGCGGGCATCGTCGTGGGCCCGGACAGCGCACCAGGTGAGGAAGCGCCGCCCGCTGCCGTTCCCGGCCAGGAGAAGCCAGTGCTGGAGCGGGGACCGGCCGCACCTGCGCGGAACAAGCCGGGTCGTGTTGAGCAGCCCGCCGATCCCGTCCAGGTGACGCCCGTCCGCCTGCCGGGTCCCGTAGCACCGGCCCGGAGCCAGCCGGTCCGGGTCCAGGAAACTGCCACTCCTGCCGGGGGCGAGGCGATCCGCGTCCACAAGCCGGCCGCGTCCGCCGACGTGGCGGCCGACGCCACGGTGGACGGGAGCATCGCCCTCAGCCGGCGGATCCAGTACCGGTTGACGGCCGGGCAGTCCACGGGCCGTATCGCCCGTGAACTGGAGCTGCCGCTGGGCAGGGTCGGTGCCGAGCTACGCGGATCCCGCACTTTGAGCCGCATCGTGAGGGAGATCCTGCGACTGCGCGACGCCGGACGGCCCGACCACCTGATCGCTCAGGACCTCGACCTCGACCCGGGAACGGTCAACGAACACCTGGCCGCTCATGCCGGGCCCCGCCGCCGATGACCGCAACCACAAGCCCTCGCACGGCTGTTCGTGCTGCAATCCAGGCCCCCGACCCCCTGGCCCGGATCGGCCTGACCACGCTCCTGGCCGGCCACCACGGCATAAAACTCACCGAGCCCGGTGCAGGTGACGCCGAAGTGCTGGTGTTCGTGGTCGAGACCATTGACCGCGACGCCGCCGCAACGCTCCAGCGAGCACGGGCCGCGACCCGGACACCCCTGGTGGTCGTGCCGTCCGAACTGACCGGGGACGGCCTGGCCCGCGCGGTGTCCGCCGGAGCACGCGGGATCCTCCCGCGCACCGCAGTCACCCCCGACCGGCTCGCCACCATGATCACCGCCGTGGCCGCGGGTGACGCCTACCTCGGTGACCGCGCCCTCGATGTTCTGCTCACCCATCTCACCGCGAAACCCGGGACCGTACTGACCGACCGGCACCGGCAGATCCTGCGGCTGCTCGCCGAGGGCGCCAGCACCTACGTCATCGCGCAGCGGCTCCAGGTGACCGAACACACCGTCAGCGCGGATGTGACCCGACTGATGGACCTGCTGCGCTGCCGCACCGCACCGCTCTCGTCGCCCGCGTTGTACGCGACGAGCTGATCTGACCTACCTCCCCGAGAACCAGAAAGAGATCGATGCCCGAACCCGAGATGCCCGAACCCGACCCGACCGGTGTCCGTTATGCCGCCGCGCTGTCCGCGCTGGGCCGCCCGCTGGATCACCCGGGCCGGTACGGCCGCGCCGATCTGGCCCGCCTGCTCCACCAGGAGGACCGATGAGTACCCGCCGACTCCAACTCGGCCTCACCGCCGCCGAGGCGCTGCGGAAGCTGAGCGTGCTGCCCGCCGGGAGCACACTCAGTGTGGGTCTGGCGGCGGCGGTGTGCGGGTGCCCGCTCGACGAAGCCGGGGCCCTGGTCGCCAGTTTGGTGTTCTCCGGGCGCCTGGAGGAGCGCACCCCGCCCGGTGAAGGGCGGTTTGTCCTCACTACCACGGCTCGGGAGATGTGCCGCGGCCTGATCCGGCCGGACCGCTCCGATGTGCTGCGCTGCTGGACCGACTGGCTCCTGGTGCACGCCACCCGGGCCGGTGCGATCCTGACCCCCGAGCACCGCCCCCTGCCACGCACGTATCAGCGGGTGCGCCCCTCCAGCCTGTCCGGTCAGAGCGAGGCCCGGTCCTGGCTGTACGCCTACCGGAGAGATCTGATCGCCGCCGTGACGGTGGCGGCCGACCGGGAGTGGCCGCAGGTGTGCTGGCAGCTGGTGGATGCGATGTGGCCGCTGCTGATAGGAGGTGAGCAGCGCGACACCGCCATCGGGCTGTATCGCGAGCACGGTGTGCCGGCGGCCCGGGTGTGCCGGGACCCGGCGGTCCTCCACCGGATGCTGGTCAACCTCGCCGCCGCCCTGCACGCGGCCGGGGACGTGGAGGAGGCGCTGGCTGTGCTGGGGGAGGCTGCAGCCGGTGCCCGAGAGCACGAGCGGCATGGTGAGCAGGCTGATGCCCTCCATGAGATCGCCGGTCTGCACTGCGACATGCGGGAGTTCGAGCCGGCCGCCGCCGCAGCCAGTGAGGCCCTGAGCCTGCGGACGGCCCTCGCCGACGGGCACGGCGCCGCCCGCACCCGGATCCTGCTGGGTGACATCACCAGCCTGCGCGGCGACCACCAGATCGCGATCGGTCACCTGGAGCGCGCCAGAAGGGACCTGCTCGCGCATCGCGACAGCGGGGCCGCCGCCCTGGCCCTGACGGTGCTCGGGTGGGCCTACGGCCGCGCCGGCCGCGGTGAGGACGCCGACCAGTTCCTGAAGCTGGCAGGTCAGGAGTTCGCACGTGTGGAATCCGCCCCCTGGCAGGCCCGCACCGCAGAGTGGCGCGGCCTCAACACCCAGCGGCTCGGTGAGCACGACGCCGCCGGCGAACACTTCACCACCGCCGGTATCACCACGGCGGCCAGCCCCAGCGACATTCTCCCCGCGAAAGACACGACGCCCTGATGAAACAGCCCGCCGGCCCATTCCGCCGGCCCCACGCCAAACCGGACGACGACGCCACCCAGCAACGACTCGTCGCACACCCCGTCAGCCGCTACGAGGACGACGGCTACTCCATACGCGACGCCGAGGAGACCGGGCGCGGCTGCACCACCATCCACCAGATTCTCACCGGCGCCGGGGTGCGGCTCCACCGCCGCGTTGGCGATACCAGGTCGGCCGCAGGCGCTGCGCGGCGGCGCGCGGCCCGCCGCTCACGGAGGAACACCAGCGATGCCTGAACCCGACCACGGCAGCCCCCACCCCGGCCTCGCCGCGCCGTCCCCCGCTCCGGCCCGGCCCGAGCGGCAGCCGTGGGCCCTCGAACTCGCCGACGCCGGGCTGGAGCCGCAGGTCCCCTACCCCGGCACCGCCGGCACGCCCTGGCCCGCCATCTGCGTCACATGCCGGCAGCCCCGCCGTCCCACGCTCACCCAGATCCGCGCGGGATGGACATGCCGCCACCAGATGCACACCCTCGCCCCGGGCGACGCCGAGGCGATCATCCGCGCGGCGGGCCTGGCCTCCATGGAGCCCTACCCCGGGCCTGTGAGGCGCCGCTGGCACCTGGTCTGCACGGACTGCGGCATCCCCCGGCGGATAGCGGTGCGTGACATCCTGACCGGCGGTTTCGTCTGCCCCCACACCCCGCCGGCCCCGGTCGCCGCCGGCCGCCGTATCACCCCCGGCGACGCGGAGGCCGCCGCGCGGGCAGCCGGGTACGAGCCGCTGGAACCCTACCCCGGTCTGACCGGCGACCCCTGGCGCGTGCGCTGCACCGTCTGCGATGCGGTGCGCGCCCCCACCCTGCACACCCTCCGCAAGGGCGAGCGCTGCCGCCACACCGCCAGCAACAACCTGTGGACGGAGCCGGACAGCCGCAGCGCCGAAGAGCGGGCCCGTCAGGGCCTCGCCGACGAAATCTGCCCACCCGGCCGCCCCTCGCCCTGGCGGGAGATGTTCGCCCAGGTACCCAGGCACCACTTCCTCCCCGCCTACTACCTGCGCACGCCCAGCGGACTGCAGCTGATCACACCCACCGACCCCCGCTACCTGCCCCTGGCCTACTCCGACCAGCCGCTGGTCACCCGGCTTGCCCCGCCACGACAGGGCCACCCCGTGGCGGTTCCGCTGTCATCGAGCACCCAGCCCAGCTTGATGGTCGCCATGCTGGATGCCCTGGACGCCGACGTCGACCAGCAGATCCTCGACGTCGGCACCGGCACCGGCTACCAAACCGCCCTCTTGTGCGAGCGGTTCGGCGACGGGGCCGTCACCAGCATCGACCTGGACCTCATGGACCACGCCGCTCAGCGGCTGGCCACCGCCGGCTACCGGCCGCGCCTGGTAACCGGTGACGCCACCACCCACCGCGACGGCACCCGCTACGACCGGATCATCGTCTCCTGCGCCCTCACCCGCATCCCCGACCACTGGCTCACCGATCTCACGAGCCCCGGGTCCGTCATCGTCGCACCCATCGGATCCGGCATCGCCCGCCTCACCGTGACCGGCCCCGGCACCGCGACCGGCCGCTTCCTCGACAACCCCGTCTACTTCATTCCCCTGCGGCAGCCGACCGCACCGCACGCCGGGACCGACAGCCCCCGCTCCTCCACCACCATCCTGCGCCCGAACGACGTTCTCACCGACGACCAGGACCTCCACCCCCACCTGGAGTTCCCGTTGAGCATCGCTCTTCCCGGCCTCCAGTGGCGCACCGTCCCCGGCCCAAACGGCCCGGCGAACAGCATCCGGATCACCACCCCCGACGGCTCCACCGCCATCGCCCACCCCAACGGCACGCTCCACCAACGCGGCCCCCAACGACCGTGGACCACGATCGAGCACCTTCACACCCTGCTCTCCGGTGAACACCACATCCACCGGGCCGACTTCGGCCTCGACATCACACCCGGGCAGCAGACCCTGTGGTACCGCGCCCCCGGCAACACCGTGTGCACCCTCCCGTGACACCTCACACCACAACCATCACCCGGAACGGAGCCCGTCATCACCGACATCACCCCCGGCGGCAAGCTGCTCACCGTCAAGGAGAGCGCCACAATCCTCCACGTCTCCACGATGACCGTCTACCGCCTCATCGACAGCAACCTGCTGCCCGCGCTCCGCATCGGGAAGCGCTCCATCCGCATCCCGGAGAGCGACCTCCGCACCTACCTGAACCACGCCCGGGAAGGACAGAACAACGATGGCTGAACCCGTGATCACGATCATGACCTTCAACCTGGAGGTCGACGGCGGCGCCGACGAGGGCGGCCTCCCGCCCGAGCGGTGGCGCGCCGCCCACGAGGACATCATCGCCCCGCGCCGGCCTGACCTGTTGTTTCGCCAGGAGGCGACGTTCAGTCACTTCAATGGTCGCAGGCGCCTGCATGCCGCCGAGCGGGCCTTAGGGATGCGGGGTTTCCTCAGCCCTACGCGCGGCGGCCGGAACCCCACCGCGCTGTTCGTCGGCCCCGCCTTCGAGGTCCGCGAGCAGCACGAACACCTCCACACCTGGCGAACCCCGCTCACCAACATCGTCGGCCGCCTGGCCGGATGCCCACGCGACATCGTGATGGCCAGCTGGCACTGCGCCTTCAACAGCCCCACCACCCGGCGAATGGAGGCCGAGGAACTGGCCGCGCTCGCCGACAAAATGAAACAGGGCAAGGCTTTCATCGGCGGCGGTGACTGCAACGAATACCCCGCCACCGTTCCTGGGATGCCGGAGACGGTTCCGCCGATCGACTGGGCGGACCCCGCCATCACCGACCGGGCCCACGTCGTTCATCGCACCAACCGCGGCCCGGACGGAGCCTTGGTCAGCTGCACGTACGTGGATCAGACGCTGTTGCGCTGCGGACTGCACGACCCCGCCCGCTACGCCGCCCACACCCTCGGCCAGGCCGGCGCGCTGGATGCGACCGCTGGCCACGCCGCCACCGGGCAGGGTGGCGGCCGGCGCATCGACCGGATCTATCTCGACCCCTGGCTCGTCCAGGCCGTTCTCGCGGTCAACGTGATCGACACCGCTGGAGTGAGCGACCACCACGGAGTCGAGGTGGTGCTGGCGCGGCGGAAAATGGCCGAGGCCCTGCAACGCGAGTTTCCGCCGCTTCCCCCGCTGGACTTGAACGCATAGCCGACCAACACCGGGAGAATTCATGCGATTTGTTACATACAATCTGATGGACCTCGACGCGACGCACGGCGACCGGTACGAGCGGATCGTGCAGGTGATCGCGGATATGGATCCCGACGTGATCGCGGTCCAGGAGATCCTGGGATCGGCCCCGTATCTCGCGGGGGGCAGCCTGCTGCAGCTGGCCGCCGACACCGGGCTGAGCTGCAACACGATCCGACACCCTGTGTACGACGAGATGGCGTGGCCCGCCCTGGCGTCGGCAGTGAGTCATGAACCGTACGACGAGCGGGACACCAACCCGCGCCGGTACCACACCGGGCTGATGTGGCGCCCCGGAATCCAGCCCGTCTCCGGAGGGTGGCGGCCCTACAGCGACGGCCGAGATTTCTGGCATTCCATGGCGACCCTCGTTCTGGATGCCGGTGGAACGAAGATTAAGTGCGGGAGTTTTCAGGGTGATCCGTTCCGGCCGGATCACCGCTACAACGAGGCCCGCAGGGTGGTCTCCGCAGTGCGTGACCGCAGTATTCCCGGGATCATCGGGATGGACGCCAACACGGCGTCCTCCGACCGCCGGGCGGAGGATGGCGAGTTCTACGACCCGGACTACTGCACCCGCGCCACCAACACCGAGGACCTCGTCTATCAGGTTGTATGGGACGAGGACCCGGACGCGCCGCCGGTGGTCGACCGGCGCGCGGCCGAGGTGATGCGCCGGGGAAGGCTGCTCGATGTGGCGCCCGCCCTGGCGGCGCCGTGGGAGGCCACGACCGGGCACTGGACGGGGGAGGACGGGGGCACCGCCGATCCGTGGGGACCGCGCCGCATCGACCACATCCGCGTCACCCCCGATCTGCTGCCCGCACTGCGCGCCTACCGGGTGTGGCGCACCCCGGAGGCGCTGCGGGCCTCCGACCACCTGCCCGTGATGGTGGATGTGGATCTGCCCCGGTGATCGGTTCGCGATCGGAGTGTCCCGCTCCGTGGTGACGTCCTGCATGTTGCCGCGCAGTCTCGTTCGGCCGGCCGGGCGTTCCATCGCGCGATCGCTGTCCTTATGCCGTAGCGCCACCCAACGGGATCGTCTCCCAGGTGTCCCAGGTGATGGTCTTCTCGACATGGTTGGCGACTGCGTTGACCAGCGCGACTGCGTCGATGTGCAGCGGCGCGTGGCTGGGGCGTACTCGGCGTAGGCGGCGGTGGATCTCGTGGTAGTGATCCGGCTCGACTGCGGCGGTGGCGTACGACTCCGTCAGGTGCAGAACACCGGTCTCGTACGTGGTGGCCGCAGGGCCGAGCACGGTCTCAAAGGCCATTGTGGCTGCGGTCCGCAGCTCGTTGAGCGGCTCATCGGGCCCGAGATCAAAAACGATCCCGGTGCCGTAGGCGAGCGGACTGCCGACGGTGATGGTGAAGGGGGCGATGGACTTCATCTGCCGAGTCAGCTCGGCGGCCAGGGCCTGCCGTTCTCCTGCGGAGACCTCGGCGGCGGCCTTGGCGCTCAGCTGGTAGAGGGTGATGTGAAGCCAGTCGTCGCCTACGTGGGTGAGCGGGTCGTCCTTGGTTGCCTCACGGACGCCCCGGATGAGTTCGGAGAGCTGCGGCTGGCGTTCGAGATCAACGGCGACGTACGCGTGCAGGAGGGACGGCGCGCTCTCCGCCCTCCAGCGGTCTTTGCCCTGCTGGAACGTGAACGGCTTCATGAGGGCTCCGATGGATGGTGAGGGATGACGCTGAAAGTTAGTCAGGTTTTCGGTCCGGCGATTCAGGGTGAAGGAAGTGCAGCCGGACGGCACTGCCTTTTCGTGCGGTTGTTCGGGTGCAATCTGGCGTGCTGGTGGTGCGATACGGCATACACCTGGGCGGTTACCGATGAGAAGGCCGCCAGGACCCGCAGCGGGCACCGCTACGCCCATGATGACCCGGCTCTCGGCGAGAAGCTGATGTCGACGGACGATGTCCTGGACCGGCTAATGGCGTTGTGGGATGTGCAGCGGCGGCCGACGATCGTGGTGGTGTCGGGCGGGGAGCCGATGATGCAGCAGAGGGAGCTGGTCCCCCTGCTGGAGCAGCTGACCACCTGGGGCACCGAGATCCACGTCGAGACCGCCGGCACGATCGCACCCGTTGCCGCCGTCGACTCACACATCGCCCGGTACACGGTGTCGCCGAAGCTGGGGAACAGCCGGAACCTGCTGTCCAGGCGGTTCAAGCCGGAGGTGCTGGCGGCCCTGCGGGATACGGAAAGGGCCTGGTTCAAGTTCGTCGTCACGGCGGACTGGGAGAAGGACCTGGAGGAGGTTGACCGGGTTGTCGAGGAGGTAGCGGTTCCTCCGTCGAGGGTGATGGTGATGCCCGAGGGATCGGACGGCGCAAAGAACCTCGTCATTGCGCGGGAGGCGGCCGACGCGGCCATGCGGCGGGGGTACGGTCTGTCGCTCCGCATGCACGTCCTGCTGTGGGGGGATGATCCCGGTCGGTAGATGTTCCGGATCAGCCGTGGTCGGAGGTCCGCGCCGCTCGTCCCTGCCGGCGGGCCGGTGGCCGGGACTTCCCGCTCGGCTGTGAGGGCCGCCGCCGGGATGGGCCCGGTCTCCCTGATCACCGCGATGTTCACCGTGTTCTGCTCGGGACGACGGTGTCGGGGGTGCCGGGGTGAGGTCAGGCGCGGGTCGGGCAGTGGCTCGTGCTCATCCGTTTTCGCTCGGGCCAGCGTGAAGAGCACCGGTGGCCGGGCCGGGGTGTGTATCAGGTGGAGCCGCTGTCCCCAAGAAGTACGGCGGGGCCGGCGCGTGGTAGCTCGTAGCGGCACTTCCTCGGCCCCGGCACCACACCACCGCCCACACCCTTTACCGCCTCGCGGTCGGGAACCGTAGGGCATCATGGGCATCGGCAGGCCGGAGCAGGAGGGTTCATGAGCGGGAACTTTGCGCCGTGCGAGACATGTCGGCATCTGGCACGGCGGGTTCGAACCGTCGGTGACCATGCCACCGGCGCCACGAAGGGCGCGGAGATGCTGTTCGGCCTGCACCTGCTCACCGAGCATCCCGGCCTGCCGGTACCCGAGGCCGATCCGGACTGCCCGGACTGCGCGGATCTCCTGGCCCTGCCCGCGGACGACTCCGCCAACGATTGCATTACCCGCGACGAGCTGCTGCGACAGCACCGCATGAGCCACCGCCTCCACCAGGTACCGGATTTCCCACCGCCGGTAGCCGGTAGCCGCCCCTCGTACTGACCAGCGGCTGCCGCCAGACGCTCGCGGACCGGACAGCGCAGCCCCACCGTCAGGGGCAATGCTCGCCCTGCACCTTCACCGTACTGCGGGGCCGGCAGCTGCCGGGCGGCGTGCCAACCGCAGGACGGGTCAGGATCCGCGCCTCGGCCGAACACGCGCAGAGACTTTCCCGCCGGCCTCCACCGCAGGGCTCACGTCGGTGTGCCGGTGGGGATCCACAGCTGCAGTTCTGGGAGGAGCACCGGTTCCGGCGGCCAGGACAGCTGCGGCTTGCGGCCGGTCACCTCGCCCATCTCGATCAGCACAGCGTCGGGCGCGCATGCCGCCGCCAGCGGGCCGGTGAAGCGGCCAAGCCACTCGGCGTGTTCAGCACACATGGCGTCGTCGGTGGGCTGAGGGGAATTCCCGTTGGCGACATCCGCCAGGTCGTAGTAATGCTGGGTCACCTTTACCGCCTCGGTGAGACTTTCCCCGGTCAGGAACACCGTGTACTTCGTCAGCTCCCCCAAGCCGCGTGTGTGTTCACCATGGTCCGACAGAAGAACCAGCTCGGTGCCTTCCTCGTCATCACGGGAATCCAGGCAGGCGAGCAGAAAGGAATCGTCCCCGTCGCTGTGGATGAGCCCGAGTCCGGGCACCGGCATCCGCTGGGTCAGCCCAACGGGGGGCGGATCCCCGGCATGCTGCGGCTGGAGACGGGCAGCGAACACAGCGTGCCGACCGCCGCTGCGCCACGCACCCAGGGCCGCGATGCGCGGGCCGTCCCACGCCGCGCGTTCCAAGGACACGCCGTGCATGTTCACGAGCCACGCCGACACCTTGATGCTCGGCATCCAGCACCACGAAGGCCAGGCGCCGTGTTCACGCACCCGCAACTCCTCCAAGTGGGAGAAGACACCGGGATACGACTGGAGAGCGTCCAGCTCCAGCCGGTGCCAGTGCTCGGCCGCGTCGCGGTACAGGCGCGCCAGCGGTCGGCTGTCGGAGCCGAGCTGGTGGTCGAACTCGGCCGGGAAGACTCCGTGGGACGCGGCCCGGGGTGTGGGGGTGGCCTCACCGATCCCGCCCATGTCGATGCCCGGAAGCTCGGCGGTATGAGCAGCGGCACGTTCGGTGACGTCGCGGTGCGCGCTTTCGGAGGAGGCGGCGGTGGCGACCTGGACACCACGACGTTTGGCCTTCTGGGCGGCGAGACGCCGGCCGGTTGATGCTTCGGGCCGGCGTTCGGACACCTCCACACTGTCGCATGTCAGTGCGTACCAGGCGGCCACGACCGCCCGCAGCGGTGTCTGGGAGTACATCAGCCCGGAGGGCACCTGGGCCGGCAGCAGCCGGGAGTCCACCAGTGGTTCGTACGGCAGGTGCAGGTCGAAGTCCGGGATCAGCGGCACCTGCGGCCCGATCCGTTCAAGCTCTGGGCCGCCTCCGGCCCACCACGTCAGATGCACGCCCGGCCCGAAGCCGTCCAGCGGAGGCCCCCAGGTCACGGCCATCAGACCGCCGTCTGCCAGATCGCACAGGGGTGCGGAGCTAACCAGCATCCCTGACGGTGCGGGAAGTACATCGCGGGTGAACGGGAGCGGCATCGAGGTGTCATGGGCGATCGCCTTCACCGCCTCGGCCAGCGGCGTGTCCAAGGCATAGGTGGTTCCGTCACTCACGCGCCGGTCCTCGGCCCGCAGCAGCAGATCGACCTGCCGATCGCGTGAAAAGCCACCCCATTTCGCGGGCATCGTGTAGTTATGCCCCTCTTCGAGAGTGAACGCCCACCAGCTCCGGCCAGATGACCCGCGGAGGAAATCCAGCAACCTGGCACGCAGAGCGGCAGCCTCGTCAGCCAGCGGATGCGCAATCATGACCGGAACTCTAGCCTTCCTGTGCGCAGAACAAAGAGGCCCGTGGTCTCCATGGATCACTCAATGGGCAACGCCCGGCATGGGGGTGGCCGCGAGAGGTTTCCTCTCAACGTCCTTCCCCCGCAGTGTGTTCAGCGATCGCACAGCTGCGCGTGCTGCCAGTAGCGTTGGGTGACTACGGGTGCAGGATCTTGGTCCTCGGGCAGGCTCAGTCGTCGACGTCACCGGTGCCGCCGGCGACCAGGACCGTCCGCAAGCCGCCCAGGGCGATCTCAGCATCCAAGAGGAGACCAGTCTGCCGGCCGGGTCGCTGTATTCGCTGGGGGCGGTGGCCGGTGGGGTCAGTCCCCGAGGCGGGCGTAGAGGCGATCGGCCAGCTCCTGGGCCTGCGGGCCGAGCCGGGACGGCAACGCGCCGGCAGCGATATCCAGCAGCCGCGCGACCGCGACGGCTTCTCCCTGGGTGAGCAGGGGAAGTCGTGGCCCCGGGGCGTCCAGCACCTCTTCGAGGACGGCGTCCGGGTTCTCGCTGGCCGGTTCGGTGGCGGTGGCGGCAGGCTTTGCCGTGCCTGACGCTGAGATGCGGCCGGGGCCGATCACCACCATGCCGCCCGACTGGATGACCGTGCCGGTGACGGTGGCACCCTCGTCGATGTGGTTGTAAACATGCGGTCTGTCGGACATTTCGATCTCCTCATTTCGTGTCGGCGCCGGATTCCGGCATGGGTGTGCCGACCGCGCAGAACCGGGGCGGCCAGCCGGGACGTGCCCCTGGTGGCCTGGGTTCAGCGGATGTGCCGGCGGTACAGGCCGGTCGGGTAGATGTCGGCGCGCAGCGCCGCCTCCAGCTTGGCGAGCGTGGCGACGTCGCAGTAGACCAGGCCGCGCAGGATGCGCGAGATCGTGTTCTGGCCGACGCCGGACCGCTCCGCGAGTGCGGTCTGGACCAGGCCGCGCAGTTCCATGGCCTCGGCGATGCGCAGCGCGATTTCCTGGGCGTAGTGCGCAGCCACAGGGGCGTTCTCGGCCAGGACGGCGCGGGGGAATTCCCCGGTGACGATGTAGCTGGCGGGGAGGTCTTCGGCGCGCATGTCCGTTTCCTCCCATGTCTGATGGTCCACTGGCTGCTCCTCTCATCATCGCGCGCCGGACCCCCGCCGGGTGCGGCGGGCCCATGATTACCGTATACGGTTAACTCGAAGGAGTGAACGGGGGTCACTCCTCACGGCTGGCGGCTGGTCACCTCTCTTGTGACCCCGGGCCTGGAGTCCTCAACTGGGAATGAGGAACCAGTTCGCCAGCTCCTCTGGCCTATCCGTATATGGTTATCTCTGGGTGGTTGCGGAGCTGCCCTTGGCGGACCGGATCATGCCTGTTCCAATCACGGGCCCTGAGCCCTCAGCGGAGGATGGCGCCGGTCCGCCACCCGCCCAGTAGAGAAGGGGAAGGGGGTGAGGGTGTGGCGCGCTGGTGGTGCGGTATTGACTGGTCGGAGACCCGCAACGACGTCGCGGTTGTTGACGAAGCCGGCTCCGTGGTGGCCCGGGCCCGGATACCGGCCACGCCCGAGGGCGTCACCGAGCTGCTGTCCATGCTGTCGGGGCTGAGCCGAAGCCGGCGGTGGAGCCGGCAGCAGGTACCGATCGCGATCGAGACCGATCATGGACTGCTGGTGCACGCCCTGCGGCGAGAAGGGCAGGAGATCATCCCGATCAACCCGTCCGTCGTCACCCACTACCGGGGCCGCACGGGGCCGGGGAAGAAAAAATCCGATCCGGGTGATGCCGTCATGCTGGCCAACGCGGTGCGGGTGGACGGCCATCTCCACCGGCCGATGCACCACAACTCCGAACAGGCGACCGCCCTGCGGATTCTCTCCCACGCCCAGATCCAGGCAACGCAGAGGCGCCAGCAGTATCTTCTGCGGCTGCGCTCCATCCTGCGGGAGTTCTTCCCGTCCGCCCTGGACGCATGGGCGGACCGGCCCGGCGGCATGCTGCGCCCCGAAGCCCGCGCCATCCTGCACGCAGGCCCCACCCCGGCCCGCGCCGCCGACCTCGACATCCCGACCCTGGCCGGCCTCCTGGAGAGCGCGGGCCGCACCCGCCTCATCCACGACCACGCCGTCCTTCTGCGCCGCCACTACCGTGACCCCGAGCAGCGGCTGCGGCAACCCCCCGCCGTCGAGGACGCGCACGGTGAACGCATGCTCGCCACCCTCGGCCAACTCGACCAGGCATGCCGGACCGTCGACACCCTCACCGTAAAGCTCACCGAAGCGTTCTCCGCTCACCCGCACGCGCCGCTCTACCGCTCGTTCCCCGGCGTGGGAGCTTTGCTCGGCGCCAGGCTCCTGGGCGAGATCGGAGACGACCCCACGCGGTTCGCCACCGCCCGCGGGCTGCGGGCCTATGCCGGGGCCGCACCGCTGACCTGGGCCAGCGGCAGCACCCGCGCCGTCACCCACCGCAAGACCGCCAACCGCATCCTCAAAGTGACCGGGCACCAGTGGGCGTTCGCCACACTGACCAGCTCACCGGGCTGCCGACACCACTACGACCGCCGCAAAGACGCCGGCGACCGCCACGCCGCCGCACTGCGCAACCTGTACGGGCGTCTTCTGAGCGCTCTGCACTACTGCCTGACCACCGGCCAGCCCTACCGCGAAGAAGCCGCCTTCCCGCCATCCGGCCGGCACCCCATGGCAAAGCCTGCCTCCCCGGGGACGAGCACCGGCGGCAGCGGCAGCGGCAGGAATACCGGCACCCCCGGGACTGCGGAGAGAAAACCATCCCCGGAAGAACCCAGCCCAACTATCCCGTACGGGAGAAACAGCGCATGACGACGATGACCTGCGGCCTGGACTGGGCGGACCGGTGGGTGGACTGCGCACTCCTGCACCGCGACGGCACCCGGCTGGGGCACACCCGCATCACCTACGCCACCACCCCCGACCCCGTCGCCGCCATCACCGACTTCCTGCGCCAGGCCAACCGGACCCGCTGGCGCACCATCCCCATCGGAACCGAAGACCCCACCAGCCTCCTCGCCCAGGCCCTCACCGCCGCCGGCCTGCGCGTCATCGGTATCGACCCCATGATCGCCGCACGGCACCGCGCCGCCACCACCCAAGGGCACACCAAAGACGACCGCGCCGACGCCTACCTGCTGGCCGACATGCTCCGCCACAAAATCGGCAGCCGGCCCGCCCCGCACGACTCCCCCCACGCCCGCGCCATCACCGTCCTCGCCCGCGCCCAAAGCCGCGCCGTCACCTCCCGCGCCCGCGCCCTCCACCAACTGCGCGCCGCCCTCACCGCGTACTACCCCGCCGCAGTAACCGCCTGGCCCCGCCTGGGACTGCGCCACCCCCAAGCCCGCGCCGTCCTGGCCGCCGCACCCACCCCCACCGCCGCCGCCACCCTCACCCGCGCCCAGTACGCCCATGCCCTGCGCGAAGGAGGACGCTGGCGCACCGTCGACGATGAGGCCGAGCGCCTGCAACTGCACTTCCGCCGCCCCGCACTGAGCACCAGCCCCGTGGCCGAGGCCGCCCACCACACCGCCATGCTCGCCGTCCTCGCCGACCTCAACCACGCCTGCTCCCAGGCCGACCACCTCGCCGACAACCTCGCCGCCACCTTCACCACCCACCCCCACGCCCCGATCATCACCTCCTTCCCCGGCGTGGGAGCCGTCCTGGGCGGGCGCATCCTCGCCGAGATCGGCGATGACCCCGCACGGTTCGCCACCGGGCGCGCCCTGTGCGCCTACGCCGGCGTCGTGCCGGTCACCTGGGCCAGCGGCACCAGCCACCGCGTCACCTACCGCAAGTTCGCCAACCACCATCTGCGCGACACTTTGCACCAGGCCGCGTTCTGCTCGCTGACCCGCTCACCCGGCGCCGCCCAGTACTACCGCGCCCACCGGGCCAAGGGCGCCGGCCACAACGGCGCCCTGCGCACCCTGGCAGCCCGCCTCACCCGCGCCCTCCACCACTGCCTCGCCACCGGCACGCCCTACAGCGAACCGATAGCTTTCCCCGACAACCGGGGCCCACCCGCAGCACCACGAACCACCGCCCAAACACCCGGGGGCGGGTGACGAAGTACCGGACACCCGGCCCTTCTTCTCCCGCCCCCGGCCAAGGGCGGGAAACCAGCAGGGGCGGCGGCTGGTACGGGAAACGCCCAAAACATCCCGGGCCGGCGAATACCGAGCCCCTACGTGGGAATGGCACCCACACCAGTCGCCGCCCCCGCACTACAGGCTGTGGACACCCGCAGACCTGCTCCCCGCACACGCGGGGGTCGCCCTAACCAGGCACTGCTCACCACACATATGGTGGCGCTCCCCGCACACGCGGGGCCACTTCGCCCAAGCGGCGAACACCCCGGTCTGCCGACCCCGGTCCATTCCGGCCGGCAGACCGGGAACCAGACCTCTCTGCCAGCTGCTGGCTGGACCATCGGCATGCCATCCGATCATGAAGTCGGCCCCTTCGCCGCTTGCCGTGACGCCCCTGGGGTGAAAGTCGGATCACGGTCGAAGGACGAGCTGATCCCCGGTGCAGATTAAGTTGAGTTCGGATGCCCCGAGGGCTCCCCGCCCGCCCGGCACCGGCCACTCCCAGCTGACCCAGCCACCACCACCCAGGAGAACATCCGATGACCGACCACTACACGGATCCACCGCCGGTCCAGGCCGAAGCCGTGTGCGCTGCCCTGCGGCTGCTGCGCAACGCCCGGTATTCGACCAACGAAGAGATCGGCGGCGTCACCGACCAGCTGTGGCACGCCGTGGAGCTGATGCGGTGGGTCCTGGACAGGATGAAGACCGAGCGCCCCCACCTGACGGACACCCCGGCCGACTCAGACGCCGCCTGGGAGCAGCAGCGGGACGCCACGAGCCTGGCAATGATGGAGCTCAGCACCCAGCTGTTGGTACTGCGCCAGGCCACCCTGGGCCTGGGGCAGTACGACACCACCCCCACCAGCCCAACCGGCACTAAGGTGTGCGACGCGATCATCGAGCGGGAAACCGACTCCGAGGTCAGCATGCGGTTCATGCCCATCGACCACACACCCCAGGCTGAGCACATGATCGCGTTCGAGACGCCCGCACCCGAGTCGGTTCACCTCATGCAGATCTCCGGGGCTGGATCCATGCCCGTACCGGCGGTCGACGAGGTGGTCTCCGTCCACGGTCACGAGGTGGTGGTGCAGTCAGTGCTCACCGACTACACCCGGAGGGAGGACGGCATCACCCCCGTCATCTACACCACCGTCACCGTCATCCCGCCCGGCTGAACCGCACCGCACCGTGGCTTGGTCGGTGCGGGCCATCCCCACGTCTGGAGCACGGCCAAAGCTCCAGCGCTACCGCCTGCCCAGCAGCCGTTCATCGGAAGGCACCCTGGACACCGGATGGGCGGGATCAAGGAGAAGATCCCACATGGCCCACACCATCGAGTCCAGCAGGTCCGGCGAGTCCTCCGGGTCGCCCTGGCCGACGAACGTCGTCATCTGTTGCTCCAACTCAGCGAACAGGCGGGGCGGCCCCGCGTGGGAAATCCGGGCCTGCTCGTACAACTGGGCGACGGGCGCAGCCCTTGCCCGCTTGCCGCGCGTCGCGTGAACGATGCGCCATGCCACCGTGGGGTCAACCTGCTGCAGCAGTGCGGGCAGGTAGTCGCCGCCGTTGTTCGCCTCGATCACCACGCAGTCGGCCTGGTGCTCGTGGTAGAGGGCCGCGGCCCGCTTCATGGCCTGGGTCGGGGTGTACCGGTCCTGCTCGGTGTGGAGTACCCACCCGCGGGGACGGGCGTCGCCGTAGAGGGAGGCCGGGGGCAGACCGCGCCCGGCGACGGTGAACGCCGTACGGTCGGCGTTCTCGTGTGACTTGGTGGCCGGGTCCACCGACACCACCACCCTGTTCAACTCCGGGACGGCCGCCCGCGACACTCGGAAGCCTTCAACCTCCAGCATCCAGCCCTGCCACAGCGCACCGGGCACGTCTTCCAGCAGCTCACCGGCCAGCTCCTGCCGCCCCAGGCGCGTGCCGGCGTACTCTGTCTCCAGTTCCTCACGCGCGGCGGCCGACAGGTTCGCGTCGTTGTCGCTCATGTGGCCGCGCACCACGACAACCCGCGGCCCCGGGCCCCGGGCTGCCTGCTGACGGCCGCGCTCTACCAGCTTCTTGACGTGCGGCAAAGGCTTCGGCGTCGTGGAGATCACCACCTGCGGAGTCGACGCCTCCCGCAGGCAGAACCACAGCATGTCGTAGACCTCTTGCGCGGTCAGCCGGTTCCACGCCGCGTACTCGTCCAACCAGGCCTTATCGAAGGCCCACCCACGCAGGTTGTCCGGCGTCTCCGCGCCGAAGCCCCGGATGACGGTGCCGTTCCGAAGCCGCAACGCTGTCTCGCCCAACGACGAGTTGTAGCGCAGGACCTGATCCGGCTCGATCACCGACAGCAGCCCCGACTTCGGCGACTCGAAGCAGATGTCCCGCACCAGCGTGGCGTTCTTCGCGACCACGGCGAGCTGCTGGCCCGGCGTCGCGGCCCAGGTCCGCAGCATCTCAGCAGCGGTACGGCTCTTGCCCCAGCCGCGTCCGGTGCACAGCATCCACACCGTCCACAGCCACGCCGGCGGTCGTTGCGCAGCCCGCGCGTGGTGGTGGAGCCAGCCCCGGTGCGGCAGCCCGCCGCACCCAGGCAGGTCGCACGCCCACCGGCGGGCGGAGACCTCATCCGCCCGCAGCAGTTCCTGCACCTCGCGCAGCAGTTGTTCTTCGCTCATCGACTCCGGGGCAGGCAGCCCCTCGGCGGCGATGCGCTTGGCCCATCCGCGCGGCCCGCTCACCGCTCCTCCTCCGGTGAGCCGAGGCGCCGCTGGAGTTCACGTCGCAGGTGATCCATCCGCGTGCGGCGTTCCTCATCGGTGAGAACCACAGCACCGGCCGTTCCCTCCGGGTCTCCGCCGGCATCCACGACCGGCGCCGACTCCAGGGCCCGGCGTTCGATGTCGGCGGCAACCTGGAGGTAGCGCAGCAGGTCACCAGGCGACAGTTCCCGCACGTCCAGGCCCTGCAACCGAGCGACGGCCTTGCCCATCACCGCCTGGGCCACCCGCGCATGCCGACGGGCCACATCGCGCCGCGCCTGCTGGACCTCGACCTGGAACTGCCGGTCCTGCTCCCGGTCGAACGCCGCCGCCCGCATCACCCACCCGTGGGCCCTCGACCAGCGTCCCAGCAGCGCCCTCGACTTATGCACCTGCTGTACCACCTTCGTGATACTCCGGCCCGGCCCCAGATCGCGGTACACAGCGAACGCGGCGAACGCGGGAGCGGACTCATCGCCCTGCTTCTCCCACGGATCGGACACGGGCGGCCACCACTACCGGTCGCTGGAGACGGCCTCGGCCATGACCTCCAGCGCCGCCCACGGCTCGTTCTCCTTCACCACGCCGTCCGCGACCAGCCGGTCAATGGCAGCCCGCACCGCGGCGGCCGTCTCAACCGGCAGCGTCCGCGTGCCGAACACGGTCTCCACCGGGGCCGTCCCCTTACGGGAAGCTGTCCTCGGCTCGGCGTCGTACCACCCGGCCGACAGACTCCCCAGGTTCTGCTCGAAGACGTCGAGGACCACCCCGAGCGCCGTTGCCGTGTTGCCGACGTTGTAGGCCCCACGGGCACTCTCCAGCGCATCCAGTACCGGCTCGTACTGCTCGAACGCCGCCATCCACCTCTGGTCCGCAGGGGTCACCTGACGCGCCGCGTCGAGAGCCGCCTCCGCCCGGGCCAGCTCATCGGGCAAGAACACGATCTGGACGGAGGCAAAGTCCAAGCTGGCCTCGCCGAGGCTGGACACGTCAACCTTCGTCATCAGGTCCAGAGCACGGTCATCAAGGCCGCTGTACTGGCGCCACTCGACCGACTCCAGCTCCTCATAGAGTTCCTTGAGGATCGCCGGGTCATCCTGGCCGGCTATCGCGTTGTGGGACAGCTGCAACGCGATCTGCCGCTGACGGGGAAGAGGGTCGGTGATCTCCAGCCAGCCAACCTGGCCCAGCCCGGCCTCGATGGAGGCGAGCACCCGGTGGTTGCCGGAGAGTACGACACGACGGTGGTTGGGTTCGTCGTGCCACACCAGAGGCGTGGACGTCAGGCAGCCGTCACGCCGGATGTTCTCCACCAGCTGCTGAAACTGCTCGTGCGGCAAGAACCTGGCGTTCAGGTCGAGCAGCGTCAGGTCACGCGGATCACCTTCCCTGTAAACGGGAGGGGTGAGGGGAGTTGCGTCGTCCATCGATGTCACCTTTCCGTGTGAGCGTTGTCGCGGCGGCGGCCCCACCGCTGGGTCCAGGTCTCCAGCGCGGCGGCAAGGTCGTGGCCACCCATCAGCCCCTGGTACTGCAGCTGGTAGCGCCAGTTCCCGTCCGTGGCCGGGGACCTCTTGGTCAGCCGCAGCAGCCCCCGGTACTTCATGGACACCGGCCGGTCGGTGAACGCCGTGGTGGACACCGCCCGGACTCGGCGGGAGAACGCCCGCTGGCACAGCAGTTGGGCTTCGCTGCTCGTGGCCGCCAGAACGATCAGCTTCGACAGGCGCGGGTAGTCCGTGGGCGCCACCGCGAAGTCGGAGAGCATGTACGCCTCGTCCGGCGTGTAGCTGCTCGGCGACATGGCGAAGACACCGATGACCTTGCCGCCGGCCTTCACCGCGACCGCCACAGCCGCGGCGCCCGGAGCTATCCGCGGTGACAGGTAGCGGGATCTCAGGGCGTTGAACTGGCCTACGGTGAGCGGCGCGAGGGTCAAGGGGCCGCTGATCTCGTGCCCCTGGGCGAGGCGGGGCGCGGTCACCGGCTGGATGTTCTGGCGCGGCGCCACGATGCGTGTGCGCGCGTCCGAGGCGTACACGTAGAAGGGCGCGGCCCGGGGGGTGGCTTTGATGACGCCCCGCAGGTGTGGGCGTAGTTCCGGCACGTCGTGGTTGGAGGCGGTGAGCCAGTAGGGCCGGTTGGTGATGGAGGCGAGGACGTCAACGACGTCGGCGTCGCTCAGCGGCTCGTAGGTGGGGGCGTCCCAGGTGAAGTGTTCCTCCAGGGGCTCCCACATCTTCTCGTAGCCGCCGCCGTAGAAGGGGGGAAAGGAGCACACCGGGGCGTCGTCGGGGACGGTGCGCAGCCAGGTCCGGACGTCCTCGGCGGTGTATGAGGCCAGTCGTAGTTCGGTTGCGCCGAGGCGGTCGACGGTCTGTTGGTGCAGGGCTTCCCACTGGGTGCGGTAGGAGGCGACGACGCGGCGGTGCCACAGGCCCTCCTTCCGTACGGAGGCCAGGAAGTGTGTGCCGAGCATCAAGGTGGCGACTGTTCCGGGGCCGTCGTCCAGGGAGTCGGCGAGCCAGCCGAGTTCGTCCGTGCTGTCTTCCCGCAGCCGTATGCCCGTGGGCTGGCCGGTGAGCCAGCGGCCGATGGCCGATGTGTAGATGGAGACGTCCGAGGAGTGGAGGTCGAAGCCCATCCCCTCCGCTGACCGCTCGATGGTGAAGTTGCCGCAACAGGGCACGTAAAGGGGGCCTTTGGGCCAGGTGCCGGCGGTCTCCTTGACGATGGATCGCATGGGTTGAGGGATGGTGCCTTGGAACATGCCTGCACTGCCTCTTTCTTCGGGGGCCAGGTACAGCAGTGCGCCTGCCCCGGGCCGCTGGCGGCGGTCGGGACAGGCGCACCATGTCTCGCGCATAGACGATGTTACGCGCCAGAGATGTCACCTATCTCTGGCAGTGGTTGTGTGCCGTAGGGATCCGGCTGGGGACGCGGGACGCGCCCGGGGGGCGCCCCGGGCAGGGCCAGTTGTTCGGGCCCTTCGCCACTGGCCTTGGCGAAGTCTTCCGGTTCCATCTCCAGCCAGTTGGGGCGATGTTTCATATCAGCTCTCCCTGCATCCACTGATCAGCCACGGGGCCGATCTCCCGGACGTCATCGCCGGTGACCTCCTTCCACCACGTCGCGAAGATCCGCCGGTGGCACCACTCACCTGGCTGAGAGAGGTCTTCGAAGCACAGGAGCACGAGTCGGTGGTTCCGCTCCGTGGCAGCGATACCGTTCAGGATGTCGGCAATTCTGCCGTGCCCGACGCTCGCGAGGTCCTGCCGGTACGCCTCAATAAAGCGGGCCTGCGACTCGCGGAAATACTCACTGCGAGGAGCCAGCACCGGTACCTGGTGTGTGAGTGGGTAGCCGAGTTTGAAACGCGGGTTTCCGCGGGTGATCCGCACAGGCACGCCCAGGTTCGGCTGGAAATCCTGATAGCGGCCGGTGAATAGGCTGATCACGTCTGCTCTCCGTTCTCTGAGGTGCGCCAAGCGGGCTCGGGGCACTGGAAGGGGCACCACATGCCGGTTGCCCCGGGAGGCCCGGGGCAACGGCACCCTGTCAAAGGGGCCTGGTGGTACGCGGTGGGTGCGGTGAACGTCGACCGCACCCGGACGTACGTCCTACTGCTTGGCGCTGGCGGCCGGCTTGGCCTGAGTGGGCTTGGCCGCCGCCTTCGCCTGGCTCTGGGCGGGCACAGTTGCGGCCGGCTTCTTCGCCGCCGTGCCGGTGGCCTTCTTGGCGGGGGCGGCCGGCTTGGCCGCCGCCTGCTTCGCGGGCACAGCCTTGGCGGGCTGCGTGCCCCCCTTGGCCTTGCCGGCGCCGGCCGACGCACCGACGGCGGCGTGGGCCTGGGCGAGACCCTTCACCTTGCTCATGTGGAGACGGGCCGCCTGCACCTGGCGGTACAGACGCTCCATGGCCATGGCGTACCGCTCGGCCTGGGGACCCAGGATCACGGCCAGGTCCTCAATCTTCTGGCCAAGAAGTTCTTCCAGCAGCGGCGTAACGTGCACGTCGAGGGCAGAGAGCTTGTCGCCTGCCTCCTTCTGGCGCGCCTCGGCCTCCTTCTGCTTCGCCGCCTTCTTTTCCTCGCTTTCGGGTGCCTTCTCCGAGATCATCGAGAGCTGGGACTCGCGCATGCGCAGGCCCTGGGCGAAGTGGGTGGCATCCTGCTCGGTGGCGAAGTCGCCACGCACGTAGCGGTGGGCGACGATCAGCTGATTGTTCTGGCCGAGCTGGGCGATATGCCAGGCGAGGTTGGGCTTAACCTTGCCCTCGTTGACCAGCTTGCCTACCTCCTCGCACAGGGTCAGAAGCCCCAGCCGCCAGCTCACGTGCGTCTCGGTCTTACCGAAGCGCTTGGCGATCTCCTTGTCCTCCCACCCAGCCGACCGCAGGTCGGCGAAGGCGCCGGCCTCCTCCAGGATGGTCATGTCCTGGCGGTTGATGTTCTCGGAGATAGCCAGGATGAACGCTTCCATCGAGTCAAGGTCGTCGCGCACGATGGCCGGGATGGTCTTGAGGCCAGCCGCCGTGCAGGCGCGCCAGCGCCGCTCGCCCAGGACGATGATGTACTTGCCGTCGCCGTCGTGGTCATCGTCCGCCGGCCGGACCGTGATGGGCTGGAGGAGGCCGTTCGCCTTGATGGAGGCGGTCAGCTCCTCCAGCGCGGCCGGGTCGAACCAGCGGCGGGGCTGGTCGACATTGCGGTCGATCAGGGAAATGGCAATGTCCTGGATGGGGAATTCTACGGAGGTCTCGTCCTCCTGGACTTCGGGCGTCTGGCTCTTGGCGTCCGACATTTACTTTCTCCATTTCAGTGTGTTGCCCCTTTTTGGGGTACTTATATCTTATATTCAATACACCTAAAAGCAAGTTAGAAATGAGCACACGCAGAAATAATCAAATTAATCCGGTCCGGAATTTCCGAGAAGAAAAGGCCCCGCGTGCCGACTGGCACGCGGGGCCTTATGCCGCGCGAGGGGCTACACCACTGCGGGGCCGCCCATGGGGACGGCCGGCTCTCCTCCGGGAGGGGCGCGGGGGGTCGGCCGCCCGGAGGGAGATGCGGTGGGGTACACGCGGTGCCATCAGCTGCGGATCGCCGCACTCGCAGCTGTGACTTCATGAATGTAGCGCACCCTTGTAAAGATGTCACCTATCTTGCGCTGCGCTTAGAGGAGTCTGATGCCCCATCAGTCCTGCTCCGGTCGTCGGGCTCGGGCGGAAGGAAGGCGAGCTGGCGCACAACGGATTCGGGCACGTCGTCATCGGTACTCCCCTGCTGGCCCCCCAGCACCCGGGGCGACTGCGCCGCCAACTCCGCTATGCGTCCAGCCCGTACGTTCGCCACGCATATCCTCCCGCCGATCCGGCAGGGCCCGTCCCCGCTGACGGCCGGGCGATGAGATGGAGGAGGCGACAGGCACGGCCGTCGCAGCTCCCCAGGTCACCCAGCTCTCCTGAGTTCCTGCGGGGCATGTAGCCCTTGTGACGCTTGTGACGCTATCGACACAGGGTGACCGAATGAAAGCGCGGTCATGCACGATCTGAGCCGACGGGTTGTCATGTATGCACAGCGAGGGCGGCCCTTCCCCGGCATATGCCCCAGCTCTAAGGCGTAAGGCAGAGCACCCCGGCCGAACTCGGCAGCCTGCTCAGCGAGGGCGTCCGCATGAAGAACACCGGGACGAGCCTCCCCCCTGCGGCTATGCCTTCGCGCGTGCCAGGCGGTGACCACGGCCACCGCAGTCAAGATCATCACTCCAGAGCGTTGACATAGATACACGGCTCGTTATGAGATGGAAGCGGTTACCCAAACGTGGCAAGAACATGCCGGGTGACTTTGGGGAGGAGGGCGGGCGGCGCTGAGGCCGCCACAGGCTGGCTACGCATGCTCGCCCCGTTCGGAATGTGGATAAGGGGGGTGGATGCTGGGTGCCGATTGCCTCCCAGCGCACACGGTTCCGGGACGGTCTGCTGGACCTGATACACGGGCAGGCAGCGGCGCCGAACACGTACAGCGTGCTGAAGTGGCTCGCGTCCCGTCTCAGCGGCCAGGTCGCACTGCTCGACCAGTTCGGCAAGCCCAGCCTGGTCGCGCCGAGCATGGCTCCCTGGGTGCCGGCGGGTGATCACTTGGTCAAGTCGCTGATCTCGGGGAACCGGAGAGCTGGCGTCCTCGCCCTGCCCTCCCGGACACTCGCTCTCGTCGCGGTCGGAGTCAAGGCCCCCCATCAGATCCTGGCGGCCTCCAAACCAGGCACTTTCAGCCCGGCCGAGACAGATCTCGTGAACCGGGTATCCGACGTTGTGGCCTTGGTGCATGACGTCGCCGAAGTCGCTGACCGGCAGTCCCGTCAGCGGCGGGCCGACGAGGAGATACGACGAGCCGCGCTGCAGCTGCTGCTGGCCGGCCAGCCCGAGCTGGCCCGCCGGTGCATCACCCCGATCAGCCCCGCATCGGCCCGCAGCCTGGCCGACACCGTTCGGGTATACCTGGTGAGTTCCGGGGGCGAAGGTGAACAGGACCTGCCCGACCTCACCACTGCGCTGGAAGAAACGCACAGCTTCGCCGGCCCATGCCCTGCGCATCCCGGGCATGCGCTGGTCCTCGTTCCCGCCAGTTCCCCGCAGCACGACGAGATTGACGCTGTCTTACACCGGTTCACCGACGCCGACCCCCGGCGGCACCTGAGCGTCAGCTGCCCCCATCGGATCGACGGAGCGGCCGACGCCTATCGGGAGGCGCACCAAGGACTCGGCGTTGCCCGCCATCTCCCCCAGCGCACCTGGCGCTTCGACCGCGACACGTCCGCCGGCGCTGTCCTGGGCGACCGTGCCGCCCTGTGGGCAGCCCACTATCTCCGTCCGGTCCTCGACCTGGAACCCGCCCTGCGCGAACCGCTGCTCCGCACGGTGTGGCTCACCCTTAGATTCCCATCTGTGCAGGTAGCCGCCATGCTGGGGCTTCACCGCAACACCGTCACGGCCCGCCGAAACCGGATTAACCAACTCCTTGGCCTCCGATCGCAATGCCTGCGGGGAAGAGCCGTGCTGGAGCTGGCCCTGCAGATCCACGGTCGCCAGCCGGCACTCCTGGCGCGACAGGACGGAAGCGTCCGTCTCACGGAACTGCTGACCCACAGCCCTCTGCGATCCTGGGCGCGCGCATTCCTGGCGCCCGTCATCAACGAGCCTGCCCTCGCACACCTGCTGCACCTACTCGCCGCCTGGCTCTCGCACGACGCGAGCATCGACCGCACCGCCCAGCACCTCGGCCTCCACCCGCAGACGGTGCGGCGCCGCCTGCGCCGCGCCGAGGAACTCCTCGGCCGCTCGCTCCTGGGCGCCAGCCCGACCGGCGCCTACGACATCGCCATCGCCCTCGCCGCACTCGGCAATCCCGTGGAATTGCCCGATCGCCCCCAGTGATGTGCTGCCCCGCCCAGGCAGGCTGTTGCGCCACCCTACCGGGGTCCCGTATCTGTGGCCCGAACTCCCCCTGTCGGAACGGGTTCTCCTTCCCGACAGGGGGTAGTTCAGTTAATCAGTGCCGTAGCCAATCGAAAGTTCGAAGGCCGGAACCGGGGAGTGATCAACAGGCGTCCAGCCCATGTCGATCATTGCAGCGGGATCAAAGCCGAACATGAGAGCGTCGGAGAGAATGTTATTTATCTGGTCGCTGACCTGATCAACCTTTTCGTTCTCTTCAACAGTCAGGGACTCAGTTCCGTTGAAAAGAATTGTGGCTACAAATTCCCTGCGGTCCAACATTTCAATGTGAATGTGAGTGGCCTGCGAGAACTGGCCCCGAACTACACTGCCGATGGTCGTGGCCACCCGGGCCAGAAGGTAGTAGCGGGCTGCCCGTACCTTTTCGTGAGCATCAATAAGTCCGGGGTCATTTGCCGTGAACTTGGTGACGTCCAGGTACTCGTTCATCGTTCTCCCTTTCAGGGTGGAGGCTTTGCTTCTTCAATCATCCTTTAATAAAAAACCAACCATGGCAATAGTTGACACAAATTAATTCCATTAAATATTTCCATGGCATTACCTATTTCGCAAGGTGTCGTGTGGCAACGTCGAAAGGGCGCAACGGCGCCGTCACATCATTGCGGCGCCTAGCCCCCCACCCTGCCCGCTGTAAGACGCGGCCCCTGCGTAAGAGGCAGCCAGTTCAACAGGCCGCGCCAGATCCATTTGCGGCAGGAGAGGGGGGAATAGCTGCCGGCGCTGCATAGTGCACACCCATGGAAATCGCGTTCGCGAGGCTTCTGGCCGCGTCGTCAGTTCATTCCGTGCTTACAGCGCCCAGTTGACGCCAGCGCAAGGCGACACGTTCGCTGTCCACCGTACGAGAGCCGCGGGCCTTGGCCTTGTAGACGTCGATGCGTTCCAGCATGAGCGTGCACAGACCGCGGCGGGCCGCCAACGGTGCGTGCTGCCACCACCGGACGAGGTCCGGGACCTCTCCCACGGGCACGTGCCGTACTTGCTCCAGCATGCGCGCCTCATGGGCCGTTTCTTTGATCTTCCGGGTCAGAGCTTGGTCGGCGGCATGGAAGGCACGTCGCGAGACTTTCGAGTCCGCGTACTCGGCGCCCAGCTCCTCCTGCGTCACCTTGAGAGCTTCGATCGACTCACGCAGGCCCGTGGCTTGGACGAGCAATCTCTCCCGAGCATGCGCAATGAGTACGGCTACCTGGGGCTTGGCCAGCTCGGCGAGGACATGCTCCCCCACGAACTGTTCCAGCCCATCGGCGTTGATGCGGACTTTGCCGCAGCCCCCAGGGTGCTGCTCGGTGGACGGCTGACACCGGTATCCGCGGGCGCCGGAGTTCGATGGTGAGGATCCCATCGGCTTCGTGCACAGGCCGCAGTGCAGGATCGCACCGCCGAAGAGATAGTCAGCTGCCTCGCGTCGGGTTCCGCGGGCTTCGGCCCGTTGCCGGCGGATCTCTTGCAAGTGGACAAAGCGTCCAGCCGGGATCGCCGCAGCGCCGCCGCTGGGCATCAGCGTTCCGTCTTCGGCCCGCACCAGGCCCCCGATGGCCGGGTTCTCCAGAACCGCCCCGACACGGTGCGGACTCCACGGTCCGCCGACCGAAGTGGTGTAACCGGAATCGTTCAGCCACCGGCTCAGCTCGGTGTCGCCCTGTCCCAGCTCGCAGCGGTTGGTCATCTCCACGATCACGCGGACCTCCGACTCACGGGGCTGCCCGTGTCCGCTGAACCCGTACAGCCGCGGCATTCGTCTCCTTGCGTCGAGCACCGACCCCGTTTGTCCCGACCGAGTGTAGCCAAGATAGGTCACATCTTTATAGCGATCCCCGGTCCATCTGCGAGGACCGGGGATCAACAACAACGATCACGCACCCCTTAGCGACGGTCAGGACCTGGCGTCGGGCACCCCCAGAACCCTCCACAGGTCGAGCGTCGCCACGCGGACGGTCTCTCCCACAGGAACGGTCGCCACAGGGAACTCACCCTCCCTGAGCAGGGAATACGCCTTGTTCGCCGATATGCCCAGGGCCTTCGCGGCCGTCGTCACGTTCACCGTGGTCGGGAGCGCACGCAGCTCGTCAACAGTCATCGCATTCATGCAAGTTGTCGCCGTTCTCCCCCACGCCAACTTCCCCAGAGCGTACGACACCTGTCCAACACACCGACACAGGCTGATCAACATCGCGCAACCCCGACTCAGGGAAGAAGCACGCGCGGCCAAGCAGCCAGACCACTGGCAGCACGGCACCTGGCACGCAGGGCTACCGCACTCGGCCGGTGACGCTGGGCTGCCGCCACATGTGACGGAGAGCGAGACGTGTTCGAGGACAAGACCTACAAACGCTGTGCATGCAAGGGTGCCCTCACCGATGCCCGGGGCCGGGCCAGGCTCGACCAGGCCGGCAATCAGAAGATCGGTTACCTGGACAGGAAGTGCCCCCAGCTGAAGAAAAGCACACACGGATCCTGGTACTACGCGTTGGAAGGCCCGCCTGGTCCCGCAGGACGCCAGCGGTTGCGTCAGGGAGGGTTCCGCACCCAAAAGCGGGCTGCCAAGGCGGCGAAGGATGCTTACCAGGCGGCGGAAGCCGGCATGGACTTCTCATCCGATGAAACCGTAACCGAATACCTGGAGCGCTGGGCCGACACCGTCGACGTCAAGTTCACCACACGCGGGAGCTACAAGGATTACGTGAGGTTGTATTTCACGCCGCACCTCGGTCACCTGAGGCTCCGCCAGCTCAGACCGCTACACATCCAGGAGATGTTCACCCAGATCGCGCTGGCCAACGACGCGAAGGAACATAACCAGACGCTCGCCAAGCAGGCCAGAGAAGCTGAAGTGGCTGCTCGCACGGCGTGGCGGGAAGCCCTCAAACCCCGTGACCCCCGGCTTCGCGCAGACTGGCACGCCGCGAAAGCCGAACTCAAAGAGGCCCTGGCACGACCCCGCCGCATCACCGGCGCCGCCACACAGAAACGCATCAAGATCACCCTGTCCTCAGCCCTGAACACCGCCCACCGCCAACGCCTCATCACCGAAAACTGGGCCGCGTTCGTCCTCACTCCCAAGGTCAAAAAGCCGAAGCCGCTCGTCTGGACCAAGCCCCGCGTCGAGTTGTGGCACGCGACCGGGAAGAAACCAGGTCCGGTCATGGTCTGGACACCGAAGCAGGCCGGACGATTCCTCGACTCCGTCGTGGACGACCGCCTCTACGCCCTGTGGCACCTGCTCCTCATCCACGGCGTACGCCGCGGTGAAGCGTGTGCGCTGTCCTGGTCGGAAGTCGACTTCGACGAAGGCGTCATCCACATCACCGAAGAGATCGTCACATTCGCCTACGAGCCCCGCGAGGACACCCCCAAGTCCGACCGCATCCGGACCATCACCCTGGACCCTGTCACCCTCGAACTCCTACGCCTGCGCAAGCTGGAGCAGGAAGCCGAACTCCGCACCTGGGCACAGAGCACCGGCGAGACGGTGCTGACCGGCCGGGTGTTCACCCTGGAAGACGGCACGACCTACAACCCCAACTACTTCAGCGACCGCTTCGAGACCCTCTACAAGCGGGCCGGCCTGCCGCCCATCCGTCTCCACGACACCCGCCACACCTCAGCCACCCTCTCCCTGCGCGCCGGCGTAGCCCCCGTCGTCATCCAACGGCGCCTCGGCCACGCGACTCTCTCCATCACCTCCGACATCTACACCGGTGTCCTCCCCTCCGTCTCCCGGAAAGCCGCCGCAGACACCCTCGGCGCCGTACCCCGCCAGCGCCCCCACTCCGGGCCAGCCAAGGGCGGAAAGAAGGACAAGAAGAAGACCAAAAAGAACCGAACTGACGGACACAACTTCGACGGCGCCACTACGGTCAGCGACCCCTACGCCTTCAATCGCGCGCTCAACCAGGAGGCGGCCTTGGTCCTCGTCACCGACGGACACTCGCCCGCCCAGTACGACCAGCAACGCCGCATCAAGAACACCGGCTTCGATATGGGGCTCCTCCCGGAGATCACCGAGTGGAACCCTGACCCGAAGATCATCATCACCTTCCCGATTCCCGAACCCGACAGCGCCCAGACCGACCCTGATGCCCGCAAGCGGGCATGGGACCACCACCGCCAGCAAGCCCGACAGCTACGGGACGGCTGCGCAACCGCTCTCGCCACCGCCGGCTGGACCATCGAACCCGGCGAAGGCCCCTTCCTGCGCGCCGCGCCGCCCGCGGCCGTACGCCTGGACGCCCTCGACACCCTCAACGAGTAGCCAACATCCCGCTGTAACACGGAACAGGGCCCCGGACACGACCGGGGCCCTGCGTCATTCCCACTCAAACCTATGCGGCGTCACCTTGTAATGACTCCACACCTGGTCAGTACCAGGCAATACCCGCGGCATGCGAAACGCACCCTCACCGAGAACAGAATCCCGCTCGCCACCCCACCGAGACTGCGCGCGATTCACCGCCTCCAGCACGTCCTCGCTTACGAGCACTCGACGCGACTGCCCACCCTCAGACGGAATCACGAGAGCTGCACTCTCACCGCCTTCGAATCGCAGTTCCGCAATATCACCACATCGCAGCCCTGCTTCAAGCAGGTCAGCAACACCTTCCGCTGTCGTGCCAATCCGACTCACAACCCAACTCCTTTGTGATCAGGTGAAGTTAGCCAGCCTCTGTCATTATCTCGCTCAACAGGCCAGCTTCTCCAGTTCATCGACGCTGTACACACAATGGGAGGAGCACCCGGCGATGTGCTTCGGCCTACGGCTACGGTCAGTCTCCTTCGCAAGTGCAAGGAGAGCACTGCGCCCCCAGCGTCGCACGCACTTCAACCGGGCCCAGCGCCGTACAGCCGTCGTGCCTGTGCGTCCAACCCGCCGCCCGTCGCTGCGGACTCTGGGGACAGCCTTGCGAGAAACGCCCAGGTCTTCATGGGTCTTTCCCAGTCTCTCGTCCCCAGGACGGACCCAGAACAGGCTCTCCGAGCGGCTTCAGTGGCCTGCCGATGACAGGGATCTGGAGTCCGAACATGGAAAAGCCCAGGTCACAGTGCATGTGACCTGGGCTTCCGGCTGAGCCGCCTAAGGGAATCGAACCCTTGACCTACGCATTACGAGTGCGTCGCTCTGGCCGACTGAGCTAAGGCGGCGGGTGGTGCGTGTTGAGTTTACATGGGTGTGGGGGGTGGGGTCACACCGCGGCGGCGGTGGAGGAGGTCGTCGGTGGCCGCGCGGAGGGCGCGGAGGCGTTTGGCCCAGCGGTGGCAGTCGGGGCACTGCCCTAAGTGGGTGTCCAGTTGGGCTTCCGTGATGCCCGCGGGGAGGGGTTCGCCCTCCGTGCGGGCCGAGATCGCGGGGCGGAAGCCCGCGCAGGCTATGAGCATGAAGCGCCTTCCTCAGGGCTCTCATTGTCCAGCAGATAGGTGTTGACGATCGAGTCGACGCAGTTGTTGCCGCTGCCGTACGCGCCGTGGCCGTCGCCGTCGTTGGTCAGCAGGATGCCGGACTCCAGCTGGTCGGCCAGGCCCTCGGCCCAGGCGTACGGGGTGGCCGGGTCGCGGGTGGTGCCGATCACCAGGATGGGGTCGGCGCCGGCCGCCGCGATCGAGACCGGGGAGCCGCTGGGCTGCACCGGCCACACGCCGCACAGCAGCGTGGCCCACGCGAAGTCACGGCCGAAGGTCGGGGACGCCTCCTCGTACGAGGGCAGCACCGCCCGGACCTCCTCCGGGGTCGTGGTGGCCGCCGGGCTGTCCAGGCAGCTGATCGCCGGGAAGGCGAACATCGTGGTGCCGTACGAGCCGTCCGGCTCGCGCTCGTTGTAGGAGTCGGCCAGCTCCAGCAGCCCGGAGCCGTCGCCGTCCCGCATCGCCGCCGTCAGGGCCTGCCGCAGGTCGGGCCACAGGAAGTCGGCGTACAGCGCCGCCGCCACACCGGTGGTGGCCAGGGATTCGGTCAGGGGGCGGTCCTGGCCGGTGTCCAGTGGGGTCGCGTCCAGTTCCGCGAAGAAGGCGAGCAGCGCGGCGGAGGCTTCGTCGCCGCCTTCCGTGCCCAGCGGGCAGCCGCGCCGTGTGGCGCAGTCGTCCGCGAACGACCGGAACGCCGTCTCGAAGCCGCCCGCCTGTTCGCGGTCCAGGTCCAGGGTGGACAGCCGCGGGTCCACCGCCGCGTCCAGCACCAGGTGGCCCACCCGCTGCGGGAACAGGCCCGCGTACACCGCGCCCAGCTTGGTGCCGTACGAGAAGCCCACATAGTGCAGCCGCTCGTCCCCCAGCACCGACCGCAGCACGTCCATGTCGCGGGCCGACTCGATGGTGGAGATGTGTTCCAGCAGGCGCCCGGAGTTGGCCTGGCAGCCGGCCGCGAACTCCTCGTGCGCGGTCAGCAGCGCCTGCTCCTCCGCCTCGTCGTCCGGGGTGCGGTCCACCAGCGTGGAGGCGTCCATCTCGGGCCCGGTCAGGCACTCGATCGGCTCGCTGCCGCCCGTGCCCCGCGCGTCCAGGCCCACCATGTCGTACCGCTCGCGCACCTCGGCCGGGAAGATGTAGGCCGCCGCGTCCTGCGCGAACTCCACCGCCGAGGCTCCCGGCCCGCCCGGGTTCATCAGCAGGGCACCGATGCGGTCGGCGCCGCCCGCCCGCGCGCGGGTCACCGTCAGCTGGATGTCGTCGGCCGGATCGATGCTGTTGTAGTCCAGCGGGACGGTCAGCACCGCGCACTGGAAGCCGGGCACACCCGTGCAGCCGCGCCAGGTCAGCTCCTGCTCGTAGTACGGCTGGAGGTCGGCCCCGATCTCCTGCGGCAGCGGTTCGAGCGCCGGGGCGTCGATCGCCGCGCCGCCCTCCGTGCCCTCGGGGCCGCCGCCCGACTCCTCACCCGGCGACGGAGCGGGGCTACTCGGGCGCTCCTGCGTGCGGCCCTCCGTCGTGCAGGCCGACGTCAGCAGCAGAGCGCCGACGGTCAGCATTGGAAGATATCGGGTGAGTCGAGTCATTTCGGGCCCCCGTGGCGTGACCTTGATCGCGTGATCCCTGGAGCGTAACCGCTCATCGCAGGGCCACCGCCATCGCCTCCACCGCCAGCAGCGGAGAAACATTGCGGTCCAGCGCCGTACGGCACTCCAGGATCGCCTCCATCCGGCGCAGCGTACGGTCCGGGCCGCTCGCCGCCGCCACCCGGTCCACCGCCGCCGCGCTCTCCCCGCCCGCCAGCGCGACGCCGGAGCCCAGCTGCCGGGCCAGCACATCGCGGTAGAAGCCGGTCAGCTCGGTGAGCGCCAGGTCCAGGGCATCGCGCTGGGTACGGGTGGCCCGGCGTTTCTGGCGGTCCTCCAGGTCCTTCATCACACCCGCCGTGCCGCGCGGCAGCCGCTTGCCCTCCGCCGCGCCCAGCGCCGCCCGCAACTCCTCGGTCTCCTTCTCGTCCCGCTCCTCCGCGAGCTGCTTGGCGTCCTCGGCGGCGGCGTCCACCAGCTCCTGCGCGGCCCGCAGCGCGCCCCCGATGTCGGTCACCCGCTCCGGGATCCGCAGCACCGCCGCCCGCCGCGCGCGGGCCCGTTCGTCGGTGGCCAGCCGCCGCGCCCGGTCGATGTGCCCCTGGGTGGCCCGCGCCGCGGCGTGCGCCGCCTCGGGCTCGATGCCGTCGCGCCGCATGAGCACCTCGGCGACGGCCGCCACCGGCGGCGTGCGCAGCGAGAGCGTGCGGCAGCGCGAGCGGATGGTGGGCAGCACGTCCTCGGTGGACGGCGCGCACAGCAGCCATACGGTACGGGGCGCCGGCTCCTCCACCGCCTTCAGCAGCACGTTGCCCGCGCCCTCGGTCAGCCGGTCGGCGTCCTCCAGCACGATCACCTGCCAGCGGCCCCCGGCCGGCGACAGCTGCGCACGGCGGACCAGCTCCCTGGTCTCCTTGACGCCGATCGTGAGCAGATCGGTACGGACCACCTCGACGTCCGCGTGCGTGCCGACGAGGGAGGTGTGGCAGCCGTCGCAGAAGCCGCAGCCGGGTGCTCCGCCCAGCGCGCGGTCCGGGCTCAGGCATTGCAGCGCCGCCGCGAACGCCCGGGCCGCCGTGGCCCGCCCGGAGCCGGGGGGGCCGGTGAAGAGCCAGGCGTGCGTCATCGAGGAGCCCGCCAGCCGCGGCTCCGCTCCGGCGTCGATCGCCGTGACGTACGCGTCGGCGTCCCGGGCCGCCGCCGTCAGCTGCGCCGCCACCCGGTCCTGGCCCACCAGCTCGTCCCAGACCGTCATTCCGCCACCCGCTTCCCAGGCTCGTTAGCCGTCCTCATTCTGCCGCCTTCCACTGACAGTCGGTGCCGGGCGGGGCTCTGCGCCGATCGGGGGACAACGGGTGGGGCAGGTGGACCTTTTGATACAGATCATCACACTATGTGGTCATCGCGTCACGATGATTGGAGTCACCCGCCCATGCCCCGCAGGAGAGTCCTCCCCGCCCTCGCGCTGGCCACCGCCCTCAGCACCGCCCTCACCTCCCCCGCCGCCCAGGCCGCCCCCGCCGCCACCAGCACCCAGGCCACCACCGGCTACGCCGCCACCGGGCTCACCGCCACCCTCGGCGGCACCATCGACATCACCGAGGCCCGCGCCGCCTACCCCAGCGGTCCGGTACGCGCCGAAGTGTCCGCCGCCCGCTTCGGCTCGCTCGGCACCGTCTCCGGCATCTACGCCGTCGCCGGCGAACGCCGCACCGGCGGGGCCGCCGCCGAGGCCGGGGTGGGCCGTACCGAACTCGACCTCACCGTCGCCGCCCTCAGCACCGGCGCGGTCAGCGCCCGCTGCACCACCGCTCCGGACGCCGCCCCCACCGCCCGGGTCCGCGTCAACGACGCCGCCCTCACCATCGAACGCACCGCCCGGATCGGCTTCGCCGCCAACCCGCAGCCCAACACCACCGTCCACCTGCCCAACGGCCTCGGACACGTGGTGCTGAACGAACAGCTCACCGGCCCGGACGGCTCACTCACCGTCAACGCCCTGCATCTCGCCCTCCCCGACGGGGACGTCGTCATCGGGTCCGTCACCTGTCCCTCCCTCCTTCCGGCCGATGAAGCGGAAGAAGCGGAAGAAGCGGAGGAAGAAGAGGTGACGGTGCGGGAAGGTGTCCTCATCTCCGTCGCCGAGGACGCCGGAGACGGGCACGGCGTCAAGGACGTGGTCTTCGACGTCGTCGACGAGCGCGGCACCCTCGTCGACTCCTGCGTCACCGACGCGAGCGGACGCTGCGGGGTGTCGTTCGTCCCCGAGGACCGTACGTACTACGCCTGCGTCACCCGGACCCCCGCCGCGTACGGCATGCCCGCCCCCGACGAGGTCTGCGACGGCCCGTACCGGATCGCCCCGGGCGCCGAGGTGACCATCCACGAGCCCTTCCCGCTCTTCCCCGCCCAGACCGGCACCTTGCCGGCCCCCGCCTGATCCCCCCCACACACACCGAAACGGCGTCCCGGGACTCTCCCCGGGACGCCGTTTCACCGGCCCGACCTCAGCCTCAGCGGTCCTTCCGGTCCTCGTCCTCGTCCTCGTCCCGGCGCCGGCCCAGCAGCTCGTCCGCCAGCGACGGCAGATCGTCCAGCGGAGTCTCCTCCGCCCACGCCGGACGCGACCGCTGTTCCGGCTTCGGCGGCCCGTCCTCCCCGTCCACCTGCGGGAGCTGGCGGGTCTCGCTCATGTCCCCCGGCCTCGGCTCCGGCTTCGGCAGCGCCCGCGTCTCGTCGTTCGCCGCGCCCGGGTACGAGTTCGGGATCTGCATCGTCTCGCTGTTGCCGGAGTCGTCCGCGTCGCCCCCGACCTGCGGAATCTGCACCGTCTCACTGCTGTCCGCCTTCGCGAGCCGGGCCCGCTCCGCCGCCAGCAGCGCCTCCTCGGCCTTGCGCTGCACCTCCCGGCGCCGCTCCTCGGCCTGCGCCCGCAGCCGCGCCTCCTCCTCGGCCTCCCGGCGCCGCCGCTCCTCCTCGGCCCGCCGCAGCCGCTCCTCCGCCTCGCGCCGCCGGCGCTCCTCCTCGGCCAGCCGGCGCGCCTCCTCGGCGACCCGCCGGGCCTCCTCGGCCTTGCGCCGCTCCTCGGCGAGCCGCGCCTCCTCGGCCTCCCGGGCCTTGCGCTCCTCTTCCTCCGCCCGCAGCCGCGCCAGCTCCTCCTGGCGCTCCCGCTCGCGGCGCTCTTCCTCCTCCTTGCGCAGCCGCTCCTCCTCCGCGCGCCGCCGCGCCTCCTCCTCGGCCTTGCGCCGGGCCTCCTCCTGCTCGCGCAGCTCCTGCTCGCTCAGCGGCAGCATCTGGTCCAGCCGGTGCCGCGCCGCCGTGGTGACCGACTCCGGGTCCTGCCCGGCGTCCACCACCAGATAGCGCGCCGGATCGGCGGCGGCCAGCGCCAGGAACCCGGACCGCACCCGCTGATGGAACTCGTTCGGCTCCGACTCAAGCCGGTCCGGCGCCTCCGTGAACCGCTCCCGCGCCGTCTCCGGCGACACATCCAGCAGCACCGTCAGATGCGGCAGCAGCCCGTCCGTCGCCCACCGCGAGATCCGCGCCACCTCGATGGCCGACAGATCCCGCCCGGCGCCCTGGTACGCCACCGCCGAGTCGATGTACCGGTCGGAGATCACCACCGCGCCCCGCTCCAGCGCGGGCCGCACCAGCGTCTCCACGTGCTCGGCCTTGTCCGCCGCGTACAGCAGCGCCTCGGCCCGGTGCGAGAGCCCGCCGGTCGACACGTCCAGCAGGATGGTGCGCAGCCGCTGCCCCACCGGGGTGGCGCCCGGCTCCCGGGTCACCACCACCTCGTGGCCCTTGCCGCGGATCCACTCGGCCAGCTTCGCCACCTGCGTGGACTTGCCGGCCCCGTCACCGCCCTCGACCACGATGAAGAACCCGCTGTCCGCCGTGGCCTGGGCCGGCTCCACGCCCCCGCCGCGCACCGCCGCCACCAGGTCGCGCCGCAGCGGCACCCCGCGCCGGTCGTCGGTGCGGCCCAGCACCAGCGCCGCCACCGGCAGCAGCAGCGCACCGATGATCATCAGGGTGTACGCCGCGCCCCCGTGGTCGATCACGAAGTCGCCGCGCTCCACGCGGTGCGGCCCGATCAGGGCAGCGCCCAGCGGGGCGAGCACCACGCCCAGCGCCACCGAGACCCGGACCACCGCGTGCAGGTGCTGGGTCAGCCTCGGCCGCCGGAACTCCTCGGTCTCCTGGTCCAGCAGTACGTGCCCGGTGGCCGCCGCGATGCCGGCCGCCACGCCGGTGGCCGCCGCCGTGAACAGCATCGTCGCCGGGTCGGCGATCATCCCGACCCCGAACAGCCCGAGCCCGGTGACCGCCAGCGCCAGCGCGAACACCCGCCGCCGGGAAAGACCCGGCAGCACCGCCGCCGCCCAGCGCACCCCGGCCGCCACCCCGCCGGTCAGCCCGAGCAGGAGCAGCCCGTACGACACCGGGCCGCCGCCGGACTCCAGGACCCGCAGCACCCCCAGCGCGACCGCCGCCGTGACCGCCGCCGCCAGCGCGGCGCACCCCAGCACCAGCACGGCGATCGCGCCGGTACGCCCCCGGTCCGGGGTGGTGCCGGCGGCCGGCCGGCGCAGCCCCTCCAGCGGGGACACCGGGCGCCGCCCGTCACCGGCCGGCAGCTTCAGGAAGTACAGCACCGAGATCGAGGCGGCGAAGAACCCGGCCGCCACATAGGAGGACAGCGCTGCCTGGTGGGCGCCGAACCAGTCGATCCCGGTGGCCAGCAGATTGCTCACCAGGGTGACGGCCACCAGCACCGCCGCCGCGGCCGGCACCGACAGGAACGCGGTGCGCAGCCACAGCCGGCGCAGCGCCTCCCCGTGGTCGGGCAGCGGCCGGACGGCGGCGCCCTCGGGGGGCGGGGGCGGCAGCAGCGCGGGCGCCACCCCGTCCTTGGCGACGGTCCACACCCGTTCGGCGAGCCCGGTGAGACCCAGGGTCACCAGCAGATAGATGTACGCGCTGTCCGGCACCCACAGGATCCACAGCGGGGCGACGATCAGCAGCGCGGCGCGCAGCCCGTCCGCCCCGATCATGGTCCAGCGGCGGTCCAGCTTGCCGGCCGGCGCGAGCAGTGTGGCGATGGGCCCCTGGAGCAGCACGCCGCCGAGCAGCGCGGCGGCCAGCCGTACGGTCAGTGCGAGGGTGACGGCGAGCGCCACGCCCCGGTAGCCGCCGCCGAACAGCATCTCGCCGCCGGCGGTGACGTGGAAGGCCGCCTGCACGGACAGCAGGGTGATCACCAGCACGGCGAGGACATCGCCGATGCCGCCGGTGAACTGCGCCTCCCACAGCCGCCGCAGCTCGGGCACCCGCAGCAACGCCCGCCGGGCGCGCTCCCGGGAGTCCGCGGCGAGTGCCTCATCGGTGGCGCCGCAGGTGGGGTCAACAACCGGGTGTTGCTCTGCTCGCGTCATTCGGCCAGCGTAACCGCCGTCACCGACACAAGCGTCAGCTACCCGAACATTTGCCCGGGTAACGAGCGCGGCAGCGTTCCGATGAGGGCGCCCGGCCGTGCGGCTTTCCCTCCGCACACACCGGCCGGGCGGCCCGCGTTATGCCGCGCCGTCCGCGCCCGATTCCGCCGAGGGGCCGTTTTCGGCCTTTGACGTGGCCTTTTTCGCCGCGGAGGTTTTCTTGGCGGTGGTCTTCTTCGCGGCGGTCGTCTTCTTCGCCGCGGCCTTCTTCGTGGTCGTCTTCGTGGTCGTCTTCGTAGTCGTCTTCTTGGCTGCGGCTTTCTTCGCCGTCGTCTTCTTCGCCGCGGCCTTCTTCGCGGGCGCCTTCTTCGCGGTCTTCTTCGCCGGCCCCTTCGCCCGCTTCTCCGCCAGCAGCTCGAACCCACGTTCAGGGGTGATGGTTTCGGGATCGTCGTCCCGCCGCAGCGTCGCGTTCGTCTCGCCGTCCGTGACGTACGGACCGAACCGCCCGTCCTTCACCACCACCGGCGCCTGCGTCACCGGATCGGGCCCCAGCTCCTTCAGCGGCGGCTTGGCCGCGGCCCGCCCCCGCTTCTTCGGCTGGGCGTAGATCGCCAGCGCCTGCTCCAGCGTGATCGTGAACAGCTGCTCCTCGCTCTCCAGCGAGCGCGAGTCCGTCCCCTTCTTCAGATACGGCCCGTACCGGCCGTTCTGCGCGGTGATGTCGTCCCCGGACTCCGGGTCGGCACCCACCACCCGCGGCAGCGACAGCAGCCGGAGCGCGTCCTCCAGCGTGATCGCGTCCAGGCTCATCGTCTTGAACAGCGAGGCGGTACGCGGCTTCACCGCGTTCTTCCCGGTCTTCGGGGTGTCCTCCGGCAGCACCTCGGTGACGTACGGGCCGTACCGCCCGTCCCGCCCCACGATCGGCCGCCCCGTCACCGGATCGGTGCCCAGCTCGAAGTCACCGCTCGGCTTGGCCAGCAGCTCCTTCGCCAGTTCCACCGTGAGTTCGTCCGGCGGCAGTTCGTCGGGGACATCCGCCCGCTTGCCCGGCTCGCCCTCCGCCGCGCCCTCCTCCGGCGGCGCCTCCACGTACGGCCCGTACCGGCCCACCCGCAGCACGATGCCCTCGCCCACCGGGAACGACGAGATCTCCCGGGCGTCGATCGCGCCCAGGTCGGTGACCAGTTCCTTCAGCCCGCCCAGATGATCACCGTCACCGTTGCCGGCCTCCGCAGCGCCGCCGATCCCCTCGCCCTCACCGAAGTAGAAGCGCCGCAGCCACGGCACCGCCTCCGCGTCGCCGGTGGCGATCCGGTCGAGGTCGTCCTCCATCTTGGCGGTGAAGTCGTAGTCCACCAGCCGCCCGAAGTGCTGCTCCAGCAGATTGACCACGGCGAAGGAGAGGAAGGACGGCACCAGCGCCGTCCCCTTCTTGAAGACATAGCGCCGGTCGAGGATGGTGCCGATGATCGAGGCGTACGTGGACGGCCGCCCGATCTCGCGCTCCTCCAGCTCCTTGACCAGCGACGCCTCGGTGTACCGGGCGGGCGGCTTGGTGGAGTGCCCGTCCGCCGCCAGCTCACGCGCCGCCAGCGGATCGCCCTCGGCGACCTGCGGCAGCCGCCGCTCGCGGTCGTCCAGCTCGGCGTTGGGGTCGTCCGCCCCCTCCACATACGCCTTCATGAAGCCGTGGAACGTGATGATCTTGCCGGTGGCGCCGAACTCGCAGTCCTGCCCGTCCGCGCTCGTCCCGGCGACCCGCACCGCCACCGACTGCCCGACCGCGTCCTTCATCTGCGAGGCGACGGTCCGCTTCCAGATCAGCTCGTACAGCCGGAACTGCTCCCCGGTCAGCCCGGTCTCGGCCGGCGTCCGGAACCGGTCCCCCGAGGGCCGGATCGCCTCGTGCGCCTCCTGCGCGTTCTTCACCTTGCTGGCGTACGTACGCGGCTTCTCCGGCAGATAGTCCCGCCCGTACAGCTGCGTGACCTGCGCCCGGGCCGCCGCCACCGCCGTCTCCGACAGCGTGGTGGAGTCGGTGCGCATATAGGTGATGAAGCCGTTCTCGTACAGCCGCTGCGCCACCTGCATGGTGGCCTTCGCGCCCATCCCCAGCTTGCGCGACGCCTCCTGCTGGAGGGTGGTGGTACGGAAGGGCGCGTACGGGGAGCGCCGGTACGGCTTGGACTCCACCGACCGTACGGTGAACGCCGCCCCCGCCAGCCCGGCCGCCAGCGCCCGCGCCGCCGGCTCGTCCAGCTGCCGCACCTGCCCGGGGCTCTTCAGCCGCCCGTCGGAACCGAAGTCCCGGCCCTGCGCGATCCGCCGCCCGTCCACCGACACCAGCCGGGCGCCGAAGGTGTCCGGCTCGCCCTCGGAGCCCGCGCCCGAACCGAACGTCCCCACCAGATCCCAGTACGCGGCCGGGTGGAACGCGATCCGCTCCCGCTCCCGCTCCACGACCAGCCGGGTGGCCACCGACTGCACCCGGCCCGCCGACAGCCGCGGCATGACCTTCTTCCACAGCACCGGCGAGACCTCGTACCCGTACAGCCGGTCGAGGATGCGCCGGGTCTCCTGGGCGTCGACCAGCAGCTGGTTCAGCTCGCGCGGGTTGTTCACGGCCGCCCGGATGGCGTCCCGGGTGATCTCGTGGAAGACCATCCGGCGCACCGGCACCTTGGGCTTGAGGACCTCGCGCAGATGCCAGGCGATCGCCTCGCCCTCGCGGTCCTCATCGGTGGCGAGATAGAGCTCGTCCGATTCGGCCAGCAGCTCCTTCAGCTTTCTGACCTGGTCCTTCTTGTCGCTGTTGACCACGTACAGCGGCTGGAAGTTGGCGTCGACGTTCACGCCGAGCCGGGCCCAGGGCTCTCCCTTGTACTTGGCGGGCACCTCGGCGGCGCCGTTGGGCAGATCGCGGATGTGTCCGACGCTCGCCTCGACCACATAGCCCGGGCCGAGGTAGCCCTTGATCGTCTTGGCCTTGGCGGGCGACTCGACAATGACAAGCCGGCGTCCGCCGTTCGTGGTCTCGCTGGTCGGGGACAACTTCTCGCTCTCTTCTCTCCGGTTTCTCCGGTAGCTCTCGGCGTGGTGTACGCGGTGCGTGCGATACGTACGGGGTGGGTACGGGCTCGCCGCGCCCCGTGCGGAGTGTGACGCTACCTCCCGGCTCCGTGTCAAACGGGAATACCCCGCGACGCCACTCGAACCGTAACCCGACAGCCCGCGTTCCCGCCGCCCCCTACCCCTGGCAGGATGTCGGCCGTGGATCCGGTCTGTCCCTGACCGGCCGCACATCCGCTCATCCATCCGCAAGGGGGACTCATGACCGACCAGAACCCGTACCAGCAGCCGCCGCCGGACCCGAACCAGAACCCGTACGCGCAGCAGCCCGGCCAGCCGGGGACGCCCCCGCCCGGCGGCCAGCCGGGCCAGCCCGGGTACGGCTACCCGCAGCAGCCGACCGGCCCGATGCCGGGCGGTGGCGGTTACGGTCAGTACCCGCCGCCCGGCTATCCCCAGCAGGGCGCCGCCTACGCGGTCGACCCCAACGCGCCCTTCGGCTACGACCAGTACGGCCGCCCGTACTCCTCCAAGTCGAAGATCGTGGCGGGCATCCTCCAGCTGGTCATCGGCGGCGTCGGCGCGGGCCGCTGGTACACCGGCCACTACGGCCTCGCGGTCGCCCAGCTCCTCACCTGCGGCGGCATGGGCATATGGTCACTGATCGACGGCATCCTCTTCCTGGTGAAGGACGACCGCACCGACTCCGACGGCCGCGTCCTCAAGAGCTGACGCAGAGCCGGCGGCGACAGAGGTGAGCATCATCACGCGGGGAGAACGGCGGCTGCACCGGCTCCACCCCGCCGTGCCGCCGCTGGCCACACTCGCCGCCGGCCTGGCCGGATCGGTCTATCTGTGGGGCACCGACCCCCACGAGGGCGGCGGCCTGCTGCCCCGCTGCCCGTTCAACTGGGCCACCGGCCTGCTGTGCCCGGCCTGCGGCGGCACCCGGATGGCATACGACCTGCTGCACGGCGACGTGGCCGGGGCACTGCGCGACAACGCGGTGCTGCTGCTTCTCGGCGTCCCGCTGGCGGCATGGGTGGGGGGCCGCTGGCTGTACGAGGGGCTGCGCGGCCGGCGCTACCGCCCGCGGCTCGGCGGCCGGGCGGGGATGTTCACGATCCTGGGGATCGCCGTGGCATGGGTCGTTTTCCGGAACATCACGGGGTAACGGATCTCACTTCCATATCGGTGGAAGATCGGATGCAACCACAAGGGGTCCCGGGATGTCTGAGCACCAACAAGCCAATCAGCTTGTGAGTTGATCGCATCCATCGGAACGGAATACCGCTCATGACCTACCCCCCGGCCCCCGCTCCCGGTTCCCCCGCCGGAGCCCCCGAGTCCCCCAAGTCCAAGGTCGTCGCCGGCGTCCTCCAGATCCTGCTCGGCGGTGTCGGCGCCGGCCGCTGGTACACCGGCCACTACGGCATGGCCGTCGCCCAGCTGCTCACCTGCGGTGGCCTGGGCGTCTGGGCCCTGATCGACGGCATCCTCTTCCTGATCAAGGACGACCGCACCGACTCCGACGGCCTGGTCCTGAAGAAGTAACGCGACGGCACCAGGTGGAGGGCCGGCCCGGGATGTCCCGGGGTCGGCCCTTTTGCCGCTCAACCACCACACTCATCCGACGGGCAGCAGGAACCCGTCCCCCACCAGCGTCCGCAGCACCGCCGGCGCGCCGGCCCGCACCCGTACCGGATCCGCCTCCAGCAACTGCGCGATGGCGTCCACGATCACCCCGGCCGGCAGCGTCCCGTCGCAGCTGCCCGCCAGCGCCGCGCCCACCGTGTCCACGGCGTGCGCCCGCATCATCCCGTGCCGCTGCCGCAACACCACATGCTCCGGATCCTCCGCCCCCGGCGCGCCCACCTGCTCCTGCACCACCCCATCGGCCAGCTCGTAGCGCGCCGCCAGCAGCGCCTGATCGTCGTGCTCCCGCAGGAAGTCAGCGAGCGCGAAGTGCCGGCGTACCGTCTCCCCCAGCGGCTGCTCGACCGCGTGCGGCCACTCCTCCACCGTGATGGCCGGCCGGTCCGTGCCGCTCTTGCGCAGCGTGATCCAGCCGAAGCCCACCCCACGGGTGCGCCGGCGCTCGAACTCGGCCAGCCACTGCGCGTACCGCCGCTCGTACGCCCCCGGATCGCCCCGGTGCGCCCCCGCGTCGCGCAACCACAGTTCGCTGTACTCCGTGATGTCCTGCCGCTCCCGCTGCACGATCCACGCGTCACAGCCGGCCGGCACCCAGGAGGCGAGCCGCTCGCGCCAGTCCTCGCCGTCGACGTGCTGCCAGTTGGCGAGCAGCTGGCACCAGCCGCCGTCGTTCAGCCGTTCGGCGGACTGCTCCACCAGGGTGCGGCACAGGTCGTCGCCGCCCATCCCGCCGTCCCGGTAGGTGAGCGCGTCGCCGTCCGCGCGCGTCGGGGAGATGACGAACGGCGGATTGGCCACGATCAGATCGAAACCGGGCCCGGCCGCCACCGGCTCGAACAGCGAGCCCTGCCGCAGCTCGGGCTCCGCCGCCCCGGAGAGCGCCAGGGTCAGCGCCGCCATCCGCAGCGCGCGCGGGTTCACATCGGTGGCCACCACGTGCTCCGCGTGCTGCGCGGCGTGCAGCGCCTGGATGCCGGAGCCGGTGCCCAGGTCCAGCGCCCGGCCCACCGGCTGCCGGACGGTGAGCTGAGCCAGCGTCATGGAGGCCCCGCCGACCCCCAGCACCACATCGCGGTCCTTGCCGCCGGCGCCGCCCGCGCCGCCGACCCCGAGCCCCGGGTCGGAGACCACCCACCAGTCCTGGCCCTCGGGGCCGGGGTACGGGCGTACGTCCACGGTGGCCCGGACAGCCGTCGCGCCGTCGCGCCGCAGCCAGCCGTCGCCGAGGAGTTCATCGGCGGGCAGAACGGTACGGGCCAGCTCGTACGGCACCGGCCGCTGGAGCAGGAACAGCCCTACGAGGACCGCCGGAGCGCCGTCGTCACCGTGCGTCGCGCGGGCCGCCGGGACGGTCTCGCCCCGGGCGAGTGCGGCGTACGCGGGGGCGCCCAGCAGCTCCAGCAGGCCATCGGCGGTGAAGGCGGACGCCGCCAGCGCCGCCCGGAGGCGGGCGGTACCGGCGGCGGTGGGGAGGGGGAGATCAGCAGTGCTCACCCTGCCATTGTGGGGCGGGGGTCAGGCGTCCTCGGAGTCGGCGTCGCCGTCCCCGGCATCCGTGTCCGCGTCGGCATCGGCATCGGCATCGGCATCGGCGTCCGCGTCGTCCGTGCTCTCGCTCCCGGAACCGGACGGCGCCGGAGCCGGCGAGCTCTGGCAGCCCTCCTGCTTGGCCATCGCCTTGCCCAGGTCCCCCGACTGCAACTCGCTCAGCGCCTCGTCACCGCTCTGCCCCAGCGTGCTGAGCCGCCCGGCGATGTCCTTGAGGCCGTCCGAGAACGCGGACACATCGTCCGGGTTCAGCTCGTCCACCGAGGTCTTCAGCCCGGCGTACGAATCGGAGATGCTGTTCAGCTCCCCGACCGCGTCCTGCCGCAGCTGCGCACCGTTGTCGACCGGCGGATCCCCGGCGTCGTTGACGATCGTGGCGAGGGAGGCATAGGCGGCCGAGATCTCCTCGAACGCCGCCGAGTCGGCCTGCTGCACCTCGGAGGCCGGCTTGCCGCCCTCGCTGGCCGACGTGATGGCCGCGCTGGCGGAGCGGATCTTCTCCACCTCGGGCTTCATCTTGTCGCAGACGGACTTGGCCCACTCATCCGTTTTGCCGCTGTTGTCGCTGCCACACCCCGTCAGCGTGAGTGTGAGCGCGAGCACCGCGCCACTGGACCATGTGACCGCGCGTCCGTAGTACACCGTTCCCTCATCCCTTCGAGCCGCTGGGCGGGAACCTACTACGCCGCCGATCCCTCTTCCGAGTGACGGGCGGAGCGGTCCCCCCTGATTGCAGCCATTTGCATCAGCGGCACCAGCATCTCCCGCAACGCACCGGCGCCTTGATAATGCACCCCGGTCATTCCGGCCCGCCGGGCCGCCTGCACATTCTCCAGGGCGTCGTCCACGAACAGACACCGGCCCGCCACCACCCCCGCCCGCCGGGCGGCGACCTCGTAGATCCCGGGCAGCGGCTTGGCGATCCCGATCCGCGCCGAGTTGACGACATGATCGGCCAGCTCGGCGGCGCCCAGCCGGGCGAGGTCCGCCTCCAGCCGGGTGGTGCCGTTGGACACCAGGACCACCGGCACCTTGCGGCGCACCTCCCGCAACAGCCGTACCACCTCCGGGTCCAGCCGCCCGGCCGACGCCGACCACTCGTCGGCCAGCGCCCGCTGACCGGCCGGCAGTTCTTCCCGTACGGTGGCCCGCCACTGTTCGTCCGTGATCGCCCCGGTGACGGCGGCCCGCAGCAGCTCCGGGCGGAAGGCCAGCTCGTACACGGGGCGCAGCCGCTCCCGCTCCGCCCCGCCGCCGTCCCACAGCCGCAGCACCCCGTCGATGTCGCACAGCACCGCACCCAGCACGTTCGTCACCTCAGCAAGTCGGCCCAGGGATGGGACCCGTACACCAGCGAGATCGCCTCCCGCAGCCGGCCTCGCTGCCCGGGCCCGAGCAGCGGCGCGGCAGCCGCGAAGTCGATCTCGTCCTTCTCCCGGGGGCGCGGCCCTTGGGGAAGAGCTGCACCTCCGGCACCAGATAGGGCACGCCTTCCCCGCTGACGGCACCCAACTCCCGGATCGACCGCCGTACCCGCGGGTCGCGGCGCGAGACCCACTCGTCACCATCGGCCTCATCGAGCATGATCTGGAGTCGCCAGGGCTCATCTCGTCCGGCAGCCAGGGGCGCAGTCGCCGCCCCGGCGGGTCGGCGGCCCACCAGCGCCGGCCGGGGAGGGCACGCTGTACGGCGAGCTGGTCCCGGCGCGGCAGCAGGACATCGACGTCCGCGCGCGCCCGCGGCTTCCGGCCGATGGCCGGCTCGATGGCGTATCCGCCGGCCACCCACCGGAACACCCGGGCCTGGCCGAACAGGGTGCCGGCCTCGGCCGGGGTGGCCGGCACCCAGCGGTCGAAGGGGGTGTGCGGGTGTGCGGCCAATGTCATGTCCGAAATCCGCCGGTCATCCGACCGGGGCCGGAGCATGCTGGCTGGTGAGGAGCGAAAGGGAGAGATTTCCGATGGGGACGACAACAGTATGGACGCGGGTGGACAGCCCGGTGGGCGAGCTGGTGCTGGTGGGTGACCGGACCGGTGCGCTGTCGGCCATCGGGATCCCGGCGTCGCCGAAGGGCTTCACGGTCCAGGACGGCTGGGAGCGCGACGACGCGGCGTTCACGGCGGCGATCGGGCAGCTGACGGAGTACTTCGCGGGGCGCCGTACCCGCTTCGAGCTGACGTATCTGCCCAGTGGTTCGGAGTTCCAGCGCCGGGTGTGGGCGGCGCTGGAGGACATCCCGTACGGCGCGACGACGACGTACGGGGCGATCGCCGCCTCGATCGGCGCGTCGCGGGCGGCGGTACGTGCCGTGGGCGGGGCGATCGGGAAGAACCCGCTGACGGTGGTGCGCCCCTGCCACCGGGTGATCGGCGCGGACGGCTCGCTGACCGGCTACGCGGGCGGCCTGGAGCGCAAGCGGCAACTGCTGGAGCGGGAGGGCGTGGTGCTCGCGGGCGAGGCCGGGTAGGTGCGGCGGGCCGCCGGCCGGACCCGGTAGCCCCCCGCACCCACCCCGGCGGCTCAGTCCACGGCCGCCTCCCGCCGCTCGTCGTCCGCCGCCTCGTCGTCCCCGACCGCGATGCCGCGCCGCTTGGACGCGTACACGGCGCCGACGATGATGACCAGGGCGATGACCGTGATCAGCGCGCGCAGCGGCGTGCTCGCGTCATCGCCGTAACTGAGCGTGACGACGGCGGGGGCGATCAGCAACGCCACCAGGTTCATGACCTTCAGCAGCGGGTTGATCGCCGGGCCGGCCGTGTCCTTGAACGGGTCGCCGATGGTGTCCCCGATGACGGTGGCGGCGTGTGCCTCGCTGCCCTTGCCGCCGTGGTGGCCGTCCTCGACCAGCTTCTTGGCGTTGTCCCAGGCGCCGCCCGAGTTCGCCAGGAACACCGCCATCAGGATGCCGGCCGCGATCGAGCCGGCGAGGTAGGAGCCGAGCGCCCCGACCCCGAGGCTGAAGCCGACCGCGATCGGCGCCAGGACCGCGAGCAGCCCGGGGGTGGCCAGCTCGCGCAGCGAGTCGCGGGTGCAGATGTCCACGACCTTGCCGTACTCGGGCTGTTCGGTGTGGTCCATGATCCCGGGGCGTTCGCGGAACTGCCGGCGCACCTCGTACACCACGGAGCCGGCCGACCGGGAGACGGCGTTGACGGCGAGCCCGGAGAACAGGAACACCACCGCCGCCCCGATGATCAGACCGACGAGGTTGTTGGGCTGCGATATGTCGAGGGACAGCAGCGTGAGATCGGTGATCCTGTCGACCCCGACCTCCCCGACGGCGGTGGCGATGGCGTCCCGGTACGAGCCGAACAGCGCCGCCGCCGCCAGCACCGCCGTCGCGATGGCGATGCCCTTGGTGACGGCCTTGGTGGTGTTGCCGACCGCGTCCAGATCGGTCAGCACCCGGGCGCCCGCGCCCTCCACATCGCCGGACATCTCGGCGATGCCCTGCGCGTTGTCGGCGACCGGCCCGAAGGTGTCCATGGCGACGATGACCCCGACCGTGGTCAGCAGACCGGTGCCGGCCAGCGCCACCGCGAACAGCGCCAGCATGATCGACGAGCCGGCCAGCAGGAACGCGGCGTACACGCTGAGCGCGACCAGCAGCGCCGTATAGACGGCCGACTCCAGGCCGAGCGAGAACCCGGCCAGCACCACGGTGGCGGGGCCGGTGCGCGAGGTCTTGCCGATGTCCCGTACGGGGCGCCGGCGCGGCTCGGTGAAGTAGCCGGTGAGCTGCTGGATGACGGCGGCCAGCACGATGCCGATGGCGACGGCGGCGAGCGCGAACAGCCGCGGATCGGCGTCGTGCCCGGCGATCGCCGGGTCGGCGATGCCGTCCAGTTCGGCGAAGGAGCCGGGCAGATAGACGAAGGCGGCGATCGCCACCAGCACCAGGGAGATGCCGGCCGAGATGAAGAAGCCCCGGTTGATGGCGGTCATGCTGCTGCGGTCGCCGCGCCGGGGCGCGACGACGTAGATCCCGGCCATGGCGGTGAGCACGCCGATCGCCGGGACCAGCAGCGGGAAGGCGAGCCCGGCGTCGCCGAAGGCGACGGTGCCGAGGATCAGCGCGGCGACCAGCGTCACCGCGTACGACTCGAAGAGGTCGGCGGCCATGCCGGCGCAGTCCCCGACGTTGTCACCCACGTTGTCGGCGATGGTGGCGGCGTTGCGCGGGTCGTCCTCGGGGATGCCCTGCTCGACCTTGCCGACGAGGTCGGCGCCGACATCGGCGGCCTTGGTGAAGATCCCGCCGCCCACTCGCATGAACATCGCGATCAGCGCGGCGCCGAGACCGAAGCCCTCCAGCACCTTGGGCGCGTCGGCGGCGTACACCAGCACCACACAGGCGGCGCCGAGCAGCCCGAGCCCGACCGTGCACATGCCGACGACGCCACCGGTACGGAACGCCAGCCGCATCGCCTGATGGCGCGCGGGCACCGCGTCCCGCTCGTCCGCCGCACGCGCCGCCGCGGCCACTCGTACATTGCTGCGCACCGCCAGCCACATTCCGATGTAGCCGGTGGCGGCGGAGAAAAGCGCGCCGATCAGAAAGAAGAGCGAGCGGCCGATCCGCTGATTCCAGTCGTCGGCCGGCAGCAGAAACAGCAGAAAGAACACGATGACGGCGAAGACCGAGACGGTACGCAGCTGGCGGGCGAGATAGGCGTTCGCGCCCTCCTGCACGGCGGCGGCGATCTTCTTCATACCGGCGGTGCCCTCGCCGGCGGCGAGCACCTGCCGCCCCAGCACGACGGCCAGCCCCAGCGCGGCGGCGGCCACCAGCGCGATGATCACCACCAGCCCACGATCACCACCGGTCAGCTCGGCGGCCTGGTTGTACGGAATTCCCGCCATTCGTCCTCCTTGACGCTCAGGCGTTGATCCGAAACGGACGGGCCGGAGTGTAGGGAGAACTGCGCGATCCAAAAAGGGGATGCGAAAGGAAAACGCATGATCAAAGAAAACTGATCAAGAAAGGAGAAGAGAAAAAGGGGGGAAGCCCGGAAGATCAGAAAGCAAGGATCAAGAAAGGTTGGGAAGGATCAAGAAAGGGCGGCGTCGAGCGTGGGCCAGCTCATCCGGATGACCCCGCCGTGATCGTCGGCGACGACCTCGACATCGTCCACCAGGCCGCTGATCACCGCGAGCCCCAGCTCATCGGTCTCCTCGGCGGCCTCCGCCGCCGGCTTCCCGTGCGGCACCGCCACCACACTCGGCGCGTCGTCGCCCACCTCGATGGTGAACGCCTTCTCCGCCTCGGTGAGCGTCACCCGCACCGGGGACGTCAGTCCATGGGCGGCGTGCAGACCCACGGCGCGGCTGCACGCCTCACCCACCGCGAGCCGCAGCTCGTCGAGCACCGACTCATCGACACCGGCCCGCCGCGCCACCGCGGCGGCCACCAGCCGGGCGGTGCGCACATGCTCGGGCGACGCGCTGAAACGAAGTTCGACGGTGGCCATGCCATCCCCCTCGGTCGTACACGGACACCGCCCCGGGGACCGGGACCGGTCCGGGGCGGCTCACCGCGTGGCTCTCGTACAGGTGTGTCCCGTGGTCAGTCGGTGGCCGCGATGGCCTCTTCGACGGACTCGTGGATCGGGAACACCTTCGTCAGACCGGTGATCCGGAAGATCTTCAGAATCCGCTCCTGGTTGCACACCAGCCGCAGCGAACCCTCCTGGGCCCGCACCCGCTTCAGGCCACCGACCAGCACGCCGAGGCCGGTGGAGTCCAGGAAGTCAACGCGCTCCATGTCGACCACCAGGTGGTGATTGCCCTCATTCACCAGCTCTACCAGCTGTTCGCGCAGCTTGGGCGCGGTGTATACGTCAATCTCGCCACCGACCTCGACGACCGTACGGTCACCAACGGTCCTGGTCGAAAGGGACAGGTCCACGGACTCCTCCAGCACCTTGCTAACGAGCGGTCGCCCCCCATGGATCGGCAGCCGCCATGGCATTCAATCACCTACCGCCTGCCCACGACGACGTCTTACAGCCATTGTCCGTCCAACCAGTGACAGACTCGGTGCTGATGTCCCACGACCAGCCACCGCCGACCGCAGGCGTCCCCGCCGCCCGCCGGCCCTCCCCGGGGGAGGTGCTGGCGCGCCTGGGCAGGCCGGGTGACCGCTCCGAGCGGATCACCCATACGGAGCACCTGCCCGCCAGAACCGGCCGCCATGCCCCCTGGCCACCGGGGATACCCACCGAGATCACCGACGCGGTGCGGGCCACCGGCATCGACCTCCCCTGGGCCCATCAGGCGCGCACCGCCGAGCTCGCGCTGCGCGGCGAATCCGTCGTGCTGTCCACCGGCACCGCCTCCGGCAAGTCCCTCGCCTACCAGGTGCCGCTGCTGGCCGGGCTGCTGGCCGGCGGCACCGCGCTCTACCTCGCCCCGACCAAGGCGCTGGCCGCCGACCAGCGCCGCGCCCTGCGGTCCCTGGCCGCCCCGCTGGGCACGGCGGTGCGGCCCGCCGTGTACGACGGCGACACCCCACCCGAGGAACGCGCCTGGGCCCGCGAGCACGCCAACGCGCTGCTCACCAACCCCGACATGCTGCACCGCTCCCTGCTGCCGGGGCACCGCCGCTGGTCCCCCTTCCTGCGCCGGCTGCGCTACGTCGTCATCGACGAGTGCCACGTCTACCGGGGCGTCTTCGGCTCCCACGTCGCGCAGGTGCTGCGCCGGCTGCGCCGGGTCGCCGCCCACTACGGCGCCGAACCCGTGTTCATCCTCGCCTCCGCCACCACCGCGGAACCGGGCACCACGGCCACCCGGCTCACCGGGCTGCCCGTCGCCGAGGTGACGGACGACGCCTCGCCGCGCGGCGAGGTCGTCTTCGCCCTGTGGGAGCCGCCCCTCACCGAGTCCCGTGGCGAACGCGGCGCCCCGCTGCGCCGCACCGCCACCGCCGAGAGCGCCGACCTGCTCACCGACCTCACCGTCGCCGGCGCCCGCACCGTCGCCTTCGTACGCTCCCGGCGCGGCGCCGAGCTGATCTCGCTGATCGCCCAGGAACGCCTCGCCGAGGTGGACCGCTCGCTGGCCGGCCGGGTCGCCGCGTACCGGGGCGGCTATCTCCCGGAGGAACGCCGCGCCCTGGAGCGTGCCCTGCACAGCGGCGAACTCCTCGGGCTGGCCGCCACCAACGCCCTGGAGCTGGGCGTGGACATCGCCGGCCTGGACGCCGTCGTGCTGACCGGCTACCCGGGCACCCGGGCCTCGCTGTGGCAGCAGGCCGGGCGCGCCGGGCGGCGGCGGCAGGGCGCGCTGGCCGTGCTGGTGGCCCGCGACGACCCGCTGGACACGTACCTGGTCCACCACCCCGAAGCGCTGTTCGAACAACCGGTCGAATCGACGGTGCTCGACCCCGCCAACCCGTACGTCCTCGCCCCCCACCTGTGCGCGGCGGCGGCCGAACTCCCGCTGACCGAGGCGGACGGCGACCCGGGCCTGTTCGGCGCGGCGGGCGCCGCGCTGCTGCCCAAGCTCGCCGACCGCGGCCTGCTGCGCCGGCGCGGCGACTCCTGGTACTGGACGCGCCGCGAGCGGCCCGCCGACCTGGTGGACATCCGGGGACAGGGCGGCCCCCCGGTGCAGGTGGTCGAGGAGTCCACCGGCCGGCTGCTGGGCACGGTGGACGCCTCCGCCGCCCACACCACCGTCCACGAGGGCGCCGTCCACCTCCACCAGGGCCGCACCTACGTCGTCCGGAAGCTGGACCTGACGGACGCGGTGGCCCTGGTCGAGCAGGCCGCCCCGCCCTGGTCCACCTCGGCGCGCGATGTCACCGACATCTCGATCCTGGAGACCGAGACCGAAATCCCCTGGGGCCCGGCGAAGCTGTGCTTCGGCTCGGTGGAGGTGACCAACCAGGTCGTCTCCTACCTGCGCCGCAAACTGCTGACCGGCGAGATCCTGGGCGAGACGAACCTGGACCTGCCGCCGCGCTCGCTGCGCACCCGGGCGGTGTGGTGGACGGTCACCGAGGACCAGCTGGACGCCGCCCGGATCACCCCGGAGATCCTGCCGGGCGCGCTGCACGCCGCCGAACACGCCTCCATCGGCATGCTGCCGCTGTTCGCCACCTGCGACCGCTGGGACATCGGCGGTGTCTCCACCGCGCTGCACCCCGACACGCTCCTTCCCACGGTCTTCGTCCACGACGGCCACCCGGGCGGGGCCGGCTTCGCCGAACGCGGCTTCCACGTGGCCCGCGCCTGGCTGACCGCCACCCGCGACGCGATCGCCGCCTGCGGCTGCGAGGCCGGCTGCCCGTCCTGCGTCCAGTCCCCCAAGTGCGGCAACGGCAACGAGCCCCTGCACAAGCGCGGCGCCATCCGGCTGCTCACGGAACTGCTGCGTCACCAGGCCCCGCCCGAGCACGCGCCGTAACGGCGTACGGGCCCACGCGGCCCTCGACGGAGAGGTCGGAGATCTCCCCGGCCATGTCGCACCGGGCGAGCCGCACCCGATGCGCGGCGGCCACCCGGCCGGCCGCCGCACAGGCCACCTGCCGACCGGCAAGCGCGTGATCGGCGGCGGCCAGCGCCGCCAGATCAGCCCCGGCGGCCACCCGCTGCCGCACCTCGATCACCTGCCCAAGACCCAGCACGACCCCGAACCCGACACACAACAACACCCCCATCCCCGCGCCCCAAACGGAAACCACCCCCCGATCGCGCCAAGCCACCCCGCCTCCGCCACCTCCACGAAGACCCGGACGCAGGCCATCACGGCGAACCACACCCACCGAGCGGGCCCGAGCCCCCGCGACGGCCGCGACAGCGGTCCGGCCACGGAACACGGCACCGGGGCCCCGCGGGAAACCGGGGCGGGCAACCACCACTGAGCCACCCCACCTGCCGCAGGCCGGTCCGGTACGGCCACCGCACCGCGAGAAGCCGGGCCACCCAGGGCCCCGGCCCGAGCCGGGACCACCGCTGCCACGTCGCCGGCCGAACCGGAACACGGCCGGGCTGCGACGACCGATGACCGACCGCAGGCCACCCCGCCTCCGCCGCACCAGCGGAGACGGCGTCAGCACCCGCCGGACCGAGGGGAACCCCGGCCGCCCCGGCCACGGAATGCGGTGGCGAGGCGACCTCGGCGGCCGGAGCGGGGCACCGCCACCCGCCGCGCCCGGCTCCAGCCGCAGCCTCGACGGCCAACCGCCGGTCCCGGGCCCTCCCCCGTAGGCCACGGCACCGAAGACGGCACCGGCCGGGCCGACCCGGACCCCGGCCGGCACCACGACGACCTCGGCACCCGCCGGGCCGGCCTTCTCCCACGGCGCCGTGCGCCGCCGCTGCCGTACGGGCCGGCAGGGGCCGGAGGCCCTTCGCGGTCCCACGCGCCCCCCGGGGCGGTCACCGGGTCTCCCGGGATTCGCGGTGGGCGGCGGCGGTGGCGGAGACGTCGAGGCCCAGTCCGGCGGGCCCGGGCGTACGGGCCACCACCTCGACGTGGTGCAGTGCGGCATCCTCCCGGACCCGGACCTCCGCCCCAGCCGGCGCCACGCCCCGGACCACCGCCAGGACCACGGCGGCCGGCTCGCCCCGGGCCGCCGCGCGGGCACCGGCCCGCGCGGCCTCGCCACACCGCAGCTGGGTCGCCACGGCGACCAGGGCCCACAGCAGCATGGCCAGCAGGGCCACCAGCGCGGGTACGGCGATCGCCGCCTCGGCGGTGACGTAGCCCCGGTCGCGGTCGCGTCGTCGGCGGCGCTCACAGCGGCCCACTGAACGCCTGCTCGATCGTGCCGCGCAGCAGCCCGACGACAGTGTCGGAGGTGAGTACCTGATACAGCACGGCGGCCAGTGCCGCCGCCGCGATGGTGCCCACCGCGTACTCGGCCGTGCTCATCCCCGCATCGCGGCGCGCACAGCGGCGTCGCACCTCACCCAGCTCGGTCCACCCGGTCATCTCACATCAGCTCCTTCGCCAGTCCGATCACCACGGGGGCGACCCCGATCAACAAGAACGCGGGCAGAAAACACAGGCCCAAGGGCCCCGTCACCAGAACCGCCGCCCGCCGGGCGGCCGTCTGGGCGGCTCTGCGGCGCCGTCCCCGGCACTCGGCGGCCTCCGCCGCCACCATCGCCACGGCGGGTGCGCCGCTGACGCCGGCCAGTTCCAGCCGCCTGGCCAGCCCGGCGGCCCCGGGCAGCTGGCCGAATCTTTTCCATACGGCGGCCGGTTCCCCGCCGAGCCGCAGCTCGGTGGCCGCCCGCCGCAGCCCGTCCGCGAGCGGCCCGCGCAACGAACCACCCACCGCCCCGGCCGCCGCACCGGGCGCGGCCCCGGCCGCCAGACAGGCGGCCAACAACTCGGCCACCAACGGCAACCGCGGATCCTCGCCACCCCGCCGGCCGTCCCGCGCCCCGGACCGGCCCGGGTCGAAGAGCGACCCGGGCGACCCGCCGGCCACGGAGGAGCGCCGGGCCCAGCGACGCACCCGGCCGGCCGCACCCGCCCGCGGCCCGCACCCCGAGCGGCCGTGGGTACCCCGGCCCGAAGCGAACGCCGGACGTGGCGTCCGGCGGCCCGGGGCGCCACGCGCGCCCTCCGCGGCACCGGCCCCTGAGACGCCCATGACTCCCGGGTCGGGCCGCAACGGTGACGGAGCACCGGGGCGTCCCGGCAACGCGGCGCCCACCGAGGGACGTCTGTCCGAACGTCCTCCGGTGCCGGGCACGCCGCCACCCGTCCGTGGTCCGGGCCCCGAGGAGTCAGCCCCAGCCCGTCCGCCCCACGGCCGCCGGCGATCCCGTCGACCGGAACCGGAGAGGAGACCGGGCGGTTCGGCATCCGCCGAAGAACTCCCGGCCGGACCCGCCACGGTGTCGGTGAGGCCCGGTCGTGGCCGGGGCCCGGTGGGACCGGGCGCGGGGAGCCCTGCCCCCGGCCGTGTGGCTGAGGGCCCAGCGGCTTCCATGGGCTCTGGCCGGTGCCGGGCCGGGGGAAGCGCCCCGGCTCTCTCGCCCGGCCGTGCCACGTCGGCCGGGAACCACTGCGGCACCGGCGTCCGCCCCGCGCCCCCGCTCCGGCCGCCATCGATGAGCCGCAGTACCGGCCGCGCCCCGTCCCACCGGGGCGTGTCCTCAGCCGGTCCCCTCCCCGGCCGGGCCCACGGCCGTCGGCCCTCCTCTCCGGCCGCCCGGGACGGCCGGGTGCCGGGGGGCCGTACCCGATGCCAGGGGGGTTCCACCGGATCGTGGCCCGCCCGGGACGGCGGTCCCGGTCCCCTGCCACCGAGCCCGAGGGATACGGCGGCCAGCCGGACGGCGGCCGTGCGGCGTCCGGTCAGCCAGCGCAGCAGCATCAGCGGGCCCAGCACGGCCGCCACCACCGGCAACAGGACACGCAGGGTTCCCGTCATCACGTCGCCGCCCGCTCCGCCGAGCGCGTGATGGCCGCGACCCAGGCCAGACCCGCGAGTTCCAGCAGCACACCGGCCAACAGACAGCCGAGTCCGGCCGTGGAGTGCAGCAGCACTCGCAACGGCTCCACGCCCATCACCGCACCGAGCAGCAGCCCGAACAGGGGCAGGGCGGCCAGCAGCACGGCCGTGGCACGCGGGCCGGCGAGTTGGGCGTGCAGTTCCTCCCGCTGGTCGTGTTCGGCGCGCAGTGCCGCCGCCACCTTCTCCAGGCCGGACGCGAGCGACGCGCCGCTGTCCACCGACACCCGCCAGCAGGCGGCCACACCGTGCAGCCCTTCCGCACCGGGGCGGCCGGCGGCGGCGCTCAGCGCCCGGGGTACGTCGCCGCCGTAGCGGGCGGCGGCCAGGACCGCCGCGCCCGAGGCGCCGAGTCCGGACACCCCGGTGGCCGCGAGCGCCTGCCACGGCTGCCGACCCGCGCGTACCTCAGCGGCCACCGACCGGCAGAGGTCGATCACGGTCTCCCGGCGCCGGTCGGCCTCCCGCCGCTCCAGGCGGCGGCGCCACCAACGCAACACCACGGGCGTGGCGAGCCCCGCCACGACGAGCGGCAGAACGGAACGCCCCCACAGGGACAGCAACCCGCCGGCCGTCAGGCACCACAGCACCACACGCGGTGTTCCCTCCGCCGGTGGCCACCACCGCGCCCGCCAGCGCGCCCGCCACCGGCGATGCCGCTCGGCCGCTTCGGCGCGGCCGTCCCCCAGCACCACCCGGATCCGGCGCCGCCGCGCGGGCCCCGCCGTGATCAGCAGCCATGCCACGGCACCCGCACACAGCGCCACCACGAACGGCGCCGGCTGCGTCATCACCTCACCCATGTCCACACCCGCGCATCTCCGCCCGCTCTCCCGGCACCGCCCTCGCCCGCCGTCCGCCGGCCCGGCCGCCGAACACCACCGTTCGTGTGGCCACGCTCAGCACGTCGCACCGCCGTTCGCGCAGAGGGCTCGCAGGGTGGGGTGGCCGGGACCGGGGGCGAAGCCCTTCGGGGTCCAGCGGGCCGCGGGGGTGGTGGTGACCAGGCCCGTCCCGGGATCGGGGGTCAGGGTGTGGATTTCTTCGATGCGGCGGCGGCCGGTGTCACGGTCGCGTACCACGTGCAGGATCAGGCGGAGCGCGGCGGCGAGCTGGCTGTGGAGGGCGGGGCGGGTCAGGCCGGCGGCGCCGGCCAGGGCTTCCAGCCGGGCCGGGACGTCGGCCGCCCGGTTCGCGTGGAGGGTCCCGCAGCCGCCTTCGTGGCCCGTGTTCAGGGCGTTCAGCAACTCCAGGACCTCGGGCCCGCGTACCTCGCCGACGACCAGTCTGTCGGGTCGCATCCGCAGCGCCTGTGGCACCAGGTCGCGCAGGGTGACCCGGCCCGCGCCCTCCTGGTTGGCGGGGCGGGCTTCCAGCCGGACCACGTGGGGGTGGTGCGGGCGCAGCTCGGCCGAGTCCTCGACCAGGACGATGCGTTCGGCCGGGTCGGCGAGGCCGAGCAGGGTGGCCAGCAGGGTGCTCTTGCCGGAGCCGGTGCCACCGGTGACCAGGAAGGACAGCCGGGCGGCCAGCACCGCCCGCAGCAGCCGGTCACCGCCGGGTGGCACCGTGCCTGCGGTGACGAGGTCGGCCAGTTCGAAGGCGCGGGGCCGGATGACCCGCAGCGACAGTACGGTGCTGCCGCCGGCCGCGACCGGTGGCAGGACGGCGTGCATCCGGGTGCCGTCCGGCAGCCGGGCGTCGGTCCAGGGGCTGGCGTCGTCGAGGCGGCGGCCGGCGGTGGCCGCGAGGCGCTGGGCGAGCCGGCGCACCGCCGCCGCGTCGGGGAAGGTCACCGGGGCCCGTTCCAGTCCGCCGCCCCGGTCGATCCACACCTCGTCGGGGGCGTTGACGAGGACATCGGTCACCGCCGCCTCGTTGAGCAGGGGTTGCAGGGGGCCCGCGCCGTCCAGTTCGCAGCGCAGACCGCGGACCAGCTCGCGCACCGTCGTGTCGCCCAGCAGCCGGCCCCGGTCGCCGAGGGCGGCGGTGACGTTCCCCGGGGTGGGTTCCGCGCCGGTCTCGGCGAGGCGCAGCCGGACGGTCTCCAGCAGTTGGGCCACCGCGTTCATGCCGCGGCTCGCAGGGTCGGCGAGGTCGGCAGGGCACGGTCGAGGAGTTCGGCGCAGAAGTGGGCGAGCGGCCCCGAGGGATTGTCGCCCGGTGGGCGGCCCTCCTCGATCGTTTTGGACAGCCCGGGCTCCTCGGGGAGTTCGCCGGCGAGCGGCAGTCCGAGTACCTGCCCGAGGTCCGTGCCGGCCAGCCCGCCCGGCGGCCGGGGCCCGCGCGCGACCACCCGCAGGTCCCGTACCAGCGCCCCGGCCGTGCCGGCCACCCGGCGGGCGGCGGCCACCGCGCGCAGTTCGCCGGGGACCACCAGCAGCCCCAGGTCCAGCTGGGCAAGCGCCTCGGCTCCCGCCTCGTCCACGGTGCGCGGCAGGTCGAGGACGACCAGGCCGCCGCCGCGCTGCGCGGCGGTCAGCACCGAGCGCATGGCCTGCCCGGTCAGCCGCAGGACCGCGCCCCGGTCCCAGCTGAGCAGGCGCACCCCGTGCACCCGGGGCAGGGATTCCTCCAGCGCGGCCCCGGACAGCCGCCCCTGTGCGGTGACGAACGCCGGCCAGCGCGAACCCACCGCCCGTTCCCCGCCCAGCAGCACATCCAGGCCGCCGCCCAGTGGATCGCCGTCCACCAGGACCGTGCGATGGCCCTGCCGGGCGGCGGTGACGGCCAGCGCGCCGGCCAGGGCGGAGGCTCCGACGCCGCCGCGTCCGCCGAGCACCCCGATGGTCAGCGCGGGGCGGCCCGCGGCTTCGACGGCGTCGGCGATCCGGTCGGCGAGCCACGGTTCGGCGTCCGGGAGATGGACGACGTCCTCGGCGCCCAGGGCGACGCCGCGCGCCCACACGGTGTGGTCGTCCAGGTCGCGGGCGATCAGCAGCACCCCCGGCCGTCGGTCGGGCCGGCGCCCCTCGTGCCGGGTGTCCCGATGGGCCGGCGCCCGGTCGTCGCCGACCAGGATCAGCGGTGCGCCCGCCCACTGTTCGGCCGTGGGCACCCCATGGGCCACCTCGGCCCGGGTCCCGGCCGCCGCGCACAGGCGCAGCAGATCGTCCAGCGTGTCCTCGTCCTCGGTGACGATCAGAATCGAGCCGGTCATGTGTGTGTCCCGTCCCCTTCGGCTATCCAACAGCGACGGGAATCACGGTGACCGATCTCACGGGATTACGGGGATCTCGCTCAGATTCTGTGGATAACTCCGGCCCTGTGGATAACTTCGTCACCCCTTTCGGTGAACCTCGCGCCAAAGGCTTACCGCAGCACGACGATTACCTACGGTTAAGGGGGTGTCGAAATGGCTCATGCGACCTGCGCCCGACCGGGCTCAACGGGCCCCGAAACCGGGCCCGGACATGCGACGACCCCCGCCGGGGGGGAGAGCGGGGGTCGTCTTCCGCGGTCAGACTCGGGGGGGAGGAGCCGGACCGGGTTAGCACGGTCGCGAACGATCCGTGACTTCCATGGTGTACCCGAGAGCCTTCTCAGGCAAACCCACGCGCCCCAGCGTACGCCGAATGGCGGCCCTTTATGCTCGGGCAGGTGGAAAACCTGTCCCCGCCGCGCACGGCCGCCTTCTTCGACCTGGACAAGACGGTCATCGCGAAGTCGAGCACGGTCACCTTCAGCCGGTCCTTCTACCAGGGCGGGCTCATCAACCGCCGGGCGGTGCTGCGCACCGCCTACGCCCAGTTCCTCTATCTGCTGGGCGGCGCGGACCACGAGCAGACCGAGCGGATGCGCGAATACCTCTCCACATTGTGCCGCGGCTGGAACGTGGCCCAGGTGAAGGAGATCGTCGCCGAGACCCTGCACCAGGTGATCGACCCGATCATCTACGACGAGGCGGCCTCCCTCATCGAGCGGCATCACGCCGCAGGCCGGGACGTGGTGATCGTGAGCACCTCGGGCTCCGAACTCGTCGAGCCCATCGGCCGGCTGCTGGGCGCCGACCGGGTGGTCGCCACCCGGATGGTCATCGAGGACGGCCGCTACACCGGCGAGGTCGGCTACTACGCCTACGGCCCGACGAAGGCGGAGGCGATCCGGGAGCTGGCCGCCTCGGAGGGGTACGACCTGGAGCGCTGTTACGCGTACAGCGACTCCATCACGGATGTGCCCATGCTGGAGTCGGTCGGCCATCCGCACGCCGTGAACCCGGACCGGGCGCTGCGCAAGGAGGCGGTGGCCCGGCAGTGGCCGGTGCTGGCCTTCGAGCGGCCGGTGCCGCTGCGCCAGCGGCTGCCGTCGCTGACGATGCCCACCCGCCCGGCGCTGGCGGCCGGTGCGGCGGTGGTCGCCGCGGTGACGGCGGCCGGGCTGGTCTGGTACGTGGGGCGCCGCCGGTCCGCACAAAAAGTAAAAATTGGCTGATCAGCCACGATTCGGGTTTCCCTTCGCCCCCGAACGGAGTACAAAGGAATTGACGGCCCGTGAACCAGCGGCATCCGAGAGGATCCCGGATCACACGGCCCACGGACCGCGGACATGAGAACACCGGGCACCCACGCGTAGCCGACCCGCCAACCGGGCCAGCCGCACAGGTAACGGGGCGCGCCCCGCACCTGATCGGCTCTATGTCGCGCACGCACTGATCACCCGGAGTTCCCTGTCAGTCGGCGGCGCGGCGTCACAGCGGCGCCGCCGCCTCATGTCCGGGCCGTGGGGCGGCCCGTTCAGGCGGCCCCGCGTTGCAGCGCCTCGCACACCGCGACCGACTCCCGTACCCCCAGCTCCACCGCGCGCCCGCAGTGCGCGATCCACTGCGCCATGCCCTGCGCCGTACCCGAGGCGTAGCCGGCCAGCGCCCGCGCGTACTGCGGCGCGCCCAGCTCCGCGTGCCCGGCCTCGGCCGGGGCGACGCCCTTGGGGTCAAGGCCGGAGCCGAGCAGCACGATGCGTTGCGCGGCGCGCGCGACCAGGCCGTTGTGGGAGGTGAAGGGGCGCAGGGTGAGGAGTTCGCCGTGGACGACGGCGGCCGTCACCAGGGCCGGCGCTCCGGAGCCGCGTACCAGCAGCTGGTTGAGGGCCTCCAGCCGCGCCGCCAGGGCGTCGGCACCGGGCAGCGGCACCTGATCGTCCGTCAGGGCGGGTTCGGTGACCGGCTCGCCGGCCAACCGGGGGCGGCCGACCGCGTCCCGGGCGGCCGGCTCGGGGCCGCCCGCCGCGAGCAGATGCAGCCGGGCCAGGACCCGCAGCGGGGTGCCGCGCCACACGTCCAGCCAGTCGCCCGCCTCGGCGGTGATCCGCAGCGCGGCGCCGACCGTACGGGTCTGGCCCTGGTCACCGTCCCCGTCGCCGCCGCCGAAGTCGGTGCGCCGGCGCACCTCTTCCAGCGGCCAGTCGGCGCCGGACAGCGCGGCCGAGCCGCGGGCGCCGCGCAACGCGGCCTCGGAGGCCACCTCGGTGGCGCGGCGGCGCATCACCCGGTGGCCGTACAGCCGGTCGACGGCGGTGCGTACGGAGGCCACCGTGTCGGCGACGCCGGGCAGTTCGGCCAGTGGGGTGAGCGGGTCGGCGGGGGTATTGGCGCGCATGCTTCCCGAGCCTAGGGCCTGGCGCGGGAAGGCCCGCCGGGCCACTACGCTAATGAACATGAAGATCGCTTTCGTAGGCAAGGGCGGCAGCGGCAAGACCACGCTGTCCTCGCTGTTCATCCGGCAGCTGGCGCACGCGGGGGTGCCGGTGACGGCGGTGGACGCCGACATCAATCAGCATCTGGGCACGGCGCTCGGCCTGGCGGACGAGGAGGCGGCGGCGGTGCCGCCGCTGGGCGGGCGGCTGCCGCTGATCAAGGAGTACCTGCGCGGCGACAACCCCCGGATTCCGTCGGCCGACACAATGATCAAGACCACGCCGCCGGGCACCGGTTCGCGGCTGCTGCGGCTGGACGAGGACAATCCGGTGTTCGCCGCCTGCGCCCGTACGGTCGACCTCGGCGACGGCCGGGCGGCCCGGCTGCTGGTGACCGGGCCCTTCACCGAGGACGACCTCGGGGTGGCCTGCTACCACTCCAAGACCGGCGCGGTGGAGCTGTGCCTGAACCATCTGGTGGACGGGCGTGACGCCTACGTCGTGGTCGACATGACGGCCGGCAGCGACTCGTTCGCCTCGGGGATGTTCACCCGCTTCGACCTGACGTTCCTGGTGGTGGAGCCGACCCGCAAAGGGGTGTCGGTGTACCGCCAGTACCGGGAGTACGCGCGGGACTTCGGGGTGGCGCTGCGGGTCATCGGCAACAAGGTGCTCGGCCCGGACGACGAGGAGTTCCTGCGCGAGCAGGTCGGGGACGATCTGCTGGTGACGCTGGGGCAGTCCGACTGGGTACGGGCCCTGGAGCGCGGCGTGCGGCGGCCGTTCGGGGAGCTGGAGGACGGCAATCGGGCGGCGCTTTCGGTGCTGCACCGGGAGGCGGACGCGGCGTACGGGCGGCGCGACTGGGAGCGGTACACGCAGCAGATGGTGCACTTCCATCTGAAGAACGCGGCGAGCTGGGGCAATGAGCGCACCGGGGCCGACCTGGCGGCGCAGGTCGACCCCGGTTTCGTGCTGCGGGAGGAGTTGATCGAGCCGGCTGCCGTATAGGCGTCGGGCTCGGGCCCGGATTCGGGCCCCGGCTCGGGCTCAGGCGTCAGTCGGCGGGTCGGGCGGCCGGCGCGGCGGGGCCGGTCAGGAAGGTCTGCCAGCCCTCGGCCGGCCGCTCACCCACGTCCAGGGTGCGCAGCTTGTCCAGGACGGCCGGGTCCTGGGCGTCCAGCCAGTCGACGAGCTGCCGGAAGGAGACGCAGCGGACGTCCTCCCTCGGACACACGTCCTTGATCACCTCCTCGACGGCGTCCATGTAGACGCCGCCGTTCCAGCTGTTGAAGTGGTTGCCGATGATCAGCGGGGCGCGGTTGCCGTCGTAGGCGCGGTCGAAGGCGGCGAGCAGCCCGTCCCGCATCTGGTGGCCCCAGGCGGTGTGCATGGCCGGGTCACCGCTGGTCGGCCCCGACTGGTTGACCATGAAGTTGTAGTCCATGGACAGGGTTTCGAAGGCGCGGCCCGGCATGGGGACGGCCTGGAGGGGGACGTCCCAGATGCCGCCGGGCTGCTCGGGCCACACCTGCTTGCCGTTGCCGCTGGAGTCGTAGCGGAAGCCGAGTTCGCCGGCCGCCTGGAGGAAGGCGTCGCGGCCCTCCAGGCAGGGGGTGCGTCCGCCGATGAGTTCCTTGTCGTAGTCGAAGGGGAGGGGTTCGAGATCGGTCCAGCCGGTGGTGGTCTTCCAGTTCTGCACCATCCATTTGGCCTGCTCGGTCTCACTCACCCAGTCCTGCGCGGACCAGCTGTCGACGCCGGAGGGGCCGCAGAAGTGGCCGTTGAAGTGGGTACCGATCTCGCTGCCGTCCAGCCAGGCGCCGCGTACCTGTTCGAGGGTGGCGGCGATGTTCTCGTCCTTGAGGTAGCCGATGTCGGAGGCGCCGGTGGCGTGGCCGGGGGGCTGGTACGCCATGCGTTCGGCTTCGGGCAGCAGGTAGACGCCGGAGAGGAAGTACGTCATCTGCGCGTCGTACTCGCGGCCGATCTCGCGGAACCGGGAGAAGAGCTTGTTGCTGTCCTCGCCCGCGCCGTCCCAGGAGAAGACGACGAACTGCGGGGGCGTCTCGCCGGGGGCGAGCCGGGTGGCCTCGGGCTGGTGGGGCTGCTGTCCGGTGTACGCGGTGGAGCCGTCGCCGAGCAGCTGCGGGGCGATCTTGGCGGGGGCGTCGCGGGCGGCGGCCCCTTCTTCCTCGCCCTTGCGTTCGCCCGCTCCGCCGGCCGGGCCGCCGTCGCTGCTTCCGCAGCCGGTGAGGCCCAGCGCGAGGGCGGTGAGCACCGCGGTGCCCGTCGCCAGTCGGGACCTCTTCCGTCCGCGTCGTGTGGGTGTGCCGCGTGTGACCGCCATCGGTCCTCCCGCCGTACTGGGTGCCTGGTGGCCGGGGTGGTCCGACCGACCTGGGCCCAACATCTCTGTAAATCCGCTGAGATGTTTGTACGACAAGCGGCTTTTATTATTACTTCACTCGATAGGCGGAAGTTGTCCGCCGATCAGGGATCTCCTCTAGAAACCGGCTTTACGCGGCATTACTCTCCATTTACCAATGCTTGAGAGTAGCCATACCGTCACTGGCGGTAGCACCGCTCTCGGATCTGATCCTGGACCTGGACGGAGACGGAAATGTCCGCCTGCGCCCCCGCGCCCACCCCACCCACTCCACCCACCTCATCCCCCGATTCCTCTTCCCCCGCGGCCATCCCGCCCGGCGGACAGCGCCGCCCCGTGCTCCGCGCCGATCTGCCGGCCTCGATCTCGGTCTTCCTGATCGCCCTGCCACTCTCCCTGGGCATCGCGCTCGCCACCGGTGCCCCGCTCCAGGCGGGCCTGGTGGCGGCGGCCATCGGCGGCATCGTCGCCGGCTGGCTCGGCGGCGCCCCGCTCCAGGTGACCGGGCCCGCGGCCGGCCTCACCGTCATCACCGCCGAGCTGATCATCCAGTACGGCTGGCGCGTCACCTGCGCCATCACCGCACTGGCCGGGCTCGCCCAACTCGCCCTGTCCGCACTGCGCGTGGCCAGAGCCGCGCTGGTGGTCAGCCCCGCCATCGTGCACGGCATGCTCGCCGGCATCGGCATCACCATCGCGCTCGCCCAGCTCCACATCGTCCTGGGCGGCAGCCCGGAGAGCCAGGCGATGGCCAACCTCGCCCAGCTCCCCGGCCAGTTGGCGCAGCCGCACACCACGTCACTGCTGATCGGCGCGCTCACCGTGGCCGTCCTGCTGCTGTGGCCACGGCTGCCGGGGCGGGCCGGCGGCCGGGTGCGCAAGGCACTGCCGGGCGCGCTGGCCGCCGTCACCCTGGCCACCCTGCTGACCTGGGCCACCGCCGCCGAGGTGCCCATGGTCGATCTGCCGTCCTGGAGCAGCCACGCGCTGCCGCAGCTGCCCGAGGGGCCGGTGCTGGGGCTGATCGCCGCGGTGCTCACCGTCACGCTGGTGGCCAGCGTGGAGTCCCTGCTGTCGGCCGTCGCCGTGGACAAACTGGCCGCCGCACGGCACCGGCGGGGCGGGCCCCGGGTGCCCAAGGCCGACCTGGACCGGGAGCTGCGCGGACAGGGCGCGGCCAATCTGCTCTCCGGAGCGCTGGGCGGGCTTCCGGTCACCGGGGTAGCGGTGCGCAGCGCCGCCAATGTGGCGGCCGGGGCGGTCACCCGCTGGTCCTCGATACTGCACGGCTGCTGGGTACTGCTGTCCGCCGGGCTGCTGGTCGCGCTCCTGGAGCGGATTCCGCTGGCCACGCTCGCCGCGCTGGTGATGGTGGTCGGCATCCAGATGGTGAGCATCACCCACATCCGCACCGTCACCCGGCACCGGGAGGTGGTCGTCTACGCGGGCACCGCCCTCGGAGTGGCGGCGTTCGGGGTGCTGGAAGGGGTGGCGATCGGGATCGCGATGGCGGTGGCGATCGCGCTGCACCGGCTCACCCAGACCCGGATCAGCCACGAGCGGCGGCCCGACGGCAGTCACCTGGTACGGGTGCGCGGGCAGTTGACGTTCCTGGCGGTGCCCCGGCTGAGCCGGGCGCTGGCCCAGATCCCCGAGAACGCCCCGGCGGCGGTGGAGCTGGACGGCTCCTTCATGGACCACGCCGCCTACGAGACGCTGCACGACTGGCGCACCGCGCACATCGCACACGGGGCGTGGGTGGAGATCACCGGCCGCTCCGGGCAGGTGGTGGCCGAGCCGGTGTCCGCGCACCGCTGCCGGCCCTGGACGCCGTGGCGCAACCATCAGTGCACGGCCACCCCGGCCCTGGAGGGCGGGGAGCCGGGCGGGCGGCGCGATGACGACCGGCTGCTGGGCGGGGTGCGCAACTTCCAGCGGCACACGGCGCCGCTGGTGCGCCAGGAGCTGGCCAGGCTCGCCGCCGAGGGGCAGCAGCCGGGACAACTGTTCGTCACCTGCGCCGACTCACGGCTGGTCACCTCGATGATCACCTCCAGCGGCCCCGGGGATCTGTTCACGGTCCGCAATGTGGGCAATCTGGTGCCACTACCGGGGGCGGAGGGAGCGGCGGGTTCGGACGACTCGGTGGCGGCGGCCATCGAGTACGCGGTGACGGTGCTGCGGGTGCCGACCATCACCGTGTGCGGGCACTCGGGCTGCGGGGCCATGCAGGCGTTGCAGGCCACGGTGGACGGCGGGCACCCGGTGCCCGGGGCCCACTCGCTCAGCAGATGGCTGCGGCACGGCCGGCCGAGCGTGGCACGGCTCACCGCGCCGGACGGCGCCCGCCCGATGCTGGCGGGGCGGCCGGCGGCCGACGAGCTGGAGACGCTGTGCCTGGCCAATGTGGTGCAGCAGTTGGAGCATCTGGCCCGCCATGAGTGCGTGGCACAGCGGCTGGCCGAGGGCTCACTGGCGTTGCGCGGCATGTACTTCCATGTCGGGGAGGCCCAGGCGTATGTGCTGGAGCACGAAGGCGGCGGATGGGAGGGCGGCCCGGCGACCTTCACCCCGGTACGGCCCGACGTCCTGACGGCCTGACGGCCCGACGTCCCGTCGGCCGGGCGGGAGCACCACTCAGCCGCCCGGCCGACGGCGGCGCCCGCCGCCCGCCGTGCGGGCAGGCGGGCAGGCGGGCAGGCGGGCAGGCGGGCAGGCGGGCAGGCGGGCCGCACGGTGTCACCGGCCAAGGGCCGGACGGCGGGTCCGCCCCGGTGCCGACCGGCGCCGGGCGGGCGTTGGGCCTGGGGATGGGGGTGGGTGGGGACCGTTGGGCGTTCGGAAGGGACCGTTCGCCGCACTCGGGGGGCATTCCCTTGTCAAAGGGACGCGGTGCTGATGGGGTGTGCCCTGGGACACAGCAGTGGGACCACGCCGCAAGGGAGCTGGACTGTGGGTAACGAGAGCCTGGCCAATCTCATGACGGAGGAGCGGAGGTTCGCTCCCCCCGCCGAGGTGGCCGCCGACGCCAATGTCACCGCCGACGCGTACGCAGCCGCCACCGAGGACCGGCTGGGATTCTGGGCCGCGCAGGCCCGGCGGCTGAGCTGGGAGACCGAGCCCACCGAGGTGCTCGACTGGTCCAATCCGCCGTTCGCCAAGTGGTTCGCGGACGGCAGGCTCAATGTCGCGTACAACTGCGTGGACCGGCATGTCGAGGCAGGCAACGGCGACCGCGTCGCCATCCACTTCGAGGGCGAGCCCGGCGACTCACGGTCCCTCACCTACGCCGACCTGCTGCGCGAGGTCTCCCAGGCGGCCCACGCGCTCACCGAGCTGGGCGTCGAGGCGGGCGACCGGGTCGCCATCTACATGCCAATGATCCCCGAGACCGTCGTCGCCATGCTGGCCTGCGCCCGGATCGGCGCCCCGCACTCGGTGGTGTTCGGGGCGTTCTCCGCCGACGCGCTGGCCACCCGCATCGAGGACGCCGACGCCAAGGTCGTCATCACCTCCGACGGCGGCTACCGGCGCGGCGCGCCCTCCGCGCTCAAGCCCGCCGTGGACGAGGCCCTGACCCGCCCCGGCGTCGCCGACCGGGTGCGTAACGTCCTGGTGGTGCGGCGCACCGGGCAGGACATCCCCTGGCACGAGGGCCGCGACCTGTGGTGGCACGAGGTGACCGGCCGTCAGCCCACCGAGCACACCCCGCAGGCGTTCGACGCCGAGCACCCGCTGTTCATCCTCTACACCTCCGGCACCACCGGGAAGCCCAAGGGCATCCTGCACACCACCGGCGGCTATCTCACCCAGGTCGCCTACACCCACCACGCGGTCTTCGACCTCAAGCCGGAGACCGACGTCTACTGGTGCACCGCCGACGTCGGCTGGGTCACCGGGCACTCGTACATCGTGTACGGGCCGCTGGCCAACGGCGCCACCGAGGTGTTGTACGAGGGCACCCCCAACACCCCGCACAACGGCCGGTGGTGGGAGATCGTGCAGAAGTACGGCGTCACCCTCCTCTACACGGCGCCCACCGCCATCCGCACCTGCATGAAGTGGGGCGACGACATCCCCGCCCAGTTCGATCTGAGCAGCCTGCGGATCCTGGGCTCGGTCGGTGAGCCGATCAACCCCGAGGCGTGGATCTGGTACCGCAAGCACATCGGCGGCGACCGTACCCCCGTGGTGGACACCTGGTGGCAGACCGAGACCGGCGGCATCATGATCAGCCCGCTGCCCGGGGTGACCGTCGCCAAGCCGGGCTCCGCGCAGGTGCCGCTGCCCGGTATCAAGGCCACCGTGCTGGACGACGAGGGCCACGAGGTGCCCAACGGTTCCGGCGGCTATCTGGCGCTCACCGAGCCGTGGCCGTCGATGCTGCGCACGATCTGGGGCGACGACCAGCGCTATCTGGACACCTACTGGTCGCGGTTCCCGGGCCGCTACTTCGCCGGGGACGGCGCCAAGAAGGACGACGACGGCGACATCTGGCTGCTGGGCCGGGTCGATGACGTGATGCTGGTGTCCGGCCACAACATCTCCACCACCGAGGTCGAGTCCGCGCTGGTCTCCCACCCCCGGATCGCGGAGGCGGCCGTGGTGGGTGCCACCGACCCGACCACCACGCAGGCGATCTGCGCGTTCGTCATCCTGCGCGGCGGGCCGGCCGCCGCGGACGAGGACGGCGCGCTGGTGGAGGAGCTGCGCAAGCACGTCGCCAAGGAGCTGGGGCCGATCGCCAAGCCGCAGCGCATCCTGCCGGTGGACGAGCTGCCCAAGACCAGGTCCGGGAAGATCATGCGCCGGCTGCTGCGCGATGTCGCCGAGAACCGCGAGCTGGGCGACATGACCACGCTGACCGACTCCACCGTGATGGATCTGATCCAGGCCAAGCTCCCCGGCGCGGCCCGCGAGGAGTAGCCACCCCCCGCACCTCCGTCGAGGGCGTCCGGCGACCCGCCGGGCGCCCTCGCGCGTGTGTGACGGCCCGTCCCGCATACCATGCAGGGGGCCGAACGAGTGGGGCACGAGCGGTCGCGATCACTCCCCAGGGCTATGGCGGGGCGTCAAACGGCGGCTCGGGCGGCGCCCGGCCACCGCGCCCACTACTGTCACACGCAGCAACGGCAACAGCCTCCTGGAGAGGGAAGAGGGAACGCGATGAGCGACGCCGCCGACGAGGGCCGCAGTCTGGGAGAGCTGGTCGCCTCGGCCGCCGCCGATCTGCACGAACTGGTGCACGACGAGATCGCGCTGGCCAAGGCCGAGGTCCGGCAGGACATCCAGCGCGCCAAACTGGGCGGCATGGTGGGCGCGGTCGCCGCCGTACTGGCCGTGCTGGCGCTGCCGCTGCTCGCCATCGCGCTGGCGTTCTGGCTGCGCGCCTGGTGGGATCTGCCCTCCGCCATCGCGTTCCTGATCACGGCGGGCTTCTTCCTGGTGATCGCCGGGATCTTCGGCCTGGTGGCGGTCGTCAAGTTCAAGCGGATCAGCCCGCCCGAGCGTTCCATCCGCTCCGCGAAGGAGTCGGCGTCCGTGCTCTCCGGGGTACGGCCGCACCCGCGCGCCGCCGCCAACGGCAAGGCCGGCACGCCCGTATGAGTTCCGTGGGACACTCCGAGGCCCGCTCGGCCGTCGTCCTGCGGGACGGGCCGTGGACACACCGTCATGTGGCGGCCAACGGCGCCCGGTTCCACATCGCCGAGCAGGGCGACGGGCCGCTGGTGCTGCTGCTGCACGGCTTTCCGCAGTTCTGGTGGACGTGGCGGCATCAGCTCACCGCGCTGGCCGACGCCGGCTACCGGGCGGTCGCGATGGATCTGCGCGGCGTCGGCGGCTCCGACCGCACCCCGCGCGGCTACGACCCGGCGAATCTCGCCCTCGATGTCACCGGCGTGATCCGCTCCCTCGGGGAGCCGGACGCCGCGCTGGTCGGCCACGACCTGGGCGGCTATCTGGCGTGGACGGCGGCCGTGATGCGGCCCAAGCTGGTACGGCGGCTCGCCGTCGCCTCCATGCCGCATCCGCGCAACTGGCGCTCGGCGCTGCTGCGCGACCCGAAGCAGACCCTGGCCAGCGGCTCGGTGTGGAGCTTCCAGCGGCCCTGGATGCCGGAGCGGCAGCTGGTCGCGGACGACGCGGCGGCGGTCGGCCGGATGCTCAACGAGTGGTCGGGGCCGCGCCGCCCCGAGCCGGAGACGGTCGAGGTGTACCGCCGGGCGATGACCATCCCGTCCACGGCGCACTGCGCCATAGAGCCCTACCGCTGGATGGTGCGGTCCATCGCCCGCCCGGACGGCATCCAGTTCAACCGGCGGATGAAGCGGCCGGTGCAGGTGCCCACGCTCCATCTGCACGGCTCGCTCGATCCGGTGCTGCGCACCCGCAGTTCGGCGGGGTCCGGGGAGTACGTGGAGGCCCCGTACCGCTGGCGGCTCTTCGACGGGCTCGGGCATTTCCCGCACGAGGAGGATCCGGTGGCGTTCAGCACCGAACTCATCGACTGGCTCAAGGACCCCGAGCCCGATCGCCGCTGACCGGGCCGCTGACCGGGCCCTGTCAGTTATGCCCGGCGCATAGTCCAATTCGCCGCCCGCCGGGAGGTTACTGACCTTGGGGCCCGGGCAGGGAGGTCAGTATGGGCTGGACGCACGAAACGCACGACTACCGTGACGTGGCACGTGATCGCAGCGGCAAGGGAGCCGCCGCCCAGGCGCCGGTGAGCGCCGTGCGGCGGTACCCGGGAGGCGGTGGCTACCCGGATCCGCACATCGGCTTCCCGCATATCCTGCGCCGCCGTGCCCGCTGGGTCGGCGCGCGTCTGCGCCATCCACGCGGCTGACCCCTCCCCCGCGCACCCCCCGCACTCACATCGCGCAGTTCTGGCTGTCCACGGGAGCCGTGGCGGTGGCGCCGCGCTCGATGGTGTCCTGGATCTCGTCCAGGGTGAGCGCGTACCCGGTGCTGGGATCGTCCAGGGACTTGGCGAACACCACCCCGTACACCTCCCCCTCCGGGGTGAGCAGCGGACCGCCCGAGTTGCCCTGCCTGACCATCGAGTACAGCGAGTAGACATCGCGGTTGACCGTGCCCCGGCGGTAGATGTCGGGGCCGTTGGCGGTGAAGCGCTCACGCACCCGGGCCGGGCGGACGTCGAACGGACCGCTCTCCGGGAAGCCGGCCACGATGGCGTCGTCGCCGGTCAGCGCGGACCGTTCGCTGAACTCCAGCGGCGGCGCGTCCAGTCCTGGCACATCCAGGACCGCGATGTCGGACTCCCAGTCGTAGAGCACGACCCGGCCGTCGTACAGCCTGCCCTCGCCCCTGATCTGCACGGTGGGCTCGGTGACCCCGCCCACCACATGCGCGTTGGTCATCACCTTGTCCTCGGCAAAGACGAAGCCGCTGCCCTCCAGCACCTTGCCGCAACCGGACGCGGTGCCCGAGACCCGCACGATGGAGCCGGCCGCCCGCTCGATCACCGGGCTGCCGGCCAGCGCCGGATCGGGCGGCGCGACCCGGGTCATCGGCTCCTTGGTGAAGGGGTCGAAGACCTGCGGAAGACCGTGCTGGGCGAGAATGGCCGAAAAGTCATTCATCCAGCTGCGGGCGTCGATCGGCATCACCTGCGTGACACCGCGCAGCACCCGGGAACTGCGCACCTCGTGTCCCACCGTGGGCAGGGTGGTGGTGGCCAGCGCGGTGCCGATCAGCCAGGCGACCAGCAGCATGGCCATGACGTTGATCAGCGCGCCGCCGGTGGCGTCCAGCGCCCGGGCCGGGGACCAAGTGATGTGCCCGCGCAGCCGGTTGCCCAGGTGGGTGGTGAGGGCCTGCCCCGAGCAGGCGCACACGATGACGATGACGACCGCCACGATGACACCCACCGGCCCGGGTTCGGCGCCGTCGCTGAGCCGGTTCCAGACCACGGGGAGGGTGTAGAGGGCGATGAGCCCGCCGCCGAGGAAGCCTGCGACGGAGAGCATCCCCACGACGAAACCCTGCCGGTAGCCCACGACCGCGAACCACACGGCGGCCAACAGCAGCAGCACGTCGAGCATATTCATGCCCGACACGCTCTCATGTATGGGGAGTTCATGCCCCGGGTGCGAGAGGTATCTCCCGATCGGCGTCCCACGGGCGCTCCCAGCCCGCGAAGTGCAGGATCCTGTCGATCACCCCGGCGGTGAACCCCCACACCAGGGTCTCGCCGACCTGGAAGCAGGGGCCCCGGTAGCCGCTGGGGTGAATCGCGCTGCCACGCCGGGCGGGGTCGGCCAGCTCGGCGACGGGCACCGTGAACACCCGGGCGGTCTCGCCCGGGTCCATCGGCGTCACCGGGGTGGGCCGGTGCCACCAGCCCAGGACGGGGGTGACGGTGAAGTCGGAGACCGGGATGTACAGCCGGGGCAGCACGGCGAAGATCCGTACCCCGGCGGGGTCGAGGCCGGTCTCCTCCTCGGCCTCGCGCAGCGCTGCGCGCAGCGGGCCGTCCCCCGCCGGGTCGCCGTCCTGCGGATCGAGCGCGCCACCCGGGAAGGACGGCTGGCCGGCGTGCGCGCGCAAGGAGCTGGCCCGCTCCAGCAGGAGCAGTTCCGGGCCCTGCGGGCCGGCCCCGAACAGCACCAGGACGGCGGAGGGCCGGCCGCCGTGCGGGGGCGGCAGCCAGCGGCTGAGCTGCCCGGCCCGTACGGTCGTGGCGGCGTCGGCCAGTGGCTCCAGCCAGGAGGGCAGCCCCTCGGCGCTCACCCGCACCGTCGACGACTCGGCGCGGCGGGCGTCACGGGGGGTCATACGGTGTTCCCTTTCGCTGGGTGGCAACGGCGATACGGGGGGCGCGGTGCGGGGCAGGGCGGGTGCCGCCCGGCGGACGCGGCCCGGGTGCTGAGCACCGGTGGTGTGGTGCCGGGGCGATAGTGCGGTACTCGGTGGTGCCGACAGTACGGTGCCCGCCGCCGGCGCGGTGACCGGACCGCACCGGGCCGGACCGGCGTCAACCGGGCGAGGTGCCCGGCAGTGCCGGCTGTACCGTGCCCGGCGTCAGCCAGGAGGGATACCCGGTGGTGCCGGCGTGGCGCCCTCGCCCGGACCGGTGCCGGCCGGGAGGGATGCCCGGCGGTGCCCGCCGTACCGTGCCCGGCCCCGGCCCGGCCGGCGTCAGCCGGGTGGGGTGCCGGTGGCCGGGGCGGGTTTGCCCGGGTAGTCGGGCGGGGGGTTGAGCCGCTGGCCGGGGTAGCCGCCCATCTCGTACTTCAGCAGCTTCCTCGCCTTCTCGGGGTCGGTCTCGCCCTCCCCGTAGGAGGGACACAGGTGGGCGATGGGGCAAGCGCCGCAGGCCGGCTTGCGGCTGTGGCAGATCCGGCGGCCGTGGAAGATGACGCGGTGCGAGAGCATCGTCCACTCCTTCTTGGGGAAGATCGCCCCGACCTCGGCCTCGATCTTGTCGGGGTCGGTCTGCTCGGTCCACTTCCAGCGCCGCACCAGCCGCTGGAAGTGGGTGTCCACCGTTATCCCCGGCCGGCCGAAGGCATTGCCGAGCACCACATGGGCGGTCTTGCGGCCGACCCCGGGCAGCGAGACCAGGTCCTCCAGCCGGCCCGGCACCTCGCCGTCGAAGCGGTCGCGGAGCGCCGTCGACAGCCCTATGAGCGACTTGGTCTTGTTGCGGAAGAAGCCGGTGGGGCGGATCAGCTCCTCCACTGCGGCCGGATCGGCGTCCGCCATCGCGGCCGGGGTGGGGTAGGCGGCGAACAGCCGGGGGGTGGTCTGGTTCACCCGCAGGTCGGTGGTCTGTGCGGACAGCACCGTGGCCACCAGCAGCTGATAGGGGTTCTCGAAGTCCAGCTCGGGGTGGGCGTAGTAGTAGACCTCGGCCAGCTCCCGGTTGATCTTGCGAGCCCGGCGCACCATCGCCGTACGGCTCTCCGGCTTGGCCGCCGCCCCGCCGCCCGTCCGGCCACCGCGTGCGGGCTTTCGTGCCGGTTTCGCCGGCCCGGCCGCACCGCGTTCGCCATCAGCGGAATTCCCGGTCGCGTTCACCCTCCCGGCCTCTCTTCCTGGTCTCTCCGGGTGGCCCAGCCCCGTACGTTCACAGGGCCGTTGGCCACCCGGCCAGCGTAAACGGCGGCGCCGACAATCGTGGGGCGCTCGCCTCATACGTCACCCGAATCAGCCCCTGGCGCTGTCCGGGCTTTCCCGGTAAGTCAAACTTGTGACTGATAGCACTGCTGTGGTGTCCGGCATGATGAGGGGTGCATGACCCGTCACGGCCTGGCCGACAAGGAGAGAGAACTCGTGGACGACGTTCTGCGGCGCGCCCCGCTCTTCGCGGCGCTCGATGACGAGCAGGCCGCTGAGCTGCGCGGCTCCATGACCGAGATCACCCTGGCCCGGGGTGAGACCCTCTTCCATGAGGGCGACCCGGGCGACCGCCTGTATGTCGTCACCGAGGGCAAGGTCAAGCTGCACCGCACCTCGCCCGACGGCCGGGAGAACATGCTGGCCGTGCTGGGCGCCGGTGAGCTGATCGGCGAGCTGTCCCTGTTCGACCCGGGCCCGCGCACCGCCACCGCCACCGCGCTGACCGAGGTACGGCTGCTGGGCCTGGGCCACGGCGATCTCCAGCCCTGGCTGAACGTCCGGCCCGAGGTCGCGGCGGCGCTGCTGCGCGCGGTGGCCCGCCGGCTGCGCCGTACCAACGACAACATGTCCGACCTCGTCTTCTCGGACGTCCCCGGCCGGGTCGCCAAGGCGCTGCTCGATCTGTCGCGGCGCTTCGGCGTGCAGTCGGACGAGGGCATCCACGTGGTGCACGACCTCACCCAGGAGGAGCTGGCCCAGTTGGTGGGCGCCTCCCGGGAGACCGTCAACAAGGCGCTGGCCGACTTCGCGGCCCGCGGCTGGCTGCGCCTTGAGGCCCGTGCGGTGATCCTGCTGGACATCGAGCGGCTGGCCCGCCGCTCACGCTGAAAGCCGTACAAGCACATCGGCACGCCCTCCCGGGGCGGCCGGTGTGCTTCTTGGTGCCCGCCGCCGGGAGGAGGCGGCCGGATCGCCGGCACCGTACGCGCTATCGATCAGACAGGCCCTGGCCTTCCGAGTCCGGAATGAGTCCGTGCTCGCGGAGATAGTCGAGCTGGGCGAGGACCGACAGTTCGGCGGCCGGCCACACCGCGCGGTCCACGTCCGCGTAGACGTGCGCCACGATCTCGGGGGCGGTGCGGTAGCCGTCCTCGACGGCGCTCTCGACCTCGGCGAGCCGCTTGGCGCGGTGCACCAGGTAGTAGTCGATGACGCCCCGCGCGTCGCGCAGCACCGGGCCGTGGCCGGGCAGCACCGTACGGACCGCCTCCTCCTCGGTGAGCCGGCGCAGCGCGCGCAGCGAGTCGAGGTAGTCGCCGAGCCGGCCGTCCGGGTGGGCGATGATCGTGGTGCCGCGCCCGAGCACGGTGTCGCCGGTGAGCAGCGCGTCGTCGGCGGGCAGCAGGAAGGACAGCGAGTCGGCGGTGTGGCCTGGGGTGCCGATCACTCGCAGTTCCAGGCCGCCTGCGGTGAGGACGTCGCCGGCCGTGAGCCCCTCGTCGCCGAGCCGCAGCCGGGGGTCGAGGGCGCGGACCGGGGCGCCGCCGGTCAGCTCGGCGAACCGGGCGGCGCCGCCGCAGTGGTCCAGGTGGCCGTGGCTGAGCAGGGTGTACGCGACCCGGCGGCCGGCCTGCTCGACGGCGTCGGCGACCGCGCGCAGATGGGTCTCGTCGTCGGGGCCGGGATCGAGGACGATGGCCTGGTCGGAGCCGGGTTCGGCGAGGATCCAGGTGTTGGTGCCGTCCAGCGTCATCACGGAGGGGTTGGGCGCGAGCACGCAGGTGGCGCGCTCGGTGGCCGGTCCCGCCGGTGAGCCGATCCGGGGCGCGCCGGGCAGCGCGGACGCGTCGCTCATCTCTCCACCCGCTTCTCGAATTCGTCGTGTCCCGGCCAGCTGAGGACGAGATGTTCGCCTTCGGTCCGCACCTGTACGAGTACGGGGTCGACGGCGGGCGGCGGTGCGGCGCCGTCGGCCAGTTGCCGGAGGGTGGCGACGGTCGGCGGCATCATGATCAGCTCGCCGCGCGCGTAGCCGGCGAGGGCGTCGGCGGGGGTCAGCCAGACGGTGCGGTCCGCCTCGGTGGAGGCGTTGCGGGTGCGCTGGCCGGGCGGCAGCGCGGCGCTGAAGAACCAGGTGTCGTAGCGGCGCGGCTCGAACTCGGGGGTGATCCAGCGGGCGCGGGCGGTCAGCAGGTCGCTGCGCAGCGCGAGGGAGTGGCGGGCGAGGAGGCCGGCGAGGGACAGCTCGCGGGCGGCGAGGGCGGCGCGGTCGGCCTCCCAGGTGGGCCCTGTGGTGTCGCTGACCACGGTGCCGGGGTCGCCGTCGGGGCCGGCGAGCAGGACGCCGGACTCCTCGAAGGTCTCACGGACGGCGGCGCACACGATGGCCTGCGCGCCGTCCGGATCCACCCCGAGCCGCGCGGCCCACTCCTCGCGCCCTGGCCCGGCCCAGGCCACCGCGTCGGCGGCGCCGTCGCGCGGATCGACACCGCCGCCGGGGTAGGCGTACACCCCGGCCGCGAAGCCCATCGACTGCCGGCGGCGCAGCATGAAGACCTGCGGTCCGCCGGGCCCTTCGCGCGTCAGCAGCACGGTGGCGGCCCGCCTGGGCACGGCGGGCGTGATCCCGCCACGGACGAACTCCCGTACCCGCCCGGCCCACTCGGCGGGGAACCACTGGCCGTTTCCCATGCGGGGATGCTATCCGGGCCCGATGGAGAGAGGATGGACAAAGGGGACACGAACGAGGAGACGGTGGCCATGTCGAAGCACCGGGCGCAGCACGAACGGGAAGCACTCGGTCACGGAAAGCATCCGCTCACCCGGGAACGGGTCAGGGAGGCCGAACACCAGGCCCGCGCGGTGGCGGCGAAAACCCACGGCAAGACGCAGAAGGCGACGGTGAAGCACCGTTCACGGCTGACCTGAACAACCTGGCACCCGAGCGGTCCGCGCACCCACCCTGACGGGTCCGGGACCGGGTGCGCAGGCTGAACTTCCGTGGACATGCCGCGAGAAGTACGGATCGAGCAGTCGTTGACCCGGGCCATTCCGCGGCTGACCCTGCGCACCGGCCGCCATCGGTGGTGTTCCCTTTCGGGTGGGAAACCCGGGCGTTACGGCGTGGCGCACCCGGCGGCCCTGCTGATCATCGCCGGGCTGGTGATCGTGGTGATCTGCCACGTGACCGTACAACCTACGGCACGGCGCTCGCGGCGGCCGGGGTGCTGGCGGCACTGATGGCCTGGATGACAGGTGGCGCTGGGTGCTCCGGCCCGGATCGGCTGAGCCGGCCGGTCCGGCGGGCCTTCAGTCGAGGTTCTTCTCCAGCGCCTCGATGTAGCGCCGCACCGGGTGGTCCCGCAGGGCGTCGCTCGCCGGGGCCAGCGCGTCGGCCGTCAGGCCCTTGGCCCGGTCGCCGAGTCCACCGAGCAGCGACATGTTCTCCCGCACCCGGCCGGCGGAGTCGATGTACCGCAGGGTCTCCGCGTGCGTGTACGCCGGCTCCGGCGGCAGTTGCGGCACCACGTCGTTGTTGTTGACGAAGCGGAACATCCGCTGCCCGAAGTCCTGATCGCAGGCCGCCGCCAGCAACCGGTCGCAGGTACGGGGCTGGCCGTACGTGTAGACGCCGTCGGCCAGCAGCCGCGGTTCCTCCAGCCGCAGCCGGGCCCCCGCCAGCATGGCGAGCGCGCCGCCGAGGCTGTGCCCGGTGAACCACACGGTCTGCCCGTTGTCCCGGAACTCCCCGAGAGTGTCCCGCACCTCGGGAAAGACGGAATCCAGCGCCTGCGCGAATCCGTAGTGCACATAGCCGGTGCCACCGGGCCCCGGCCACGGCGGGGTGGTGGCGTCGGTCAGCCAGTCCTTGATCTGGGCCGGCTCCGTACCCCGGAACGCCGTGATGATCATCTTGTCGCTGCCCATGGTGTACGCCTGGGTGTCCTGGAGGGGGAACGGTGGCGTGAACCGGGTCTCGTGGTGCCGCAGCCGGTCGAACCCCCAGCCCTGGGCCTGTTCGCCGATGGTGGGCTGGTCCTTGTACGCCAACTCGGCGGCCCGGGCCAGCCCGTAGGCGAGCGGCAGGCTGTACGCGTGGGCGTCGTGATCGATCGTGGTGGGTACGGGCACCGGTGGTCTCCTCTGCGCGGTCAACGGAACCCGACCGTCGTACCGCCTCCCCCGCCGCACGGTCCGGCGCCGCGCTGCGGACTCACCCGAACGGTCAGGGCGTGGCGGCGAGATGGCCCTCGATGAGGCTCACTCCGATCAGCGGGCGCTCCCACAGGGTGAGGAGTTCGTTGGCGAGGGCCACCACCGGCAGCGGGTGCTGATCGCCGTGGGTGATGATGGCCGCGGCCGACAGAGTGGGTGGGACGGCTCCGGCGTCCAGCAGCAACCGCCATTCCGGCGGGGCGAGTTCCAGGAACTCAAGACCGGTCAGCCCGGTGATCTCCAGCGGGTCCGCGAGCGTGCCGGGGTAGGCGCTGAGGGTACGCAGCCGGGGCAGCCCCGTAACGGCCGCCAGGCTGAACGGCTCGCCCTCCCACACGCCGAGGCTCAGCACCTCAAGACCGGGGTGCGCGGCGGCCTCGACGCTGTGCAGCGAGGCGTGGTTGACCCAGGCGACCGGCGGCGGCCGGTCCTCGGCGCCGGCGCCGGCCGGCTGCTCGTCGCGGCGCCGGTCCAGCACCAGGTCGGTGAGGGAGTCGGCGATCAACTCGGCGCCGACGTTGTCCTCGTGGCCGATCATGATGATCTGCCCCAGGTGCCCGCCCGGCCCCGGGGTCAGATCGACGGCGAGCCGGTCGCCGCCGCCGTTGTCGCCGAACACGATCCAGCCGGGCGAGCCGGCCAGCCCCTGTACGGCGGCACCGGGCGGGGTGTCGACCGCCTCCAGCGCGCCGAACCGCCACGGGCAGGGCCGGGACGCGGCGTCGGCGACGTACAGCTCCTCCAGCGGGAGGAGTTCGCAGCCGACCGCCGAGCAGACGCGTTCCCCTGTCACGTAACGGGTCACCCGGTAGAGCGCCTTGAGTTCTTCGGGCAGGGGGACGCCCAGCCGGGCCTCGGTGGCGGCGATCTCCGCCTCGGTGGCGCCCATGGCGTCGGGCAGCCGCTCGCGCAGCGTCCGCTCCAGTGCCACCGCATCGGCGGACGGGGCCGGCCGCGCCCCCGCCGCCGCCGGTTCGGGAAGCCGGCGCCAGGGCGCGGGAACCGCCCCCTCCACCAGCAACAGCGAGCCCGGGTCCGGGCCGTCGATCAGCCGGAGCGTGGCCCGGCCGGCCGGGGAGATCTCCGCCACGAAGGAGACGCTGTCGACCCCGGACTCCTTCAGGACGTCCCGCATCCGCTGCACCGCGTCGAACTCGGCCTGGACGTCCTCGACCTGGGCGGCCCGCCCCGGCCGGGGCGCGGGGCGCCGCAGCGGCAGGCTCCACGCGGCCGGGCTGATCCACCCGGTCACCCAACCGCCGGGGGCGGCAAGGCGCTGCGCGTTGTTGTCGCGCATGAGCCGCAGCAGCGGTTCCCAGGTCGCAAACTCAAAGATCGATGACACGAGCCGATTATCACGCCTGGCACGACCCGTCCGGCCCAGGACATCCCCCGTCGCAGGCGAGGAACAGCACCGGGGAGCCGGCCGGAAGCTCGCCGGGTCCGGCCAGTTCGGACAGCGCCGGCGGGAGGGACGCGGCCGAGGTGTCGCCCGGCTCAGCGGCCGGCAGCCGACGGCCGGGCAAAGCTCAGGGGCCCGATCCATGATCTGGATCGGGCCCCTGGTCTGTCGGGGTGGCGGGATTTGAACCCACGGCCTCTTCGTCCCGAACGAAGCGCGCTGCCAAGCTGCGCCACACCCCGGTGCAGCGAGGCTTACTCTACCCGGCCGGGGGGCTTACGCGAAATCCGGTTTCGGCGGGGGCTCAGCTGTCGCGCGGGGTCAGGGTGAGGAGGCTGGCCTCCGGGGGGCAGGCGAAGCGGACCGGGGTGTAGCGGTTGGTGCCGCAGCCCGCCGAGACGTGGAGGTAGGAGCGTTCGCCCGCCGACTCGTGGGTGGACAGCCCCTTCACCCGGCCCGGGTCGATGTCGCAGTTGGTCACCAGCGCCCCGTAGAAGGGGACGCACAGCTGCCCGCCGTGGGTGTGGCCGGCCAGGATGAGGGGGTAGCGGTCGGCGGTGAAGGCGTCCAGGACCCGCAGGTACGGGGCGTGCACCACCGCCAGCGACAGGTCGGCGCCGGGCTCCGGGCCGCCCGCCACCTCGCCGTACCGGTCCCGCTTGATGTGCGGATCGTCCAGGCCGGTCAGCGCGATCTCGGCGCCCGCCGTCTTGACCCGGCCGCGGGTGTTGGTGAGGTTCACCCAGCCCGCCTCGTCGAACGCGTCGCGCAGCTCCCACCACGGGTTGCGCGGTACGCCCACGGCCGGCGCGTTGCCGTTGAGGCCGTGCCGGCCCTGGACCCGCTCCACCAGGTAGCGGCCCGGGTTGCGCAGCTTGGGCGCGTAGTAGTCGTTGGAGCCGAAGACGTACGCGCCCGGGTACTCCATGAGCGGGCCGAGCGCGTCGAGGGTCTCCGGGACGCCCTCCGGGTCGGAGAGGTTGTCGCCGGTGTTGATCACCAGGTCGGGGCGGAGAGCGGCCAGGGACTGGAGCCAGCGCTGCTTCTTGCGCTGGCCGCCGACCATGTGGATGTCGGAGACCTGGAGGATCCGCAGCGGGCGCATGCCCGGCGGGAGGACCGGCACGGTGACCCGGCGCAGTCGGAAGGACCGCACCTCGTAGCCGGCGGCGTAGGCGAGGGTGGCGGCCCCCAGGGCGGCGATGCCGAGCGGGGCGGCGTAGCGGGCGCGCATGCGTCCCATCGTAGGCAGCCCGGGGTGGGGCTCCGTACCGCCTGACACAATAACGGCATGACCACGTTGAAGTCCCGGCTCCACGACGACCTGACCACGGCGATCAAGGCGCGCGACGAGCTGCGCTCCGGCACGCTGCGGATGACGCTGGCCGCGATCACCACCGAGGAGGTCGCGGGCAAGACGGCCCGTGAGCTGTCCGACGACGAGGTGCAGAAGGTGATCACGCGGGAGGCGAAGAAGCGGCGCGAGGCGGCCGAGGCGTTCGAGAAGGGCGGCCGGGCCGAGTCGGCGGCGAAGGAGCGGGCCGAGGGCGAGGTGCTCGCGGAGTATCTGCCGCAGCAGCTGAGCGACGCGGAGCTGACGGCGATCGTGACGGACGCGGTCGCGCAGGCGAAGGCGGGCGGCGCCGAGGGGCCGCGGGCGATGGGGGCCGTGATGAAGATCGTGTCGCCGAAGGTGGCAGGCCGGGCGGAGGGCGGCCGGGTGGCCGCCCTGGTGAAGCAGGCGCTGACCGCGGGCTGACCTGACGGCGGCGGGGCGGTGGTCGTACGTCGACCACCGCCCCGCCGTTCGCCGTGACCCGCTCAGCGGTCAGCGGCCCCAGCCGCCGCCCCAGTCGAAGTCGCCCCAGTCGCCCAGGTCGATCCCGCCGTTGCCGTTGCCGTTCCCGTTGCCGCTGCCGTTGCCGCCACCGTTGTTTCCGTTGTCCCGGTCGCGGTCCCGGTCGCGGTCGCGGTCCCGGTTGCGGTCGTTGTCGCGATCGTTGTCGTTGTTGTTCCGCTGGTCCTGCGCGCGCGGCACGTCCACCTCGTTGAACTGCGAGGCCGGTACGTCCGCCAGCGCCCCGGTCATCGCCTGCCGCCAGATCGGGCCGGCCACGCTGCCGCCGCCCGCCTTCTCCCAGAAGGTGCCGGCGATGGTGATGCGCTCCATGGGGATCAGCTCCGCGTCGCCGCCGACCCGTACCGCCGTGGCGATCTCCGGGGTGTAGCCGACGAACCACACGTTCTTGCGGTTGTCCGAGGTACCGGTCTTGCCGGCGTTCTCCCGGTCGGTCAGGCCGGCGGTGCGGCCGGTGCCGTCCTCGACCACGCCGCGCAGCATCATGTTGACCGTGTCGGCGGTGTGCTCCGACATCACCTGGGTGCAGTTGCCGTCCGGGACGTCCAGCGCGTTGCCGTTGCTGTCGGTCACCTCCAGGATGGCCACCGGCTCGCAGTAGGTGCCACGGTTGGCGAACGTCGCGTACGCGTTGGCCATCATCAGCGGGGTCGTCTCCAGACCGCCCAGCGTGGCGGACGGGCTGGCGGGCAGCGGCTGGTCGTTGCCGCCCATGACGCCCATCTTCCCGGCCATGGTGACGGTCTCGCACACCCCGATCCGGCGCTCCAGGTCGGCGAAGTAGGTGTTCACGGACTGGGCGAGGGCATCGGTCATGTCCCAGGTGCCCTTCATGTCCTCCCGCTCGTTCTGCACCGACCACTCGCGCTCCTCGGCGGAGCCCAGCGGGTTGTTCTCGCAGTTGCGGAAGTCACTCATCGGCAGCGTGATCTTCCGCTCCGAGGTGTACGTCTCGGCCGGGCTGATCCCGGCTTCCAGGGCCACCGCCGCCGTGATCGGCTTGAAGGTCGAGCCGGGCTGGAAGCCGTACGTGGTACCGCCCATGGAGCTGGAGACGTTCAGGTTGAGCGTGGTCTCGTTGGCCGAGATGTCCAGGCCGTACGGGCGGGACTGGGCCATCGACAGGATGTGCCCGGTGCCGGGCTGGACCTGGACGACGGCCGCCGTCACCTGGTCGTCCTCGTACGCGCCGTCCTTCGCCGCCTGGGCCGCCGCGGCCTGGGCCTTGGGGTCCAGGGTGGTGCGCACCCGCAGGCCGCCGAGCCGCCACAGCTCGCTGCGCTCCTCCTCGGTCTCGCCGAAGACGGGGTTGTTGAGGATCTCCTTGCGCACGTAGTCGCAGAAGAAGCCGGCGTCGTGGACGGCGGTGATGCAGCCGTTCTGGGGGCGGGAGACGTTCAGGCCGAGGTCCATCTCCTTGGCCTCGTCCGCCTCGGCCCGGGTGATGTCCTTGGACTCGACCATCTTCTCCAGCACGGTGTTGCGCCGGTTGAGCGCCTTGTCCGGGGAGTTGACGGGGTCGTACGCGCTCGGGGACTGGACGAGGCCGGCCAGCAGCGCCGCCTCGTGCAGTTCGAGCTCGGCGGCCGGCTTGGAGAAGTACCGCTGCGAGGCGGCCTCCACCCCGTACGCCTGCTGTCCGAAATAGGTGATATTGAGGTAGTTGGTAAGGATTTCGTCCTTGGTGAGCTCCTGCTCCAGCTGGATCGCGTACTTCATCTCGCGGATCTTGCGGCCCATGCCCTCCGCGCCGCTCTGCGTGGTGGCCTCCGCCACCGCCTCCGCGTCGTCGCCCGCCTGCTCCACGAAGACGTTCTTCACGTACTGCTGGGTGAGCGTCGAGGCGCCCTCCTGGACGCCGCCGGAGGTGACGTTGCGGTTCAGTGCCCGCAGCAGGCCCTTGGGGTCGATCGCGCCGTGCTCGTAGAAGCGCGCGTCCTCGATCGCCACCAGTGCCCGGCGGACGTACGGACCCATCTCGTCCGCCTCGATCACCGTGCGGTAACGGGAGTACACCTCCGCGATCTTGTTGCCCTCGACGTCGAGGATCATCGTGCTCTGGCTCAGCGGTGGCCGCGTGAGCTCGCTCGGGATCTCGTCGAAGGTCTGCACCGTCCCCTTGGCGGCCAGCCCCAGGGCGCCGACGGCCGGCAGCGCCAGCCCCGCCAGCACGGCCCCGGACAGCACGCTGACCCCGAGGAACTTGGCCATCTGCTGAGTCGTGCTCAGCCCGCCTCCCGGGCGCTTTCTACCCATGGGAGCAAGCGTAAGCGGTCAAACGCCGGACAGCGGGCCGGGTGTTCGTTAGGCTGCCCCTACATCGGACAAAGCAAGAGCCGTCAAATGATCTTCACTCGTCGGAGTGGGAATCGGGAATCGCTCTTGTCATATGCCTCTGCGCGTTGCTATCAGCAACCCTCGTCCGAAATGCGGATCTTGTTCGGGCTTCACTCACATGGGTGATGAGGGATTCCCCCTAGTCCGAACGGGCCATCCAAGATTAGGCCCACTGGGGGTGTTGCGCCCCCGCCGCCTTCCGTAACGTCCTCAACCGGCAAGGGTGAATATGCCACTTGCCGCCGTGGGGGAGCCTCGATTCGGGATCGGGAGAGGACGGCATCGGGCCATGAGCTGGGTCATCGACTGGAGTGCGCAGGCCGCCTGCCACGACACAGATCCGGACGAACTATTCGTACAGGGCGCGGCACAGAATCGCGCCAAAGCGGTGTGCACCGGCTGCCCGGTGCGCACCGAATGCCTCGCCGACGCGCTCGACAACCGCGTGGAATTCGGCGTCTGGGGCGGCATGACCGAACGGGAACGGCGCGCGCTGCTGCGCCGCCGCCCCACGGTCACGTCCTGGCGCAGACTGCTGGAGACAGCCCGCTGCGATTACGAGAACGCTGACGAGAGTGACGGAGGTTACGCGGCTACCGGGTAGCCGGTGGAGGGCTTCCGAAGGGCAGTTTGCCCGGTGCGATGATCGACAATCCCCGCGGGGTGAAGATTTCCGCCGGATTCGCCGCCCCCGCCCGGGGCGGCGGCCCTCACCTGGGCGGACGGGCCAGGCCGCCGCCCGCCCGGTCGTTAGAGTGGGCGCCATGACGACCTTGACCAAGTGGGAATACGCCACCGCGCCGTTGCTGGTGCACGCGACCAAGCAGATCCTCGACACCTGGGGCGAGGACGGCTGGGAGCTGGTGCAGGTGCTCCAGAACCCCGCCAACCCCGAGCAGCTGGTGGCGTACTTCAAGCGCGAGAAGACCCAGTGAGCGCCGGGCGCGTGGCGGACCGGCTCGCCGAGCTGGGGATCACCCTGCCGCCGGTGCCCGCCCCGGCCGGGGTGTACGTACCGGCACTGCGCTCGGGCCGCTACATCCACACCTCCGGCCAGGTGCCCCTGGTCGACGGCGCGCTGCCGCGCACCGGCAAGGTGGGCGCCGAGGTCAGCCCGGAGGACGCCAAGGAGCTGGCCCGGATCTGCGCGCTCAACGCGCTCGCCGCCGTCGCCTCCGTGGCGGGCAGCCTCGATCGCGTCGTGCGCGTGGTGAAGGTCGTGGGGTTCGTCGCCTCCGACCCCTCCTTCACCGGACAGCCGGGCGTCATCAACGGCGCCAGCGAGCTGCTCGGCGAGGTGCTGGGCGAGGCCGGCCGGCATGCCCGCAGCGCGGTCGGCGTCGCCGTCCTGCCGCTGGACGCCCCCGTGGAGGTCGAGATCCAGGTCGAGATCGAGGGTGACGATGACTGACCACGACCCGGAGCACGGCGACGACATCACCGTGCCGGACTGGGAGCGGCGGTTCCGCGCCCCGCGCGTCAGCCTGCCCCAGTGGGCGCTGGACGCCCCGCACCGCTCGCTGTTCGTCTCCAACGCCACCGGCACGTACGAGCTGTACGCCTGGGACCGCGTCACCGGCACCCAGCGGCAGGCCACCGACCGCCCCAACGGCACCGTGCACGGCACGCTCAGCCCCGACGGCGAGTCGATCTGGTGGTACGCCGACACCGACGGCGACGAGCACGGCGTATGGCGCCGGCAGCCGTTCGAGGGCGGCCCGGACGAGGAGGCGGTGCCGGGCCTGGCGCCCGCGTACTCCGCCGGTCTCGCGCTCGGCCGCGACGGCACCGTCGTGGTCGGCCGGATGACCGAGGAGGACGGCAGCACCATCCACGTGGCGCGCCCCGGCGACGGCGGCGCCCCCGTCGAGATCTACCGGCACCGCGAGTCGGCCGGCGTCGGCGATCTGTCGCACGACAGCACGCTGCTGGCCATCGAGCACACCGAGCACGGCGACTCCATGCACTCGTCGGTCCGGGTCGTACGCCTGGACGGCACCCTCGTCGCCGAGCTGGACGACACCGAGGCCGGTACGAAGGAGCTGGGCCTGTCCGTGCTCGGCTTCGCCCCGGTGGACGGCGACAGCCGGCTGCTGATCGGGCACCAGCGGCACGGCCGCTGGGAGCTGCTGATCTGGGACCCACTGACCGGCGAGCAGCGGGAACTGGCCTGCGAGCTGCCGGGCGAGGTGGGCGCCGAGTGGTACGCCGACGGCTCGGGCCTGCTCATCGAGCACGACTACCGGGCGCGCAGCGAGCTGTGGCGCGCCGATGTCGATGTGCACCGGATGGGCGAGCTGTCCCGGCTGCACACCCCGGCCGGCTCCGTCGCGGGGGCCACCGCGCGCCCGGACGGCTCGGTGGAGTTCCTGTGGTCCTCGGCCGCCGAGCCGCCGCGCGTGCAGTCCAGCACCGGCGACACCGTCCTCGACCCGCCCGGGCCGGCCGCGCCACCGTCCTCGCCGGTGCAGGACCTGTGGGTGGACGGGCCCGGCGGCTCGGTGCACGCGCTGGTGCAGCGGCCGGAGGGCGAGGGCCCGTTCCCCACGGTCTTCGACATCCACGGCGGCCCCACCCACCACGACAGCGACTCGTTCGCCGCCGGGCCCGCCGCCTGGCTGGACCACGGCTTCGCGGTGGTCCGCGTCAACTACCGGGGCTCGACGGGGTACGGCCGGGAGTGGACCGACGCGCTGCGGCACCGGATCGGGCTGATCGAGCTGGAGGACATCGCCGCCGTCCGCGAGTGGTGCGTCCAGTCCGGGCTCGCCGACCCGGAGCGGATCGTGCTCACCGGCGGCTCGTGGGGCGGCTATCTGACGCTGCTGGGCCTGGGTGTGCAGCCCGCGCTGTGGGCGGTCGGGGTCGCGGCGGTGCCGGTGGCCGACTATGTCACCGCCTACCACGACGAGATGGAGGCGCTCAAGGCGATGGACCGTACGCTGCTGGGCGGCACCCCCGAGGAGCAGCCGGAGCGCTGGCGGGCCTCGTCCCCGATCACCTACGTGGATCAGGTGACGGCGCCGGTCTTCATCTCGGCGGGCGTGAACGACCCGCGCTGCCCGATCCGGCAGATCGAGAACTACGTCGACCGGCTGGCGGAGCGCGGCGCCCCCCACGAGGTGTACCGGTACGACGCCGGGCACGGCTCTCTGGTGGTGGAGGAGCGGATCAAGCAGGTGCGGATGGAGATCGAGTTCGCGCTGAAGCATCTGCCGGGCTGAGCGGTTCCGGTACGGATGCGGTGAGGCCCAGCGCGGCATCGTGCTGGGCCTCCAGCTCGCGGCGGAAGAACCGGTACCACATGAACAGCGCGAAGGCGATGAAGGCGAACCACTCGGCCGTGTAGCCCAGGTTCTGGAACGCCTTGATGTCGAGACCGGTGTTGGTGGCGGAGGCCGGCGGCACCGGCAGCAGCGGCGCGGCGGCCTCCCGTACCGTCACCCACGCGTCCTCGACGGGGTAGGGCAGCACATTGATCAGCGAGGCGGCGCCGATCACGCCGAGCTGGCCGGGCGGCAGCCCGGTCGGCGGGCCGACATCGCGCGGCGACTCGGCGCCCTGGAGCGCGCCGGTGACCGTCACCTCGCCGGCCGGGGCGGCGGGCACGGCGGCCGGGTCGGGGTCGCCGGGCAGCCAGCCGCGGACGACGGGCAGCGCGTCGCCGCCGTCGGCGGGCAGCAGCGGGGTGAGCACGTAGTAGCCGCGCGCGCCGTCCAGCGCGCGCTCGGGGACCAGCAGCTCCTGCTCCGGGTCGTACGTGCCGGTGACGGTGGCCTGCTCCCCCACGGTCTCGGTGGTGACGGGCAGCAGCTCGCGCAGCGGCCGGGGTTCGGTGGTCTCCGCCTGCTGGGCCTGCTTCTCGCGCTCGCGGTGGGTGTCGACCCGGTCCTCGAAGCGGCCCAGCTGCCAGAAGCCCATCACCAGACAGAACGGGATGGACAGCGCGACGAAGACGTTGATCCCCCACCAGCGGGGAGTCAGCAGAAACCGGTACACGTCCCCACGGTACGGGGTGGGGCGGGTCGGTCAGCCGGCCGGGGTGCTCGGGGACTCCAGGACGCCGGTGCGGTAGACGGTGCCGGTGCAGGTGCCTTCGAGGAGGATGTCGACGGGCGCGTTGCCGGCCGGTGGCGTGTAGCGCAGGACGACGGTGCCGTCGGACGGGTCGGTGCCGCCGCCCGGGTCGGGGTCGGGGTCGGACGTGCCGCCGCCGCTGGGGCTGTCGGAGCCGCCCGAGTTGCCGCTGCCGTTGCCGTTTCCGTTTCCGTTGCCGTTGCCCGGAGTGCCGCTGTCGCCGTGGCCGCCGTTGCCGTTGCCGGCGCTGGGCTGCTCGCCACCGCCGCCCTGATCGTCGTCGCCACCGCCCCCGCCGGCGCCGTCCGAGCCACCGGCGCCGGCCGCGCCGCCCTCCAGCTCGGACACCGGATCCGGGTCGGCCCCCGCGTTCGTACTGAGCCCCACCGGGTCGGCCTGCACGGCGCACACGGAGCGCGAACCGCCGCGGCCGGCGCTGGGCACCCACGCGAACTGCACCTCGTACGCCTGGCCCGGCGGCAGCAGCAGTTCGCTGGGGGTCTGCTCAGGGGTGGGCAGCCCGGTGGCGCGATCGCCCTCCGTGCGGTGCACGATCTGCACGTCACCCGCCGCGCCGCCGGCCGACAGCACGGTCAGGTCATCCGCGCCGGCCGTGACCCGGCAGGGCTCGGCGGAGACATTGGCGACCCGGATGGTGCCGTACACCTTGCCCTGGGAGTCGGGCTGTTCGGTGACGGCGCTGGCGGCGCCGAGCTGGCCGGCCGCGCAGCGCGGGGAGCCGGCGCCGGTGATCTCCCCGTCGTGCGGGGAGCCGGTCTCGGCGGCGGCACCGCCCGTGCCGTCCGGCTGCTGGGTGCGGCCGTCGTCGGGGCCGTACACCTCGCCGCTCAGCGGGGGTTCGCCGACACCGTCGTACGCCTCCCGGCCGCCGTCCACGCCGCCGGAGGCGAGCGGGCCGCCCTCGGCGCTGGTCTCGCCGGCCAGCCCGGTGGCCTGGTCCTGGCCGCGCCGGGCGCCGCTGCCGGCCGCCTCCAGCACGGCGGGGGTGCCGATCGCCAGGACGCCGACGGCGGCCACGGTGCTCAGCAGCAGCTGGCGCCGGCGGCGGCGCCGGGCGGCGATGCCGTGCCGCAGCGCCTCCAGGGACACCTCGGGCAGCGGAATGGCGCCGACCGCGTCGTGCAGCAGACGGCGCAGGGTCTCCTCGTCGGAGAGCGGGCCCGGGCTGTCGGGGATGTCGATGCCCTCGGGGAGGGCGGGGAGATCGGCGTCGGGATCGGCCTCGGGATCAGGGCGGGGATCGGGCGGGAGGCGGTCCGCACGGTCCTCCGCCGCCCGGCCGTCCTCCGGTTGCCGATCCTCCCGCGCGTGTGGTTCGCGGTCGGTCATCGGGCCGCCTCCATGGCGACCCGCAGGGCGGCGATGCCCCGCGAGCCGTACGCCTTGACCGACCCGGCCGAGATGCCCAGCGTGCTGGCGACCTCGGCCTCCGTCATGTCGGCGAAATAGCGCAGCACCAGCACCTCGCGCTGGCGGCGCTGGAGCCCGCGCATCGCCTGGATCAGCTCGGCGCGCTCCAGTTGCTCGTACGCGCCCTCCTCGGCGCTCGCCATGTTCGGCATCGGCTTGGAGAGCAGCTTCATGCCCAGGATGCGGCGGCGCAGCGTGGAGCGGGAGAGGTTGACGACGGTCTGCCGCAGGTACGCGAGGGTCTTCTCCGGGTCGCGCACCCGGCTGCGCGCCGAGTGGACGCGGATGAACGCCTCCTGGACGACGTCCTCGCAGGAGGCGATGTCGTCGAGCAGCAGGGCGGCGAGACCGAGCAGGGAGCGGTAGTGCTCGCGGTAGGTCTCGGTCAGCTGGTCGGTGGTGGTGCCCTCAGCCATGACGGCGTCCGCGTCCGCGTCCGCGCCCTGGGCCGGGGGTGGGGCCACCTGCGACAGGGGCTGCGAGGCGGGCAGCGGAGCGATCACGGGCATCCCCCCAGCACCGCCCGATGCCCTCGGGCGCGGGAGACGTGGAGGTGCCGTTGCGGTGAATTCCAGGACCTCTGCCACGCCAGTTGGACACTCTCTCCCCCGCGAAGGTTGTACGGCGCGGGTGGGTTTCTGAATGAGTCACACCGGCTCACACCTACCGCCTACCCCTGAAATGTCCGATTGGTGCAGCGCCCTGTGGCCCTCGCGGAGGGTACGAAAGACGCTCCCCGCACCGCGCATGGTTCCATCGGCGGGTGCGGGGAGTTGAAATCGTCCCCCGGGGGATTGGTCCGGATCAAGCGATCCGGACCTACGAATTGGTCACGGGAGCTTCACATCCCGCCAATCTCGTTCAAAAGGTAGTTCTTTGGCCGGGCCTGCCGCCGAGGGGGCGGCCGGCCGGCGCCCCCCTCGGCGACCGGTCAGCGGCCGGTGCCGCCGTACACCACGGCCTCGTCCGACTCGCTGTCGAGCCCGAACGCGGTGTGCACCGCCCGGACCGCCGCGTTCACATCGTCCTCACGGGTGACCACCGAGATGCGGATCTCGGAGGTCGAGATCAGCTCGATGTTCACCCCCGCGTTGGACAGCGCCTCGAAGAAGTGCGCGGTGACCCCCGGGTTGGTCTTCATGCCGGCCCCGACGAGCGAGATCTTCGCGATCTGGTCGTCGTAGCGCAGCGCGTCGAAGCCGATGTCCGGGCGGCGCTTCTCCAGCGCCGTGATCGCCGACCGCCCCTCGTCCTTGGGGAGGGTGAAGGAGATGTCGGTGAGCCCGGTGGCGGCGGCCGAGACGTTCTGCACCACCATGTCGAGGTTCAGCTCCGCATCGGCCAGCGCGCGGAAGATCTTCGCCGCCTCGCCCGGCTTGTCGGGCACCCCGACGACCGTGACCTTGGCCTCGGACGTGTCGTGCGCGACCCCCGAGATGATCGCCTGTTCCATCGACTTCTCCCCTTGTCCTTCCGGCTCGCGCGACGCGTCCTGCGGCGGCTGACTGCTGACCCAGGTGCCCTTGAGCCCCGAGAAGGACGACCGTACGTGAATCGGGATGTTGTAGCGGCGCGCGTACTCCACACAGCGGTGCAGCAGCACCTTCGAGCCGGAGCTGGCCAGCTCCAGCATGTCCTCGAAGGAGATCCAGTCGATCTTGCGGGCCCTGGACACCACGCGCGGGTCGGCGGTGAACACCCCGTCGACGTCCGTGTAGATCTCGCACACCTCGGCGTCCAGCGCGGCGGCCAGCGCGACCGCCGTGGTGTCGGAGCCGCCGCGGCCGAGGGTGGTGATGTCCTTCTTGTCCTGGGAGACACCCTGGAAACCGGCGACGATGGCGATGTTGCCGTCGTCGACGGAGGAGCGGATGCGGCCCGGGGTCACATCGATGATGCGGGCCTTGTTGTGTACGGAGTCGGTGATGACACCGGCCTGGCTGCCGGTGAAGGACTGCGCCTCGTGCCCGAGCGCTTTGATCGCCATGGCCAGCAGCGCCATGGAGATGCGCTCGCCGGCGGTCAGCAGCATGTCCATCTCACGTCCGGAGGGGACGGGGGACACCTCACCCGCGAGATCGATCAGCTCATCCGTCGTGTCACCCATCGCCGAGACCACGACGACCACCTGGTGGCCGTTCTTCTTGGCTTCGACGACTCGCTTGGCGACGCGCTTGATGCCCTGGGCATCGGCAACGGAGGAGCCGCCGTACTTCTGCACGACAAGGCCCACGTGTGCTCGCTCCTCGTATCTCTCACGCCGTGCTCCGAGCGGGGACCACGGTCTGCTGAAGTCTACCGAGCAGGCGTTTTCCGCCTATCCGGTGCCACATCCTGAGACACCGGGCTCATCCAGCGGAAAGCCCTGCCCGCCAGGGGAAACCGCACACGAAACCGGGCCGAAACGTAACGCAGCTCACACGGACGGTCGCCGTCCGATGGGGCGGGACGGGAGCCGCGCGCGCCGTACTTGCGCTCCCGCACGACGGGACCCATCCGGGTGAGTGCCCGCGTCCCGCCGGGCGGTGCGGGCATGCCCGGTACGGGGGGCCGCGGGCGCCTCCTCCGCTTCACCCCTCCTGGAGGTTGTGACATGCGCATGAGAAGGCGTATCGCGAACGGTGCCGGCGCGCTGGCCGCGGCGGGAGCGATGCTGATCGCCCTGCCGGGCTCGGCGCTGGCCGCGCAGGGTGTCCTGACGATCAGCGGAAGCACGTACCAGAACCCAGCCAAGGGGTGTTACACCGGCGAATTCCTGCCCTTGACGGTCAACAACCGGACCAATGTGACGGTCATGGTGTACAGCAGCAAAGACTGCAAGGGCACAGCCATCGGCTGGGTCAGCCCGGGCGAGGACCGGCTCTTCGAGTTCGGCTCCGGCGTGCTGGTGCCGCGCTGACCCCGGGCAGCCGGCCGGGTGGCCGCGCTCCCGGGCCGGGGGGCACGGGCACCCGGCCCCCTCGCCTCACTTGAGCAGCAGGGAGCCGAGGTAGGCCGCCACATCGGCCAGCGAGCCGCCCGCAGAAACGATTCCGCGCTGCCGGGCGGCCCACGAGCCGTGCTCACGCAGCTCCGCCAGCAGGCCGGTGACCAGGGCGAGATCCCCGGCGTCGGAGAGCGCGGGCGCCACATGCTTCAGGAGTTTCTCCGCCCACGCCCAGGCCGGCACCGGATGCCCGGTGAACACATCCACGGCGTCGGCCTCCATCCCGTACCGCGCGGCCTGCCAGTGCGCGGCGGCCAGCAGCTGGCCGGAGACGGCGGGGGGCGGTCCGTCCGCCGCCGCCTCCTCCAGGCAGGTGGCCACCAGGGCGCGGGTCAGACCGGCCAGCAGTACGGCGGTGTCGGTGGTGGGGCACACGTCCGTGACCCGCACCTCGATGGTGGGCACGAACTCGGAGGGACGGGCGAACCAGTACGCCATCTTGCGGTCGAGAATCACCCCCGAGGCGACCAGTTGGTCCAAGAGCGCGTTGTACTCGGCGGCATCCGCGAACACCGGGGCCGGGCCGGCCACCGGCATGTACCCCCACCACATGGAACGGAAGCTCGCGTAGCCGGTGTCCTGCCCCAGGGAGAAGGGGGAGTTGGCGGCCAGCGCTTGCAGCGCCGGTAACCAGGGCCGCAGATGATTGCTCACCCGCACCGCGTGCTCCCGGTCCGGGACACCGACGTGGATGTGCATGCCGCACGTCATGTGGCCGAAGAGCCGCGCGCCGTACCGCTCGTAGATCCGCCGGTACCGCTCCCCCGTGGTCGGCGGCGCGGGCGGGGCCGGGAGCAGTTCGGTGGGACAGGGCAGTACGGCACAGCCGGCGCCCTCGGCGGCCGTCGCGGCGGCGGAGCGCAGCGCCCGCAGATCGTCGGCGAGAAGTGTCAGATCGCTGTGCGGTTCGGACGCGGTCTCGATGACGGCCGCCGACGTCTCCGGCTTCAATCGCCGGTCGGTCGCGATCACTTCCTCGGACACCGGCACCGCCGCCCCACTCGTGGGGTCGGCCAGTAAGAACTCTTCCTCAACGCCAACGGTGAGCAGTTGTCCCATTACTGAAGGCTCCCCAACGGGCAGCCGCCCGAATCCCGTTTCCCGCCCTTCTTCAACCTGCAAACAACTCCTTCTTTAGTGAAAGGAGATGGGTCCCATGCCAGACAAGTAGGGTTGATTTAACCAGTATTGTCATGACATTCCATGGCGGAGTATCGGCCACGGCAGCGGCTTCTTCACAGATGGAACTTCAGTAAAGAGTCAACAAAGCCCTGTTGATCCGCACAATGCCCTGTTAGCGTTCCGAGCGCTTCACCACTGAGCAAGTCGAGGAAGGAGTGAAGGAAGATGACAGTCACAACCCGTATGCGGCGCGCCGTCGTCGCGCCGGCGCTCGGGCTGGCCATGGCCGGGATGTTCACGCTCGCCGCGGGGGCGAGCGCGAACGCCGCCGAGGTCGGCACCATGGCCCGACCCACCAACTGCCACGCCGAGAAGCAGGACTGGGGCTCCGTGGCCACCTGCAAGAACGCCAACGGCGGCCACTACCGCGCCCTCATCCTCTGCAAGGACCCGTCCGACGGGGACATCCGGGAGTTCGTGGGTCCGTGGCGCAACACCGGCTGGTCCATGGCCTACTGCGAGGGCTCGTACAAGACGCCCCTGGGCGCGGGCTTCGAAACCAAGGTCACCTGAGCGACGACCGGACCCACCACCAGTAAAGGAGCAGGGAAATGAAGAAGCTGAGCGCGGCGCTGCTCGCCGCCGCGGCCGTCGCCACCCTCGGACTCCAGGGCACGGCCACCGCGGCCGAGTCCGGGGACGTTTCGACCATGGCGTGGCCGACCGGATGCAGCAACAAGGCGTACAACGGCAAGTACGAGTCGCAGAAGGGCTGGCAGGCCACCTGTACCAACGCCAACGGCGGCCACTACATGGCGAGCGTGATCTGCGCCCGTCATGACGGCAGCGGCAACGTCTTCATCGACGCGCCGACGTGGAAGTCGAGCGGTACGTCCATCGTCTTCTGTCCGCCCTACACCACCCGCGTCTCGGGCGGCATCGTCACCAAGGCCTCCTGAACGGGCGAGCCCCCTCCGGCTCGGACGGCGCCCCGCCGGATCTCTCCGGCGGGGCGCCGTTGTGCTGTCCCCAGGGCGGCCCGCCGGGCGAACAACTCACTCTTTAGTGAACGGAAATGAAGCCAACGGCGAGCAAGTGGTCTTGATACAGCCCATATTGTTCCGATATTCCACGACAGAGGCGCCATGTGGCGCCAGGGATTACAGGGATGGAGTTTCAATAAAGAGCCACAGAAAGCCTGTTGATCCTCGCCTCGCCCTGTTAGCGTTCCGATCGCTTCACCACTGAACACATCGGGGAAGGTGTGAAGGAAGATGAGTATCAGTACCCGTGTGCGGCGCTCCGTCGTCGTACCGGCGCTCGGGCTCGCGCTGACCGCCGGGTTCACGCTCGCCGCGGGGGCGAGCGCGAACGCCGCCGAGATCGGCACCATGGCGCACCCGTCCGGCTGCAAGGCCGAGAAGACGGACTTCGGTGCCGTCGCCTCCTGTTCGAGCCACAACGGCGGCAAGTACCGCGCCCTGGTGGTGTGCAAGGACCCGTCCACCGGTGCCACCAAGGACTTCGCCGGTGGATGGCGGCAGTCCGGCTACTCGATGGCCTACTGCCAGGGCTCCTACCGGACGCCCCTGTGGGAAGGCTACGAGAGCAGCCCCAACAACAACTGAGCGTCCAGCCGTATCGATCAGAGAGGATCACAGACAATGAAGAAGAAGCTGAGCTCAGTGCTGCTGGCGGGGGCTGCGATCGCCACCCTCGGCCTCCAGGGCACCGCCACGGCGGCCAACTCCGGTGAGGTCTCCACCATGGGCTGGCCGACCGGTTGCACCAACGGCCCCTACAAGGGCCAGTACGCCTCGCAGATCGGCTGGCAGGTCAGCTGCACCAGCCACAACGGCGGCCACTACAAGGCGAGCGTCATCTGCCGTCCCTTCGACGGCGGCCTGGACGTCCACATCAACGCGCCCGAGTGGCGGCAGACCGGGAAGTCCATCGTGTTCTGCCCCGCCTACACCACGCGGATCACCGGCGGTTACGTCGAGCGCTCCTACTGAGCGAGGCCGCACCGCTCCTCCCGGCCCGGACGGCGCCCCGTCGGATCTCTCCGGCGGGGCGCCGCGGCGTTACTGCGCAGCTTCCCTGCGCAACTGATGGCAAAGGACGCTCGCCACATCGGCAGGAAGCTGTCGGTCGGGCCGGCATGATCGCGGGGCGATCGAGGCGTGCGCCACGAGCGGATCCTCGTATGAAAAGCTTTTCCGCATGCATCACTCGCTGCGGAAGATGATCGGTGTAGCCGGGGTACTGCTCGGGGTCGGGCTGGCGTTCTGGCTCTTCTTCGGGTCGCCGACCGACTGGTCGGGCAGCATGCGGTACCTGAGATTCGCGATCGGGATCGGGGCGTACGGCCTGATCCACGGCGGGGTCGAGTTCTGCTTTCCGGACACGGCGGAGCCGGCCCCGGAGGCAGCGGCCGAGGAAACCAGAACCGGCACCGCCTGACCGGACGACTACTGCGGCCGGAGCCCCAGCGGCGCGGCGATCTCGGCGGCCATGACACGGCCCGCCTGCCGTTCCAGATCGCCTTCCGCCGTCTCCGCCGCCTCACTGTCGGTGTCGAGGCCGTTCAGCTCGGCGAGCGGCGTGTCCAGCCGTACGTGCGCCACCAGCGACTGGAGCGCGCGCAGTGCGGCGCTCGCGGTCGGGCCCCAGTTGGAGAGGTAGGAGAACTGCCACCACCACAGCGCCTCGCTGACCCGCCCGGCGCGGTAGTGGGCCATGCCGTGCCGCAGGTCCGTCAGGATGTCGGCCAGATCGTCGGAGATCCGGCTCGGCACCGGCGTGCTGCGCGGCACGTACGGGTCGAAGACCTCCGAGTAGACATCGACGGGCTCCAGCAGCCGGGCAAGGCGCTCGCGCAACTCGTCCATGTCGGGCTCGGGACCGGTGTCCGGCTCGTACCGCTCCTCGGGCACGATGTCCTCGTGCGCGCCCAGCCGGCCGCCGGCCAGCAGCAGCTGGGAGATCTGGAGCAGCAGATGCGGTACGGCGGCGTCCGGGTCGTCCCCCTTGGCGACCTCCGCCACCGCGACCGTGAAGCTCTCGATCTGGTCGGCGATCTGCACGGCGAAGGCGTCGGGGCCGCCGCCGCTACTGAGGGTGTTGGCCTGCGTACGGGACAGGGCTCGGGCGTGGACGGTGGACGTCATGCGATCGCCTCCCCAGCGATTCCCCTGGCGTTACACATCGAGCAACCGCCTTCCCTCGAAGGCCCGCCCCAAAGTGACCTCATCGGCGTACTCCAAGTCTCCCCCCACCGGCAGCCCGCTGGCCAGCCGGGTGACTCTGAGACCCAGCGTGCTGACCATCCGGGCCAGGTAGGTGGCGGTCGCCTCGCCCTCCAGATTGGGGTCGGTGGCCAGGATCAGCTCCGTGACCGTACCGTCGGCGAGGCGGGCCAGCAGTTCCCTGATCCGCAGGTCATCGGGGCCGACGCCCTCGATGGGGCTGATGGCGCCGCCCAGGACGTGATAGCGGCCCCGGAACTCGCGGGTGCGCTCAATGGCCACCACATCCTTGGCCTCCTCCACCACACAGATGACGGCGAGATCGCGGCGCGGGTCCTGGCAGACCCGGCAGTGCTCCTGCTGCGCGACATTGCCGCACACCGCGCAGAAGCGGACCTTCTCCTTCACCTCGGTGAGCGCGTGCGCGAGCCGGCGTACGTCGGTGGGCTCGGCCTGGAGGATGTGGAAGGCGATCCGCTGGGCGCTCTTGGGACCGACGCCGGGCAGCCTGCCCAGCTCGTCGATCAGGTCCTGGACCACGCCTTCGTACACGAGATGCCTTATGCCTTCCGCTGGTTCCTGCGGATGAGGCTAGTTGCCGGGCCGCCGCAGGGCTAGAGAAACCGGAGTTCTGGGGTGCTAGAACGGCAGTCCGGGGATACCGCCGCCACCGCCGAGGCTCTGGGCGAGCGGGCCGAGCTTGGCCTGGGCCAGCGCCTGCGCGGAGTTATTGGCGTCGCGGATGGCGGCGACCACGAGATCGGCGAGGGTCTCGGTGTCCTCCGGGTCGACCGCCTTCGGGTCGATCTCCAGGCTCTTCAGCTCGCCGGCGCCGGTGACGGTGGCCTTGACCAGTCCGCCGCCCGCGCTGCCCTCCACCGGAGTGCCGGCCAACTCCTCCTGGGCCGCCGCGAGATCCTGCTGCATCTTCTGGGCCTGCTGCAGCAGCTGCTGCATGTCGGCTCCGCCACCACCGGGAAACACGGGCGATCACTCCTGGCTCGTCGGCAACAATTCTTTCTTCGCTGTCTCCTCCGAGCCTACGGGCTTACGCCGCCGGGGTCTCATTCGTGGTGGAACTCCTCGATGACCGTCGCGCCCAGCTCGCGCATGATCAGCTCGTGGCCGGAGAGGGCGGAGCTGCCCAGATCGCGGTCCTCGGGGGAGGGCAGGTCCTCCTCGGGCGGGGGCGGCGGGGGCGTCGGCTCGGGCGTGGGGGGTACGGGGCCGGGCCGGGGCTGCGGAGCGGGCTCGGGTGTGTGGGGCGCGGGCGCGGGGCGGGGCGGGGCCGTCGGCGCGGGCGCCGGGGGCGCCTGCGGCACCGGGGTCGGCGGCAGCGGGCGGGTCACGGCGGGGGCCGGCGTACCGCCGATGCCGCCGTCGATGACGGTGTCCACCTTCCACTGCATGTGGAAGACCTCGCTGAGGGTCTCCCGCAGCACGGCTTCGCTGCCGCTGCCCAGGAAGCTGTCCCGGGCGCCGACGGTGGCGAACCCGAGCTGAAGGGTGGTGCCGTCGAACCCGGCGACGTGGGCGTTCTGGCTGAGCAGGATCCAGCTGAACCGCCGCTTGCCCTTCACGGCGTCGAGGATGTCGCCCCACATGCTCTGGACCCGGCCGAGGTCCACCCCACCGCCGGCGGGGGCGTGGGCTGCGGCCGGGGCGGGGGCGGGCGCCTGGGCGGGCGCCGGAGCAGCGGCGGGGGCGGCAGCCGGAGCGGCGGTGGGAGCGGCGGTGGGCCAGGCCCCGGGCCGAGGCCCGGAGGCCGCCGGAGGAGCGGCCTGGGGCGCCTGAGCCACCGGCGGCGGCGGAGGCGGCGTCCGGGCCGCCTGATGGTGGACGGGAGGCGCCTGGGCGGGGGGCGCGGCCTGGGGGGCCGCGGCCGGACGAGCCGCCGCCTCCGGCGGAACGGCCGCCGAAGCCGGTCCGGCCGGCGGCCCGAGCCGCTCCAGCCGCTCCACCCGGGACTGCAACGCCCGCTCATCGTGCGCATAGGCGGCCGGCAGCAGCACCCGGGCGCAGATCAGCTCCAGCTGCAACCGGGGCGAGGTGGCCCCCCGCATCTCCGTCAACCCGGTATTGACAAGATCGGCGGCCCGGCTCAGCTCGGCGGCACCCAGGGAGGTGGCCTGCGCCAGCAGCCGCTCCAGCACATCGGCGGGCGCGTCGATGAGCCCCTTGTCGGCGGCGTCCGGCACCGCCGCCAGAATCAGCAGGTCCCGCAGCCGCTCCAGCAGATCGGCGACGAACCGCCGCGGATCGTGCCCGCCCTCGATGACCCGGTCGACCACATCGAAGGCGGCGGCCCCGTCCCCCCGCGAGAACGCCTCGACCACGGAGTCCAGCAGTGCCCCGTCCGTGTAGCCGAGCAGAGCGGTGGCCATGTCGTACGTCACACCGCCCTCCCCCGCCCCGGCGAGCAGCTGGTCCATCACGGACATGGAGTCGCGTACCGACCCGGCCCCGGCCCGGACCACCAGCGGCAGCACCGTGCCCTCGACGGGGATGGCCTCCTGCTCGCAGACCTGCGCCAGATACTCCCGCAGGGTGCCGGGCGGCACGAGCCGGAACGGATAGTGGTGGGTGCGCGACCGGATGGTGCCGATGACCTTCTCGGGCTCGGTGGTCGCGAAGATGAACTTCAGATGCTCGGGCGGCTCTTCGACCACCTTCAGCAGGGCGTTGAACCCGGCCGGGGTGACCATGTGCGCCTCGTCGACGATGTAGATCTTGTACCGGCTGGACGCGGGCCCGAAGAACGCCTTCTCCCGCAGCTCCCGCGCGTCGTCGACGCCACCGTGCGAGGCGGCGTCGATCTCGATCACATCGATGGACCCGGGGCCGTTGCGGGCGAGATCGCGGCAGGACTGGCACTCCCCGCACGGGGTGGGCGTGGGGCCCTGCTCACAGTTGAGACAGCGGGCGAGGATCCGCGCACTGGTCGTCTTGCCGCAGCCGCGCGGGCCGCTGAAGAGGTACGCGTGATTGACCCGGTTGTTGCGCAGCGCCTGCTGCAACGGGTCGGTGACATGCTCCTGCCCGATGACCTCGGCGAAGGTCTCGGGACGATAGCGGCGGTACAGCGCGAGAGACGACACAACCCCGACGATATCGGCCACCACTGACAAGGGCCCCCCACGCACCCACCAGAGCCCGCCTACCCTTGCTGCCTTCCGGCCCTGGGGGAGTTCAGCGAGATAGCGCCACGTGAGGGGCTACCGCCACCCTACCCGATCCGAACCCCCGCCCCGGCCCCCCTCGGCCCCCCTCCGACGAGTTCGCAACCACCCCCCAACGTCTTGTATCGTGTCCGGCGGAGGATTCGCCTAGTGGCCTAGGGCGCACGCTTGGAAAGCGTGTTGGGTTCACCCCCTCACGAGTTCGAATCTCGTATCCTCCGCCCAGCCTTCACCGGGCTGTACACGAAGGCCCCGACCGGGAAACCGGCCGGGGCCTTCGTCGTTCCGTGGTCGCGGTTCTGGTTTCATGTGCTCCGGTCCCGCTCGTCCGGTGTCACTGAGCCGAGGCGGGTTCCATGGATGCCCTTCGGCCTCCGCTCCACAGGCCGAGCCGCCACCGGCGTGCATACTTGCCGGACGGTCATCAGGACGCGGAGGTGATGACGCGGTGAAACTGGCTGAAGCGCTCGCGCAGCGGGCGGCTGCGGTGCGCCGGGTGGAGCAGTTGCGGGCGCGCGTCGTCGGCAGCGCCCGCTACCAGGAGGGTGAGGAACCGGCCGAGAACGCGGCCGAGGTACTGGCCCAGGCCGGGGAGGAGCTGGACGAGTTGGAGCGGCTGATCCGCCGGATCAACCGGACCAACTCCAGCGCGGTCCTCGAAGGTGGCGGCACCCTCACCGATGCCCTCGCCCACCGGGACGTCCTGCGGCTGCGCCACTCGCTGATCACCGCAGCCGCCGACGCCGCCTCCGGACGCGACCAGCGCGGTGCCGTCCGGCAACTGCGCTCCGAACTGAAGATCCTCTCGGCCCTGCCGGTCTCCGAGCTCCACGCCCGGGCCGACGGCCTGGCCAAGGAGATCCGCGAGGTGGACACCCTGATCCAGCGCACCAACTGGGAGATCGACCTGATCGAGGACTGACCCGACGAGCCAGGTGTGGGAGCAGGTAGTCGCCACGGAGGCGTGCACACACCGCGGGTCGGCGGTTTATCCGGCCCATGGCGCGTGAAGAGCAACGCGGGGGTTCGATTCCCCACCAACAGTGCAGCTCAGCACCGCGCACAAGTGACAGTGCACACCGCACGGTTCACCACCATGTGCAGATCCGGGACGACGAGGGCGGGAACGGGGCACCCCACACCCCGGGGCGAGGGCCGTGCCGATGGGCACGGCCCTCGCACTGTTCCGGTCGCTCGCGCCCAGCGGGTCGGGCAGCCCGGCGAACCCATCCGGCGCCCTCACGAGTTCGCGTCTCGTGTCCTCCGCACCGCCTTCACCGGGCCTTCGTCGTGGCCCGGCGGGGCTACGCCTCGGCGAGCAGCGGGTCGTAGGGGGTGGAGCGGTGGTGGGTGGACATGAAGGCCAGGAAGTCTCTGACGAAGGCGGGGCGGGAGTAGCCGGCCTTGTCGGGGGTGTCGGGGGTGCGGTGGAAGGCGGTGCGGAACAGGGTGCGGTACTCGTGCTCGTCGATGAAGCCGTTGCCGTCGGCGTCGGTGACCTCGAAGAGGACTTCGGCGACCCTGATCAGTGCCGGGCCGGCGAGGGAGGGGGTGCCGGCGGTGTACTCGTCCTTGCTGATGCGGCCGTCGCCGTTTGCGTCGAGGGCTGTCTGGAGTTCGCGCCACCAGTCGGCGAACGCGTTGTAGAGCTTGGTCTCGGCGGGCTCCTCCAGGTCCAGGCGGGTGGCCAGCTCCCGTGCCATGGCGGCGAGGTCGGGCCAGTCCAGGAAGCCGTCGCCGGTCTGGTCGAGGACGTCGGTGAAGAACTCGGCGGCGCTGCGCCGCGGGCCGGGTTCTCCGGTGGGGGTGTCCCGCGCGGCGAACGGTGTCATCAGGCGGAGCAGCGCGCCGGCCTGTTTGATCCGGTCGTCCCGCAGATACAGCAGGTTGGTGAGCTGCTCGGTGCGGATCCAGTCCTCGGGCAGGAAGCGGGCGAGTCCGGCGGTCAGATAGGCGCTCTGCATGAGGGTCTGGGCGCCCGGGATCTCGGGCAGCCCGGCCCGGCGGCGGAAGGGCTCGGGGAGGGAGGCCACCGTGATCGCGCCGAGGGCGGGGCCGGCCAGCGCGCGGCCGGCCGCCCAGACGGTGGGCAGGCCGGCCAGCAGGGGCGGCGCGGGGAGATGGTCGAAGAGCCGGTAGAGGATGATGCGCAGCGCTTCGGTGTTCTCCAGCTCCGCCTCGACGACGCGGTCGTAGTACGGCCAGAACTCCCGTACGGTGGGCGGGAGATGGCCGTCCCCGTCGCCCAGGGCGGTGAGGAACGACCGGTATTCGTCGTAGAGCTCTTCGGTGGTGGCCGGGTCGAGCGGCTGGCCGCTCAGCCGGCACATGGTGACGGAGCTCTCGAAGAGGGTGGCGACCACCCAGGCGCGCACCTGGGGGTCCATCGCGTCGTACGACTGGTCGTGGCCGTCGGTGCCGGTGCCGGTGCCGCGCAGCCGGGCGTGCATGCGGTTCAGTCGGGCCGCTTCTCTGGCGCGCTGCTGCTCGTCGGCGCCGAACATCCGTTGCAGGCTCACCAGGGTGTTGCGCAGCCGGCGCCAGGGGTGGGCCACGAAGGTGGAGTTGTCCAGGAGCGCCGCGCCGATCTGCGGGTGCGCGGCCTCCAGCACGGTGGCCCGGACGACGGCCAGGCCCCAGCGCGGATCGTTGAAGAACCGGTTGAAGTGCGTCATGGCTGGGGTTCTCCGTTCGGATGCGGGCTGCTGCTGCCGCCGAAGCGGCGGTCGCGTTGCCGGTAGGTGTGCAGGCACTCCAGGAAGTGCGGGGCGCGGAAGTCGGGCCACAGCACGGGCGGGAACGCCAGTTCGGCGTAGGCCACCTGCCAGAGCATGAAGTTGGACAGCCGCTGTTCACCTGAGGTCCGGATGACAAGATCGACGTCGGGGGTGTCGGGGAAGGGCAGGTGGGCGGCGAAGCTCCGCTCGTCGACGGCGTCGGCCGGCACCCCGCCACGGATGAGGGACCGCGCCGCCTCGACGATGTCCCCGCGCCCGCCGTGGTCGAACGCCACGGTCAGGGTCATGCCCCGGTTGGTGCGGGTGAGGGTCATCAGATCGGCGAAGTCCCGGGTCAGCGGGGCGGGGATGCGTGGATCGTTCACCCCGAGGAACCGGCAGCGGATGCCGCGCACATGCAGCAGCGGCGCGTGTTTGCGGACCACCCGGCGCACCAGCCGCATGAGGAAGTCGACCTCGCCGCCCGGGCGGCGCCAGTTCTCGGTGGAGAACGCGTAGAGGCTCAGCCACTCCACCCCGGCCTGCCGGGCGGCCTCGATGACGTCGATCACCGTGGTCTCGGCGGCCTGGTGGCCGGACGTGCGCGGCAGCGCCCGCTGCCGGGCCCACCGGCCGTTGCCGTCCATGACACACGCGACGTGCCGCGGCACCGGCGACGTGGCGGTCGGCGCCGTGCCGTCGGCTCGTTCAGTCGTCACAGCCGCAGTGTGGCCGTTCCCCGGCGTGTGGAGGCGGGAGTTGGCCCGCGTTCACCTCCAGCATTTCTGTGCGATTTAACGATCGTGTCATCAGCTGTCGCGGGTGGGGATCAGCTCGGTGAGCGCGTGGAGCGCCCGTCGGGCCGGGCAGGCGGGGAGGTGGGTCAATGCCTCCCGGGCATGGCCGAGATGCCCGCGCATGACCGAACGGGCCTCGGCCGTCGCGGCGGAGCCCGGGATCAGGCCCAGGATCCGATCGCGGGCGGCGGGTTCCTCGTGCAACAGCCGGCGCAGAGTACGGTCCGCCGGGTACTCGCGGGTGCGAGCGAGCAGCAGGGGCAGCCCGGCCGGGCCGGCGCCGGGGTCGTGACCGAGATCCTGGCCGTGGTCCTTGCCGGTGCGGCCCCGGTCGGCCCCGATGTCCAGCAGGTCGTCGGATATCTGGAAGGCGATCCCGGCATGGTGGCCGTACGAGATGAGCCGGTCGGTGATCCGCCGCCCGGCGCCCGCCCGGGTCGCCCCGGCCGCCAGAGACAGGGACAGCAGCGACGCGGTCTTGCCGGCGGCGACCGCCTCGTAGTGGGCCAGCGGGTCACCGCCGGGCGGCAGGCCGCCGAGTTCCCTGGCCTGGCCGTCGATCAGCCGGTCCATCGCGGTGGTACTGAGCCGGATCATCTCCGGGCCGAGGGCGGCGGCGAGTTGGGCGGCCCGGGAGAGCAGCCAGTTGCCGCCGAGCACCGCGAACCGGTTGCCCCAGCGGGAGTTGGCGCTCGGCGCCCCGCGCCGGTGCAGCGCTCCGTCCACCACGTCGTCGTGGTAGAGGGAGGCCGCATGGGTCAGTTCGGCCAGCACGGCGGCGTCCACCACCCCCGGCCGGGTCGGCTCACCGAACTCCGCGCCCAGCAGGCCGAGCAGGGGCCGCAGCCGCTTGCCGCCCGCCGCTACCACATGGCCGGTCAGCTCGGCGAACGGACCGGCCCGGTCCGTGGTGAGCCGGATGAGCCGGTCCTCAACCTGCGACAGCCGGGCGGTGAGCCGCTCCCGGGCCGCGTCGCCCGCCGGGTCCGCCGGGTCCCCGGCCGGGGACCCACCGGCGGACCCGGCGCGGAACAGGGAGTCCAGGAGGGCCCTGGCCTCAGCGGGTGCCGTGAGCGAGATCACGCCCATCTCCTTCTGTCGTGGGGTCTGTCTTCGGCCCGTTCACGTGGTCCTGACATGGGTTTATTGATTTCTCTTTTCCGCCGCCATGGCGACCGCCGGGCCCCGTCGTTACGCTCGCCCCGTGATCGACATAAGTGAATCCGACCTTTTCCCGGACGATCCGATTCGGCATGACATACTCCGTGCCGCCCGCCATTTGAGCGAAATGCCGGAACGGCAAAGATATTTGCAATGGGAAAGAATGGACGGGGAACGGCGACTGCGCGCGGCCCTGATCCTGGTCCCCTGGTACGCGCGGCACAACGGTTCCCCGGTCTCCGATCAGGCGACCCTGGCGCTGGCCGTACTGGAATCGCTGACCGACCGGGAGGATCCGGACGGCGGCGGTGCGGAATTGGCCCACCGGCTCGGCGCGGAGCTGGCGGGGCCAGCCCGGCAAGCTGTGCTTCCGGTAACCGGCGGCCTTCCCATCATGGAGTTTCTGTCCGGAAAGCATTCACCTCTGTTCGGCCCGAGCGGGCGGGTCGGGGCGATTCTGGCGGGGCACCAGGACACTGCCGTCGCGCTCTTCTCCGCATTCGGCGCCTCCGTGGACCTGGCATTCCAGGGCCTCGCCCCCGGCGACGAAGCGCACACCGCCCTCGACGAACTGGCCGTCCGGGGGCTGCTCGGCGGCACCGGTCCCGCCGAACTGCGCGCGCTCACCGGGCAGGTGCTGGACGGCGCGCGCGATCTGCTGCTGCCGGCCGGCGCGGACCTCGGGCATGCCGGCGGCTGCGGCTGAGGACTGCCGGGTCACCGCTCACCGGGCGGCGGCAAACCGCGCGCTGATCGAACGGACCAGCTCCGGGCGCCGGTCGCGGAGGTAGAAGTGGTCCCCCGGCAGCACTTCGAGGGTGAATCCGGCCGGGGCGACCTCCTCCCAGGCCGCCATCTCCGTCCGGCTGACCCCGGCGTCCGCGTCACCGACGTGGGCGTCGACGGGGCAGCGCAGCGGCAGCGCGTCCCGGGGCCCGTAGGACCCCACGATCGCGTAGTCGGCGCGCAGCACGGGGAGGATGAGCTCCAGCATGTCCGGGTCCCGCAGCAGCGCGCTGTCGGTGCCGCCGAGCCCTTCGACCTGGGCGATCAGCTGCTCGTCGTCGTCCAGATCGAGCGGCTTGGGGGTGAGCAGCTGCGGGGGCTTGCGGCTGGACACATGCAGCCGCTCAAGACCGAGGCCCCGGCGCTCCAGCCGCAGCGCCAGCTCATACCCCAGCGAGGCGCCCAGGCTGTGCCCGAAGACCGTCAGCGGCAGGTCGAGCAGGGGGGTCACGGCCTTGGTGGTGGCGTCGGCCAGCGCGTCCATGGCGGTCAGCGGCTCGCTCTCGCCCATCCGCTCGTAGCGGCCGGGGTAGCAGGCGACCAGCACCTCGCAGTCCGGGCCGAACGCCCCGCCCCAGCGGTGGAAGTAGTTCGCGGATCCCCCCGCGTGCGGCAGGACAAGCAGCCGGCGGCGGACGGCCGCCGCGGACGGGTGGTGCCGGAACCATCGATTGTCCACAGTCATACGTCGGCCATTTCGGCTCATCCTCCGCCACGTCCCAGGTCCAGGTGGCCTGCTCGGCTTCTTTCCATCGGCTTCTTTGTAAGGGATGCCGGGACGAGAAGACAACGATTCCGGGGCGCCACGCCGCCCTGTATGGAATTTTTGAATATGGCCTTAGGCGGTTCCCGGAACCCGTGTTGGGCTATGCGGAAACAACCCGAGCCGGGCTACCCGCACCCCGGCCTGGAATCGCGAAGTGGCCCCGAGCAGAGCGAGGATCTCCGCGACATGCCGGCGATACGTCCGGACCGACATCGACATTTCCTTCGCCGACGCCTCGTCGAGGTCGCCGCGCCTGAGATGTTCCAGAATTCTGCGCGTGGTCTCGGTGCGCTGCGCGTCGCCGAAGGTGAAGTTTCCGGTGAGCGCCATGGAGTTCCGCCACACACCCTCGAACAGGGTGAGCAGCGGCTGGATCACCAGCTCCGAACCGATCGCCGAGACGAGCCCTGTCTCGTCGGGTCCCGCGCAGATGAGCGCCTGCCGGCGGTCGACCACCACCAGGGTGGTCGGCAGGGAGTTGGTCATCCTGGCCTCGATCAGCCGCAGTTGGGTGCCGTACCGCTCGACGAAGGGCCAGTGCGCGGCCGACGGGGAGGAGAGATGACGTACCGCGACGCTGGGGCCCTGCCGGTCCAGCAGCTCGGCGAGGGAGCGCAGCAGCGCCTCGGACAACGGCCCTGGGGAGTTCACCACCACCTCGACGTCCGCGCGGGCCCCCGCGATCAGCCGCTCGGCCAGCTCGCGCGTCTGCTGTGGTGACCCGACCTCGGTGACCGTGGCGTTGTGGTGCCGCCGGACGCGGTATCGGGCGGTGGCGGTGACGATGAGGGCGTCCAGCTCCAGCACGGCCGCTTCGAACTCATCGTGCACGCGGGCCGGTTCAGGCGGATGGTCGCGGGGAGAAGGTTGCACGTGATGGCCTTTCGTGGGCATGGGTGTGCGGTGCGGACCCGAAGGCGGTGGGCGGTGGGGTGGTGGGCGATTCAGTCGCCGTCGGGGAGCAGTCCCAGCTCCACGGCCCGTACCCCGGCCTGGAATCGGGACCGGGCGCCCAAGTCCCGCATGATGGTGGCGACATGGCGCCGGTAGGTCCGCAGGGAGACCTGGAGCCGCATCGCGCCCAGCTCGTCCCCCCGGCCGTCGTAGAGGTCCTGGAGCACCCGGCGGCTGAGGTGGGTGCGCAGCCTGGGGTTGAGCCGGGCATCGTCGACGGGGCGGGTGGACACGTGCCACAGGCCCTCGAAGAGGGATTCCAGCCCGTGGGCCACGGTGGGGTTCTCGACCACCAGGGCGCGGGAGCCGTCTCTGCCGTCCCGCACCGCGACCAGGGCCAGCCGGCTGTCCACCACAAGGAGTTCGGGCAGTTCGGCCCGGGAAATCCGGATCTCCAGCCGGGTGGGCCGTGCGCTGCGGTGGGCCACCAGCGAGGGTCCGTTGCCGAGCGAGGCGGACAGGATCCGGGAGGTGACGTTGCGCCGGGTCAGATGCCGGCGGGTCAGCGCCGCCCTGGCGAGGACGGCGGGGTACGGGCCGGCCGGGAGGGTCAGACTGACCCGGTGCCGTACCCGGTCGAGCAGGACGTCGACGGCGTTCTCCACCGCATCGCCGTCGGACATCTCGAAAAGCGCGTCGCCGCGCACCGCTTGGCGGTGGAGTTCGAGGGTGGAGGCGACCATCTCCCGTACGAGACCGAGTTTCCGGGTGACCTCGTCGATATGTTCCTGATCGGCCGATTCCCCAGATGTCGGCCTTCTATTCATGGAGTTCTGCGTACGCGGCCCTAATTTCATCGTTCCCCCATGCAACACATTCGATGTTGACCATTGAACGAATCGCCCGGCGCGTGAGCATGGAAGTGGGGATTCCATGGACCTCAGTAGTGCCCAACCACGCGCTGGAACAACATAACTCAGCCCGACAGGTGGGTCAAAGGTCACCATAGAACCGGTCGCCTATTGCCTGGTTCCGACATTCGGTCCGGTATTGCGGGGGCCGCCGCTCAGCCGGCGCTGTTGACCAACCGCCCTTCCCCCGCGGCAGCGGCAGCGGCAGCGGCCCGGGGTTCCGGCCGCCACGGGGCTGTCTCCTCCCACGACGGCGCCGCCCCGAAGTGATGGGCCACCCAGGTCGGGTCATAGACCGAGTCGAGATAGCGGTCACCGAGATCGGGCCCCAGCGCCACCGCCGTGAGCCGCTCCCCGGCCGGCCGCCGGGCCAGCCAGGCCCGGGCCCCGCTGATCACCGTGCCCGTCGAACCCCCGAAGAGAAAGCCCCGGCGGGCCAGCGCGTGACAGGCCGCGATCGTGTCCCGCTCGGGAACCAGCACCACCTCGTCCACCAGCTCCGAATCCAGCAGACCCGGCCGCACTCCGGCCCCCAGCCCGGGGATCGCCCTCGGCAGCGCCGGGCCACCGAAGGACACCGACCCGACACTGTCCACCGCCACCACCGTCACCGGGCGGCCCCGGTCCCGGAAGTAACGGGCGCAGCCCATCAGGGTGCCGGTCGTGCCGGCTCCCACGAACAGCACCTGAATCCCCGGGAACGCGGTCGCGATGGCCGGACCCGTCGTCCGGTAGTGCGCCAGCCAGTTGTTCTGGTTGGTGTACTGGTTGAGCCAGACATAGCGTGGGTCGTACGCGCACAACCGCCGTACATAGTCGATCCGGGCCCCCAGCAGACCGCCCTCTCGGTCCGGCCGGGTGATCACATGGACCCGGGCGCCCAGCGTCTCCATCGCCCGCCGGCCGGCCGGGTTGCAGCGCGAGTCGGTGACGCAGACAAAGCCGTAGCCCCGGCTGGCCGCGATCATGCTGAGCGCGATGCCCAGGTTCCCGGAGGACGACTCGACGATGACCGACCCCGGCACGAGCCGCCCGTCCCGCTCGGCCGCGCGCACCATCTCGGCGGCTGCCTTGAGTTTGACGGACCCGGCGAGATTCAGCCCCTCACACTTGAGATACAGCGGAACGTCGAGGACCGGCGCCAGATCGACGTACAGGTCATCGGCATTGAACTCGTGCGGCGCGGATATGACCGGCACCTCATCACCGTCGCTTCGTATCAGGGGCGGTTACGCCCGCCGGCCCGTGCCCGTGCCCGTGCCCGTGCCCGCGGTCCGGCCGTAGCGGTCCAGTTCGTGGAAGAAGCCGTCGACCGTACCGATCCGGTCGGCCGCCAGCAGCTCGTCGTGGACCCAGCGGCCCAGCGCGATGTCGAGCACCCCGAGCCCGAACGGGGAGAAGATGACCGGCCGGTCGGCGGGCAGCTCGACCTTGCCCGCCATGACGTCGTACAGCGTGCCGGCCAGGAAATCCCTCCCTCCGGTGAGCTGTTCGGCGAGGTGCGGGGAGGTGTCCGCCTTCAGACAGTGCTCGACGTCGTCCACGATGTTCGTCGCGCCCAGCACGATCTCCGGCGCCAGATCGCGCAACGACACGTTCAGCACCAGCTGATGCGGCGCGAACCACGACGGGTCGTGGACATGCGGGGCACCCGCCACCGTCGCGAACACCACCAGATCGCTGGCCTCGATCAGCTCCCTCGCCCCCGGATGCGCGACCACCGGGGCACCAGCGGCGGAGCCCGCCGCGCCGGCCGCGAAGCCCGCGAAGTCCTCGGCGTGCCGGGCGGACAGATCGTGCACCCCCACCTCGTCGAACTCCCAGCCGGTGGCCGTCAGATACGTATGGATGTAGCGGGCGATCAGCCCCGTCCCGATATAGCCGACCCGCCGGGGCCGCTCCCCACGGGTCAGCCGAGCCGCCGCCAGCGCGGCCGAAGCGGCAGTCCGGGTCGCCGAGATGATGGAACTCTCCAGGCAGGCGAACGGATAGCCGGTCTCCGGGTCGTTGAGGATGAGGACCGCCGAGGCCCGCGGCAGGCCGGCGGCCACATTCCGGGGAAAGCTGGAGATCCACTTGAGACCCTCGGTGGGCCGCTCCCCGCCGACCGAGGCGGGCAGCGCGATGATCCGCGAGTCCGGCCGGTCGGGGAACCGCAGGAAGTACGAGGGCGGGTTGATCGTGCCGCCCGCGCCGTGCAGCCGGTAGACCTCCTCGGTCAGTCGCAGTACCCGCTGCTCGTTGCCGGTGAGCACCTCGGACACATCGCGCCCGGAGATCACGGCGAACTGCGGTACCTGCGGTACTTCGGAGTGTGCGGACATGGGTTTCCCTTCTGGTGACGGACAATCGCGGTGATGCGGTCAGGCGCGGCCGGGCAGCGTCACGGGGTCGCCCAGTACGACGGCGATCTCGCGGGGCCCCTCGTACACCTCCCGGCTGTGCGCCATCCGCAGGTTGTCGACGATCAGCAGATCGCCGTCCCGCCACGGTTCGCGCAGCGTGTGCTTGTCGTACACCGCGTTGATGTGCAGCACGGTGTCCTCGTCGAAGTCGCCGCCCGCCCCGTACCGGGTGTTGAACGGCAGCCCGTCGTCCCCGAACTCGGCCTTGAGAAACTCCCGGACCACCGGATCCAGCGTCCACTCGTTCAGGAAGGCGATCTGGTTGAACCAGCCGCGCCGCCCGGAGACCGGGTGGGTCAGCACTGCGTCCGCCCGCTGGCCGGTGCGCAGATCGTCCTCGCCCGTCCAGCGGTACCGGATGCCGCGCTCGGCGCAGTACGCCGCCACCGCCGCCCGGTCGGCGGAGCCGAAGGACTCGGCGAGCCCCACCCCCACCGTCTCGGTGTAGACCCGCTCCAGCGACCAGCCCTCCCGCTCACAGCGGGCCACCAGCGCCGGATCGAGGGCCTCCAGCACCTCATGGGAGTCGGCCAGCGCGGTCGCGCCGCCCGAGGCCGGGGCGACCAGGCAGCCGAACAGCAGAGTGCCGGGCACCTGGCGGGCGTAACTCAGCTCGTGGTGCATGCACATGGGCTGGTCGGCGGGCCACTCCGAGGACGAGTACACGCCCTCGGCCAGCCGCTTGCGCGGCGCGAACCCCTCCCGTTCGGTCATGACCCCGTCCAGCACCTCCCGGGCGAGCCGGGCCATGGTTCCGGCGTCGGCCAGGCCGAGCCCCCGCACCAGCAGGGCGCCGTGCTCGGCCACGGCGGCGCGCAGCAGCGCGCGGTGGCCGGCCACCCACGCCACCGGATCGGCCGGGGCGGCGCCGGGCAGTTGGAGCATCGCGGGCCGGCCCTCGGTACGGATCACCCGGGTACGGGACGGGGTTGCCGACTCGCCGTCCGCCGGGTCGGCCGTGGCGTCACGGTCACCGGTTGGTGCGGGGCGCTGCTCCTCCTCTACCACCGCCGGGATGCCCGGCACCGGGCCCCGGGACTCCAGCAGCGCGGCCAGCTCGGCCAGCCTCGGATACCGGTGCAGCTCCCGCAGCGTCACCGCCCGGTCGAGCCGTACCACCAACCGTACCGCCGACAGCGAGGTGCCGCCCCGCCGGAAGAAGTCGTCCTCCCGGCCGATCTCCTCCTCCTTCACCCCCAGTTCCGCCGCCCACGCCCGGGCCAGCAACGTCTCGGCCCCTTCCCGGGGACGCTGCCCGTCACCGCCGCCGCCCGTTCCGAACCGGCCCGCCATCGTGAGCAGCGCCCGCCGGTCTGTCTTGCCGTTGCCGGTCAGCGGCAGCGCCGCCAGCCGCTCCAGCCGGCCGGGCACCATGTAACCGGGCAGTACCCGGCCGAGCCGCTCCAGCAGCAGCCCGGGCGGCTCCTCGGCGCCGGCCTGGAAGCCGATCAGCTGCCGCTCGCCGTCCGCGCCGGTCGCCACCACCACCGCGGCCTCCCGGACCCCGGGCAGCCGCAGCAGCTGGTTCTCCACCTCGCCGATCTCGATCCGGAAGCCCCGGATCTTCACCTGGCTGTCCCGGCGGCCCAGAAACTCCAGCCCGCCGTCCGCCCGCCACCGCCCGAAGTCGCCGGAGCGGTAAAGCCGTCGCCCGCCAGGACGGAACGGGTCGGTACCGAAGGCCGCCGCCGTACGGTCCGGGTCGTTCACATAGCCGCGCCCGACGCACACCCCGGAGAACACGATCTCACCCGGCGCGCCAAGCGGCACCGGCCGCAGCCCGCCGTCCGGCGCCTCCTCGACGACGTACACCGTCACATTCACCACCGGGCGGCCCAGCGACACCGACTCACCGGCCGGGGCCGCCAGCAGAATCTCGTGATTGGTGTCGTCGCTGGTCTCGGTGAGCCCGTACGCGTTCATGAGGGGCACGTCCGGGAACCGGGCGAACCAGCGCCGGGCCAGCTCCGCCTTCAACTCCTCCCCCGTGACCGACACCCGGCGCAGCGCCGGCAGCGCGCGCGGCCGGTCCGCGAGCCGGCCGAGCACCACATCGAGGTAGGAGGGCACGGCCTGGAGCACCGCCACCCGGTGCCGCTCCATGGTGTCCAGATAGCGGTCCACATCGGTGATGTCGTCCTGCGGGACGACGACCGTGCGCCCGCCGACCATCAGCGCGGCCACCAGCTGCCACAGCGAGATGTCGAAGGTCTGCGGCGCGGTCTGAGCGACGGCGGTCTCCTCGTCGATGTCCTGGTCGCCGATCTTCGCCAGCAGATGGTTGAGGAAGCCGTCGTGTTCGCACATGACGCCCTTGGGCTCGCCGGTGGAGCCCGAGGTGAAGTAGAGGTACGCGAGCTGGCCGGCCGCCACCGGGACCCCCGGGTTGGTCACCGGGGCGCCCGGTACTTCCGCCCGGCAGGCCGCCGGGAGGTCGAGCACCGTCAGCTCCGGCGGGGCCGCCAGGTCCAGCTGCGCGGAGCAGCCGGGCGCGGTCAGCGCCAGCCGGCAGCCGGAGCGCTCCAGCATCCGGGACATCCGGTCGGCCGGGGCGTCCGGGTCCAGCGGGAGGTAGGCGGCGCCGGCCTTGAACACCCCGAGGACGGCCGCCAGCCAGTCCAGATTGCGGGCGGTCACCACCGCCACCACCGACTCGGCGCGCAGCCCGTGGGCGAGCAGCGCGTGCGCCACCCGGTTGGCCCGCTCGTTGAGTTCGCGGTACGTCAGCCGCTCGTCCCGGCAGACGGCCGCCACCCGGTCGGGGCGGGCGGCTGCCTGGGCCTCGAACAGTTCGTGGAACCGGTGGGCCGGCAGGTCACGTACCGGGCCCTGGAGCCCGGTCAGCTGCTCGGCCAGCTCCTCCTCGCCGAGCAGCGAGCCGGCCCGGAACCCGGCGTCGGGCGCGGCCGTCAACAGCCGTAGCGCGGTGAGGTAGTACCCGGCGATCCGGCCGGCGGCGGCGGCGTCCAGCACATCAGTGCGGTACGTCAGCCGCAGCGCCAGCCGGGCCGGCCCGGTGATCACGGGCGCCACCGCGAGCACGACTCCGGGGTCCGGCACAGCCGCCGGCGTACCGCTGAGGTCGAGCAGCGGCTCGGGCACCGGCTCTCCGCCGCCGTCCCCCGCCGTTGGCCGCGCCGGGGTGACCGCGGCCTGGGCACAGCGGCGCAGCAGTTCCCGCCACGTCGGCTCGTCCCCGGTGCGCAGCAGGCACGTTCCCGCCGCGCCGGGCGCACCGTACGGTGCGAGGCCGGTGGTCACGCGCTGTTCGCCGCTGAGCGCCCGCAGCACCGCCGCGTGCGCGGCCAGGGCGGCGGACTCCCAGCCCGCTCCGGTACGCCGGCCGAGCAACCGGACCCGGGCGGCCAGCCGGACGGGCAGCGGCCGTACGAGTTCGGCGTGTTCGCCGCCCGTACCCCCCTGGTCCGTACGGTCGGTTCGGCGCGGGAACAGCCGCGGGGCGGATGCGCTGTGGGTACGGGTCATGATCCGGTGCTCCTGACTGCCGTGGGGGCGGTGAACGGGGCGTCCGAGGCGCCGTCCCAGTCGACGCCGCGCACCGCCGCGACAAACGCCGAGACCCGCTCCGCGCCGAAGTAGCCGTCCCGGCCGTGCAGAAAGAACGGCACCCCGAAGGCGTCGTCCCGGTAGGCGGCGGCCAGGCACTCCACGCCCCGGGCGCGCAGCCGCGCCGAGTCGACGGAGTCGGCGAGGGCGGCGGGCAGCCCGAGTTCGGCCGCCAGGGTGGCGATGGTGGACCGCTGCGACAGGTCCTGGCCGCGCTCCCAGCGGGCCCGGTAGGCGAGCGCGACAAACTCCCGGCCCCGGCCCGCCTCCTCGGCGGCGAGATAGGCCAGGTGCGGAACCTCCCAGTGCGGCGCCCGGTCCACCGGCCAGGTGACGTCCCAGCCCCGGGCCCGGGCCCAGCGGCGGGCGTCCTTGAGGATGTAGAAGTTCTTGGCGCGGTGCATGGGCACCACGGGCAGCGTGATGCCGTCCGCCGCCAGCAGCCGCTCGGACTCCGCGTCCGGCTCCCAGTAGGGGATCCAGGCGATCGCGGCCAGCACATCGGGGAAGCGCTCGGCCAGATCGCGGTAGGCGAACCAGGAGTACGGGCTGCGCAGCGAGAAGTACCAGCGCGGGCGCGGGTCGCGGCGGCTCACAGGGTGATCCCGCCGTCGATCTCGAAGACGGAGCCGGTGATGTAGCCGGCCCGCTCGCCCGCCAGGTACGCGATCAGCTCGGCGACCTCCTCGGCGGTGCCCATCCGGCCCAGCGGCACCTTCGCCAGCGCCGCCGCGCGGGCCGGCTCGGCGACGGCACCGGTCATGTCGGTGTCGATGAGGCCGGGGGCAACCACGTTGACGCGGATGCCGTAGCGCGCGGTCTCCTTGGCGAGGGAGCGGGCGAAGCCGATTACCCCGGCCTTGGCGGCGGCGTAGTTGGCCTGGGTGGCGTTGCCCTGGACGCCGGCGACGGAGGAGAGGATCACCAGATTGCCGGCGCGCCGTTTCATCATGGAGAAGGCGACGGCCCGGCTGACGTGGAAGACACCGTCGAGGTTGGTGCGCAGAACGTCCTGCCAGTCGTCGTCGCTCATCAGCACCACGGCCCCGTCGCGGACGATGCCGGCCGAGGTGACGGCGGTGGCGATCGGGCCGAGCGCGTTCTCGGTGTCGCGCACCCAGCCGCGTACGGCGTCCGGGTCGCCGACGTCCACCCGCTGGTGGTGGGTGCGGGCGCCGAGGCCGGTGGCCTCCTTGGCGAGTTCCTCGGCGGCGTCCACCCGGGAGTGGTAGCAGAAGCCGATGTCGTAGCCGTCCGCCGCCAGCCGCAGCACGGTGGCCCGGCCGATGCCGCGTGAGCCGCCGCTGACCAGCGCCACGGGTCTGCTGTCCGTCATGAAGGGTTCTCCTGGTTCGGCTGGTGGGCTGTCAGTTGGCCGGCCGGCCGGAAGGCCAGCACCATCCGGCCCACGGCCAGTACGGTCTCGGAGCCGCGATGGCTGGTACCGGTGAAGACCATGGCGTCGGGCAGTGTGTGGGTGAGCCGCACCCGGTGCTCGATGACCTCGCCGGGGTAAACCGGGAGCGGGCAGTGGGCGTCGGAGACGGAGCCGAACAGCATGAGTGCTCCGGTGCCCGCTTCGGGCGCGGAGGCGTTGGCCAGAATGCCGGCGCACTGTCCCCAGGATTCGATGAGCAGGGGTACGGGGTAGGCGTCGTCGGCGCCGGGGGTGAGTGCCGTGTACCAGGGTTCGCTGAGGGTGATGGCCTTCACCGCGTGGATCCGCTCGCCCGGGACGAGTTCCCGGACCCGGTCCACCAGCAGCATCGGATAGCGGTGCGGCAGCAGGTCAACGGGGGCGGTCATCCCGTACCGCCCCATCCCGTACCGCCCCTCCCACCCGTACCGCCGGCTTCCAGCGGCCGGTAGCGCAGCCGGATGGCGGCGGAGGGGCCGCGGGCGGTGCCGACCTCGGCGGCGCAGCGCCAGCCGGCGCCGTCCTGGCGCCAGGCGAGCGCGAGGGTGAGCCGGTCGCCGGGGCGCACTGGGCCGGTGAACCGGGCGGACACCACCGAGTGCAGTGCGACCGGGGCGGGGGCGGTGGCCAGCGCGGCCCGGTGCGCGCACTCCAGCACGCACACCCCGGGAAAGATGGGGAAGCCTGGGTAGTGACCGGCGAACACCGGCTCCAGCGCGGAGATGTCCACCTCGGCGGTGGCGGTACGGTCCGGGTGCGGCCCGGCGGTGATCCGTACGGCGCCGGTCACCGGGCTCGGCGCGGCGGCGGCGAAGGCGGTCGTGGCGGTCATGGCGGTCATGGGGTCACCAGCCGTAGTACGGCGCAGGCCAGCAAGCCGTCCCGGTCGGCGGAGGTGATGAGCACGGCCCGGCCGGCGGCCTCCGGAACGGTGTCCGCCGTGGCCAGCGCCAGCACGATCTGGAAGGTGGCGGAGGCCGCCGACAGATCGCCGAGCCGGCTGAGCGCCGGAACCCGTTCCAGCGCCTTGGGCCCGGCCAGCGCGGCGAGCGTGTCGCGTTCGACGCCGCCCAGCAGGCCCGGTGCCTCGGAGGGGACCGCAGCCCACAGCTCCGCCGGACGGATCCCGGCGGCGTCCAGCACGGATGTCGCGCAGGCGGCCAGTTCGGGCCCCACCCGGGAGCCGACAGCCACCCGGGTGCGTACCGCGAGAACCTCGGCGAGCGCCCGGCGCCCGGCGCTGGGCGCGCCGGCCGGCTGGACCAGCAGCACGGCGGCGCCCTCGCCCAGGGGCAGCTCGGGGGCCTCGCGGCCCCGGGCGTGCCGCTCCAGCCAGTAGCGGGAGGCGGAGAACTCCTCGGCGGCGGCACACATCACCGAGTCGGTGTGCCCGGCGGCGAGCATCCGGGCGGCGTACCGCAGACCCAGCAGGCCGGCCGCCCTGCCGCCCGCCAGGGTGGTGTTGGGGCCGCGCAGCCCGAACCGGATGGCGCACTGGCCGGCCGCGCAGTTCATCACGGCGTTGGGCATGACGGCCGGATCGACGTCGATGGGGCGGGCGCCGGTCAAGGAGGCGCGGGTGAAGTCCATCATGCTGGCGGCGCTGCCGGTGGTGGTCCCCAGCACCATGGCGGCCCGGTCACCGGTCTCCCGTTCCGGGTCGGCGGCCGGCTGCTCCAGCAGCGCGCCAACGGAGGCGGCGGCCAGGCCGGTCACCCTGTCCATCGAGCGGGTGCCCTTGCGGCCCAGGATGGTGCGGGCGTCGAAGCCGGGCACCAGATGGGCGCGGCCGGCCGGTACCCGCCAGCGGTCGGTGTCCAGGGGTGCGGCGGTGGAGCGTCCGGAGCGCAGCCCTTCGGCCAGGGCGTCGTGGGCGAGGCCGAAGGGGGACAGCGCCGACCAGCCGGTGATCACCGGGGCCCGGCGGGCGGGTGCGGGTGCGGTCATCGGCTGCCGGCACCCTTCCCGGTCCCGGTCCCGGTCCCGGCCAGCGCGTCCCGGGTGGCGGCGTCCAGGGTCGCCATCTCCCAGACGTTGGGGGCCCGTTCGGCGAGATAGCCGTGGGTGATGGTGCCGGTGGCGGTCTTCACCAGCTGGTCCGCGCGCCGCACCCAGCAGTCCATGCGGGCCGTGTACAACAAGTCCTTGAAGATGTCCTCGACCGTGTAGAGAACGAGGAGTTCCTCCTCCATCACGGTCTCGTCGAGCAGTTCGATACGGGACTGGGTGACGACGGGGATCCAGCCGCGCTCGTCCAGCACCCGCTTGATGGGCAGTCCCCGGTCGGCGAGGAAGAAGTCCTCGGTCTCCTCCATCAGCCGCAGGAAGCCGGACATCTGCATCCGCTCGTTGAAGTGGCAGTAGAAGTACGGCACCCGCTGCCGGCGGGCGAAGGCTCGGGAGTCGCCGACCAGCGTGGCCAGCGCCGGGCCGAGCGGCGCGGGGTGGGTCTCGCCGGTGCCGAGCCGGTCCGCGGTCAGCGCTTCCAGGCCGGCCGGCCAGGGCTCCTCCGGCTTGATGTGCCCGTCGATCCGCAGCAGCACCCGTACGGTCGCGGTGGCGCACTTCACCGTCCGGCCGTCCCGCTCGACCAGCAGCTCCACCCGGGCGCCGAGCCCAGGCCGCGCGTCGCGGCCGGCCACCGGCGTCACCGTGGCCGTCACCTCGTCGTCCACCGCGAGCAAGGCGCCGAGCCGGGTCCGCAGGTCCACGAGGTCGAAGCCGAGACCGTAGCGCCGGTAGAGCAGCCCGGCCGGCAGTCCGGCCTGCCGGAAGTGGTCCAGCAGCGCGCTCTCCACGAGGTAGTTGATGTGTTTGAAGCCGATCGCGTAGCTGATGTTGTTGCCCTCGAACTGGGGGCGCAGTCGTACGGTCGACGGGCTGTGCAGCGGCCCGCCGGCGGTGGCATCGGGCTTCGGAACGTCCATCACTGCCTCCTTCGGGTGTCGGTTACGGAGCGGGGTGGGGGCGGCGGCCGGCCGGGCCGGCAGGCCCGCCAGAAAGGCCCGTACGGTGTCGGTGAACCACCGCGGACGCTCCAGCATCGGGAAGTGCCCGCCGCCGGCCGCGATCACGGGTTCGGCAGCCGGCAGTGCGGCGGCCAGCGCCCGGGTGTCGGCCGGGCGGGCGGACGGGTCCCGCTCGCCGCCGATCACCAGGGCCGGGACGCCGATCCGGTCGACGCGCAGCCGTGGGGTCCGCAGATACGCGTCGAAGAACCGCAGCCAGCCGTACGGGCCGATCCACTCGCACATCCGGCGGGCCATGTCGGCGCGGATCGCCGGGTCCAGGGGCCGGTCCAGGGTGCGCAGCCTGATGGACTCGCCCATCGTCTCCGGCCAGCTCCCCAGGGTCGGGGCGATCATCTCCCAGTGGAAGTCGTCCGGGGAGCGGCGGTAGAAGGGGTTGACGAGCACGACGGCGGGTACCGGCAACGGATCGCCGGCCAGCGCCCGGCGGCACAGCAGGTCGAGCAGGACGACGGAGCTGTAGGAGTGCGCGACGACGACGCCCGGGCCGGAACCGGGACCGCCGGATGGTGCGTCGAGTATGTCGCCGAGCTGCGCGGCGGCGTCGCGGTCGTGCTGCCAGTAGTTGACGGCGTTGCCGTGCCAGGGCAGTTCGGGCGCGGCGATCTCCAGCTCTGTGGGCCAGTACGGGTCGAGCGCGGACCAGACAGCGGCGTTGTTGCCGAGGCCGTGCAGCAGGGTGAGCCGGTTCACCGCGCGGCCTCCGGGTCCGGGGCGGTGAGGGTGACCGCTGCCGCGCCGTCCGTACCGTCGCCGAGCAGGATGTGCACGGGCCGGCGGTCGTTGTCCGCCGTCTGGGTGAGCCAGGCCACGGCGGCGGCGCATTGCAGGACCCCGAGCGCTCCGGAGCAGTTGCCCCAGCCGGTCAGCGTCCGGGGCTCGGCGTCCGGGGGCAGGCCGGCGGCGGCGGGGTGCGGGCCGGTGAGCCAGCGCCCGCCAGGCCGGCCGCCGGTGAGCCCGGTCAGCCGGGCGATGGCCGCCGACGGATCGGCGGCCCGTACCGGCGCGGTGAGCAGCGCCCGCGCGGCCGGCCCGGTCCTGGACAGCAGGACGGCGGCGCCGCCGTCGACGACCGGACCGCCGGTCAGCGACCGGGTCACCTCGTTGTCCGGCTCGACCCCGGCGACCAGCATGTGATCGGCGCGGCCGGCGGCGAGAACGAGCCAGGCCCAGCGCAGTGCGTCGAGGCCGGAGGTGATGCCGTTGCACAGGGTCAGATTCGGTCCGCGCAGGCCGAACCGGATGGCGATCTCGGAGGCGATGACATTGCTGGAGGCGTTGGGGGTGTCCATGGGGCTCAGCGCCCTGGAGCCCGCCTCGGCGATGGTGGCCACGGCCTGGCAGATGGTGTCGGCGTTGCCCAGGTTGGAGCTGACGACCACTCCGGTCCGGCCGCCGGCGGCGGCGGCGGCGTCGGCGGCGTCGGCGTCGGCGAGCACCGAGTGGGCCAGCATGAGCCCGAGCCGGGTGGCGCGGTCCTTGTAGCGCAGCCCCTTGGCGCCCAGGACGGCGGCCGGGTCCGGTGGCGACGGCGCCTGGCCGGCCGGGGTGGCGGGCGGGCGCAGCAGCTCGGCGGGGGTGGTGGCGCCGGGGACGGCCACGGCCACGGCGGTGACGGCACAGTTCACGCGGCACGCTCCCCGGGCGCACGCTCCACGACGGCCGCCGCGTTGACGCCGCCGAAGCCGAACCCATTGATCTGGGCCAGCCGCAGCCCGGCCGCCACCAGCGGCCGGTCGCGTACCAGCCGCAGCCCGGCGGCCTCCGGCAGCGGGTCGCGCAGTTGGGCGATCGGCGGCACCACACCCGACTCCAGGGCGTGCAGGGCGACCACCAGGCTGAGCAGCCCGGCCGATCCCGAGGTGTGTCCGGTCAGCGCCTTGATGGCGGTCAGCGCCGGGGAGGCGCCGGCGAAGAGTTCGGCGGTCACCGCCGCCTCCGTACGGTCGTTGAGTGGGGTGCCGGTGGCGTGCAGCACCAGCAGATCGATCTCGGCCGGGGTGACCCCGGCCAGCGACAGCGCCTCGGTCACGCACTCCCGTACCCCGTCCGGGTCGGGGGCGGTGGGGTGGTGGGCGTCGCAGTTGACGGCCACCGACCGCAACAGGCCACGGGCGCCGGCGGCAGCGGCGGCCGGGCCGGGGCCGGGGCGGCGCAGCACCACGGCGGCGGCCCCCTCGCCGAGGATGGTGCCCTGCCGGTCGCGGTCGAACGGCCGTACCTCGGGCGGCGGATCGAACTGCACCCGGTCGGCCTGGCCGAACATGCTCTCGGTGACGACGTCGGCTCCGGCCACGATCACCGTGTCGCAGGCTCCGGCGCACAGCAGGTCCTGGCCCAGCGCCAGAGCGTACAGCGAGGCGGAGCAGGCGCCGGCGAAGGTGTGGGTGTCGGTGGCGCCGAAACGCTGCCGCAGGGCGGGGCCGAAGTGCAGCCCGGACGCGCCGAACGGCACGCCGTCGCGCCACCACAGTTCCAGCGAGCGGGTCTCGCGCAGTCCGGTGCCCACCAGGACGGGGATGTCGCCGAGGTCGGCCGGCAGTGCGGCGTCCTCGGCCGCCTGGGCGACGGCCTCCAGAAGAAAGCGGGTGGCCCGGCCCGGCTCGTCGGCGCCGTCCGCCGGGCGGTCGTCAATCTCGAAGAGCTGGCCGGCGCGGTAGCGGGACCGTACGAAGCCGCGCAGCGGTCCGATGCCGCCGCGCTGTTCGCACAGGGCGGTGAAGATGGCCTCGGGGGTGTCGCCGATGCTCGCCACCGCGCCGATGCCGACGATCGGCACCGGTCCGTACCCTCCCGGGTCGTGGGCGGTCACGCGTCATCACCCGCGTACCGGCCGAGCAGCACCATCGCGTTGTTGCCGCCGAACGCGAGGCCGTTGTTCTGCACGATCCGCAGGTCGGCCTCCACTGCGTGGTTGGGCACGCAGTCGATGGCGCACTCGGGGTCGGTGGTGGTGTGGTTGATGGTGGGCGGGATGAAGCCGTGGGTGATGGCCAGTCCGCAGGCGATGGCGCCCAGCGCGCTAGCGGCGCCCATGGTGTGCCCCAGCATGGACTTGAGGGAGACGGTACGGGGCGGGGTGGGCCCGTACACCTGGCGGATCGCCGCCGCCTCGGTGATGTCGTTGGCCTTGGTGCCGGTGCCGTGCGCGGAGATCAGGTCGACCTCGGACGGTTTGACGCCGGCGTTGGCGAGGGCGATCTCCATGCAGCGGGCCACGCTGGCACCGTTGGGGGCGACCGGGTGGTAGGCGTCGCAGTTGAGGCCGTACCCGAGAACCTCGGCATAGATGGTGGCGCCCCGGGCGAGCGCGGAGTCCAGGCTCTCCAGCACCAGGATGCCGGCGCCCTCGCCGGTGAGGATGCCCTTGCGGTCCACGTCGAAGGGCCGGCACAGGTCGGGGGCGATGGTGCCCAGCCGGTAGAAGCCGGTAAACGTCTTGCGGCACATCGCGTCGGCGCCGCCGCACAGCGCGAAGTCCACATCGCCGGAGCTGACCGCGTCGAAGCCGTAGCCGATCGCGTAGTTGCCTGCCGAGCAGGCGGTGGCGATGGTGGGCGCCTCCACGTCGGTGAGGCCCAGTTCCCTGGCGATGGAGGTGGACAGCCGTGCGGCGGGCACCCGCCGCACGATGCGCGGGTCGAGCCGCTCGGGGCCGTACGCGATCTCGGCGGCGACCAGCTGGTCGAGTTCGAAGGACTCGCCGTCGGTGGTGCCGACGGAGACCAGCACCGGGCCCCGCGCGAGGGTTTCGGTGCTCAGCCCGGCGTCGGCGACCGCCATCCGGGCCGCGGCGACGGCGAACCGGGAGGCCCGGCCCAGTTCCTGGAGCGGGGTCTCGGTGATCCACTCCTCGGGGACGAACCCCTTGACCTCGCACCCGTTGACGTTCTCGAACCCCTCGACGTCGAACACGGTGATCGGGCTGACCCCACCGCGCCCTTCGCGCAGACTGCGGGTGAACTCCGGTGCGCCGATGCCGATGCTGGACACGACGCCGAAACCGGTGAGGACCACCCGGCGCCTTCCCGGACTGCCCCCGGGCCGTGCTGCGGACATGCTCACTCCCCATCTGATCCGTTCCGGGCGGGCACCGGCGTCGGCCGGCCCCGTCGCCGTGCGGGCGCCGCTACTGCTTCGGAGCCGCCGCGACGACCTCGTACACCTTGTCCAGGTTGACCATCCGGCTCAGCTCGGACTGGTCGATGGTGATGCCGAGTTCCTTTTCCAGGGAGGCGAGAATCTCGATGGCGCGCAGCGAGTCCGCCCCGTGGTCCTCGATGAAGAGACTCTCATCGGTCACTTCGTCGAGTTCGAGTTCGAGGATTTCGCAGACGATGTCCTTGATGGTGGTACGGACCTCGGTGGTCGTGGTGTCCATGTGCGCGTTCTCCCAGTCCGGGGCGCGACATTCGTCGCGCGAAGGTGTGCTGCTGTGGTCAGGCGGTCAGGCGGTCAGGCGGTCAGGCGGTCAGGCGGTCAGGCGGAGGCTTCCATGGCCCGCACCAGGCTGAGCGGGCGCATGTCGGTCCAGTTCTCCTCAATGTGATCGAGGCAGCTCTGCCGGGGCGCCTTTCCGTGCACGATCCGCCAGCCGTCGGGCACATCGGCGAACGCCGGCCACAGGGAGTACTGACCCTCGTCATTCACCAGTGCGTAGTACTCGGCCTGGTCGTCCTCGAAGGGATTGGCCATCGGTGCCCTCTTCCGTTGCGAACTCCCGTTGTCGCTGACCGACTCAAGCAGCTGGAATTGCCGGTCTCAAGGGCTTACGGGATACCGGCATCACCAGCCGCTCGGAGAATTCTCATGAGGAAAATTCGATATGGCATTGCCCGGGATCGGTGCCGGGCTCGCGGACCGACCGGCCGCGCGGGCCGGTCCGGATCGCGGCGGCCGGCGCCCGGTTCGGGGCCGCCGCCCGTCACCTGCACCGCAATGAACGGTCACTTGGCGTCACCGTGAGACATCGAAGAATTCTCGGCCCGCCGGGTGCGGGCGGCGCCGGGCGCGTACCGTCCGGTGCGCCGCATCCGCCGCGTACCGTCACCACAGGGAGTTCAGGGTGTCCCGATCACTGATGCGTCCGGTGCCCCGCCCGGAGAGCACGAGAACGCTGATCTGTGTGAGCTGCTGCGGAGGGGGCACCGCGCTCTTCCGGCCCTGGGCTGCCGCGCTGCCCGCCGACACCGAGCTGGTGCTCTACTGCTACCCCGGCCGGGAGGCCCGGTTCACCACCCCGCCGGCCACCTCCTGGGAGGAGTTGCTGGCGGACGCCATGACGGCGATCGCACCGCTGACCCGGCGGCCCTATCTGCTGTTCGGCCACAGCATGGGCGCCCTGGTCGCCTTCGATCTGGCCTGCCGGCTGTCCTGGTCCGGGGAGCCGGCACCCCAGTCGCTGGTGGTCTCGGCGGCGGTCGCGCCCACCCAGGAGTACGAGCGGCGCGGCGCGACCCCGCACACCGGGAACAGCGACGCCGAACTGGCCGCCTGGCTGGGCGGATCAGGGCAGCTGCCGGCCCCGGTACTGGCCGACCCCGAGCTGCACGCGATGGCGCTTGAGCTGTTCCGGGCCGATCTGCGGGTCATGGAGACCTACCGCTACCGGTACGGCGACCGGCTCCGGGCGCCGCTCCAGGTGCTGTACGGCGAGGGGGACGACATCGGCCCGGACGCCGCGGCGGCCTGGGCCGGACTGACCGACGCCGCAACGACGGTGGACCGCCTGCCGGGCGGCCACTTCTACACCCCCGAGGTGTGGGCGGAGCTGCCCCGCTGGATCAGCGGCCTCAAGGACTAGATGAGTGAGTCCGATGTTTGTGCTGGCCGCGACCATGGCGAAGGGCGTCCGTCGGCTTGGGTGTGACTCCTGGCCTGGACGCCCTTCTGGCGGCACTGTACGTGTTCATCGATGACCTTGTGGCTCCTGTTCGCCGGATCGGGCGACCTCCCAAACTGACGGACGCCGAACTGCTGTGCCTGGCAGTCGCCCAGGTCCTGCCCGGTTTCCACTCCACCCGGCACTGGATCCGCTTCGCCCATGCCCGGCTCCCGCACCTGTTCCGCTACCTGCCCCAGCAGTCCGGCCACAACAAGCGGCTCAACACCGCGGGTCCGCTGATCTCCCAGGTGATCGAGGCCCTGGCCCGGCAGGTCCCCACCCGGCACGACGACCTGCGGCTGATCGACTCCACACCACTGCCCTGCGCCGCATCGAGGGAGACCGTCAAACGCTCCGCACTGGCCGGACACGCCGGATACGGCTACTGCCGCTCCCACTCCCGGTTCTTCCGGGGCTTACGCCTCTGCCTGCTCACCACGGCCGAGGGCATGCCCGTCACCTGGTGCCCGGCGAATCCGAAACTGGGCGAGCGAGAGGTGATGACCGCGCTCCTGGAACGCGACCACCACGTCACCCCCGTCACCGCCGCCCATCTGTTCCTGACCGAACAGCGATTCCACCCAAAAGCCCGTGCCAGGGCCTGACGCTCCACCAGACCCTGGCTCGCCTCCAACATCTCCTCGCCACCTGGACCGGAGCCTGCCCCACATGCCGACAATCCACCCCATGGCAGCCCTACGACACCACCCAACAAAGCCCTACTGGGGGGTGTCATTACGGCTGCGGCGCACCCGGCGGCGGACGGCGCGCAGCATCGAACGCCGGGTCAGCCCGCTGCCCGCCCGGATCAGCAGCCAGTACGCCTGAAACCGCCGCCGGGTCCGCCGGTCGGTGGCCAGGATCCGAGTCTCGGTGCTCAACACCCCGTCGTGGAACCGGATGTTCATGCCCACCTTCAGGATGCCGGGCTCGGTGGACTCCCGTACGATCCGCGCGGTGCCGCCCTCGGGCCGGGGCACGTCCGACGGCGACTGCGCGCCCGCGAACAGAAACTCCGCCGAGCCGGCCGGCACCACCTCCCCCGAACCGCCGAGGAAATCGGCGACGATCCGCCGGCCGGGCCCCACCTCGGCGCCGGTCACCCGCATCAGGGCGCGCGCCACGGGGGCCTCCGGCCAGGTGATCGCGTGCACCGCCCGCATGACCTCCTCCTGGGTGCCCGGCACAGCGAGCCGGTGCACCTCACGGAAGTGCCAGCGGGGCAACAGCAGATCGAGCCCGGAGGGCCGCGCGTCGACGGTCATGCGGCCATCCTGCGGGCGGCCGGCCCGCCGTACACGCCAGCGGCCGGGAGATGTCCGCAACCTGTCGCCGCCGGCGCCGCCCCGGCCGACGGACGGCAACCGCCTGCCAGACAAGGGCCGTTGTCGCCCCCTACACTCCGCAGGGTGATCGGACATCAGCACCGGCGCGGCTGGGGACGCTCCATCCGGAGAGGCTGCGGGGCGGTGGCCGCCGCCGTCGCGCTGGCCGGCGCTGTGAGCGGTCCCTGGCTGGGCTGGGCCGCCGTCGCCTCGCCGGCCGTCGCCTTCGCCGCGACCGCCGTCGTCCTGCTGCGCTGGCCCCTCGCCGGGCCGCACGGATTACCGGGCACCGTACTGGCGGTGCTGGCCGCCGTCGCCTCCGGGGCGGGGACCGTCCTGAGCGATCCGGGGGACGGCGCCTCCCGGCCGCTCGGGCTGCTGGTGCTGGCCGAGATCAGCGCGCTGTATCTGCTGCTGCTGTTGACCGCCCGGTTCACTCCGCCCCGGCGCGCCGTGCTGGTGGGGCTGCTGCTGGCCACCGCCAGCGCCACCGCCGTACTGCGGCTTTTCGTCCCCGTCTCCCCCGGTGAGACTCTCGCCAGCTGCGCGTTCTTTCTGGCCGGGGCCGCGGTGGCCGGCGCCACCGGCGGCTATCTGCGGCTGCTTGACCTGGTACGGGCCGAGTCGGTACGCCGGGCCCGGCAGCACCAGCGGATGCAACTGGCCCGCGATCTGCACGACTTCGTGGCACATGATGTGTCGGGCATCGTGGTGCTGGCGCAGGCGGCCCAGGTGATCGCCGAGGCACAGCCGCAGCGGCTGCCGTCGCTGCTGGAACAGATCGAGACCGCCGGCCGGCAGGCGCTGCACTCCATGGACCGTACCGTGCACATGCTGGACGACACCGTCGGCAGCGCCGACAGCGGCGGCGCGGAGCGGCAGCCGGGCCCGCACGGGCTCGACGAACTGGTTGAGGTGGCCCAGCGGTTCGCCGCCACCGGCAGCAGCCGGGTGGAGATCGACACCGGCCCGGCGGCCGTGGTGCCCCGTGAAGTGGCCGCCACCGCACACCGGATCGTGGTGGAGGCGCTGACCAATGTACGGCGGCACGCCCACTCGGCCGCCGATGTCACCGTGCGGGTCCGGGTGGCGGACGAAGCGCCCGGCCCGGCGCTGACAGTCCTCGTCGGCAACAGCCGCCCGGCCGTCAGCTCCGCGGCGCCATTCGGCGAACGGCGACGGGCCGGCGGCACGGGGCTTGCCGGGCTGACCGAACGGGTGGCCGCGCTGGGCGGCCGGTTCAGCGCCGGCCCGCGCGAGGACGGCGGCTGGCAGGTGCGGGCCCGGCTGCCCTGGACGGCACCGGACGCCGCCGCCCCCGATGACGGCGGTGGCGGCGCAGCCAGTACGCGACGGCCACCGCACCGAGCAGCGGCCCCCAGCCGAGCAGCGGAAGGTAGCACAGCGTCTGAATCCAATAGGCCGTCCCCTCGGGATTCTTGAGCTCCGCCAGATTCTCCGGTGAATTCCAGTGCAGCATTCCGTACACCGTGCCGGCGGTGACCACGGCGGCGCCGAGCAGCGCCGGCCCGGCTGCGGCGAGCGGCGGAATGCGGCGGCCCCCGAGCAATGGAATCCAGCGCGGCACCACCTCGCCCCAGGGGCGCACCAGACCGATCGTCAGCAAGGCCACTCCCTCGGCGGCGGCGCTGAGCGCGAAGACATAAAAGGTCAGCGGTCCGGGAAAGTTCAGCTCGCTGAGATCCGACTCCTCGGTGAAGCCCAGCGGAATGCCCAGGCCCATGGCAACCCGCCACAGGCCGGACGGCAGCACGGTCAGTGGCACGACATGCGCTGCGACAACCGCCCAGCGCGGAGCCCCGGATGCCTTCATGAGGTGTTTGCTACCACTCCGGAATTCCCCGGGCAAGCGCATATCGAGTTATCTGAACTCACCGCCCACCCGCCCGGATACGCGGGTACGGTTCGCGGCAGACTTCCCGGCCGCCGCGGACGAAGGACATGGATCACGTGGACACACCGATGATCGAAGTCGCCGGTCTCAGCAAGTCCTACAAAGAGACCAGAGCACTGGACGATGTCAGCATCAATGTCCCCCGGGGAACGGTCATGGGGCTGCTGGGACACAACGGTGCCGGAAAGACCACCCTCGTCAATATTCTCAGCACCCTGCAACGCCCCACCGCCGGCCGGGTCGCCGTGGCCGGCATCGACGTGGTGCGGCAACCGGAGGAGATCCGCCGCCGGATCGGGCTCACCGGCCAGTACGCGGCGGTGGACGAGACGCTGCCGGGCCGTAGCAATCTGATCCTGCTCGCCAGGCTGCTGGGCGCCACCCGCAAGGAGGCCGCCGCCCGCGCCGATGAACTCCTCGACCTCTTCGGCCTGGCGGACGCCGCCACCCGGCAGGCCAGGCACTACTCGGGCGGCATGCGCCGCCGCCTGGACCTCGCCGCCTCCCTCGTCGGCCGGCCCGAGGTGATCTTCCTCGACGAGCCGACCACCGGGCTCGACCCGGTCGCCCGGCGCGGCCTGTGGGAGATCGTGCAGCGGGTGGTGAAGGACGGCGCCACCGTACTGCTGACCACCCAGTACCTGGACGAGGCCGATGTCCTCGCCGACTCCATCACCGTACTGGCGGGCGGCAAGATCATCGCCGCGGGCACCGCCGGCGAACTCAAGTCCCGCATCGGCCGGCACAGCGTCAGCGTCACCCTGGCCGCCGAGGCGGACCAGCCGCCGGTCATGGCGGCGCTGCGCCGGGCCGGGCTGCCGGCCGTGGCCGACGCCTCCGGGCTGGTGCTGACGATCGCGGTGCGCGACTCCACCGCGCTCATCGACGTAGTGCGCGCCGCCGACGAGGCGCGGGTGGACATCGCCGGCCTGGCGTACAGCGAACCGACCCTCGACGACGTGTATCTGACCCTCAACAGCCCTGCTCAGGCGGTGTCATGACCACCCACGCCCCGTTTCAACCCGCCACCGACCCCGACCCGGGCCCCGGCCCCGGCCCCGGGCGGCCGGCGTTGCACGGCACCGGCCTGCTCCAGCAGGTGCTGGTGCTGTCCGGCCGGTCGCTGCGGGTGCTGCGCGAACCCGGCATGGTGCTGCCCGGTATCCTGGAACCCCTGCTGATGCTGACGGTGTTCAGCCAGGTGTTCAACGGAGTCTCGCAAAGCTCAGGATTCCCGGCCGGCGTCGGCTACATCGACTATCTGCTGCCGGCCTTCCTGGTCACCGGCGCGGTCAACGCGGGCCTCAAGTCCGGGGTCGCGCTCACCACCGAGCTGAACAACGGCATCATCGGCCGCTTCCGGGCCATGCCCGTCCACACCGGCTCCATCCTCATCGGCCGCAGCGTCGCCGACACGGCGCTGTGCGTCGTCAACATGCTGGCGATGCTGCTGCTCGGCGCCCTGGTCTTCGGCTTCCGCCCGGCCGGCGGCATCCTGGGCGCGCTCGGCGCGCTGCTGATCGCCGTGGTGCTCGGCTGGTCCCTGGGCTGGGTGTTCATGGCACTGTCCGCGTGGCTGCGCAAGCCCGAGGCCATGCAGCCGGTGGGCGGCATCATCAACATGGTGCTGCTCTTCGCCTCCAACGCGTTCGTCCCGCCGGAGAGCATGCCCGGCTGGCTGCGCGCCTTCGCCGAGGTCAACCCGATGTCCCACGCCATCACCGCCGCCCGCGACATGGCCCTGGGCACCGCCCAACCCGGCGCCCTCCTGATCCCCCCGGCCATCTGCGCCATCCTGGTCACCGTGATGGCCCCCGTGGCCATCGCCAGCTTCCGCCGCGCCCGCTGAGAGCGACCCCTCCGGTGTCAGGCCGTTGAGCGAGGCGATTCGCCATTTCCAGGGCACGAAGAGCACGACAGCCCCCGTCAACGGACCGGGGCTGTTCGCTGTTCCCCGGTATCTGCCTGGGGATACCGTCTGAATGTCGTGTTCAGAACCGAGGTGCCATGATGCCGCAGTGGTCTGACTACTCCACCGGACAGCGGATCAAGATCCTCGGGGGCCAGGAGATGCGGCAACCGGATCTCGCCGAGCCGCCGGGTCAGCGGCGAACACATTCCGGAGGAGCTGGTGGTCCTCGACGCCGGGAGCACTGACGGTTCCGCCGAGTTTCAGGCCGCGCAGGGCGCCGGTGACGAGGTCGGCGGCGGACATCCGGGGCACAGCGCTCATGTCCAGCCCCTGGGCGGAGTGGAACTCGGTGGCCACGATCCCGGGGCAGACCATGCCCACCGTGACCCCGGAGTCCGCGACCTCGGCGGCCAGGGCCTGGGTCATGGCGACGAGGTAGGCCAGGGTGCCGGCGCAGGCGGCGCGGCGCGGCATGACGCTTGTGCCGGCGGGGCCGGAGAAGGCGATCATCCCGGCGACGTTGAGGATGGTGCCGCTGCCGCGCCGCCGCATGGGGCCGACGGCGGCGCGCGTCAGCCGGGTGGGGGCGAGGACCTTGACGCTGACGAGTTCGGCCGGCTTGTCGGCGGGCAGGTCGGCCGGCGGCATGTAGTGGGCGACGCCGGCGTTGTTGACCAGCATGTCCAGCGGCTCGTCGGCGCAGATCCGCGCGAGCGTGTCGATGCCGTCCGGGTGGCGAGGTCGGCGGCGACGGTGCGGACCCCGACCTCGGGGTGGTGGGCGGCGAACGCCTTGCCGATGCCGGAGGTCGCGCCGGTGACGAGGGCGAGCTTGCTCATGTACGGATGTCCTTCCGGGAGGATCCGCACCTGAATGCCCCGTTGGTAGGGGTACGTCGGCTCGTGTTCAGTGCTGTCGGCCGCAGTGCCGGCAGCGGGGGCGGCGGCGGAGGTAGTAGGCCGCCGTGGCCACCGCCAGGGCGATGCCCCAGACCGGCCAGATGGTCTCCGGCAGGGTGGCCCCCCAGTCCTCCCGGGGATTGTCGAAGGAGCCCTGGAAATGCAGCCGGATGTACATGATTCCGGCGATGGTCACCAGCAGCGAGACCAGTGACGCGGGCACGATCGCCAGCATCGGCGGCACCCGGCGGCCCTTCAGCCACAGCGTCCAGCGCGGGAAGACCTCCCCCCACGGCCGGATCAGACCCAGCGTCAGCAGCGACCCGAGCGCGCCGAGCGTCGCCAGCGACGCGCCCGCGATCCAGTAGTGGTTCTCCTGGCCCTCCTGCCACAGCTCGTCGGAGATGCCCAGCGGGATGCCCACCACCCACGCCCAGCGGGTCGTGGCGTAGCACAGCGGCACGACGACGGCCGTGTACACGGCGATCCGGCCCCAGCGGGCGGTGGCGGCCGGGTCGCTCCATCCGCCGGGGTGCTCGGCGCGTCCGCAGTGGGCGCAGGTTCCGTTGATCCTGCGGTGCCGGGCGAGGGCGGCCAGCACCAGCAGCACCGCCGCCGCCACGGTGAACGTCTGGTTGAGTACGGTCCAGTTGATCGCGCCGAATTGCAGCAGCAGGGCGTAGGCGATGTTGCCGAGCAGCCGGAAGTCGGCGATGGTGCCCAGCACGGCCGCGGCGGTCAGCCCGGTCGCGGCGAGCAGCACCGGGAACGGCACCAAGGGCTTCCCGGGCAGCGCCAGCAGCAGCGCGGTCACGGCGCTGAGCAGGAAGCCGGCCGCCAGCCAGGGGGCCAGAGCGCGGGCCTCGACGTGTTCGAACGCCGAGTACTCCGGGTTGGCGTCCTGGGCGCCGTACGGGAAGCCGTCGCCGCCCAGCGCCCAGTAGGTGTGGGCGAGGCAGCACAGCAGCAGCGCCGCGAAGGCGGCGTAGCCGATCCAGGACGGCCAGCGGCGCCACCAGCGCGGGGATGAGGGTGCGGGGCTGAGCTGTGCTGTCGCTGTCGCTGTCATCGTGCTTCCTGCTTCCTGCTTCCTGCTGGCCTCGGCCGGTTGGGCCCGCCGGCCCGGGGGAGTAGCCGGCGGGCACCGTGCGCCACCTGTGCGCACTCTCAGCATCGCCGTGCGGCCGGCCGGGGACATCTGCCGATCGGCAGATTTGGCCGGCCGCCCCGGGACGGGTACGGGGGGCCGGGCAAGGTGCGCCCGGCCCCCCGTGTGCGCCGGATCAGGCCGGGTCCGCCGTCTCCGGACCCGGGTTTCCGCCGTGCGCCGCACGCAGGGCGGCATCCACCATCCGGCCGATCTCGGCCGCCGGGCCCGGCTGGAGCAGCTGCCGGTGCGCGCAGTCGATCCGCTCGGTGATCACCCGGCCGGTGACGTACGGCCGCAGCCTGGCGGCCTTGTCCAGCTGCCCCTCCGCGTCCGCGGTGGCCTCCACCAGCAGCAGATCGCCCCGGAACAGCCGGGGCCGGTGGCCGAGGGTCAGCTGCCAGTTGTTCTGGTTGACCGCCCCGATCCGCAGGATGTCCGCCTCGTCGAAGGAGGCCAGCGCGCTGCCCTCGTCCCGCAGCACCCGCATGACCTTGTCGTGCTCCAGCGGGCCGGTACCGAACATCCCCGGGTCATGGCCGGCGAAGTCCAGCAGCACGGCCAGCACCTTCTGTTCGTCGGCGGCCCGGAACTCTCCGCCGAACTCCGCCTCGCTCATGGGGATCTGATCGAGATTCACCAGGAGGGCGACCTCCTCGCCCGCTTCCTGGAGCTGCACCGCCGCCTCGTGCGCCAGCAGCGCGCCCATCGACCAGCCCAGCAGGTGGTACGGCCCGGACGGCTGTACGGTGCGCAGCCGCGTCACATAGTCGGCCGCCATGTCGTGCAGACTGCCCGGCAGTTCGTCCGGTCCTGACAGACCACGGGCCTGGAGCGCCCACACCGGCCGCCCGGCCGGCAGCTGGGGCAGCAGCGCGGCGTACATCCAGCTGATACCGCCCACCGGGTGCAGACAGAACAGCGGCGGCTGATCCCCCGCCTTCCGCAGCGGCAGCAGCACCTCGAACCCGCCGGCCTCCCGCTCACCGGTGATGCCGCCGCCGTCCGCCGCGTCGATGGTCTCCATCAGGCCGCTCACCGTGGGGGTGAGGAAGACAGCCCGGTTGGAGATGTCCACCCCGAACACCGAGCGGATCCGGCTCACCAGCTGGAGCGAGACGATGCTGTCCCCGCCCAGCTCGAAGAAGTTGTCGTCGATGCCGACCCGTTCCAACCGCAGCAGTTCGGCGAACAGCCGGCCCAGCAGCTCCTCGCGCGGGGTACGGGGCGCCCGCCGGCCGGCCGCCGCGCCGAAGTCAGGGGCGGGCAGCGCCCGGCGGTCCACCTTGCCGTTGGCGGTCAGCGGCAGCGCGTCCAGCACGACGAGGGCCGCGGGCACCATGTAGCCGGGCAGGGTGGTGCCCAGCAGGCGCCGCAGCTCGCCGGGGTCGACGTGGTGGCCGGCCGCCGGTACGACGTACGCCACCAGCCGCTTGCCGCCGGGCTCGTCCTCGCGGACCAGCACCACCGTACGGTCCACCTCCGGGCGGTCGTCCAGGGCGCTCTCGATCTCGCCCAGTTCGATCCGCAGCCCCCGGATCTTCACCTGGTGGTCGGCCCGGCCGAGGAACTCCAGGCCGCCGTCAGCGCGTTGGCGCACCACATCGCCGGTGCGGTACATCCGGGTGCCGGCCGGCCCGTACGGGTCGGCGACAAACCGCTCCGCGCTGAGCCCGGGCGCCCCGGTGTAGCCGCGGGCCACCCCGGCGCCGGACAGATACAACTCGCCCCGCACCCCCGGCGGCACCGGCGCCAGCCGGTCGTCCAGTACGTGGGCGCCGGTGTTGTCCATCGGCCGCCCGATCGGCACGGTCGTCCCGAGGTCCTGCGGGCCGCGCAGCGGATGGCAGGTGGCGAACGTGGTGGTCTCGGTGGGCCCGTACACATGGACGAGTTCGGTGTCCGGGCAGGCGTCGAGCACCCGCCGGAACGCGTCGGGCGACACCTGCTCGCCACCCGTCCACACCTGGGCCAGCGGCGCGAAGCAGCCGGGGTCGGCGCCGGCGATCAGATTGAACAGCGCGGTGGTCAGGAACACCGCCGTCAGGCCCTGCTCCCCGCCGGTCAGCGCGCGCAGCGCCGCCGCGTCCAGGTCGCCGGGCGGCGCCACCACCACGGTGCCGCCGCCCAGCAGCGGCGCCCACATCTCGTACGTGGAGGCGTCGAAGGCGTGCGGGGAGTGCGCCAGCACCCGCTGATGGCCGCTCCGCCAGCGCCGGTCGGCGGCCAGCGCCGCCACATTGCGGTGGGTGATCACGATGCCCTTGGGCCGGCCGGTGGAGCCCGAGGTGTACATGAGATACGCGGCCCGGTCGGGGTGCGCGGGGCCGGGCAGTGGGAGCACCGGCGAAGACTCCGCCGGTTCCTCGTCCACCACGATCACCGGCGCCTCGTGCGGGTAGCCGACCCCGGCCGAGGCCCGGTCGGTGAGCAGCGCCGCGCACCCGGTCGCGTCCGCGATCAGCGCGAGCCGCTCCGCTGGGTAGCGGGTGTCCAGCGGCACATAGGCCGCGCCCGCCTTGAGGACGGCGAGCGTGCTCACCACCACCAGCGCCGAGCGCTCCTGGAGGATCGCCACCCGGTCGCCCGGTGCCACCCCCGCGCCGGCCAGCCGGCGGGCCAGCCGGTCGGAGCGGTCGGCCAGTTCGCGGTAGCTGTACGAGCGGTCCCCGTCCGTGACGGCGAGGGCCTCGGGGGTACGGGCCACCCGCGCGGCAAACAGTTCCGTCAGATCGCCGGCCGCCAGTTCGGCGGCGGTGTCGTTGACCGCCGCCAGCAGCCGCAGTTCGGCCGCGGAGCGAAGCTCCACCGAGCCGATCGGCCGCCCCGGCTCGGCGGTGACCGCGCTCAGCAGCCGCACCAGCCGCTCCGCCAGCGACCGCACCGTGGCCTCGTCGAACAGCGCCGCGTTGTACTGGATGCCGCCGCCCAGCCGCTCCACCCCGTCCCCGCCGTCCGCCCCGTCCCCGGTGCGCTCCAGCGCGAACAGGAACGACAGGTCGAACTTGGCGCCCGCCGCGTACGTGGGCTGCGGGCTCAGGGCCAGCCCCGGCAGCTCCGCGTCGGCCGCCGCCGTGGGGTTCTGGAGCGAGATCGCCACCTGGAACAACGGGTTTCGGTCCAGCGAACGCGCCGGGTTCAGCTCCTCCACCAGCCGCTCGAACGGCACGTCCTGCTGCCCGAACGCGGTCAGATCGGTGCCCCGTACCCGGGACAGCAGTTCGTCGAACGCCGGGTCGCCGGACACATCGGTGCGCAGCACCAGCGTGTTGACGAAGAACCCCACCAGATCCTCGACCGCCGTATCGTCCCGGCCGGCCACCACGGTGCCCAGTGGAATGTCCGGGCCGGCGCCCAGCCGCCGCAGCAGCGCGGCCACCGCCGCGTGCAGCACCATGAACAGGCTGCTGCCGGAGGCCGCCGCCAGCCGCCGGGCGGCCTCGGTGACCGACTCCGGGATGGCGAGCGTCACCTCACCGGCGACCGCCGATGTGTCCGGGGCGCGGGGCCGGTCCACCGGCAGCTCGATCTCCTCCGGCAGCCCGGCCAGCTCCCGCCGCCAGTGGGCGAGTTGCCGGGCGACCGGGCTGTCCGGGTCGTCCTCGTCACCGAGCCGGTCCCGCTGCCACAGCGCGTAGTCGGCGTACTGGAGCGGCAATGGCGTGAACTCCGGTGCCGCCCCGGCCACCCGGGCCGTGTAGGCGGTGCCCAGGTCCCGGGCCAGCGGCTCCAGCGAGGCGCCGTCCCCGGCGATGTGGTGCAGCACCAGCACCAGCACATGGTCGTCGGCGGCCAGCCGCAGCACGTCGGCGCGCAGTGGCAGTTCGGACGTCAGCCGGAACGGCTGGGCGGCCAGCCGGGCGAGTTCGGCGGGGAGTCCGTCCTCGGTCACCATCCTGGCGCGCGGCCGGACGCCGCCGCCGGGCAGCTCGCCCGGCGCCATAATGTGCTGGCTCGGCACGCCGCCGACGGCCGGGAAGACGGTCCGCAGGCTCTCGTGCCGCACCACCACATCGGTGAGCGCGGCACCCAGCGCCACCTCGTCCAGCCGCCCGCGCAGCCGTACGGCCAGCTGGATGTTGTACGAGCCGTCGTCCGTCTCCTCCACCGCGTCGATGAACCACAGCCGGCGCTGCGCGTACGACAGCGGGATCCGCTCCGGCCGAGGCATGGCGGTCATGGCGCCGCGCGCGGCCCCGGCCACGTCGAGGCGGCCGGCCAGCGCGGCGACCGTGGGCGTCTCGAAGACGGTACGGACCGGGAGTTCGGCTCCGAGTGCGGTACGGATCCGGTTGACGAGCCGGGTGGCGAGCAGCGAGTGGCCGCCGAGCCGGAAGAAATCGTCGTCGATGCCGACTTCGGGAACGCCGAGCAGCTCCTGGTAGAGCTCGCACAGGAGTTGCTCGCGCGGATCGCGCGGGGTGCGGCCGGTCCCGACCGGGTACTCGGGGGCGGGCAGCGCCCGGCGGTCGATCTTCCCGTTGCCGGTGAGCGGCAGCGCCGGCAGCGGGACGACGGCGGACGGCACCAGGTGGGCGGGCAGCCGGTCGGCCAGCCAGTCGCGCAGTGTATCCCCCTCCGCGCCGCCGTCCACGCTGTCGTCGGGTACGGCGGCGTAGCCGACCAGCCGGCGGTCGCCGGGCCGGTCCTCGCGCAGCACCACGACGGCCTGGCCGACCGCCGGGTGACCGAGCAGGGTCGCCTCGATCTCCCCCGGCTCGATCCGGAAGCCGCGCAGCTTCACCTGGCCATCGGCCCGCCCGGCGAACTCCAGCTCGCCGTCCGCGCGCAGCCGACCGAGGTCCCCGGTCCGGTACATCCGCTCCCCGGGCACAAACGGGCAGGCCACAAACCGCTCGGCGGTCAGCCGCGACCGATGCAGATAGCCGTCCGCGATGCCGGACCCCGCTACGTACACCTCCCCCGGCACGCCGGGCGGCACCGGCCGCAGCAGCCGGTCCAGGACATAAACCCGGGCGTTGTCCAGCGGCCGGCCGATCGGCACCGTGGCGCCGTCGGCCGCCACATCCCCGGGCGCGACCCGGCGCCCGGTGGCGCAGGCGGTGACCTCGGTGGGCCCGTACAGGTTGGCCACAGGCAGCCCCGGGTGCGCGTCCAGCACGCGTCGCATCATCGGCGCGGACGCCGCCTCGCCCCCGGTGCCGAGGAACCGCAGCGGGGCGAGCAGTCCCGGGTCCTCCTCGGCGACCAGGTCGAACAGCCCCTTGGTGAGGAACAGCGCGGTCACGTCGTGGTCGCCGATGAGCGTCGCCAGCCGGGCCGGGGTCAGCTCCCCGGGCGGGGCGATCACCGAGCAGCCGCCGGACAGCAGCGGCAGCCACAGTTCGAACATCGACGCGTCGAAGGACAGCGAGGAGTGCAGCAGCATGCGCTTGGGGGGGTCGAGTCGCCACGTCTGCTCGTGGGCCAGCTCGACCAGGCCGCGGTGGGTGATGCGCACGCCCTTGGGGGTGCCGGTGGTGCCGGAGGTGTACATCACGCAGGCGCAGCCGCGGGGGTCGGCGAACGGGGCCGCCGGCTCCGGGCGGCCGGCCCCGGACCACAGCTTGGCGGTGACCGGCAGCACCTTGATGCCCAGCGCGGCGGCCGTACGGCGGTTCGCCGGGTCGGCGAGCACCAGCGGGGCGGCGGTGTCCCGTACCACCATGGCGTTACGGGCCGGCGGATCGTCCGCCCGCAGCGGCACGTAGCCGGCGCCGGCCTTCACGATGCCCAGCACGGCTACCGGCAGCAGCTCCGAACGCTCCATCAGCACGGCCACGAGCGCGCCCGGGCCGATGCCGGCGGCGGCCAGCGCGCCCGCCAGCCGGTCGGAGCGCTCGTCCAGTTCGCGGTAGCTCAGCCGCCGCTCGCCGCAGCGTACGGCCTCGGCGTCCGGGGTGCGGGCGGCCAGCGCCCGGAACACCTCGGGGATGCCGCCCGCCGGCACCTCGGCCGCCGTGTCGTTCCACTCGGTCAGCAGCCGATGCCGCTCGGGCGCGGGCAGCAGCGGCAGCCGGGACACCGGCCGGTCCGGGTCACGGGTGAACTCCTCCAGGGCAAGAGCGAGTCCATCGCCCAGCGCCCGCACCGTACCGACGTCGAACAGGTCCGGCCGGTACTCGATCTTGAGGCTCAGAGTGCGGCCGTTGTCGGCGGCCGACAGGGACAGCGGATAGTGGCCGCCGTCCTCGATGCCACCGTCCACCACCCCGATCTCATCGGCGGCGCGCTCCATCCCCTCCCCATCCACCGGGAAGTTGTCGAACGCGGTCAGGGTGTCGAAGAGCTGCCCCACCCCGGCCACCCGCTGAATGTCCGTCTGCCCCAGATACTTGTGCGACAGCAGCTCGAACTGCCACTCCTGGAGCCGCCGGACGATCGCGGTCAGGGAGTCCCCGGCCGCCGTCCGCACCCGCACCGGCACCGTGTTGATGAACAGCCCGACCATGGACTCCACACCCGGCAGCTCGGCCGGCCGGCCGTTGACAACCTCGCCGAAGACCACGTCGTCCCGGCCGGTGAGCACCGACAGCGTCAGCCCCCAGGCGGCCTGCACCACACTGTTCTTGGTCAGCCCGGCCCGCCGGACCCGCAGCGCGAACGCCTCGGTGGCCTCCGGCGACAGCCTCACCACCACCGAGCCGGGACGCATCGGCTCCCGGGACGGGTCGGGCGGCGCGACCAGCGTCGGCTCGCTCAGCCCCGCCAGCGCGGCCCGCCAGGCGTGCTCGGCGGCCGGCCGGTCCTGGGCCGCCAGCCAGGCCAGATAGTTCCGGTACGGGGTGACCGGCGGCAGCGTGGCGGCGTCACCGCGCCGCTTGTACAGCTCGAACAGCTCCTGAAGCACGATCGGCCCCGACCAGCCGTCGAACAGGGCGTGATGGCTGGTCAGCAGCAGCCGGTGGGAGGTCTCACCCAGCCGGATCAGGGTGAACCGCAGCAGCGGCGGGTGCTCCGGCCGGAACCGTACGGCCAGCCCCTCCGCCGTCAGACGGTCGAGAGCGGCGGCCCGCTCCGGCTCCGGCAGCCCGCTCAGATCGGCCTGCCGCCAGGGCACGTCGACCTCGGCGGGGATCAGCTGGAGGGTCCGCCCGCCGGCGGTGGGCCGGAACGCGGCCCGCAGATTGCTGTGCCGGCGCAGCATCGCCCCGGCGGCGGCGCGCAGGGCTTCGGCGTCCACCGGGCCGGCGAGATCGATGGCGAACTGGGTCGTGTAGACGTCGGTGCCCCGCTCGTCGTAGCGGGTGTGGAACAGCAGCCCCTCCTGGAGCGGCGTCAGCGGCAGTACGTCGGCCAGTCCGGGCAACTCGGCCTCAAACCGGTCGAGTTCCGGCTGGCTCAGCCCGGCCAGCGGCACATCGGAGGGGGTGAGCCCGCCGCCGGTGGCCGCGCCGTGCCGGTCGATCAGCGCCCGCAGTACGGCGAACCAGTCCTCGGCCAGCTCGCGGATCTCCGCCGCGTCGAACAGCTCCGCCGGAAACAGCCAGGTGGCCACCAGCCGGGGGCCGTCCGGGTACGTCACGGCGCTGGCCGACAGCTCGACGGCGTGCGCCAGCGGCATACCGGCGTCGGCGACCCGCGACAGATCGACGTCCCCCGCTTCCGTCTCCGATGTGTCCGCACCCGACGCACCCAGCCGGCCCAGGTAGTTGAAGCCGATCTGCGGATCGGGGCAGCGGCCCAGCACCCCGGCCGTCTGCGGGTTGAGATGGCGCAGCAGCCCGAAGCCGAGCCCGTGGTCCGGGATGGCCCGCAATTGCTCCTTGACCCGCTTGAGCGCCGCGGCCACGGTCGCCCCGTCCCAGCGCCGCCCGTCGGCCGGGGCCGACCCCGGGTCGAGCCGTACCGGATGCACGCTGGTGAACCAGCCCACCGTGCGGGACAGTTCCACGTCGTCGCCGATCTCCTGGCGGCCGTGGCCCTCCAGATCGACCAGCACCTCCCGCTCGGCGCCCCGCCCGGTGCGCTCGCGCCAGCCGGCCACGGCCAGCGCCAGCGCGGTGAGCAGCACATCGTTGATCCCGGCGCGCAGCGCGGCCGGGACCGGGCCCAGCAGCGGCTCGGTCAGCTCGGCCGGCAGCGTCAGCTGGACCTGCCCGGCCCGGCCCATGGTGTCGGTCGCCGGGTTCAGGGGCCGGGCGGTCAGCAGCGGGTCGGGGGCGGCCAGGATCTCCCGCCACCGGGCCAGCTCGGCCATCCGGCCTGGCTCGGCGGCCAGTTCGGTCAGCCGGCGCGCCCAGGAGCGGAAGGAGGTGCCGACCGGGTCCAGCCGGATGGCGCGGCCGGCCCCGGCCGCCGCCAGCGCCGCCTCCAGGTCCGGCAGCAGAATGCGCCACGACACCCCGTCCACCACGAGGTGGTGTGCGGCGATCGCCAGCTGGCCGGGCGCGTCAGGACCGGCGTCGAACCAGACGCAGCGCACCATCACGCCGTCCTCGGGCCGCAGCGCGGACTGCGCGGCGGCCATCTCCGCCGCAGCGCGCGCGTCCAGGGCGGCCTCGTCCGTACCGGCCGCGATCAGCGCGGCGGCGTCCACCCGGTGGACGAGGGCGTCGGCCCGTACGCTGCCGGGCGGGGCGATCTCCAGCGACCAGCCGATGTCGGGGCCGACCTTGGACAGCGTCATCCGCAGAGCGTCGTGGTGGTCAAGGACGGCCTGGAGCGCGGTGTGTACGGTGCCGGGGTCGAGCCCGGCGGGGACCGGCAACGTCATGGTCTGGTTGAAGCCGTCGATGTCCCCGCCGCGTTCGCGCACCCAGTGCATCACCGGGAGCAGCGGTACCTCGCCGACCGCGTCGGAGGCGGCGGGCGCGGGCGCGGGGGCGGAGGCGGAGGCGGGTCGCTCGTCCGAGAGCTGGGCGGCCAGCTCGGCGACCGTACGGTGCGTGAACAGGTCACGCGGAGTGAACGTGAGTCCCTCCTGGCGGGCGCGGGCCACCAACTGGATGGAGATGATGCTGTCGCCGCCGAGTTCGAAGAAGTCGTCCTCCACCCCGGCGTCCGGGGCGTTCAGGGCCTCGGCGAACAGCCGCAGCAGGGTCGTCTCGCGGGCGTCGCGCGGCGGCCGGGAGACGGTGGGCGCGGCGCTCTGCTCCGGGTCGGGCAGCGCCCGGCGGTCCACCTTGCCGTTGACGGTGAGCGGCAGTTCGGGCAGGACGTGGAACACGGAGGGCACCATGTAGTCGGGCAGCACCCCGGCGAGCGCGGCGCGCAGCGTCTCGGGAGCGAGCCGCTCCCCGGCGACGGAGCCGTCGCCGGCCGGCATGACATAGGCGACCAGGCTCTTGGCGCCGGTCCTCGACTCGTGGACGACCACCACCGACTGGGCGACGCCGGGCTGCGCGGTCAGCGCGGACTCGATCTCGCCGAGTTCGATCCGCAGCCCGCGGATCTTCACCTGGTGGTCGGTACGGCCCACGAAGTCCAGCTCACCGCCGGCCCGCAGCCGCACCAGGTCACCGGTGCGGTACATGCGGGTGCCGGGCGTGGCGCCGTACGGGTCGGCCACGAACCGCTCAGCGGTCAGCCGGGAGCGGCGCAGATAGCCGCGGGCGAGCGCGGGCCCGGACAAGTACAGCTCGCCGGTGGCGCCGGGCGGGACCCGGCGCAGCGCGTGATCCAGCACCCGGATGCCGGTGCCCGGGACGGCGGTGCCGATCCGGGTGGTGGTCACCTCGTGGGTCAGCGGCTCGGTGAGCGTGGTGACCATGGACGCCTCGGTCGGCCCGTACACCGTCACCAGCCGGCGGCCACCGGCCGACCAGGCGTGCGCGAGATCGGGCGGCACGGTCTCGCCGCCCATCGACACGGTCCGCAGGCCGGGGAGGGCGGCCGGGTCCATGGTGGCCAGCGCGGACGGGGTGATCTCCATGTGCGTCACCCGCCGCTCCCGCACCACCCGCTCCAGCGGCTCCCCCGCCAGCGCGGCCGACCCGGTGACCACGAGGGTCCCGCCGGACAGCAGCGACATGCAGATCTCCAGCACGGAGGCGTCAAAGCTCAGCGAGGCGTACTGCATGACCCGGCTCTCCGCACTGAGCTCAAGCCGATCCCGCAACGCGAGAAGCAGACAGGTCAACCCCGTATGAGTCACCACCACCCCCTTGGGCACCCCGGTCGATCCGGACGTGTAAATCACATAGGCCGGGCTGTACGGCGACGCCCCGAAGACGGCCGAGGCCGCCGGAGCGGCGGGCGCGGAATGCGCGGCTGATGCCGCCGAGGAGGCAGGTGCGGCCGGCACGGTCCGTCCCGCCGGGGCCGCCGATACCGCCGGGGCGGTGGGCTCCACCGGCGCAGCCGCCAACGTGGCTGCTGTCGGCGTGGTGATCGGGGTGCCGGTAGCGTCCAGTGTCACCACGGTGGTGTTCGAGGGGAGGTTCGCCGTCCCGGCCAGGGCGTGAGTGGTCAGGACAGCGGTGGGGTGGGCGTCGGTCAGGGTGAAGGTGATGCGGTCGGACGGGTGTTGGGGGTCGATGGGGAGGAAGGCCGCGCCGGCCTTCGCGACGGCCAGCTGTGCCACCACGGCCGCCACCGAGCGGTCGAGCAGCAGCGCGACCGTATGTTCGGGGCCGACCCCGAGGGCGGCGAGCGTGGTGGCCAGGCGGTCGGCGCGGGCGTCGAGTCCGGCGTATGTGAGCAGCTCGCCGGGCGCGTCGACGGCGAGCGCGTCGGGGGCGGCGGCGACCTGGTCGGCGAACAGCTGGGCGAACAGCCGGGGTCCGGGCAGCGGGCCGTCCAGGGCGACCGGCGGGGCCACCGGGGCCGGCGCGGCCCCGGGCGGGGCGAGTTCGAAGCCGACGGGCAGCTCCGCGCCCGGGTCGAGGCGCGCCACCCGCTGCCCCGCGTCGGTGGTGAACGCCGTCAGGATCCGTACCAGGCAGTGGTGCAGGGCCGTCACCGTCGCCTCGTCGAACAGTTCGGTCCGGTAGGACCAGTGCGCGGTCAGCCGGTCGCCGTTCTGGGTGGCGATGATGGCCAGCGGGTAGTGCGGGGCGTCCTTGACCTCGGCGTCGACCACCCCGGAGCGGTCGGCGACGCTCTCCAGGCTTTCGGCGTCCACCGGGTAGTTCTCGAACACCAGCAGCGTGTCGAAGAGTTCGCCGCCGCCCGCGATCCGCTGGAGGTCGGTGAGGCCCAGGTATTGGTGGGCCAGCAGCTCCGACTGGCGCTCCTGGAGCCGGTTCAGCACCTCCAGCAGCGTGTCGCCGGGCGCGGCCGACACCCGTACCGGCACGGTGTTGATGAACAGCCCGATCATCCGCTCCACACCGGGCAGCTCCGGCGGCCGACCGGAGACGGTGGCGCCGAAGACGACGTCGTCGCTGCCGGTCAGCCAGCCCAGCGCCAGCCCCCAGGCGCCCTGGAGCAGGGTGTTGACGGTCAGCCCGTGTTCCTTGGCCAGCCGGACCAGACCCGTGGTCAGCTCGTCGGGCAGCGCCAGGGGGTGCTTCCGGGGCGGGGCGGTGGCCCGCCCGGGGGTGGTGGGGGCCAGCAGCGTCGGCCCGGGGAGCGCGGCCAGCGCCCCGCGCCAGGCGTCGAGCGACGCCCGCTGGTTCTGGCCGGCCAGCCAGGCCAGGTAGTTCTTGTACGGGATCACCGGCGGCAGCGCGGTGTCCTCGCCGCCGTGCTCGTACATCTCGAAGAGTTCGGCGATCAGCAACGGCATGGACCAGCCGTCGACCGCGACATGGTGGGTGGTGAACAGGAACCGGTACTCCCCCGGTGCCAGCCGGATCAGCGAGCAGCGCAGCAGCGGCGGGGTGCCGAGGTCGAAGCGGCCGGTGCGGTCGGCGGTCAGCAGCCGGTCGAGGTCCGCTTCCCGGGTGGCCGGGTCCAGGGCGGCGAGGTCGGTCTCCTGCCAGGGCAGTGTCACCTCGCGCGGCACCACCTGGAGGTGGCCGTCCCGGCCGCCGTCGGCGCGGAAGCAGGAGCGGAGGTTGTCGTGCCGGCGCAGCAGCGCCTCGGCGGCGGCGCGCAGCGCGGGGGCGTCGACATCGCCGCGCAGCCGCAGCTCGGCCTGGACGGTGTACACCTCGCCGGCGGAGGTGTCGTACATCGAGTGGAAGAGCAGTCCGCGCTGGAGCGGTGAGAGCGGCAGCACATCGGCGAGGCCGCCGGGGCCGGCCGCCAGCCGGTCCAGGCCGGCCTGGTCGAGGGTCACCAGCGGGAAGTCGGAGGGGGCGAGCGCCTGGGTGCCGGAGCCGGTGGCGTACGCGGCCAGTTCGGTGAGCGCCTGGGTCCACAGTGCGGCGAGTTCCTGGGCGGCTTCGCCGGTCAGCAGGGCGCCGGCCCAGGTCCAGGAGGCGATGAGCCGTTTGCCGTCCGGGTGGACGGCGGTGGCCGCGTCGATCTCCAGGGTGTACTCCAGTGGCAACCCGGTGCCGGGGCCGGTGACGGCCTCGATGGTTCCGCCGTGCTCGCCGGCCGGCTCGTGCTGCTCGATCCGGCCCAGGTAGTTGAAGCCGATCTGGGGTTCCGCCGCCGACGCGAGTTCCTGGGAGGCGGTCGGGTGGAGGTGGCGCAGCAGGCCGTAGCCGAGGCCCTGGCCGGGGACGGCACGCAGCTGTTCCTTGACGGCGCGCAGCGCGGCCCCCGCCGTGCCACGGCCGGCGTCCAGCGCGACCGGGTGGGCGCTGGTGAACCAGCCGACCGTACGGGAGAGCTCGGTGTCGGGCCCGTCCTCGGCCCGGCCCTGGCTCTCCAGGCTGATGAGTACGGCGCTGGAGCCGGTGCCACGGCGCGCGCGCCAGCGGTCCACGGCCAGCGCGAGGCCGGTCAGCAGCAGTTCGTCCACCCCGGCGTGCAGGGTGCGCGGGGCGAGGTCCAGCAGCCGCTCGGAGGTCGCGGCCGGCAGGGTGACCCGCAGCCGCCCGGCAGTTGCCACGGTGTCCCGGGCCGGGTCCAGCGGCCGGTCGCCCAGCGCCGGGTCGGGGGTGTTCAGGACGCCGCGCCAGTGGTCGAGTTCGGCGCCGCGCTCCGGATCGGTGGCCCGTTCAGCGAGCCGGGCGGACCAGGTGCGGTAGGAGGTGCCGACCGGGTCGAGCCGGGGAGTCTCGCCGGCCGCCAGGGCGGTCCAGGCGGCGGTGAGATCGTGCTGGATGATGCCCCAGGAGGCGGCGTCCACCGCCAGATGGTGGATCACCAGCAGCAGCCGGCCGGCCTCGCTGCCCGCCTCGGACCAGCCGGCCTGGACCATGACGCCGGCTTCCGGGTCGAGCCGGGCGGCGGCCTCGGCCGCGTACCGCTCGTCGTCGTACGCGCCGTCCGGCGACACCGGCTGTACGCAGTCGGCGGCGGATACGGTGCCGACCGGCCGGGTCTCCAGCGACCAGCCGCCGTCCGGGCCGATGGTCAGCCGCAGCCGCAGCGCGCCGTGGTGGTCGAGCACCGCCTGCACGCCACCGCGCACGGCGGCCAGGCCGAGCCCGGCGGGCACCGGCACGATGGCGCTCTGGTGGAACGCCGCCACCTCGCCGCCGCGTGCGCGCAGCGCGTGCGCCATCGGGCTGAGCGCGACCGGCCCGACGCCGTCGTCGGCGCCCCGGGCGAAGCCCTGCTCCACCGCCGGTTCCAGGGCGGCGAGCCGGGCGGCCGTGCGGTGTTCGAAGATCTGCCGCAGGGTCAGCTTGATGCCTTCCTTGCGGGCCCGGTGCGCCAGCTGGATGGAGCTGATGCTGTCGCCGCCCAGTTCGAAGAAGCTGTCGTGCGGGCCGGCCGCCGGCAGTTTCAGCACCTCGGCGAACAGCTGGGCCAGCCGGGCCTCCCGCTCATCGCCGCCAACCGCTGTGGCCTCGGCCCGCGCGGGGACCACGGCGGCCGGCTCCGCCGCCCGGGTCAGCCGCTCCCGGTCGGCGGGGGTGAGCAGCGGCAGTTCGCGCACCGGCCGGTCGGGCGCGGTGGCGAAGGCGCCCAGCACCGCCAGGAAGCAGTCCAGCACCTCAAGTCCGGTGCTCTCCTGGAACAGATCGGGCCGGTGATCCATCCGGATGGTCAGCTCGTCCCCGGCGAGGCCCGCCTCCAGATTGAGCGCGTAGTGGGTGGCGTCCACCGTCTTGGCGCCGACCGCGCCCATCCGCTCGGCCGAGCCGCTCAATGTGTCGGCATCGATCGGATAGTTGGCGAAGTTGGTGGTGGTGTCGAACAGTTCGCCGACCCCGGTCAGCCGCTGCACCTCGATCAGCCCGAGGTGCTGATGCGGCAGCAGCTCACCCTGCTGCTCCTGGAGCGCGCGGGCGTGCTCGGCCAGCGACCGCGCCGGGTCCACCCGCAGCCGTACCGGCAGCGTGTTGATGAAGAGCCCGACCATCCGCTCCACATCCGGCAGCTCGGGCGGCCGGCCGGACACGGTGGCGCCGAAGACCACGTCGTCGCCGCCGGTCAGCCCGGCCAGCACCAGACCCCAGCCGGCCTGCACCACGCTGTTGAGGGTCAGCCCCAGCGAGCGGGCCCGTTCGGTCAGCGCCCGCACCTCGTCCGCCGGCATCCGCTCGATCAGCGTCCGGGGCAGCACGGCGGTGCGGGACGGATCGGCCGGGGCCACCAGCGTGGGCCCGGCCACCCCGCGCAGCGTCTCGCCCCAGGCGAGCCGGGCGGCGTCCCGGTCCTGGCCGGCCAGCCAGCCCAGATAGTCCTTGTACGGGACTACCGGCGGCAGTTCGTCCGGCGCGGTGCCCTGGTACAGGGCCATCAGCTCGCCCAGCACCAGCGGCATGGACCAGCCGTCCAGCAGGATGTGGTGGGCGGAGAAGACAAACCGGTACTCCCGCTCCGCCAGCCGGATCAGCGAGAACCGCACCGGCGGCCGGCTCAGGTCGAACCGCCGGGCCCGGTCGGCGGCCAGCAGCCGCTCCAGCTCCGCATCCCGCCCGGCGGCCGGCAGCCCGCCGAGGTCCGCCTCCGCCCAGTCCGGGTCGACGGTCGCCAGGATCACCTGGACGGGCTCGCCGGAGGTGCGGTTGCGGAACCCGGCCCGCAGATTGTGGTGCCGGTCGAGGACGGTGCGTACGGCCTCCCGCAGCAGGCCGGCGTCGACCGTGCCGCGCAGGTCGAGCGTCATCTGGATGACGTACGGGTCCGAGCGGTCCGTCTCGTACAGCGAGTGGAACAGGAGCCCCTGCTGGAGCGGGGAGAGCGGCCAGACATCGACGAACTCGCGGTCGGGCATGCCACTGGGTCCTTTCATCGGCTTGGGGTGCTTACTCGAATGCATCGATGTCCTCCGGTGACAGATCCCGGATGGATACGTCGGGGGCCGCCTCGCCGGCGTCCACCGGGCGGGCGACGCGGGCCAGCCCGGCCACGGTCCGCTGCCGAAAGATGTCCCGCAGCCCGATCAGCAGGCCCTCCTTGCGGGCCCGGCCGGCCAGCTGGATGGCGACGATGCTGTCGCCGCCCAGCTGGAAGAAGTCGTCGTCGAGGCCGACCTCTTCGGTCCGGAGCAGCTCGGTGACCAGCACCGTCAGTACCCGCGCCCGGTCTGCGACGGCCGCCTCGTCCATCCCGTCGTCATCCACGGCCACGTCGGGTGCCAAGGCCGGCGAGGTCACGATGGCCTGTGTCGTGGGCCAGCCGGCCGGCCGCAGCGCAAGACCGGCCGCCGGCCGCCCGGGATCGGCGGCCATGCCGGCCAGCACCTCGCCCAGCGCCGTCAGCAGCGCCTGGGCCTGCCCCGCGTCGCACACCTCGGGCCGGAAGGCGAGCCGGCAGTGCAGCCGGCTGCCGTCCAGACCGGCGTCCAGGGTGAGCGGATAGTGGGTGGCGTCGTTCATCACCAGGTCCACGGCGCGCACCCGGTCGCCCTCGCCGCCGAACCCGGCGCCGTCCGCCGGCACGTTCTGGAACACCAACAGCGTGTCGAACAGATCGCCGTGCCCGGCCCGCCGCTGGATGTCCACCAGCCGGGTGTGCTGGTGCGGCAGCAGCTCAGACTGCCGCCGCCACAGCTCGGCCAGCATCTCGTCCACGGTCAGCCCGGCATCGAACCCGACCCTTACCGGCACCGTGTTGATGAACAGGCCGACCATCCGCTCGATCCCGCCCAGCTGCGCCGGGCGGCCCGCGACGGTGGTGCCGAAGGTGACATCGGTGCGGCCGGTGAGCCCGCCGAGCAACAGCCCCCAGGCCGCCTGCACGACGGTGCTCACCGTGCTGCCGTGCCGGCCCGCCAGCACCTTGAGGGCGGTCACCAGGGCGGAGCCGAAGGTGGCCGTGACCCGCTCGGCGGGTACGGCCCCGGCCGTCTCGCCGGGCGCGGCGACCAAGGTCGGGCCGTCCAGGCCGGCCAGCGCCGTCTGCCAGGCGTGCCCGGCGGCGTCCTGGTCCTGGCCGGCCAGCCAGGCCAGATAGCCCCGGTAGGGGGTGACCGGCGGCAGCACCGAGGCGTCCCCCGCGCTGTTGTACAGCCGCATGAGTTCATCCAGCAGAACGGGCGCCGACCAGCCGTCCAGCAGCAGGTGATGGAACGTCAACACCAGTCGGCTGCGGCCCGCGCCCCGGTCCACCAGGACGCAGCGCAGCAGCGGGGGCCGGGCCGCGTCGAACGGCTCGCGGCGCTCGTACGCCATGATCCGGTCCAGCTCGGCGTCCCGCCCGGCCGCCGGGCGCGTGCTCAGGTCCAGCTGGGACCAGGGAAGTTCCACGGTGGCGGGGATGAACTGCACCGGCTGGGACAGTCCGTGGTGGGCGAAGCCGGCCCGCAGATTGGCATGGCGTACCAGCAGCGCGGCGACGGCGGCGCGCAGCCGGTCCGGGTCGGCGCCGCCCTCCAGGTCGAGGCCGAACTGGACGGTGTAGAAGTCGAGTTCCCGTTCGGCGTACAGCGCGTGGAAGAGCAGCCCCTCCTGGAGCGGGGCCAGCGGCAGCACCTCGTCGGGGGCGGTGCCGCCGGTGGACAGCAGCGCCAGCTCGCGCGGCTCCAGCCGTACCAGTGCGGGCACCACCGGCTCCCCCTCCGACTCGGAGGCCGGTACGGGCAAGGCGGTCTTCCGGGCCGCGGCGGCCAGGTCGGCCAGCGTCCGGTATCGCAGCACATCGGCCGGGGTGAAGTCGAGCCCGGCCGCCTGCGCCCGGCTCACCAGCTGGATGGAGACGATGCTGTCCCCGCCCAGGTCGAAGAAGCCGTCATCGGGGCTGACCCGCTCCAGCTCCAGCAGTTCGCCGACCAGCCGGCACAGGGTGCGCTCCGCCGCGTCGCGCGGCTCGCGCCCGGCCGGCCGGGTGGCGAAGTCCGGGGCCGGCAGCGCCCGCCGGTCGATCTTGCCGTTCGGGGAGAGCGGCAGCGAGTCCAGCGTGGTGCACACCGCCGGTACCATGTGGGCCGGCAGCCGCTCCGCGAGATGGCCGCGCAGCGCCTCCGCCGAGGCGGCTCGCGGCCCCTTCACCGTCACCCACGCCGCCAGCCGCCGGTGCCCGGAGCCGTCCTCGTGCACCGTCACCAGCGCCTGGTCGACCTTCGGGTGGGTGGCCAGCACGGTCTCGATCTCGCCCGGCTCGATCCGGAAGCCCCGGACCTTCACCTGGTCATCGGCCCGGCCGGTGAACACCAGCTCGCCGTCCGAGGTCCAGCGCACAAGGTCGCCGGTGCGGTACAGGCGTTCGCCGGGCGCGCCCAGCGGATGGGCCACGAACCGCTCGGCGGTCAGCCCCGGCCGGCCCAGATAACCGCGCGCCAGCCCGCTGCCGGCGATGTACAGCTCGCCGGCCACCCCGGGCGGCACCGGGCGCAGGCAGGCGTCCAGTACGTACACGGTGGTGTTCCACAACGGGCGGCCGATCGGCGGGCTGACCTCGCCCGACTGCGGCCCGCTCATGGTGGAGCAGACCGTGGTCTCGCTCGGCCCGTACACATTGACCAGCCGGCGGCCCGCCGACCAGCGGGCGACCTGGGCGGGCGGGCAGGGCTCGCCGCCCACGGCCAAGGTGCGCAGGGTGGGCAGCTCGCCGTCGGGGAGGGTGGCCAGCACCCCGGCGGTGATCTGGAGATGGGTGACCCGGTGGGTACGGATCAGCCGGGCCAGTTCGTCGCCGGCCGGCTGCTGGTGGCTGCCGGGCAGGACCAAGGTGGCGCCGGCGGTCAGGGTCATGGCCAGGTCGGCCATGGAGACGTCGAAGGCCGGCGAGACCGCCTGAAGGATCCGGCTGTCGGCGTCGATGCCCAAGTTCGCGACATGGGCGCCGGCCATCGCGGGGATGCCCTGGTGGGTGACCACCACGCCCTTGGGGCGGCCGGTGGAGCCCGAGGTGTGGATGATGTACGCGGCGTGGTCGGGGTGCGGTGGCACCCCGGCGGGGTCGGTGGCCGGGCGGGCGGCCAGTGCGGCGCGTACCCCGGGGTCGTCCACCACGACCCGTACCGCGCCGTCCGGGGCGTCCACCGGTGCGGCGCCGTCGGTGAGCAGCAGCGCGGGTCGGGCGTCGTGGAGCAGCCGGCGGATCCGCTCGGCCGGGTGGTCGGGGTCGATGGGCAGATGGACCGCGCCGCACTTGAGGACGCCCAGGGTGACGGCCAGCCATTCGGCGGACCGGGGCAGCGCGACCGCGATCCGCCGCTCGGGCCCGGCGCCGAGCGCGCGCAGCTGGTGCGCCCACTGGTTGGCGCGGGCGTTGAGCTGCTGGTACGTCAGCCGCTGCCCATCCGCGAGCACGGCGGTGTGCTCGGGGGTGCGGGCGGCCTGGGCGGCGAACAGTTCGGGGAAGGTGGTGTCGGCCACCGGCCGGGCAGTGGCGTTCCAGTCGGTGAGCACCCGTTGCCGCTCGGGCCGCCGCAGCAGGTCGATGGCGCCGACCGGCTGCCCGGGGTCGGCGACGGCCGCCGCCAGCAGGACGGCGTACCGCTCGGCCAGCGATGCCACGGTGGCCCGGTCGAAGAGATCGGTACGGAAGGTGGCCAGGCCACGGATCCCGGCCGGGGTGCCGTCCGCCGCGTACTCCTCGGTGAGTTCGATGCCCAGGTCGGTCTTGGCGGTGTCGATGGGGGCGGGTTCGGGGCTCGCCGTCAGGCCGGGGAGTTCCAGGCGTCCTGCGGTGTTGTTCTGGAGGGCCAGGAAGACCTGGAACAGCGGAGTGTGCGCCATCGTGCGGGCGCCGCCGAGCCGGTCCACGAGGCGCTCGAAGGGCAGCTCCTGGTGGGCGTAGGCGGCCAGGTCGGTGGCGCGGACCCGGCCCAGCAGTTCGGCGAAGGCCGGGTTGCCGGAGGTGTCGGTGCGCAGCACCAGGGTGTTGACGAAGAAGCCGATGAGGTCGTCGAGTGCCGGGTCGGTGCGGCCGGCCACGGCGGTGCCGATGGGGATGTCCGTGCCGGCGCCGAGGCGGGTGAGGAGGGTGGCGAGCGCGGCCTGGGCCACCATGAACAGGGTGACCTGGTGGTCGCGGGCCAGCTCGGTGAGCCGGGCGTGCAGGGCGGCGTCCAGCTCGAAGGCGACGCTGTCGCCCGCCGGGTTGAACTCCGCCGGGCGCGGCCGGTCGGCCGGCAGGTCGAGTTCGGCCGGCGCCCCGGCCAAAGCCTCCGTCCAGTAGGCGAGCTGACGGGCCGCCAGGCTGTCGGGGTCACTCTCCTCGCCGAGCAGCTCGCGCTGCCAGGGGGTGTAGTCGGCGTACTGGACGGGCAGCGGCGGCAGCCCGGGGTCCCGGCCGGCCAGGCGCGCGGTGTACGCGGCGGACAGATCGGCGGCGAACGGCGCGTTGGACCAGCCGTCGGTGGCGATGTGGTGCACCACCAGCAGCAGGACGTGCGCGGCGGGTCCGGTGCGGAACAGGGTGGCCCGTACCGGTAGTTCGGTGGCCAGGTCGAAGGGCTGCCCGGCGGCCTCGCGCAGGGCGACCGGCAGCTCCTCCTCTCCCAGGGTGGCCACCGGCAGCGGCACGCCGGCCTCGGCGGGCGGCAGCACCCGCTGCCAGGGCTTGCCATCCCGGTCGGGGAAGACGGTGCGCAGGCTCTCGTGCCGGGCGACCACATCACCCAGCGCGGCGCCGAGCGCGGCCGGGTCGAGGTCGCCGCTGAGCCGTACCGCGATCGGCAGGTGGTACGCGCCCGGGTCGCCCTGGCCCAGCCGGCCCAGGTACCACAGGCGCAGCTGCGCGAAGGACAGCGGCGGACGGGCGGGGCGTGCCCTGGCGGTCAGCTCGGGGACGTCCCCCCGGTCCTCGGCGGCGGTCAGCCGGGCGGCGAGCAGCGCCGGGGTCGGGGCCTCGAACACCGCGCGGACATCGGCCTGGACGCCGAACAGCGCCCGGGCGCGGCTGAGCAGCCGCACCGCGCTGAGCGAGTTGCCGCCGAGCCGGAAGAAGTCCTCGTCGGGGCCGACCCGGGGGCGGTCCAGCAGCTGGGCGAAGAGCGTGCACAGCATCTCCTCGCCGGGCGTACGCGGGGCGCGCGGGCCGGCGGCGGTGGACGTGGCGGTGCCGAACTCGGGCTCGGGCAGGGCCGTACGGTCCAGCTTGCCGTTCACCGTCAGCGGCAGCGCGTCCAGCAGCATGACCGCGTCCGGTACCAGATAGCCGGGCAGCACAGCGGCCAGCCCATCCCGTACGGCACCCCCGGTGAGCGCGCCGCCCTCGTCGGTGGTGCGGTCCGGCACCACATAGGCCACCACATGGCCCGCGCGCGGTGCCACCGCCTGGGCGGCGACCCCCGGCAGGGCGGCGATGGCCGCCACGATCTCGGCGGGCTCCACCCGGTGCCCCCGGACGCTGAGCTGGTCATCGGCGCGGCCGGCGAAGACCAGTACGCCGTCCGGCAGCCGGCACACCACATCACCCGTGCGGTACATCCGCTCCCCCGGCGGCCCCCAGGGGTCGGCGACGAAGCGTTCCGCCGTGCGGGCCGGCAGGCCCAGATAGCCGCGGGCCAGGCAGGGGCCGGCCAGATACAGCTCGCCGGGGGTACCGTCCGCGGCGTGCCCCAGGTGGGCGTCCAGCACATAGGCGCGGACATTGCCCTGCGGGCGGCCGATGGGCACCGGCCCGGCGGGCAGTTCCTCGCCCGGGGCGATCCGGTGCTCGGTGACATTCACGGTGGCCTCGGTCGGCCCGTACACATTCCACAGCACCGCGTCGGGGTGCCGCTCCCGCCAGCGGGCCACCGCCTCGCCCAGCAGTGGCTCGCCGCCGAGCAGCAGCTCGCCGGGGGAGAACTCCGGCGGCAGCGCCTCCAGCAGCGGCAGATGGCTGGGGGTGGCTTTCAGAAAGGTGCACGGCCGCCGGGCCAGCCGCGCCGACAGCGCCGGGTCCTCCGCGAGCGGGGCCAGCTCCACGGTGCCGCCCGCCGCCAGCGGGGTGAACATCGCGGTCACCGTCAGATCGAAGGTCACCGGCGAGTGCAGCAGCGCCGTCCCGGCCGCGCCCGGGTAGGCGCCGGCCGTCCAGGACAGATAGTCCACCACCGAACGATGGGTGACCAGTACGCCCTTGGGGCGGCCGGTCGATCCGGAGGTGTAGATGACATAGGCCGGGTGGCCGGGGCGCAGCGGCGCGGCACGCTCGGCGTCGGTGATGTCCTGGCCGGCGGATTGCGCCAGTTCGGCACGCAGCGCCGGGTCGTCCAGCTCGACCCGGGGGATGCCGGGGCAGGGCAGCCCGGCCGCCACGGCGCCGGTGGTGAGGACCAGGCCGGGCGCGGCGTCCGTCAGGACCTGCCGCACCCGCTCGGCGGGGTGGGTCGCGTCGACCGGCAGATAGCCGGCGCCCGACTTGAGGACCGCCAGCAGCGCCACCACCAGCTCGGCGGACCGCTCCAGCGCAACCGCCACCAGCCGCTCCGGGGCGGCGCCGCGCGCGATCAGGGCGCGGGCCAGCCGGTTGGCCCGGGTGTTCAGCTCCCGGTAGGTCAGTTCCTCGCCGGCGCAGCTCACCGCGACGGCGTCGGGGTGGCGGGCGGCCCGCTCCTCGATCAGCCGCGGAAGTACGGCCTCGGCGACCGGCCGTACCGGGCCGGCGGCCAGCGCGGTGAGCCGCTCCCGCTCGGCCTCGCCCAGCAGATCGAGCCGGCCCAGCGGGCGTTCGGGGGTGGCCACCACGGCCTCCAGCACCCGGCGAAGCTGCCGGACGGCCGCGCCGGCCAGCGCCGGATCGACCAGATCGGGGCGGTAGTACCAGTTGAGGACGGTCCGGGTGGCGTCGTGGGTGACGACCATACCCAGCGGGTAGTGGTTGTCGCCCTTGGTATCGACCTCGGACAGCGTGAGGCCGTGCACGGGGGCGGCCCCGTCCGTTCCGGCCGGAAAGTTCTCGAAGACAATCGCCGTGTCGAACAGGGTGGGCAGCCCGGCCAGCTCCTGGAGTTCGGTGAGCCCCAGCGCGTGGTGCGCCAGCAGCTCCACCCGCCGCCGCTGCGTCAGGGTGAGCGTGTCGATCAGGGACCGGTCCGGGTCCACCCGTACCCGTACCGGAAGCTGATTGGTGAACAGCCCCACCATGGACTCCACCCCGGGCAGCTCGGGGGGCCGGCCCGAGACCGTCTCGCCGAACAGCACATCGCGGCGGCCGGTCAGCCCAGCCAGCACAATGCCCCAGGCGCCCTGCACCACGGCGTTCATGGTCAGCCCGTGCCGCCGGGCGGCCTCGCCGAGCGCGGCGGTCAGCCCGGCCGGCAGCTCGTCGGTGATCCGCTCCGGCAGGGCGGCCCGGTGGCCGGGCGCGCCGGTGGCGATCAGCGTCGGCCCGTCGACCCCGGCCAGCGCGGTGCGCCAGGCGTCCCGGGCGGCGGTGCGGTCCTGGCGGGCCAGCCAGCCGAGATAGTCGCGGTACGGGCGGGCCGGCGGCAGGCCGGCGGCGTCCCCGGCCCGCCCGTACAGCTCGAACAACTCCTCGGCCAGCACGGATGCCGACCAGCCGTCCAGCAGCAGATGGTGGGCGGCGAACAGCAGCCGGTGCCGGTCGGCGCCCAGCTTGATGAGGGTGAAGCGCAGCAGCGGCGCGGTGGCCGGGTCGAAGCGGTGGGCGCGTTCGGCGGCCAGCAGCCGGTCGAGTTCGGCCGCCCGCGCCGCGCCGTCCAGGGCACTCAGGTCACGCTCGGTCCAGGGCACCTCGACGCGGTCCGGCACCAGTTGCACCGGGCGGCCGTCCGGCAGCCGGTGGAAACAGCCGCGCAGCACGGCGTGCCGGGCGGGGAGCGCGGCGACCGCCGCACGCAGCGCCGGCACGTCCAGGGTGCCGCGTACGTCGAGCGCCATCCGGGTGATGTAGACGTCCTCGTCGGCCCGCTGGTCGTAGTCGGTGTGGAAGAGCAGACCCTCCTGGAGCGGGGAGAGCGGCCACACATCGGTCAGCCCGGGTCGGCGGCGTTCGAGTTCCTCGATCTCGTCCTGGCCGAGGGCGACCAGCGGCAGATCGGAGGGCACCAGGCCGCCGGCCGGGGCGGCGCCGGGGCGGTGCGCGCCGGCCTCGGTGACCAGCTCGCGCAGCGCGCCGAACCAGGCGGCGGCCAGCGGCTCGACGTCGGCGCGGGCCAGCAGCCCCTGCGGCCAGGTCCAGGTGACGCTGAGCCGGGGCCCGTCGTGATGGGTCTCGGTGATGGCGTTGACGGTGAGGGTGTACGGCAGCGGGGTCGCCGGATCGGCGCCGCCGCCCAGCAGCGCGGCGCCGGCGCCCGGGCCCGTACCCTCGTCGGCCGCGCCGAGCCGGCCGAGGTAGTTGAAGCCGATCTGCGGCTCGGCGAACCGGGACAGTGCCACCGCGCCCCGGGGGTGCAGATGGCGCAGCATGCCGTAGCCGATGCCGTGGTCGGGGACGGACCGCAGGGTCTCCTTGACCCGCTTGAGCGCGGCCAGCGGCCGGCCCGCCCCGGTCGCCGGTCCCGGGTCGAGCCGTACGGGGTACAGGCTGGTGAACCAGCCGACCGTACGGGACAGGTCGGCGCCGGGCACGATGTCCTCGCGGCCGTGCCCCTCCAGGCCGACCAGCACACCCTCGCCGCCGCCCACGCCGCGCCGCCGCCGCCAGTCGTCGACGGCCACCGCGAGCGCGGCCAGCAGCACATCATTGATCTCGGCGCGGAACGCGGCGGGCACCGCGCCCAGCAGCGGCCCGGTGACGTCGGTGGGCAGTTCCAGGGTGAGCTGTCCGGCGGTGGCCAGGGTGTCCCGCTCCGGGTCCAGCGGGCGGCCGGTGAGCAGCGGGTCGGGGGCGGCAAGCATCCGCTGCCACCGGGCGAGTTCGCGCAGCCGGTCGGGCTCGGCGGCGGCGGCGGTCAGCTGCCGGGCCCAGGTACGGAAGGAAGTGCCGGCCGGCTCGGGCTGGTACGGCCGGTGCTGGGCGGCGGCGTCGAGGGCGGCGGTGAGTTCGGGCAGCAGGATGCGCCAGGACACGCCGTCCACGGCGAGGTGATGGATGGCCAGCCACAGCCGGCCGGGCTCGCCGGGACCGGCGTCGTACCACACGGCCTGCACCATGCGGCCGTCCTCGGGCACCAGCCGGGTGCCGGCGGCGCTCTCCTCACGGGCGGCGAGTTCGGCGCGGCGCTCGGGGAGCAGCCCGGCGACGGGCACCCGGTGCAGGCAGCCGCTCGCGGGGACGGTGCCCCGGGGCGGGATCTCCAGGGTCCATTCGCCTATCTCCTCAACCCGGCGCAGCCGCAGCCGCAGCACGTCGTGCCGGTCGAGCAGCCCCTGGAGGACCTCGGTGATCCGGTCCAGGCCGAGCCCAGCGGGCACCGGAACCGGCATGGCCTGGTGGAAGTGGTCCACCGGCCCGCCATGGGTGCTGAACCAGTGCATGATCGGGGTCAGCGGCACCGCGCCGACCGCGTCGTCCTCGGCGGCGGCCGGGTTGGGCGCCGGGGCCGTGCCGGGGCCCGTCGTACCGGTGTCGCGGGCGGCCTCGGCCAGCGCCGCCACGGTGCGGTGGGTGAACACATCGCGGGGGGTGAGCCGCAGCCCGGCCTTGCGGGCCCGGCTGATCAGCTGGATGGAGCCGATGCTGTCGCCGCCCAGTTCGAAGAAGCTCTGCTCGGCGCCGACCGCCGCCAGGCCCAGCACCTCGGCGAACAGCCGGGCCAGCAGCTTCTCCCGGTCGGTGGCGGGTGCGCGGCCGGTGACGGCCGTGACCGGCTTGGGCAGCGCGGCCCGGTCGAGCTTGCCGCTGACCATGAGCGGCAGCTCGGGCAGCGCCATGAACACCGAGGGCACCATGTGCTCAGGCAGCAGCCGGGCGGCGTGCGCGGTCAGTTCGGCGGCGTCCGGCGCGGTGCGGCCGGGCGGCGGCACGATGTAGCCGACAAGCTGGGCGCCGCCGCCGCGCGGCCGGTGCGGGAGTACGGCGGCCCGGGCCACGTCCGGATGCCGGGTCAGCGCGCTCTCGATCTCGCCGGGTTCGACCCGGAAGCCACGGATCTTGAGCTGGTCATCGGCGCGGCCGACGAACTCCAGGTGGCCGTCCGGGCGGCGGCGCACCAGATCGCCGGTGCGGTACATCCGGTCCCCCGGCGCCCCGTTCGGGTCGGCGGTGAACCGCTCGGCGGTCAGCGCCGGCCGGCCCAGATAGCCGCGGGCCAGGCCAGGGCCCGCCACGTACAGTTCGCCGACCGCTCCCGGTGGCACCGGGCGCAGCAGCGGGTCCAGCACGTCACAGCGGGTCCCGGCGACCGGCCGGCCGATCGGCGGCGGGCCGCCCTCCGGGTCCGGGGTGAGCGGCCCGGAGATGGTCACCGCCACGGTGGCCTCGGTCGGGCCGTACGCGTTGACCATCCGCCGGCCGGCGGCCCACTGGGTCACCAGCTCCGGCGGGCAGGCGTCGCCGCCGACGATCAGGCACCCGAAGTCCGGCAGCCCCTGGGCGGGCACTCCGGCCAGCGCGGCCGGCGGGATGAGGGCGTGCGTCACCCGGCGCTCGCGGATGACATCGGCCAGCGGTTCGCCGGCCAGCGGGCCCGGCTCCGGCACCACCAGGGCGGCGCCGGCGGTCAGCGTCATGGTCAGCTCCAGCACGGAGGCGTCGAAGCTGGGGCTGGAGAACTGGAGCACCCGGTCGCCGGCGCGGACCGCGAAGCGTTCGCGTTCGGTGGCGGCGAGGGCGGCCAGGCCGCGGTGGGTGACCAGCACGCCCTTGGGGATGCCGGTGGAGCCCGAGGTGTAGATCAGATAGGCGGGGGCGTCCACCGGGATGTCCAGGGCGGGCGGGGCGGCTTCGGGCAGCGGCGCCGCCCCGTACCGCAGCACCGGGCAGCCGGCCGGCAGCGGTATGCCGTCCGCTGCTCCGGCCACGACGACGGCCGCCGGGGCGGCGTCGGCCAGCATGAACGCGATCCGCTCCGCCGGATACTCCGGGTCAACGGGGAGGAAGGCGGCGCCGGTGCGCATGACCGCCAGCCGGGCGACCACCGACTCCACCGAGCGGGGCAGCAGCAGCGCCACGGTCCGCTCGGGCCCTACCCCCAGCGCGGCCAGCTCGGCGGCCAGCCGACCGGAGCGGTCGGCGAGTTCCGCGTAGCTCAGGGTCTCCCCGGCCGACTCCACGGCCGGCGCGTCGGGGGTACGGGCCACCTGGGCGGCGAACAGCGCCGGGAACGGGCACGGGGCGATGTCCCCGGGCTCCCCCCACTCCCCCGGCTGCCCCGGCTCCCGGTGGTGCCGCTCGCCGTCCGACCGCAGATCGACGGCGGCCAGTGACCGCCCCGGGTCCTCGGCCAGCGCCTCCAGCAGCCGGGTCAGCCGCCCGCCGAGCGCCGCCACCGCGTCCTCGTCGAACAGATCGGGACGGTAGTTGAGCACCAGCCGCAGCCGGCCCTCCAGTACGTGGGAGACCAGGCACATCGGGTAGTGGTTGGCGTCCAGCACATCGAAGTGCTCGATCGTCAGATCGCCGGCCAGCTTCCGCAGGCTCTCCAGATCGAACGGGAAGTTCTCGAACGCCACATAGGTGTCGAACAGTTCGTCGTGACCGGCCAGCCGGTGCAGCTCCCGCATCCCGGTGAACTGGTGGTCCGTCATGGCCAGCTGCTCGGACTGGACCCGGCCGACCACCTCGATCAGGGAATCCCCCGGTCGGCACCGTACCCGTACCGGCACGGTGTTGATCAGCATCCCGACCATCCGCTCCACCCCGGGCAGCCGCGGATGCCGGCCCGAGACCACGGTGCCGAACGTGACATCGTCCCGGCCGGTCAGCGCCGACAGCAGCAGTCCCCAGCAGCCGTGCACCGCGTTGCTGAACGTGACATCGTGGCCGCGCAAGGTCTTCGCCAGCGCCTCGGTCGCCGACTCCGACAGCTCAAGGGCCAACTGCCGGGGCGGGATGATCTCCCGGTCCCTGGCGGGCGACGCCAGCCGGGTCGCGCCATCGATCCCGTCCAGCGCCGCACGCCAGGCGCCCTCGGCGGCCGGCCGGTCCAGGCTGGCCAGCAGCGCCAGATGCTCCCGGAACGGGGTGACCGCCGGCAGCCCGGCCGGCTCCGCGCCTGCCCCGTACAGCTCGAACAGCTCGCCCAGCAGCACCGAGGTGGACCAGCCGTCCAGCAGGATGTGGTGGAAGCTCCACAGCAGCCGCCAGCCGTCGTCGCTCGTCCTGACGAGCAGCATCCGCATCAGCGGCGGACGCGCCAGATCGAAGCGCCGCCCCCGCTCCACCGCCTGTAGCCGGTCGGCCTCCGCCGCCCGCTCCGGCTCCGGCAGCTCCCGCAGATCGGCCTCCTGCCACGGCAGTTCGACCGCCCGGGCCACCACCTGGACCGGCGCGCTGTCCTTCGGGTGCAGCACCCCGACCCGCAGATTGGCGTGCCGCCGCAGCAGCACCCCGGCGGCGGCCCGCAGCGTCCCGGCGTCCAGCGGACCGCGCAGTTCGAGCACCACCTGCACGGTGTACACATCGGCGCCGCCCTCGTCGTACAGCGCGTGAAAGAGCAGCCCCTCCTGGAGCGGGGACAGCGGCAGAATGTCCTCGGGGCCTGACGTCGTTTTCACCGGGAACCTCCAAGGATGCCCCGGCCATCGCGCCGGGGAGGAATCGGGATGCTGCGCGGCGGGGCGGGAAACGCGGCCCCGCCTTCGGGGCGGATGACCGCTCGGACGGTCGGGTGACATCCGCGGCGTGCGCTGCGAGAGCCGAGCGCGCACACCGTGCTGAGCGAGAACCGGGCCGGCACAGCAACTCCACTGCTTGCGGTGCCACACCGGGCGGGTTCCGGCCCGGCCGGTGGTGAGGGCGTAAGACAGGTGCGTTCGCAGAGCGGGCCGGCCGCCTGAGCCGGGAATCCCTCCGCTGCGGCCGGGGGAGGGTTCAAAGGTTCCTCCAGTCGGCCTCAAGCCCGTCGATCTCGTCCTGGGACAGCCGCACCAGCGACAGGTCCGAGGGGGTGTGGCCGCCGGCGTCCGGCCGGTCGGCGTGGTCGGCCAGTACGCCGAGCGCCCGCAGCCAGCCGTCCGCGAGTTCGCGTACGGCGGCCTGCGGCAGCAGCCGGGCCGGCCAGCTGAACACCGTGGTCAGCCGGGGCCCGCCGGGGCGGTCGAGCGTCACCGCGTCGACCTCCAGCAGATGGGACAGCGGCAACCCGGGGGCCGGCAGCGCGGTCAGCCGCTCACTCTCGGGGGCCGGATCCCACGGCGCGTCCGGGACGGCGGCCAGTGCGGGGCGTGGCGGGGCGGGCCGCCGGCCCAGATAGTTGAACAGCAGCTGCGGTACGGCCAGCCGGGCCAGCGTTTCGCCGGTGGCCGGGGACAGTTCGCGCAGCGGACCGTAGCCCTGGCCGTCGTCGGGGAGCGCCCGCAGCTGCTCCTTGACGGCACGTACGGCGGCGCCCGCCGCCGGGCCCGCCGCCCACAGCTCGGCCCAGTCCCGTACCCCGGGATCCAGCCGGGCCGGGTGCAGCGTGGTGAACCAGCCGACGGTGGCCGACAGATCGACGCCCTCGGCGGTCTCCTGCCGGCCGTGCCGCTCCACGTCGAGCAGGGCGCCGACCTCCGGAAGGCCCCGGCGGTGCCGCCAGTCGGCGACGGCCAGCGTGAAGGCGGTCACCAGCAGTTCGTGCACGCTCGCGTGCAGCACCGTGGGCGTGCGGCTCAGCAGCCGCACGGTGTCCTCGGCGGGCAGCTCACAGGTCAGCCGGGCGGCGTGCTCCGCCGTGTCCCGGGCCGGGTCGAGCGGCTCGGTGGTCAGTTGGGGGGCGGGCAGCCGCAGCGTCTCGGTCCACCGCGGCAGTTCGGCCTGCGCGCCGACGCTTGCCGCCCGCTGCGTCAGCCGCTGCGCCCACTGCCGGAACGGGGTGCCCACCGGGGGAAGCTGTGGCTCCTTCCCGGCGGAGTGCGCCTCCCAGGCGGCGCGCAGCCCGGGCAGCAGCAGCTGCCAGGACACCCCGTCGGTCACCAGATGGTGGGCGGTGAACAGCAGCCGCCCGGGCCGGCCGGGACCGGCGTCGAACCAGACCAGCGCCACCATGTGACCGGCCGCCGGGTCCAGTTGGTCGCGGGCGGTGGCCGCCGCCGAGGCGATGACCTGCCCCAGTTCCGGCTCGCTGAGCGCGGCGATGTCCACCCGGCGCACCAGCGCGGCGGCCTCCACCGTGCTGCGCCCGGTGATCTCGAACGCCCACCGGCCGCCCGGCCCGTCCGGGTCGAGCCGCATCCGCAGCGCGTCGTGATGGTCGAGCAGGGTGCGCAGCGCGGCGGTCAGCCGCTCCTCGCCGAGCCCGGGCCCGACTGTGAGCAGCGCCGACTGATGGAAACCGGCGGCGGTTCCGCCGCGCCGCTCCAGCCAGCGGGCCAGCGGCCAGGCGGGCACCGGGCCGGTGCCGGCCGGGGCGGGCCGGGGCAGCGGGGCCGCGTCGGCAGGGCCGGCGAGGGTGGCGGCGATGGCGGCCACCGTCTTGCGTTCGAAGACGTCCTTGGGGCTCAGCTCCAGGCCGCGGCGGCGGGCCCTGGCCACCAGCTGGATGGAGATGATGCTGTCGCCGCCCAGTTCGAAGAAGCTGTCGTGCGGGCCGACCTCGGCCACGCCGAGGACTTCGGCGAACAGCTCGGCGAGCGTGGCCTCCTGAGGGGAGCGCGCGGCGGCGCCGGACCCGGCGGACCCGCCTGTGGTGGCGGGCGTTTCGGGGGCGGGCAGGGCGGCCCGGTCGAGTTTGCCGTTGGGGGTGAGCGGCAGCGCGGGCACGGTGACGACGGCGGCCGGCACCAGATGGGCCGGCAGCCGGGCGCCCAGCGCGGCCAGCAGCGCGCCGGGGTCGGGGGCGGCGTCCTTCGCCGGCACCACGTAGCCGATCAGCCGGCGATGTCCCAGCGGGTCGGTGTGGAGGGTCACGGCGGCCCGAGCCACCTCGGGGGCGGTCGCCAGGGCCGCCTCGATCTCGCCGGGCTCGATGCGGAACCCGTTCAGCTTCAGCTGATCGTCCACCCGCCCCAGATAGTCGAGCCGGCCATCCGGCCGGCGCCGGGCGAGGTCGCCGGTGCGGTACATCCGGCGGCCGGCCGGGCCCCACGGGTCGGCGACGAACCGTTCAGCCGTCAGCGCGGGCCGCCCCAGATAGCCGCGGGCCAGCTGCCCGCCGCTGATGTACAGCTCGCCGGGCACCCCGGGCGGCACCGGCCGCAGCCGGTCATCGAGTACGCAGGCGCCGGAGTTCCACATCGGGGTGCCGATCGGCACCGGCCCGGCGGCCACCGGATCGCCGGGCGCGAGCCGGTATGCCACACAGCCCACGGTTGCCTCGGTCGGGCCGTACTCGTTGATGACCGTGACGCCGGGGTGCTCCCGGCGCCACTCCTCCAACACGTCGGCGAGCAGCGCCTCGCCGCCGATGACCAGCTCCCCGGTGGGGGAGAACTCGGCGGGCAGCACACCGAGCAGCGCCAGATGGGAGGGGGTCACCTTGAGGAAGCCGGGCGGAGTGGCCCCGCTGCCGGGCCCGGCCAGCTCGGCCACCGTCACCGTACCGCCGCTGATGAGGGGCGCGTACAGGGCGGTGACGGTCAGGTCGAAGGCCACCGGGGAGTGCAGCAGGGCGCTTTGGGCGACGGTCGGGTAGTGCTCGCGGGCGTAGCGGACGTAGGTGGCGACCGGGCCGTGCGGCACGACCACGCCCTTGGGCCGGCCGGTGGAGCCGGAGGTGTAGATGACGTACGCGGGGTGCCTGGGATCCAGCGGCACGGCCGGATCGCCGGGGTCGGCGCCGGACTCCAGCAGACCGGGGGTGAGTTCCTGTACGGGGGTGCCGGCCGGCAGCGCGGCGGCGCCGTCCCGGTCGGTCAGCACCAGTGCCGGCGCGGCGTCATCCAGCATGAAGGTGACCCGGGCGGCCGGATAGCCGGGGTCGACCGGCAGATAGGCGGCGCCGGACTTGAGGACGGCGAGCAGCGCGGTGACGAGTTCGGCGGAGCGCGGCAGCAGCACGGCGATGAGCCGCTCGGGGCCGGCTCCGGCGGCGATCAGATGGTGCGCGAGCCGGTTGGCGCGGGAGTTGAGCTCCCGGTAGCTGAGCGTGCGGTCGCCGTCCGTCAGTGCCGGGGCTTCGGGGGTCCGGCGGACCTGGGCCTCGAACAGGGCCGGCAGCGCGGGCGGCAGCCCACTGCCACCGTCCGGTCCCGGGGTGAACCCGCCGAGCGCGGTGGCCCGTTCGGCCTCGGACAGCAGATCGAGATCGCCGATGGGCCGGTCCGGGGCGGCGGTGATCTCGCGCAGCAGCCGCAGCAGATGGCCGCTGAGCCGCTCGACGGTCGCCCGGTCGAAGAGGTCGGTGCTGTATTCGAGGCGTCCGCCGATGCCGGCCGGGCCGCCGTCCGCCGTCCGCCGCTCGTCGAGGCCGAAGAGCAGGTCCATCTTGGTGACGCCCGGGTCGACCTGCTGCGGGGTGGTGGTCAGCCCCGGCAGCTCCAGGGTGCCGGCGGCCGGGGTCTGCACATCGATCATCACCTGGAACAGCGGGTTGCGGGCCAGCGAGCGCTCCGGGTTGAGCATCTCCACCAGCCGGTCGAACGGCACATCCTGGTGGTCCTGCGCGGCCAAAGTGGACTCCCGTACCCGGTCGAGCAGTTGACCGAAGGTCGGGTCGCCGGACAGATCGGTGCGCAGCACGACGGTGTTGACGAAGCAGCCCACCAGCTCTTCCAGCGCGGCGTCGGTGCGGCCCTCCACCGCACTGCCGAGCGCGATGTCCGTACCGGCCCCGTACCGGCCGAGCAGTGCCGCGACCGCGCCCTGGAGCACCATGAACAGGCTGGCCCGGTGCTCGCGGGCCAGCGCGGCGAGCCGGCCGTGCAGTTCGGCGTCCACGTCGAAGCGCACGATGTCGCCGCCGCCGCTGGGCTGCCGGGGGCGGGGCCGGTCGCGGGGCAGTTCCAGCTCGGCGGGGAGTCCGGCGAGGCGGTCCCGCCAGTAGCCGAGCTGCCGGGCGAGGGGGCTGTCCGGGTCGCTCTCCTCGCCCAACACGGACTGTTGCCACAGGGTGTAGTCGGCGTACTGCACGGGTAGTTCCGGGAACTCCGGGGCGAGGCCGACCGCCCGGCCCCGGTAGGCGCGGCCGAGGTCGGCGGCCAGCGGCGCCAGCGACAGGCCGTCGCCGACGATGTGGTGCAGCACCACCAACAGGACGTGTTCGGTGCGGCCCAGCGTCAGCAGCCGGGGCCGCACCGCCGGGCGGCGGGTGAGGTCGAAGCCCTCGGCGACCACCTCGGTGACGGTGCGGTCCAGTGCGCCGGCGGTGACGGCCTGTTCCTGGAGGGACACCAGCCGGCGGGCCGCCGCCGGGGTCAGGATCCGCTGCCGGGGGCGGCCGTCCTCGTTCTGCGGGAAGACGGTGCGCAGGCTCTCGTGCCGGGCCAGGACGTCGTGCACGGCGGCGGCGAGCGCTTCGCGGTCCAGCGGTCCGGACAGCCGCAGCGCCAGGCCCATGTTGTAGGCGCCGGGGGCATCCTGGAGCCGGTTGACCAGCCACAGCCGCTGCTGGGTGAGGGAGAGCGGCAGTTCGGCGGGGCGCGGCATGGCGCGCAGCGCGGAGCGGCGCGGCGCCGAGTCCTCGATGCGGGCCAGCAGTCGGGCGGCGGTGGGGGCCTCGAAGACGGTGCGCAGCGGCAGTTCGGCGCCGAAGGTCTCCCGGATGCGGCTGAGCAGCCGGATGGCGGTGAGAGAGAAGCCGCCGTGGGCGAAGAAGTCGTCGTCCATGCCGAGCGGCGCCTCGGTGCCGAGCACGTCGGCGAACAGCTCGCACAGCCGGCGTTCACGGTCGGTGGCCGGGGCGCGGTACGGGGCGGGTCCGGCGGTGGCCGGGCCGGCGTCGGCGGAGGGGGCGCGGGGGGCGGTGGGCCGCAGTCCGGCCGGCCGCCCGGCCGCCAGCTCGCGCAGCGGGTCGTCGGGGGCGGCGTGCGCCAGCCGGTGCAGAAAACCGGCGAGTTCGGTGCCAAGGCCGGCCACCGCGCCGGCCGGGTACAGGTCGGCGCTGGCGTGCAGATCGACCCGGAAGCCGGCCCCTGGGGTGCGGTTGTCGACGACGACCGACAGGTCCTCCTCGGGCCCGACAGAGAAGCCGCGCACGGTGGCCGGGTGCCCGGCGAAGGACAGTGGCCTGCCGTAGGTGATGAGGTTGACCTCCGGGCCCCACAGCCGCTTGCGGCGGCCCACCAGGCCCAGGTCCCGGTGGATGTCCTCCTGCCGGTACCGCTGGTGGCGCAGCACCTGGTGCAGTTCGTCGCTGGTGGTGCGCAGCAGTTGCCGTACGGTGTGGTCGGCGGGCACCGCGAGCCGTACCGGCAGGGCGTTGGAGACCATGCCGGGCACCTGGCGGGCGGTGCCGGTGCGGGCGGCCACGGCGAGACCGATGACCAGGTCTTCGGCACCGGTGAGCCGGTGCAGATAGCCAGCGATGCCGGCGAACACGGCGGCCGGCCAGGACACCCGTACGGTGGCGGCCAGTTCGCGCAGCGCATCGGCGGTGGCGGCCGGCACCAGACCGGTGCGACGGATGTGGTCGGCGGGGATCCCGGTGGGCGGCGCGGCCAGCGACACCGGCTCGGGCAGGCCGGTCAGCCGGTCCGCCCAGAACGCCCGGTCGGCGGCGAACTGTTCGGAGGCCCGGTAGGCGGCGTCGCCCTCCACGAGCAGCCGCACCGGGCCGAACGGGCTGGGGTCCGGCTCGGTGCCTGCGGCCAGCGCGCTGTACAGGGCGGCGACCCGCTCCACGATCAGCGACCAGCTGTAGCCGTCCACCACCGTGTGATGGACCCGGCTGAACCAGGTGTACCGGTCGGCGGCGGACCGGATGAGGCCGAAGGTGCAGGCGGGGCCGCGTACCAGATCCACCGGCTCGGTGCAGCGGGCTGCCATCAAGGCGTCGGCGGCGGCCGAGGGATCGGGCGCTTCGCTGACATCGGCGTGCCACAGCCGTACCTCTCCCAGCTCCCCGACGAGCTGGGACGGCGTGCCGGTGCCGGTGCCGGGCAGCAGGCGGGTGCGCAGTGCCTCGGCCTCCGCCACCACCCGGCGCAGGGCCGCCTCGAAGAGCGCGGCGTCGACCGGTCCGGCGATCTCGATGCATTCGGCGATGCTGTACATCGGGTTGTCGGGATGCATCTGCTGAGCCAGCCACATACCGGACTGTGCGGCGGTCAGCGACAGTTCGTTTCCGTTCTGCTCGGACAAAGCCATTCCCCTTGACTCGTGTACCCGCGTCGAATGTGCCTGCTCGGGGGAGCCAGGAAGTACGGCCCTGGCCAGCCTCCACAGTAGGAGCGATATCGGCGCTCACCGGCGGCTCTTCGAAGAATTCAAAGCGCCGGCGGGCGAATATCGAAAACCTCTAACCGGAGGCCGGGGGCGGGCCGTTGCGACACGGCGGGGGAGGGCGTGGGAAGGCGCCCCGGCCGGCCGACAAGGCCGGGCCGGGGCGCCCGTGATACCGGGTTCCTCCGGGGTCAGCGGGCGGGGATCAGCGTCATCGGCAGCCGGCTGTAGCCGCGCAGGAAATTGGAATGCACGGGCCGGGCCGCACCGGCCGGCTCCAGCCGCGCGACCTGGGCGCGCAGCGCGGTGAGCAACGCCGCTATCTCCGCCCGCCCGAGATAGGCGCCGAGACAGAAGTGCGGGCCGTGCCCGAACGAAATGTGCTTGTTCGGGGTGCGCCCCAGATCGAAGGCGGTGGGATCGTCGAATACCTCCTCGTCGTAATTGGCCGAGCTGTTCCACAAGGTGACCACATCGCCGGCTCGGATCGTCCGGCCGCCGATCTCGGTGTCCACCAGGGCGCGCCGCCCGAAGTGCATGGCGGGGGTCACCCAGCGCAGCACCTCCTCGACCGCGCTGTCGACGCTCACCTCACCCGCCAGCAGCCGGCGCCACTGCTCCGGCTCCTCCATGAGCTTCTTGGTGCCGCAGATCATCGACAGCCGGCTCGTCTCGTCACCGCCCAGGATCAGGCTGTAGCAGTTGAAGACGATCTCCTGCTCGGTGAGCGGCTCGCCGTCCACGGTGGCGGTGGCGAGCACGCTGATCACATCGTCGGTGGGGGCGCTCACCCGCTGTTCGGCGAGCTCGGAGAAGTACAGCAGCAGTTCGTTGCGGGCGATCAGCGCCTCCTGCGCGCTCTGTCCGGCCTCGTCCGCGCTGAGCGCCTGCTTCGTCAGCGACAGCAGATAGTCGCGGTCGGAGGCCGGCACCCCCAGCAGATCGGCGATGGTCGCCATCGGGATGTGCTCCACCACGTCCCGCGCGAAGTCGCCGGTGCCCCGCTCGACGGCCTCGGCCAGCAGCCGGTCAGTGCGCCGCCGTACGCCTTCCACCACCCGGTCCAGCAGCCGCGGCCCGAAAGCCCTCAGCAGCACGGCGCGCAGCTCCCGGTGCCGGGGGCCGTCGGTGACCGCCAGCATCTGCCCGGCCGCCGAGTCGCCGCCGGCCAGCAGGGTGGCCAGCACATTGCCGGACTCGGAGGTGAACCGCCGGTTGTCCCGGTACAGGGCCATGACGTCGTGGTACCGGGACAGCACCCAGAAGCCGGGCACGGCGCGGCCCTCGACGGGGTGCCAGTGCACCGGGCTCTCCGCGCGGAACCGCCGCCACATGTCGGGCAGTCCGTCCACCAGGAAGGTCTCGGGCGCGGTGAGGTCGATGCCGGTGAGCGGGCGGGTGGCGACTCTCACGCCGCAGTCTCCGCCCGCTGGGTCATGGAGACCAGTACGGAGCGCTCGCCGGTGAAGGAGCGGCGGCCGTGCGAGGTGAGCAGGTTGTCGATCATGAGCAGGTCCCCGGTGTTCCAGGGCTCGGCCAGGATCGTCTGGTGGTACGCGTCGGCGATGACGTCGAGTTCCTCCTGGCCGATCGCGCTGCCGTCGCCGTAGTACGCGTTACGGGGCAGGCCGTCCTCGCCGCAGATCTCCAGCAGTCCCTCACGGACGTCCTTGGGCAGCGCGTTGACATGGAACAGATGCGCCTGGTTGAACCACACGTTCCGCCCGGTCACCGGGTGGGCGATGACGGCCGGGCGGTGCTGCCGGGTGCGCAGCACGTCCCCGTCCCAGGCGGTCTCGATGCCGTGCCCGGCGCAGTACGACTCGACCTGGTCGCGGTCCTCGGTCTGGAAGCCCTCCTGCCAGGACAGGCCCATCCCGGTGCGGTAGGTGCGCGTGTAGAGCACCCCGAGCTTCTCGAACCGGGCCACCAGGTCGGCGGGCAGCCGGCGCAGCACGGCGTTGCTGTCAGCCACCGGGGTCTCGCCGCCGGTGCGGGCCGCCTTGGCGCAGAAGAAGAACACGTTGTGCGGCCAGCTGGTGGAGTAGCAGCTCTCGTTGTGCTGGGCGATGATCTGGTCGGCCGGGTACTCGGTGGAGGTGTACACCTTGCCGGTGACCCGGCTGCGCGGGGTGGAGCGCTCGTTGTAGTCCAGGGTCTTGCCGCCGATCAGCTCGGCGATGCCGGCCAGCTCGGCCTGCTCGGTCAGCCCGCTGCCCTTGACCATGACGGCGCCGTGCTCGTACATGGCGGCCCGCAGGGACTCGGCGGCGGCCTCGAACCAGGCGCGGTGGCCGGCCCCGGGGTGGGGGGTGACCCGCAGCAGCCGGGTGCCGTTGTGCTCCGTCAGTTCGGTCTGTGCGTCGGTGATCGCGGTGTCCATCGGAACCTCTCTCAGTGCCTTTCTCGAAGGGATGTCGCCGGCCCGGCTAGGTCCTGTCTGACACATGGCGCCGGTTGGGCCCGCGTTGTCTGGTGCGGGGGGCACCTCCCGGCCATGGGGTATCCCCTGCTCGAAGAGCTTGGGGAGGGGCTACTTGGGCGTCTCGACAGCTCTGCTTCCCAGGTCGCTCAACAGAGCAGAGACGCAGCGAAGCGGAGTGCGGCGAGGCTCCCCCAGGCCCTTGAGGGCCCGGGAGGTGCCCCCGGTGCCAGGCGACGCGGGCCAGGCGGGTTTGTCAGACAGGACCTAGGGGGTGGTGTCCAGGTCTCCGGTCAGGGCGTAGCCGTTGGCGCTCACGTGGTTGATGGGGTCGCCCGCCGCGTACTCGTAGGCGTTGAGGAAGGGGCCGCCGGCGATCGGGGCGGAGAACCGGCCGAAGGCGGTGTTCAGCACCCGGGTGTCCAGCACGGTGTTGTACTGGCTGCCTGCGTGCTCGGTGCCGCGCTGGAAGGCGCCCGCCCAGCCGTAGTCGAAGTCGCCGGGCAGATTGTCGGGGAGCGCGGCCGGGTCGACGGTGCCGTCGGCGCGCAGCGGCTCGCCGAACGGCCCGTAGAAGTGCGGCCCGCTGGTCTTGGTGCCCCGGTCGTCGGCCGTGGCGAAGATGTCGCCGCGCACGGTGGGATAGCTCCAGCTGGAGGCAGCCGGGTTGGCGCGGGTGGCGGCCATGTGCAGCACCCCGCCGGGCAGCGCCACGATCCGGGTCAGGGTCCGGCCGTCCGCGTCCAGCACCAGATCGATGTCCGGGTCGTCGGCCGAGGTGTGGCCGTAGCGCACCGTTTCGGTCCGGCCGCCGGTCGTCGCGGTGCGCGAGGTCAGATGGTCGAGGATGTCGGAGGTGTAGCCGACCTCGGCCGCGCCGGGGCCGGTGACCGTGCCGCCGAGGTAGCGTTCGGCGGCGTCCTGCCGCTGGGTGGTCTCGCTGCCGTCCGCCGCCCGGTATCCAGTGAGATGCCCGTTGCCGCCGTACTGAAAGCCGGTCAGCGCGTCGTCGCCGGTGGTGGCCAGCAGCCGGTCGGCGGCGTCGTAGCAGTAGCCGGTACGGGTCTCCCCGGCCGCCGTGCGATCGGTGCGGGCGACCCGGTTGCCGTTGGCGCCGGCGTCCACGAGGGTGCCGGCGGGGCACTCGGCCGGGGCGGCGGAGGTGAAGTCGTAGCCGTACTCGTGGCCCGGCACCCAGGCGCGGACCAGCCGGCCGGCCGCGTCGTAGGAGAAGTTCGGGCGGCCCGGGCGGGCGTCGACGCCGGCCACCGTCTCATCGGTGATGGTGCCGGACCGGGACCGCTGCACGCTCGCGTTCAGCGCGCCGCCCCGGGTGGTGTTCACCTTCCGCTCCAGCACCCGGCCGGCCGCGTCGCGGCCAATGGTGAGCGCGGTGCCATTGCCGTACCGCACCGACTCCAGGGCGCCGGCCCGGTCGTATCGGGCCGCGGCCAGTTGCCGGCCGTCCAGCGAGACGGTCACCACCCGGCCGGCCGCGTCGTAGCCGGTGCGCCCGGTCTGGGCGCGCTCGCCGCGCCCCGGCGGGGTCACCCGCTCCTCGACGGCGCGGTCGGCCCGGTCGTAGCGGGTCTCGGTACGGGTGCCGAGTCCGTCGGTGTAGCGCGTGGTGCGGCCCAGCAGGTCGGTGGTGACCTGCACGGCGTGGTCGGCCTGCGCCGCGCGCAGGGTCAGCGGGTCGCCGCCGTAGGCGTGATCGAAGGTCACGGTGCGCTCGGGCAGCGAGGCGTTGCCGGGGATGTGGGTACGGGTCATCCGGCCCCGCTCGTCGTAGCTCACGCAGGTCCAGTCGGTGCCGCCGAAGGTCACCGCGACCGGCTGGCCCTGGGCGCCGAAGACGAAACGTTCCACCCGGGGCGATCCGGTGGCCGGGTCGGGCCCGGTGATCGACTTGAGCATGCCGCGCTGCGGCAGCGGATCGCCGTCCGGGGCGCAGGGGTTGACCACGGTCTCGTCCTGGCCGTAGTAGGCGTAGGTGTGCGCGGTGCCGGCCGGCCAGGTCTGCCGTACCGGGCGGAAGAATTCGTCGAACTCGTACCCGGTGCGCAGGGCGAGCCCGTCCGGGTCGGTCACGGTGGCGGCGGGGATGCCGTACGGGTCGAGCTGGGTCTCGGTCACCAGGTCCGGGACGCCGTCGGAGTCCTTTCGCACGGTGGTCAGCCCGGCGGCGCCGAGGGTGGTGGTCTCGGCGGGGATCCGCTCGCAGCCGGCCGGTGCCGGGTCGAGGGGCCGCAGATCGGGGCCGAAGCAGCGGGCCGGGCCCGGGCCGTACACCGAGGGCAGCCCGTACTCGTCGTAGACCGTGGTGGTGAGCCGGCCGGCCGGGTCGGTCACCGAGGCGGGCACGCCGGGCGCCGCCCAGGTGTAGGTGGTGGTACGGCCGGTGCCGTCCGTGTGGGACAGCGGCTGGCCGTACGTGTCGTGGGTGACGCGCCGGGCATAGCCGTGGGTGGTGGTCAGGCCGGCGACGTTCACCTCGGTGGTGGTGCCCCGGTAGCTGTAGTCGTGCCGGGAGCGCAGGTTCTCGGTGGCGCGGGTGCCGTCGGGGGCGGGTCCTGTGATGTCCTTGATCCGGCCGTCGCGGTGGTAGCCGAGCGCGTACGTGGCCAGGGGGGTGTCCCGACGCTGGGGGGAGACCGCGATCCAGTCCATGATCAGGGGGGTGCGGACGCTGGTCAGCCGGTGATCGGCGGAGTAACCGAGGTCGGTGGTCTGCTCGCCGGGGTTGACGATCCGCACGAGTTTGCCGTTGCGGTAGATCAGCTGGGTGTCGCCGGCGTCCGGGACGGTGACGGCGCACAGCAGGCCGGCGGGTGTGGCGGGATCGGCGCACCGCTCGTCGCCGCTGTAGTGGAAGGTAAGGCCGGCTTCGGTGGCGGCCTCGATCAGTTCTTCCTGGGACTGTTCGGCCGGATCCGGGTCCGGGTCCGGGTCCTGGGCGGCGAGCGGGGCGGCCGGCGCGCCGAACGGACTGGGGGTGCCGTCCGCCGTGGCGTCCGCTGCCCCCGGGGTGACCTGCCAGCCGGGCGGCAGGACCGCGCCGGCCGGATCGGCGTCGGTCAGCGCGGCGGTGTCATAGGTGAAGGTGGCGCCCAGCGGCCCGGCGCCGGTGAAGGTCTGCGGGGTGAAGACCGAGGTGCTGACCCCGCCGGTGGCGAGCGTGACGGACAGCGGCCCGAGGGTGTCGGCCGTACTGTCGCCGGCCGCCGTGAAGGCGCCCGCCGCCTGACGGAGGGCGGCCCCGGGATCACCGGAGTCGCCGGAATCGCCGTCCGCCCAGACGGATTCGGCCGCCCGGCCGGACGGCGCGTCCGGCAGGGCCACGCTCAGCGGACTGCCGCCGGCGTCCGCCGGGCGCTCCCCCGGCCAGGCGCCGGCGGGGGTGGAGAGGGTACACAGGGTCAGCACGGTCGCGGCGACGACCGTCTGTCTGCGGGTTCTGCTGTCGGCCTTACCCATGAATCACTCCTCGGTTGGCCCCAAGCCCTGCCGTTTTTTCGATGGTGCCCATCCGCGGTCCGGCGGCCAAGTCCGCAGAGAATCTTTCGATATGCCAACAGGTGGCAGGCCCAAGGGACTTGGGCTATCTTGGTAATGTGACGATCCGCATTCTGCTTGCCGATGACCAGGAAGCGGTGCGTATCGGCTTCCGCCTCATCCTCGAGTCGCAACCCGACATGGAGGTGGTGGGGGAGGCCCGTGATGGCCGGGAAGCACTCGAACTCACCGGTTCGTTAAAACCCGATGTCCTGCTGGCGGATATTCGCATGCCGCGCGTGGACGGCCTTGAGGTGACCCGGAGGCTGGTCCAGGAGCAGGAATCCCCGTCGGTGCGGGTCATCGTGGTCACCACATTCGACCTTGATGAATATGTTCATACAGCATTGCGGCACGGGGCCTGCGGTTTTCTCCTCAAGCGGTCCGGGCCCGCGCTGCTCGTGGAGGCGGTACGCGCCGCGATGGCCGGGGACGCGCTGATCAGCCCCTCGGTGACGGTGCGGCTGCTGCAACACATGCGGGACCCCGCCCAGGAGCGGCCGGCCGAGCCGGTGGAACCGCTCACCAGCCGGGAGAAGGAGATCGCCCGGCTGGTGGCGGAAGGACTGACCAATGCGGAGATCGCCCGTGACCTGTTCATTTCCGCGGGCACGGTCAAGACCCATGTGGCCAATCTCCAGCGGAAACTGGCGGTCCGCAACCGCATGGGCATCGCCGCCTGGCAGTGGGAGCACCAGCATTCCAGCGGCTGGCGGGCCTGACCCGGGCGCCGGACCCGCCGGGCCGGCCGCGCCCGGACCCCGTCATCACACCTGACCGAATGACTTCATTCCGTCGATCAACGCCAGTACGGCTCTCGCCGACGGCAGGATCATGCGCCCCTCTCTGGTCAACTGCGTCCCCGTGGAATCTCTGACGAACAACGTGGCGCCCAACACCTTTTCCAAGCACTTTATTTGATAGCTGATGGCGGGCTGGGAGTATCCGAGCTCCTTTGCCGCTTGGTCCATCCGGCCAATATCTGCAATGGAGACAAAGGCGCGGAATTCACGTTCGTGCATTCTTCCCCCTGCGGTCGTCCAACGGCTCACTGCGCTACCGCCGCGCGCTGTGCCATGCGCCCGGCACCGTACCTCGTACGGTGCAACGTCCCCGCTGCTGACTCCATATCAACTCACCTGATACGGAAGAGCAACCGCCGATGCAGGAACCTGCAAAAACAGCTACCTGGCAAGCCACATGGCAGCCCGAATGGCGCCCTGGGTCACATTCCCAGGGCGCCAATTCCGGCGGTGCGCGCTACTTACCCCTGTCCGACCGCGCTCAACACCCTGACCCTGCTGCCACGGCGGGCAGGACCCAGCGCGGCCAGCGCACCGACCACCACCGACCCGATCAGATACACCACCATCTGCGACCACGGCAGCGACAGCTGGCTGACACCCTGCCCCTTCATCGACTGGGCGATCGCCAGACCCAGCAGCGCACCGACCACCACGCCCAAGACGGCGCCGAACAGCGAGATCACCACCGATTCACTCATCACCATCCGCACCGTCTGCCCCCGGCTCAGGCCCAGCGCCCGCAGCGCGCCGATCTCCCTGGTCCGCTCCAGCACCGACAGCGCCAGGGTGTTGACGATGCCGAGCACCGCGATGATCATCGTCACCGCCAGCAGCGCCTGCACCATCACCAGCAGCATGGCGAACCCGTCACTGAACAGACCCGCCACCTCGTCCCTGGTCAGCACCGAGACCTCCGGGCTGCCCGCCAGCGCCCGCTCGATTGCCGGCCGCACCGCGTCGGCCGAGGTTCCGTCCGCCAGTTGGAAGAACGCCTGCGTCATCTGCTGATGCCGGAACCCGTCCATCGCCTGCGACCAGGGCACCACGACCCCGCCCACCAGCGCCGAGTTCTCGAAGACACCCGCCACCGTGAACGTCCCCGGCTCACCTCGCTCCAGCCGCAGCGTCACCGAATCCGCCACCGCCAGGCCCAGCGAGTCCGCCGTTCCCCGGTTCATCAGCAGACTGCCCTCGGGCAGCGCGTCGATCGAACCCTCCCGCGCAGTCAGACTCAGCATCTCCCGGGCCGTGCTCCAGTCCGGCCACGACATCACCGCGGCCGTATCGTCCCCGACCTTGCCGGAGCCCACCGCCACCGCCGCGACCCGCGCCACCCCCGGCAGCGCCGCCACCTCCTCGATCGCGGCCGGATCGATCGTGGCCGAGGCCGCCGACCCCGCCTGGCCCATCGCGGCCAGCTCCGCCCGCAACTCCCGGTCGATCTGGCTGACCACACTGTTCTCCGCCGACGCCGCCACCGTACTGATCGCGGTCACCAGCGCCACCCCGATCATCATGGCCGAGGCGGTCACCGCCGTGCGCCGCGGATCGCGTGCCGAGTTGCGCCGGCCCAGCTGGCCGGGCAGCGACCGGGCGAACACCGCCCCCAGCGCCCACACCGAGCGCCGGCTGACCAGCGGCGTCAGCAGCATGACCGCCACGAAGGCCAGCGCCGCCCCGCCCAGAATCAGCCCCGCCCCGTCCGAGGACCCGTCCAGCAGCCCCGCCACCAGCATCAGCGCGCCGGGCACCAGCAGCACCACCCCGGTGATGGTCTGCTTACGGCCCCGCCCGCGCGGCGCCCCGGTGTCCACGAACGCGGCGATCGGCGCCACCTTCGCCGCCCGCCGGGCCGGAGCCAGCGAGGCCAGCATCGTCGCCCCGATCCCGATCAGGAACGCGGCGATCACCGCACCGGGCGGCACCCCCAGCGACGCTTGCCGCATCCCCTCCGAACCCGAGGCCACCGCACCCGCGCCCAGGGCGCCGATGCCGATCCCCAGCAGCAGCCCGATCGCGGACGCGACCACGCCGATCACCACGGACTCCGTCAGCACCGATCCGCGCAGCTGGCGCCGGCTGGCCCCCAGCGCGCGCAACAGCGCCAGTTCCTTGGTGCGCTGAGCGATCAGGATCGAGAAGGTGTTGATGATCAGGAACACCGACACGAACACCGATACGCCCGCGAAGCCCAGCAGCAGCATCGCCAGCATGTCGACGATCTCCCGGGCCTGCCCCGACTCGTCCCGCGACACCTGCGCCGCCGTCCGCACCGCGTACTCCTCGCCCAGCTCGGCGAGCAGAGCCTGCCGCACCCCGGCCACCGCCGCGTCCGGAGCGACCGTCACATCCACCCCGGAGTACGTGCCCGGCGCGCCCATCATCAGCTGCTGGGCGACCGGCTCGGTGAACGCCACCGTCTGCTCGCCGCCGATGGAATCCCGATCGCCGGAGTAGCCGAAGATCCCGACCAGGATGAACTCCCGGCGCGGCTCGCCGGTCAGCACCCCGACCCGGTCACCGAGTTCGAAGCCGGCCTTCTCAGCCAGCCCGGCGTTCACCGCGATCTCGTTCTCGGCCTGCGGCTCCCGGCCCGAACGCAGACTCAGCAGCTCGTTCTCACCGGTCCAGCTCCGGCCGTACCGGGGACCGCCGGTGTCACCCACCACCGTGCCGTCCGCCGCCAGCGCACGGGCCCCCTCGACCTGGACGATGCCGCGCGCCCCGGCAACCTCCGGCAAGGCGGCCACCCGCGCCACCACCGCGTCGTCCACCGGCGGCAGCGTCGCGGCCCGCCCGTCCGACGACTCCACAACCGGCTCCCGCGACACCCGCAGATCGATATCGTCGTGCGCCCCGGCGAACTGGGCGTCGAAGGACCGGCCCAGAGTGTCCTGCATGACGAGCGCGCCCGTCACGAAGGTCACGCCGAGCATGACGGCGAAGCCGGACAGAAACAGTCTCAGTTTGCGGGACAGCAGGCTTTTCAGCGTCGTCGTGAACATCACGCGCCCTGCTTCAGGTTGCTCAGGGCCTTCATGGCGGCCAACACCTGGTCGGCGGTCGGCTTCCGCAACTCATTGACGATATGACCGTCCATCAGGAACACGACCCGGTCCGCGTAGGTCGCGGCATCCGGATCGTGGGTCACCATCAGAATCGTCTGCCCCAGCGTGTCCACCGACTTGCGCAGGAACGTCAGCACCTCGGTGCCGGCCCTCGAATCCAGGTTGCCGGTCGGCTCATCGGCGAAGATCACCTCGGGCCGGCCCATCATCGCCCGCGCGCACGCCACCCGCTGCTGCTGCCCGCCCGACATCTCCGACGGCAGATGCGCCAGCCGGTCGGCGATCCCCACCGCCTCGATGACCTCCCGGAACCACTCCGGGGACGGTTTCCGCTTGGCGATCGTCAGCGGCAGCAGAATGTTCTCCTCAGCCGTGAGCATCGGCAGCAGATGGAACTGCTGGAAGATAAAACCCAGCAGTTCCCGCCGCAGCCCGGTCAGCTCCTTCTCCGACATCCCGTTCACCTGGAGATCGGTGATGAAGATGTCCCCGGCGGTCGCCGTGTCCAGACCGGCCAGACAGTGCATCAACGTGGACTTGCCCGACCCAGAGGGACCCATCACGGCGGTAAACTCGCCCCGGGGCAGCTCCAGATTCACCCCGTCCAGCGCCCGGACCTCGGCGGCCCCGGTGCCGTAGATCTTCTCCAGGCCCACGGCACGGACGGCGGTGTCCGTCCCCAGCAACTCCGGTGCGGCTGACTTTGTCGCGGTCACACGTTCACTCTCCCCATACATCGGCCCGTCGTCACGACCGGTTCCACTCCGGGCACCTTCGGAATGCGCCCGCCGTCGACCCGGAGCCTAGGAGCGATGCCAGGGTGCCGCCTCTGCCGATCGGCAGATATCCCGCCCCTGCCGTCCCGCCCGATTCGAAGTCTTGGAAACGGCCCCCGCCCAGCCCCCCAGCCGCGGCTAATCTCCGGGAACGAGCCACCCCAGCAGGCCAGATGACGGAGGGCACCCCCTATGACGGCCGCACCCAGCCGCTCCCGGTACTGGATCTTCACCGACGAGTTCGTCCAAGACCCCTACCCGGTGCTGAGCCAGGTGCGCGCCGAGCGGCCGGTCTGCGAGATCGCCCTGCCGGACGGCGGCCGGGCCTGGGTCATCACCCGCTACGACGACGCCAGGGCGGCCCTCGCCGACCCCCGGCTGAGCCGCGACATCCACCTCCACTACCAGCTGATGTCGCGGCGCGCCGGCCGGGCGCTCACCCCGCCGCCCGAGGAGACCAACCACCTCGCCAACCTCGAACCACCTCGGCACACCCCGCTGCGCCGGGCCATCAGCTACGCCTTCACCCCGCGCCGCGCGGACTCCCTGCGCCCCCGCATCGAGGACATCGCCGTCGAACTCCTGGACCGGCTGCCGCCCGCCGGTCCCGCCGACCTCATCGAGGGGTACGCCGACCCGCTGCCCGTCATCGCCATCGCCGAACTCATGGGCGTCCCCACCGACGCCTGGCCCGACTTCCTGCGCTGGTCACACGCCCTGCGCACGCACTCTCCCAGCGCCGGCTCCAGCGAACTGCACCACAGCGTCGCCGAACTCTCCGCCTTCATGTCCCAGCTCATCTCCCGCAAGGAGCGCGAGCCCGGCGACGACCTTCTGTCCGACCTGATCCATGCCGACCCCGAGGTCCGGCTCACCCCCACCGAGATCCTCTCCACCGGATTCGCCCTGATGACCGGCGGCAACGACACCACCGCCAGCCTCGTCGGCGGAGTCCTCGGCGCCCTCCTCACCCATCCGGCAGAGCGCACCGCACTGCTGGCAGGACCCGATCGCTGGGGCAAGGAGGTCGACGAACTGATCCGTTACGTCAGCCCCATCAACAACGCCCTGCAACGGGTCACCACCGAACCCGTCGACATCGGCGGCGTCACCATCCCCGAGGGCGAGATCGTCATCATCAGCGTCATGTCCGCCAACCACGACGCGGAACGCCTGCCCGGCTTCACCGGCTGCCCCCGCACCCTGGATCTCACCCGCCCCAAACCCACCCACCTGAGTTTCGGAGCCGGCATCCACTACTGCTCCGGCGCCCACCTCGCCAAAGCCATCACCGAAGTCGCCGCCCGCACCCTCTTCACCCGCTTCCCCCAGGCCGCCCTCGCCGTCCCCGCCACGGAGTTGCGCTACCACCAGACCCCCGTGGTCCGTACCTTCCGCACCCTCCCGGTCCACATGACCGGCCCCGCGTAACACCCGCCCAATAAGGGGGTGGCCCGGTCCCGTCCGCCCATGTCACGCTGTCCGATGCAGAGTTGACCTTGGAAAGAAGGGGACACCGACCCATGCACGGACGGAACCTGCTGCGTACCGCCGCAGTCTCGATGGCCCTGGTGGCCGGACTGTTCGGTGCCGGTGGTGCCATGGCCGTCGACGCGGACCATGACGCGGCGCAGACCGCCAACTGGGAGATATCCCTGTCCGGGAACTCCCCCATCACATCGGTGTTCTCGGTCTCCGCCCCCGGCGAGGACGCCGCCTGGGCGGTCGGCAGCAAGGACGGGCGCGGCGTCGTCATGCGCTGGGACGGCACGAGCTGGCGCCAGGACACCGCCCCGGGGCTGCCCCGGGTGGGGCAGTGGTCCGCGGTCAGCGCCGTCGCCGAGGACGACGTGTGGGCCTTCGGCACCCTCGTACGGGACCCGGTGCTCGCCCACTACGACGGCGAGCGGTGGAGCACCGTACCCGCGCCGCCGCACATCGGGGACTCCTGGCCGGACGCGCCGGTCAAGGCCGTGCCCGGACGGCTCTTCGTGGGCGGGGAGGCCCTGCACACGTACGCCGACGGCGAGTGGACGGCCCTCGCCCTGCCCGAACTGGTCACCATCCGCGACCTCGACGCCCTCAGCGCCGACGACGCCTACGCGACCGGCATGAAGTACCCGGCGAAGACCGGCCATCCGGTCGCCTACCACTGGGACGGCACCGACTGGACCGAGCTGCCGACGCCGCCCGTCCCGGCCCGCACCGAGATCGACCGGATCACCGTCGCCGGACCCGGCGATGTGTATGTGGCGGGATACGCCGAGGGCGTCGACGCCACGCCGGCCGTGCCGGCCGTCACCCACTGGGACGGGACCCGGTGGCGGGACGTCACCGGGTCGCTCACCGAGCTGTATCTGCAAGCGATCACCACCGACGGCAACGGCGGCCTGTGGGTCAGCGGCATGGACCGGGGCGAGCCCGCCTACGCCCCGCCGGTGTTCTGGCACTACGACGGCACCGACTGGACCAAGGAGTTCGGCGCCTGGGCCACCGGCCCGGAGGCCCAGTGGCCCAGCTACTCCTTCTACGACCTGGCACCGGTCGGCGACACCGGCACGTTCTGGGCGGTCGGCGACTACTCCGCCACCCTCCCGGGCGGTAACGGTGTCGGCGGCGGGCTCATCCAGCGGTCGGTGTCCCTCGGCTGACCCGACCAGGTAACGGCACCGTGGGACAGGGCCGCACCGCGAACGGTGCGGCCCTGTCGCCGTCTGGCGTACGGAGAACCCGCCTGGGACGATATGTCTGGCATGCCGCCTCACGACTGGGGAAACCCATGGGCAAACAGGTCAGGTGCGGATCCACGAACACCACAACGGGAAAGCCCTGCCGGAACCCGGCGATGATCGGCTACTCCCGCTGCCAGCTCCACCGCGGCGAGTGGTCGGCGCGGCAGAAGCGGAAGACGAAGAAGAAGCGGTAGTCACCGCTCCGCGCCGATGCCCGCCAGGGTCAGCAGGAGGGACTTGACCTCCGCGGCCTCCAGGCGGGGTCGGGCGGAGTCGGCCGTGGAACACAGCAGCACCGGGCCGTCCTCGGGGGAGTCGGGAAGGCGGCCGTGGGTGCCGGTCACCCAGCTCGGGTCGAGCGGCACCACGTTCATCGCATAGCGCAGGCCCAGCTTCTTGCGCGCCAGGCCGGTGGCCGCCTGCAACCGGGCCCTCGGGTTGGCCGGGTCGAAGAACAGCTCGGCCGGGTCGTAGCCGGGCTTGCGGTGGATCTCCACGCCCCGGGCGAAGTCCGGGGCGTGGGCGTCGTCCAGCCAGTAGTAGTACGTGAACCACGCCTCCGGCTCGGCCACCAGCACCAGTTCGCCGGAGCGTTCGTGGGCCAGGCCGTACTCCGCCTGCGCCTCCTTGGTCAACACCTCCGCCACGCCCGGCAGTTGGGCGCACAGCTCCGCCACCTTCGCCAGGTCGTCCGCGTCCGGCACATACACGTGGGCCACTTGGTGGTCGGACACCGCGAAAGCCCGCGACACCCAGGGGTCCAGGTACTCCATGCCGTCCTGGGTGTAGACCTCCAGCAGGCCGGCCCGGCGCAGGGCCCGGTTGACGTCCACCGGTTGGCTCGCCTTCGTGATGCCGTACTCGCTCACCACGACGACCGTGGTGCCGGACGCCTTCGCGTCCGCCAGCAGCGGGGCCAGGACGCGGTCCACGTCCCGCGCCGCGCGGATCGCCTGCGGGCTGTCCGGACCGTAGCGTTGCAGGTCGTAGTCCAGATGCGGGATGTAGCTCAAGGTGAGGTCGGCGCGTGGCAGCAGCCGGCGGGTGGCCGCCACGATCCATTCGCTGGAGCGCAGCGAGGCGGTCGGGCCCCAGTAGTGGAACATCGGGAACGGGCCGAGTTCGGCGACCAGTTCGTCGTGCAGCCCGGGCGGCCGGGTGTAGCAGTCGGGGGACTTGCGGCCGTCCGCGTGGTAGACGGGGCGGGGGGTCACCGTCCAGTCGGTGTCCGCGCCCATCGCGTACCACCAGCAGATGTTCGCCACCTTGTAGTCCGGGTACACCTTGCGGGCCGCGTCCCAGACCTTCTCGCCCTCCACCAGGCGGTTGTGCTGCCGCCACAGATGGATTTCGCCCTGGTCTCGGAAGTACCAGCCATTGCCGACGATGCCGTGCCCGGACGGCGGCAGGCCGGTGAGCATCGAGGACTGTACGGAGCAGGTGACCGCCGGCAGCACCGGGGCCAGCTCGGCCTGCCAGCCGGCCGCGGCCACGGCGCGCAGGTTCGGGGCGTGGGCCAGCAGCCGCGGGGTCAGACCCACCACATTGAGCAGCAGGATGCGCTTGGGGGACATGGTTGTTGTCTCAGAGCTCCTTCAGATCTCCTGCAAACCCACGGCGAGCAGGGCTTTCCTGGTCCACTCCAGTTCGGCCGCCAGACCGTCCGCCAACTCCGCGGCCGTCGTCGGGCGGCGGTGTTCGGGCAGGACGGACCAGGTGTACGTCTCCACCTCCAGGTGGTCGGTCAGGGCCCGTGGGCCGGCCAGCAACGCGTGGAGAGCGGAGCGCAGATGAGGTGTCGTCGAGGTAAGCGGCGGTTCCGGCCGCTCGTGCAGCGGGGCGTGGAAGTGCACCCGCCAGCCACTGCCCTCATCGCCGCCCGGCAGACCGCTCAGCGCCTCGGGAAGATCGTCGCTCGCGCCGCCCGAGGCGTTGCGCACCTGATGGAGGAAACGTTCCTCCGTATACCGGGCCAGCGCCGCCCGGGTCGCGGCATCGGCCGGCGACGCCGCCTCCAGCGCCGCCGATACCTGCGCCTTCACCACCGGCAGCCCCGCCCCGGCCAGCCGGCCCACCGCCTCCCCCGGGTGCTCCCAGCCCACCGCCAGATGACACAGATCCAGGCACACACCGAGGCGGTCGGTGTCGATTCCCGACAGCTCGCGCACCGCGTCGGCCGTCGTCTCCACGACACAGCCGGGCTCCGGCTCGAACGCGACCCGGATCGTACGCCCCGTCTCCGCCTCGATCCTCGCCAAGCCGTCGGCCAGGCGAGCCAGTTTTTTACGGGCCAGGTCCGCCCGCACCCCGTCCCACGGATCGCGCCAGGCGAGCGGGACTGTGGAAATACTGCCGCGCGTGGCGTCATCCGGGAGCAGCGCCGCCAGCACCCGCGCGCAGTTGAGCGTGTAGGTCAGCCGGTCCTCCTCGGTCCAGTCCGGGTGGTAGACCGCCCTCTTCACCACCGGGGCGTGAAACCCCCGGTAGGGGAAGGCGTTCAGCGTCACCACCTCCAGGCCCTGGGCCGACAGCCGGCGGCGGAGGTCCCGCACCGCGGCCTCGTCCGCCGCCAGCCGTGCCGCCAGTTCCGCCGGGAGCCACAGCCCGAGGCCCAGGCGGGCGGCCCCGAGGCGGGCGCGGACGCCCGCCCCGTACACCTCCAGCTGGCGGTGCACGCCCGCGAGGTCCTCGGCCGGGTGGACGTTGGTGCAGTAGGCGAGATGGATCGTCGTGCCGTCCCGGTGTACGAACCTCATGCCACGTCCTTGCGTTCGCCGCGCAGGATCGAGTTGCCTTCCCACGTCGAGGCGGGGGCGTCGGCCGGCTCGTCCAGCAGCAGCCGGCCGCTCTGCGCGTAGAACTCCACCGGGTTGCGCCACAGCACCTGGTCGACCTCGTCCGGCGAGAAGCCGGCCGCCAGCATGGCCGCGCCCGTCTTCGCCGTCTTGAGCGGGTCACTGCGGCCCCAGTCCGCCGCCGAGTTGACGATCATCCGGTCCGTGCCGTACTCGGTCAGGATCCGGACCATCCGCTCCTCGTCCATCTTGGTGTCGGGGTAGATCGAGAAGCCCATCCAGCAGCCGGTGTTCGCCACCAGGCCCACCGTCACCTCGTTCAGGTGGTCCACCAGCACCCGCTCGGCGGGCAGCCCGCGGGCCGCCACCAGGTCCAGGGTGCGGCGGGTGCCGGCCGCCTTGTCGCGGTGGGGGGTGTGCACCAGGACCGGCAGGCCGTGCTCCACCGCCAGATCCAGATGGCGGGTGAAGATCTTCTCCTCCGCGTCCGTCATCGCGTCGAACCCGGTCTCGCCGACCGCGACCACGCCGTCCTTCGCCAGATAGCGGGGCAGCAGGTCCAGCACCCCGGCCAGCCGGGGGTCGTTGGCCTCCTTCGGGTTCAGCGCGATCGTGCAGTGGTGCCGGATGCCGAACTGGGCGGCGCGGAACCGTTCCCAGCCCACCAGGGTGTCGAAGTAGTCGCGGAAGGAGCCCACCGACGTACGGGGCTGGCCCAGCCAGAACGCCGGCTCGGTGACGGCGCGCACCCCGGCCTCGTACATCGCCTGGTAGTCGTCGGTGGTGCGGGAGGTCATGTGGATGTGGGGGTCGAAGATGCGCATCAGCGGTCGTTCCGTTCGATGAGGCGAAGGGCGTCTGCCGGGATGTCGCGGCCCGCCGCCCGGCGTTCCGTCACATAGGCGCGCGTCATCCGCGCCAGTTCGGGGTCGGGGTCGGCGCGTTCGGTCCAGCCGGTGATCGAGTCGAGCGGGATCTCCATGAACAGGCACTTCAGGACGCCGTGCCGCCACGCGTCGGGCGTCAGCCGGCGGGCGGCGTACGGGCCGAGCGCCGCCGCCACCAGCCGGGGGTCGTTCGTGCGCAGGGCGTCCGCCAGCAGCGGTTCCGCGCCCAGCCCGGCCAGCTCCGGTTCGTTCAGCGCCAGCAGCACCGCCCGCTTCTCGTCCGAGTCGCCGAAGTCGTACAACTCGGCCAGCAAGGTGCCGGTGAGCGTGCCGGCCCGGGCCGCCGCCGTCAGCAGGGTCACCCGGGCGGCGTCCGCCCGCTCCTTGCCGACCTCGCGGGCCACCGCCGGGAACCTGGTGATCAAGTCGGTCACAGCTTCGCCTCCGCGGCGCGCAGCGCCTCCAGGGCGCGGGCCGCCACCACCGGGGCGGCGTGGGCGTGGCGCGGGAGTTCCACGGCCACCAGGCCGCCGTAGCCGACCTCGCGCAGGGCGCCCAGCGTGGCGACCAGGTCGATGTCGCCCTCGCCGAACTCCAGATGGTCGTGGACGCCGGGCAGCATGTCGTCCGCCTGGACGTTGGCCAGCAGCGGGCCGGCCGTCCGCACGCAGTCCGCGGTGGCCGCCGGCTCGTTGCACACGGTGTGGCCGATGTCGATCGTGTAGCGCAGCGCGGGCGGCTCGCCGAGCCGGCGGCGCAGCTGTGTGACGCCGGCCAGCGTGTCGATGAACATGCCGGGTTCGGGTTCCACCGCGCAGACCACCTGGTGCGCCTCGGCCGTGCGCAGCACCTCGGCCACGCCCGCCGTCATCCGCTCCCAGCCCTCCTCGGGCGTCGTGTCCGGCGGCAGGATGCCGGACCAGAAGGAGACGGCCTGCGCGCCGAGATCGGCGGCGACCCGTACCGCCAGGTTCAGATACGCGACGCGGCGGTCGCGGCCCTCGCGCGAAACGAGGGTGGGCTCGTGCTTGTGCCACGGGTCCATGAGGAATCGGGCGCCGGTCTCGATCACCACCGCCAGGCCGAGCCGCTCCAGGCGGCGCGCCACGGCCGCCGTACGGGCGGCGAGGTCCGGTGCGAACGGGTCCAGATGGTGGTGGTCGAGGGTCAGCGCCACCCCGTCGTACCCGAGGCCGGCGATCACGTCGAGGGCGTCTTCGAGGCGGTGGTTGGCGAAGCCGTTGGTGCCGTAGCCGAAGCGCGGCTTGTCGGGGTCGGTCATGTGGGGGACACCTTTCGGGAGGCGAGGCGGGCCAGCCCGCCCAACGCGGTCAGCGCCCCGGCCAGCACGGGGGCGCCGGCCCCGGCGAGCAGCGCGGATTGCAGGGCCGTGACGCCGCGTACGCCGGTCCCGGTAGCGGCCCGTACGGTGCCGGCATGCCCCGGCGTACGCACCGCGCCGAGCTGTGCGCGCCCCACGGTGCCGACATAACCGGCCAACCCCCCGGCGACCGCCCAGCGGTCCACGGCCCGGCGCCCCGCGCCCGGGGCGGTGACCACCGGGCCGCCGGCCGGCCGGACCGCCGGGCCGTGCCCGGCGGTCGCAGCGGTGGAGGCCGCGGCACGCGCCACACCGGGCGGCTCGGCGCCGCCCGGTGCCGTACGGTCCGTACGGTCCGTACGGTCCGGGCGGGCCGTACGGTCCGGGCGGGGGGTGGCGGCCAGTGTTGCCGCCAGCGCCGTCGCCGTCAGGGCCGCGCCCGCCGTGCTGCGGGTTGTGCCGTGGACCTCGCCGCGGCTCAGCATCGTCACGCCCGCCGTGTGGGTGGCGATCGCCAGGGCCGGCAGGCCCGCCCGGCGCAGGTCGCCGCCCGCGCCCAGGAGCACATCAAGGCCGCGGGCCAGCGCCATCACGGCCGGGCCGGCCACCGTGCGCTGTGCCCACAGGTCGTACGTCCAGACCGTCGCGGCCAGCGGCACCGCGACCCGCAGCGCCTTCCGGCCGCCCGCCACCCCGGCCAGGGTCAGTCCGGCGCCGGTCAGCGCGGTGGCCAGTCCCAGCGCCTCGAAGGCGTCCACCCGCCCGGACGGGATCGGCCGCTCGGGGCGCTCCCGCGCGTCCAGGTCGGCGTCCGCGAAGTCGTTGAGCGCCATGCCCGCCAGATACAGGCACACCGAGGCGGCGGGCGCCGCCCAGGTCCGGCCGCCGTAGGGCCGGCCGGCCGCCGCCGCGCCCGCCAGGCTGTCGCCGGGGACGGTCAGCGCGGCGGGCAGCCGCAGCAGTTCGGCGGCGTCGCGCGGCCTCACGCGCCGTCCTCCTCGGCGCCGAGCGCCGCGCACCAGCCGGTCAGGGCCGCCCACTGCGTGCCGAGGTCGTGTTCGCCGGTGCCCGCCGGGTCCTTGAAGAAGAAGCCGAGCGCCGCGAGCGGACCTGCCTGCCCGGCCTGCTTCGCCCGCGCCGTGAGCCGCACCAGGTCCAGCACCAGCGGCGCGGCCAGCGCCGAGTCGCAGCCGCTCCAGGTGAATTGCAGCGACATGCGGGTGCCGAGGAAGCCCTCGAAGGAGACGTGGTCCCAGGCGGTCTTCCAGTCTCCGAGGTCGGCGACGTAGTCGATGTGCATCGGGCCGTCGACCCGGTGGCCGAGGATCGCCTCCAGGCCCTGGCCCTTGGTGCGCAGCTTGCTCTCGGCCGCCGCCGGGTCGGCCAGGGTGCGGCCGTCGCCGCCGCCCAGCAGGTTGACGGAGGCCCAGGACCGTACGGTGAGCGCCCGGTGGGCGAACATCGGGGCGAGCGCCGATTTCAGCAGCGTCTCGCCGGTCTTGCCGTCGGAGCCGGCCCACGGCAGGCCCTGCGCCAGCGCGAGCTCGGCGAGCGCGGGAAGGCGCGGGCCGGGGCTGGGGGTGAAGGCGACGACCGGGCAGCCGGCCCGGAACGCGGCGTACACGTACAGCGAGCTGGTGGGCAGCGGGGATTCGCCCCGGTCCAGGGCGGCCTCCAGCAGCTCCAGGGTGGACAGTTCGGGGGTGTCGGCGGCGGCCACCGGCGGTTCGGTGCTGGAGACGTCGACCACGACCACCTCGGCGAGGCCGTGCTGCTCCCGGAAGGCGGCGATGTCGTCCTGGATGCGGCGGGCCGCCGCCCGCTGGGTTTCGCCGCCGGGTCCGGCCCCGGGGCGTATCCGGGCGTCCGCCGCCGCGAGTTCGGTGGTCAGGGCGCGGGCCAGGGCGTCGGGGAAGACGCCGCCGGCGGCGAGTTCCTCGGCGCGTTTGGGGAGGGAGCCCTCGCCGACCTCGTGGCCGCCGGTGATGATGCCGGTGAGCGCGGGCAGCTTGGCCGCGGCCACCTCGGGCAGTTCGCTCACGCAGCCGTCCGGGGTGCCGAGCCCGGCGCGCAGCGCGAGGGTGCCGACCGTGGCGGTGGTCGCCACCGATCCCCTGGCGCCGATGAACCACGCCCCGATGCGTGGGGTGAGCGGTGACGGTGACATGTGCAGACCTCCTGGTCAGTGGTTCCGCTCGGGTGGCCCCGGCCCGTCGTCCTGTGGGCCGGGGCCACCCGGTCAATCCCCGGTCAATCTCCGGCTAATCACCGGTCGATCCCGGTCGGTCCTGATCAGTCACGATCATTCCCAGCTCAATCAGCGACGTACCGGATTGAGCGTGACCTCTGCGGTCCCGGTCAGCGGCGGCAGCCCGTCCACCCCCGGGTCGGTGTAACTCGCCACGAACACACCCTTGAGGTCGTCGTGATCGGGATCGTGCGAATCATCGGTGCCGGTGCGGATGCTGCCCTTGCAGCCGCGCGCCGTGGTCATCGGGTGGCCGTGGGTGTCATGGCCCAGGATGTAGGTGACCGTCACCCGTGCGCAGTCCACCGGCTGATCGTCCGTCACCGTCACCTCGAACTCGATGACATCGCCGAACCAGAACTCCTCACCGGTGACCGGCTTGATGAAGCTGACCTGCGGCGTGTCGTTCCCGATGACGATCTTCACCTCGGCGTTCGCCGACCGGCCCCGGTCGCGCCCGCCGATGTCCGTCACCCGCAGCGAGGCGGTGTAGACCCCGTTCTTCTTGTAGGTGAAGGTCGGGTTCGCCTTGCGCGAATCGATCTTGCCGTCCGAGTTGAAGTCCCAGGCGTACAGCAGCCGGTCACCGTCCGGGTCGTACGTGCCCTCGCTGGAGAAGTTGACCGTCAGCGGCGCGTGCCCGGTGGTCACATCGGCGGACGCCACCGGCACCGGGGTGTGGTTGCCGTTCTTCCCGATGTAGTCGATCCGGGCCAGCTGGGCCTCCGGGTTCTCGCTGAAGAAGCCCTTGCCGTACTCCAGGACGTACAGCGCGCCGTCCGGGCCGAACTCCATGTCCATCAGGGACGAGAACGGCATCCCCGGCAACACGTCCTCGACATGGCTGATGTCGCCCTGCCGGTTCAGCGTCAGGCCCCAGATCCTGTCCCGGGTGAACTCGAAGAACAGCGGCTTGCCCGCGTACTCCTTCGGCCAGGCCCGCGAGCCGGGCAGCTTGGCGGTGAGCCAGTCGTACTCGTACACCGGGCCGGCCATCGGGCCGATGCCGCCGGTGCCCAGCTCCGGGAACTCCGACGACTCGCCGTACCCGTACAGCAGCTGCGACGGCTCCACCGGCGGCAGCTCGCGCAGCCCGGTGTTGCGCGGCGAGTCGTTCACCGGGGCGGCACAGTCGAAGGGCTCGCCTGAGACACCGGTGGCGAAGTCGTACTCGACGTACGGCATGTCGGGCGAGACACAGTACGGCCAGCCGTGGTTGCCGGCCTGCCGCGCGGCGAACCACTTACCGGTGCCGGCCGGGCCGCGCTTCGGGTCGTCCACCCGGGCGTCCGGCGAGTAGTCCGCCACGTACAAGGTGTCGTCGCGCGGGTCGATCTCGATCCGGAACGGGTTGCGCAGCCCCATCAGATAGATCTCCGGCCGGGCGTTGGCCGTCCCCGGCTTGAAGAGGTTGCCGCGCGGGATGGAGTACGAGCCGTCCCGATTGACCTTGATGCGCAGCACCTTGCCGCGCAGATCATTGGTGTTGGCGGAGGTGCGCTGCGCGTCGTACGCCGGATTGCGCTCCGGGCGCTCGTCGATCGGGGTGTAGCCGGCCGAGTCGAACGGGTTGGAGTCGTCGCCGGTCGACAGCAGCAGATTGCCGGCCCGGTCGAAGACGATGTCGCCGCCGACGTGGCAGCAGATGCCCCGGTCGGCCGCCACCTCGATGATCTGCTGCTCGGTGCTCAGATCGAGCTTGTCGCCGCGCAACTGGAAGCGGGAGAGCCGGCTGACGCCCTCGAACGGCTCGAAGTCCTCGGGGGAACCGGTGATCGGGGCATCGCCCTCGTTGATGTCCGGGGTCGCCGGGTCATCGGTCGGGGTGTCCAGCGGGGGCGCGTAATAGAGATAAACCCAGCGGTTGGTGACCCCGTTGAATCCGGGGTCGATGGCCACCGCCTGAAGGCCCTCCTCGTCGTGCGTGTACACGTCGAGGGTGCCGGCCAGCGTATTGAGGCCGTTGCGCGGGTTGTTGAGCCAGACCTCGCCGCCCCGGGTGGTGTGCAGCACGCGGCCGTCCGGCAGGACGGCCAGCGCGATCGGCTCACCGGGGCTGTCGTTGAGGGTGACCTTCTGGAATTCGGAGGCGGGGGTGGGGGGAGTCGGGTCAGGGTGCGGGTGCCCGTCGTGGGCGGTCGCCGCGGCGGGTAGGCTCAAAAGCGCGGCCGTCATGGCGGCCACCCAGGCGGTCAGGGTCTTTTTTCTTCGCATTGCATCCCCAATTGGTGCATTCTGCGGTTTGGCCGGCGGTCGAGCCCGCGCCGTCGTTCGCGTGCCGGCGAACGACGGCAGGGCTCACCCGGCGGCGGTCGTCCGGCCGCCGCCGGGAGCAAAAAGGGGTGGTGCCTACTTGCCGCCGCGCAGGTAGCCGTAACCCACCCGCGCGGTCTCGATCGGCGTCACATCGGGGCGGTCGTTCTCCACGATGTACTCCTTGACCTGGTGCGCCTTGAAGATCCTCGGGAAGTCGATGATCCCGGTGCCCAGGTCGGAGGTGTCCCCGTCCACCGCGCTGCGGTCCTTGACGTGGTACTGGAGCACGGACTGCGGAGCCGCGCGGATCACATCGAGGGAGAAAGCCTCCAGATCGCGCTCGCCGGTCTCGTACGCGGCGGTCGCCGTCCAGTAGAGGTCGATCTCCAGGTGGACGTAACGCGGGTCGAGTTCCGCGGTGAGGATGTCCCAGGGGGTACGGCCCCGGCCCAGGTCGGTGGTCCACTCGTGGGCGTGGTTGTGATAGCCGTAGCGCAGGCCGGCCCGGCAGGCGGCCCGTGCCTCGACGTTCATCCGCTCGGCCCAGCGGCGCCAGTCGTCCGCGTTGGCGGAGGCCAGGTAGGGCACGTTCATGTACTTCTGGCCCAGGGTGCGGGCGTTGTCGATCTTGGTACGCAGCGCCGCGTCGCTGTCGCTGATGCCTTCGTGGCTGGAGGTGGCCCGGATGCCGAGCCGGTCGTAGAAGCGGCGCAGTTCGCGGGCGGTACGGCCGTAGTAGCCGAGCGCCTGCTCCACCTTGGTGTAGCCGATGCGGGATATCTGCCGCAGCGTCTCGTCGTACCCGGGCTGGCCGCCGAGCGCGTCGCGCATCGTGTACAGCTGGATGCTGATCTGGCCCGGCGGCACCAGCGGCTTGCGGCCGTTGCCGTGGCCGTGGCCGAGCCCGGGACCGGAGTTGCCCTGGGCGGCGGCGGCCGGGGTCGCCGCGAGCGCGGTGGCCGCCCCGCCGGCGGCCAGCGCCCCGGCGCCGAGCGCCACGGCCGCGCCGCGCAGCATCGAGCGGCGGCCCATGCCGCGCGCGGCCAGTGACTGGGTGAGCGTTCTGTCTCCGTCGAATCCGTAACACATGACGGCTCCTGTGGGTTGGGGGGTGTGGTCCGCGGGGGTCAGGTGGCGGGAACCGGGACGGCGGTCCACACGCCGCCCCGCTCCGCGCTCTCCTCCACCGCAGCGAGCAGCCGCTGCACCCGCAGCCCGTCCGCGAAGGACGGCAGCGGGTCGGTGCCCTCGGCGATGGCGGTCAGCAGGTCGACGGACTGGTGGGCGAACGCGTGCTCGTAGCCCAGGCCGTGGCCGGGCGGCCACCAGGCGTCGAGATAGGGGTGTTCGGGCTCGGTGACGAGAATCCGGGTGAAGCCCTGGGTGAGGGAGCCGGCGGTCGCGTCGTGGAAGTGCAGGACGTTCAGGTCTTCGAGGTCGAACGCCAGGGACCCGAGGGTGCCGTTGAGCTCCAGTCGCAGCGCGTTCTTGCGGCCGGTGGCGTACCGGGTCGCCTCGAACGACGCCAGCGCCCCGCCGCCGAGCCGCCCGGTGAACACGGCCGCGTCATCGACGGTCACCCGCCCCGTACCGCCGCTGCCGTCGGCCAGCGGGCGCTCGGGCACGAAGGTGTCGGTGAGCGCGCTCACCCCGGTGATCGCCTCACCGGTGACGTACTGGGTGAGGTCCACCGCGTGCGCCCCGATGTCGCCCAGCGCGCCGGACCCGGCCCGCTCGCGCGACATCCGCCAGGTGTACGGGGCGGCGGGGTCCGTCAGCCAGTCCTGGAGGTAGCGCGCCCGTACGTGCCGCAGCTGCCCGAGCCGGCCCTCCGCGACGAGCCGGCGGGCCAGGGTGAGGGCCGGGACCCGGCGGTAGGTGAAGCCCAGCATCGCCCGGACACCGCGTTCCCGCGCCGCGTCGGCCGCCGCCGCCATGGCCTCGGCCTCGGCGACGGTGTTGGCGAGCGGCTTCTCGCACAGCACATGCTTGCCCGCTTCCAGGGCGGCGATCGCGATCTCCGCGTGGGTGTCGCCCGGGGTGCAGATGTCGACGATGCCGACGTCGTCGCGGGCGATGAGCGCACGCCAGTCGGTCTCCACGACGGGCCAGTCGAAGCGATCGGCCAGCTCGCCGGCGGCCCGCGCGTTCCGCCCGCCCAGGGCGGCGAGGCGCGGGCGCAGCGGCGGATCGAAGAAGCTTCGGGCATTGCGCCAGCCCTGGGAGTGGGCCGCGCCCATGAAGCCGTAGCCGATCATGCCGATGCCGACCGTTTCAACGGTGCGCCGGGCTGGTGGCGTGCTGCCGGGCGAGCTGTTCAGTGAGCTCATGGAGCCTTCCTTCGGGGCGGGTTGGGCGCTGTCGAACGCCGCGTGTGAGCGGCGGGCGTCAGGACTCGAAGCCCATCGGGAGGTACTGCTCCAGGTTGTCGGCCGTCACCACGGGGGCGTCCAGCACGATGCGGCGCGGGACCTCGATCTGGACCAGGTCGGACATGCCGCGGCCCTGGGCGATGAGGCGGGCCAGCTTGATGCCGTCGGCGGCCTGGGTGGCCGGGTAGATGACGGTGGCCTCCATCTCGCCGGCCTCGATCCAGCGCATGGCGTTGGCGGAGCCGGCCCCGCCGATGAAGAAGAACTCGTCGCGATCCGCGTTGTCGAAGGCCGCCTTGACGCCGACCCCCTGGTCGTCGTCGTGGTTCCAGATGATGTCGATGTGGCTCTGCGCCTGGAGGAGGTTGGAGGCGGCGCTCTCCCCGGATTCGACGCTGAACTCGGCGGCGACCCGGTTGTCCACGTTCTGGCCGCAGGCCGCCAGCGCGTCGGCGAAGCCCTGGGAGCGCTCCTGGGTGAGCGGCAGCGAGTCCATGCCGGCGATCTCGGCGATGACGGCGTCCGAGCCCAGGTTGTGCTCGGCGACCAGACCGCAGGCGTACGCGCCGGCGGACACGCCCATGCCGTAGTTGTCACCCAGCAGGGTGGTACGGGCTGCGGCGTCGTCGGAGAACTCGCGGTCCACGTTGATCACCGGGATGCCGGCTTCCATGGCCTCGATGGCGATCTGGGTCAGCGCCGCGCCGTCGGTGGGCAGCAGCACGATGGCGTCCACGCCGTCGTTGATGAAGGTCTCGATGTGGCTGATCTGGGTGCTGGGGTCGTCGGTGCCCTCGGCGACCCGCAGTTCGACGTCGGAGTACTGGGCGCCCGTCTCCCGGGCGAAGGTGTTGATGGCGCCCATCCAGCCGTGGCCGGCGGCGGGTCCGGAGAAGCCGATGACGACCTTCTCGCCGGGGTCGTCGTTGGAACTGACGGCGCCGGGCGTGGCGTTGCTGTCACCGTTGCCGCTGCTGCCGGTGGAGTTGCTGGTGCAGGAGGCGAGCAGGCCGACAGTGGCGACGGCGGCAACGGCCAGGGCGATCTTTCTGGGCATGACAGTCTCCGGTGCGTAAGGGGGGAAGCGGAAGGAAGTGCGAGCGCGCGAACGAACGAGGTACGGCTGTTACGGCGTACGGCTGTTACGGCGTACTGCCCCGGGCGGCCACCCGCTGCTGGAGCAGCACGGCCGCGACGATGATCAGACCCTTGGCCACTGCCTGGGTGGAGTTGTTGAGGTTGTTGAGCGTGAACACATTGGTGAGTGTCTGGAAGATCAGCACCCCGAACACGGTGCCGACGATCGTGCCCCGCCCGCCGCTGAGCAGCGTGCCGCCGATCACCACGGCGGCGATGGCGTCCAGTTCGTACAGCCCGCCGTGGGTCGCGGTGCCGGACGTCGTGCGGGCCAGCAGCATCACGGCGGCAAGTCCGCAGGCCAGGCCGACCAGTACATAGAGGATGGTGGTGTGGCGCCGTACATTGATGCCGGCCAGCCGGGCGGCCTCCGGGTTGCCGCCGATGGCGAGGGTGCGGCGGCCGAAGGTGGTGCGGTTGAGCAGCACCCAGCCGCCCGCCGCCACCAGCGCGAAGATGATCACCAGCACCGGGACGCCCAGCACCTTGCCGCCGAAGAAGTCGATCAGGCCGCGCTCGGTGACCAGTTGGGTCTTCTTGTCCGAGATGAGTTCGGCCAGGCCGCGCGCCGCCGCCATCATGGCCAGGGTGGCGATGAACGGGGCCATCCGCCCGTACGAGATCAGCAGTCCGTTGATCAGCCCGGCGCCCCCGCCGACCAGCAGCGCGGTGAAGACGATCACGATCCAGTGGAAGTCGGCCGCCATCTGCTGGGTGGCCAGGGTGGAGGCCCACACGGAGGCCAGTGCCACCAACGCGCCGACCGACAGGTCGATGCCGCCGCCGGTGATGACGAACGTCATCCCGATGCTGATCACACCGATGACGGAGGCCAGCCGCAGAATCGTCATCATGTTGTCGAAGGTGGCGAACCGGTCGGCCCCGGCCGTCACCGTGCCGATCACGATGAGCAGCAGCAGGGCTATCACCAGGCCCAGGATCTGCCCGGCGGAGCCGCCGAACAGGGCGCCGAACCGGCCGCCGGGGCCGCCGCCCGTACTCTTCCCGCCGGGTGCGGTGCCGGGCCGCTGCTCCCCGGTCTCCGAGCCGCCGCCCTGGGCCTCGGCGTGTGTCTGCGCGGTCACGCCGCATCACCTTCCATTACGAGGTCGAGCACGTGGTGCTCGTCGATTTCGGCCGCCGCCGACTCGGCGACGATCCGCCCGTCGGCGATCACCAGCACCCGGTCGGAGAGGCCGATGACCTCTTCGATCTCGCTGGAGACGAGGACCACCGCGATGCCCTGGCCGGAGAGTTCACGGATGAGGGCGTAGATCTCGGCGCGCGCGCCGACGTCCACGCCCCGGGACGGCTCGTCGAGAAGCAGCACACGGCAGCCGCGCAGCAGCCAGCGGGCGAGCACGATCTTCTGCTGGTTGCCACCGGACAGGGTGCCGACCGGACGGGTGACCCCGGCCGGACGGAGGTCCAGCGCCTCGGTGTGCTCGGCCGCCGCCGTACGTTCGCCGTCGTTGTCCAGGAAGCCGGCCCGCTGGAACCGGGCGAGGGAGGCGAGGGTGATGTTGCGGTAGATGGCGTCGCCCAGGATGAGCGCCTGGCTCTTGCGTTCCTCCGGGCAGAACCCGATCCCGGCGGCCATCGCGGCGCCGACCCGCCCCGGGCGCAGCCGCTCGCCGGCCACGCGCACCGTACCGGCGGTGGACTTGCGGGCGCCGTACACCGTCTCCAGGATCTCGGAGCGGCCGGAGCCGACCAGCCCGGCCAGGCCGATGATCTCGCCGGGTCGGACGCTGAAGGAGATGTCGCTGAACTCCCCCTTGCGGGAGAGCCCTTGCACCTCAAGCACGGGGGCCGGGCCGGCCACGTCCGGTGCCGGAAGCTCCGCCCGCTCGGGGAAGACGTACTCGATGGACCGCCCCGTCATCAGCCGGATGATCTCGGCGGTCGGGGTGTCGGCGGCCGGCAGGCCCGTGGCGACGGTGCGGCCGTCCTTGAGGACGGTGATGCGGTCGCCGATCCGGCGGATCTCCTCAAGCCGGTGCGAGATGTAGATGATCGCGATGCCCTCGGCGGCGAGGTCGGCGATGACGTTGAACAGCCGGCCGACCTCCTCCTGGTCGAGGACGGCGGACGGCTCGTCCATGATGATCAGCCGGGCGTCGTGGGACAGGGCCCGCGCCATCGAGACGATCTGCTGGCCGGCGGCGGAGAGCGTGCCGACCTCGGTGGTCGGCGACATCTCGGGGTGGCCGAGCCGCTTGAGCAGGTCGGCGGTGGCGGCGTTGATCCGCCGGCGGGCGGTGAAGCCCCACTGCGCCCGCTCGTGCCCGAGGTAGATGTTCTCGGCGACGGTCAGACCGGCCACCAGGTCGAGTTCCTGGTAGATGGTCGCGATGCCGCGGTCCAGGGCCGCCTGGGGGCGGGGGAAGCGGACTTCCCCGCCCTCCCACAGAATCCGGCCGGCGTCGGGCTGGTGCGCCCCGGCCAGCACCTTGATCAGCGTGGACTTGCCCGCGCCGTTCTGGCCGAGGAGGCAGTGCACCTCGCCCGGCAGGACGTCGAGGTCGATGCCGTCGAGGGCGCGTACGCCGGGGAAGTGCTTGACGATGCCGTGCATCGTCAACAGCGGTTCGGCAGCGTCCGGTGCCGGGGACGGGCCGGACGCCTTCGGTGGGCCTGTCATGGCCGTCAACGTAGGGAGGCTTTTGCCGGGAGTCAATAGAAAGTGCAGCAGTTTGTGCGGGAAGATCGGGTGGTACAAGACGTAAGCCCCCTGCGTTGTATCGTTCAGCATGCGCTTACGGTCCGCATTCGACAGAAGGGCAGGGCACACCATGGCGGAGGCGGAGGACGGCCAGCCATCGGCCGGGCAGGCGGCGGGCGCGGCCACGCTGCTGCGGCTGATGCGGGACGGCCGGCCCCGTACCCGGGCCGAACTCGTCGCCGAAACCGGCATGGGCCGCTCCGCCGTCGCCGAACGGGTCGACACCCTGCTCGCCTCCGGACTGCTCACCCAGACCGACAACGCCCGCTCGACGGGCGGCCGGCCACCGTCCACCTTCGTCTTCAACGCGGCCTCCCGGGTGGTGCTGGCCGCCGACGTCGGGGCCACCCACGCCAAGACGGCGGTCACCGACCTGTCCGGGACGGTGCTGGCCGAGGAAGACCTGGCCCTGGAGATCGCGACCGGGCCCGAGACCGTACTCAAGCAGGTCAGCGAACACGGCGAGGCGCTGCTGGGCGCGGCCGGCCGGGACCGCACCGACCTGCTCGGCATCGGCATCGGCCTGCCGGGCCCGGTCGAACACGCCTCCGGCAAGCCGACCAACCCGCCGATCATGCCCGGCTGGGACGGCTTCGACGTCCCCGGCTACGTACGCGAACTGCTGGGCACCAGCGTGCTCGTCGACAACGACGTCAACCTGATGGCGCTCGGCGAACACCGCACCCAGTGGCCCGAGTGGCAGCACATGATCTACGTCAAGATCGCCACCGGCATCGGCAGCGGCCTGATCGCCGACGGGCGGCTGCACCGGGGCGCCAAGGGCGTGGCCGGCGACATGGGCCACGTACAGCTGCCGGACCAGGACGTGCCGTGCCGGTGCGGCAACACCGGCTGCCTGGAGGCCCTGGCCAGCGGCGCCGCGCTGGCGGCGCGGCTGACCGAGCTGGGCATGCCGGCCCACAGCAGCGCGGACGTGGTCGCCCAGGCCAGGAACGGCTCGGTGACCACCCTCAAACTGATCCGCCAGGCCGGCCGCCACATCGGCGAGGTGCTGGCCACGGCCGTCAGCCTCTTCAACCCCTCCGGCATCGTCATCGGCGGCGCCCTCTCCCAGGCCGGCGAACACCTGGTCGCGGGCATCCGGGAGGTCGTCTACCAGCGCTCGCTGCCGCTGGCCACCCAGGACCTGCGCATCGTCCAATCGGCGGCCGGCGAACGCGCCGGCGTCTACGGCGCGGCGGCCATGGTCGTCGAACACGCCTTCACCCCGGCGGAGTTGCCACCCCACCTGGCCCCGACCGGGCGCTGAGAACGGTCATTCGGTACGGGGCGGCTGCGCGGGGAGCGGCGGAATCCCCGACCGGAGGCCGAGCTGCGCGGCGGTCCGCTGCAACGCGGCTAACCGGGGGGTGTCCACCCCGTCCACCGTCTCGGGGAACATCCCCTGCCACAGCCCCTCCGCCGTCAGCCCGGGACCGGCCGACGCCCGGGCGCGGGTGAGGGCCAGCTCGCGCAGGGCGTCATCCGTCCACACGAGACGCAGCTCATCGCCGTGGAACTTGTCGCCCTCGCCGAAGGACAGCGAGTCGTAGATGTCGGAGCGCAGAAACAGCAGCGTACGGACCGCGCTCCCGTACCGCCCGGCGGCGTGCTTGGCGGCCAGCAGCAGGCCGATGATCATCGAATTGCTCTCGGAGTCGGCGGACCACACCTGCTCCAGCTGATCCACGAGCAGCAGCAGCGGCTCGTGCGCCGTGGCGCACCCCAGGTCGGTGAGGGCCTGGGCCACGCCCTTCTCCACGACCTCCAGTTGCCGTGCGGCGCGGGCGCCCTCCGACGGCTCGTGGGCGAGTTCGACGCCCGCCTTGATGCCGAACGCCTCCAGCGACAGCGCCGTCTGGAACCGGCCGATGCCCTGGGCGAGCCGGGCGTCGGAGAGTTCGTCGTTCTGTTTCAGGAAGCGGTGCAGGTTCTTGAGCGAGTCGGGCTTGCGGCGGTGCGCGTCCTTGGCGTGGCCGACCACATGGCGGGCGGCGTGCACGGCGAAGACGTAGCGCCAGATGAGTGACTTGGCGGAGTCACCGGACTGGCCTTGCAGTTCGAAGCGCCGGATCCGGTCCCCGGCGGCGTCGTCCGGCGTGATCAGGGCCTTCCCGCCGGCGTGCACCCCGTCGGCCATCAGATGCATGCAGATGGCGCTCTTGCCGGACCCCTTGCGGCCGATGATGAGCATCTTGCGCCCGGAGAGGGCCGCCCGGGTGGCGTGGGTGGGGAGGAACCCGCCGCGCAGCAGCAGCCCGTCGGCGACGTCCCGTTCGGCGTCCTCCCGCCCGAAGTACAGATCGGCGAGCAACGCGCCCCGCCCCTGGCTCCGCCTCCGCCCCCGCACTGCCATCGCGGCGCCTCCAGGTCGTCGTCATCGTCCGCCGGCCGACGGACGGCACCTCTCCGCCATCGTCTCAAGTGATCGGCGAACGGCAGGGGCGGAACCACGAAAAAAGCTGGGCCCCGCGGCTCCGGAGAATCCAGAACCACTGGGACCCACCG
>NZ_JCAJZV010000006.1:0-402916 GCF_059510435.1 Streptomyces sp. NTD107 | reverse complement strand
GAAGAGGACCAGGAAGGCCCAGAAACCCCCGGCCCGGGTGGTGCCGTCACCCGGGCGCTGCCGCCCGGCTGACGGCACCACCGGCTCACCCGCCGGGGGCCGGCCTCCCCACCTTCCCTCCCCCAGCCCATCCGCTCGTTTCTCTTCTCCCGCCCAGGAGTTCCGCCATGCCCGTTCTGAGTTTCACCCGCGCCGAGGTCGAAGCCGAAGCCGAGGCGAAGCCTTGGGTACGGCAGCGGGAGTTCGCCGCGGAGATCGACCCCGACGACATGGCCGAGACCGCCGCCGTCTACGCGCGGGCGGCCGGCGAGGCCGACACCGCGGGTGAACTGGCCGATCACGCCACCCAGGCAGCCGCCGAGGCCGGCACCCTGGACAGCGGTTCGCTGATCGACGCCGACGGCCGGATCCGGTCCACCGCCGATGGGCTCCAGGGCAACGGCGAGAAGATGGACGAGGTGGTGGGCTATCTGGTCCGGGCCATGAACACCGCCATCGACGCCAACGACGAGGTGTACGACACGGTGTTCGGGGCGGGCGCGCTGGATGACCAGTACGTCGAGCACACGACGGCCGCCACGGCCGAGTGGAACGGCTGGCAGTCCGCCCTGGAGACGGCGGTCCGCGGCGCGCAGTTCATCCTGTCCGCCGACCGCGCGCTGACCGTGCACTACAAGAACGAGTTCCGGATCTGCTATCCGGGCCTGGACGGCGTCACCTATCTGCTGCCCGGCTCGCTCGCGGGCGAGATCAGACAGCGCCATCTGCGGGCCGTCGCCGACCTCGCCGTGGACGCCGCCGCCGACATCGACGACGCCATCGAGACGTACCGGGGGAAGCTCACCCAGTACGGCAAGGAGCTCCAGGGCCTCGGCTACGACCTGTCGGGGCCGCTGGGGCTGTGGACCACCGAGGAGATGGCCGACTACTCGGCGGAGAAGCTCAAGGCGGAACTCGCCAAGGACGAGCCGGACTGGCAGCTGCTCGACCTGTACACGCAGGGGCTCGGCGGCATCGCCGACGCGGTCTTCGGCGACTCCCTCAACCCGGGGACGGCGCTGCGCGATCTGAGCCCGGCGGAGCGCGCCTATCTGGAGCGCTTCCTGGGGGCGCTGGACGCCGAGACCCTGACGGCGCTCGGCTCCCTGGACGGCTGGACGGAGTCGAAGGTCAATGTGGCCAACGGCCTGTCCATGCTGCTGAATCCGGAGATCGGCGGCATCGACCCCAGCACGGAGGCCGGCCGCGAGGCGCTGCCCGAGCCGGTCCGCCGGATGATCTACGCGTACCAGGACGGCCCGCTGTTCCAGGGCGGGGACGATGTCGCCTACATGGACGGCGCGGCCTTCGTCGCCGAGCTCCGGCACTTCAACGCCTTCGGCGACATCATGGGGCACGCCACGGTGGCCCCGGACGAGGACTTCGCGAAGAACCTGGCGCACGCCGCCGTGGCCGTCAACATGCGCGCCGCCACCCAGCCCGCCTTCGTCAACTTCCCTGACATCCTGGACAACACCGGAAGCACCGGCCTGCTCAAGGCCGCCGCGCTGAACACCGAGGCGTCGGCGGACCTGCTGAACGACACCACGTTCCGCGACGACTTGTTCCGGCAGTGGTGGAACGACAGCTCGGGCGCCGCCGCCCTGGTCACCAGCGGCACCACCATCCCACCCGGCGTGGACCCCAACAGCACGGACGCCAGAGCCTATGTGGAGGCGGCCTTCCATGTGCTCTCGGACGCGGGTGGCCACTCCACCGCCCTGCTGAACGCCCCCGGCAGCGGCCCGATGTCGTACAGCCAGGTCGCCCTCCAGGGCGCGATCGGCGACACCGCGCTGCGCTACATGGACCTGCTCTCCCAGATCCCGAAGGACGGCGGCGACAGCCAGTTCCTGGAACCGGAGGGCACCAGGACCCGGGTCTACGACAATCTGCTGGGCAAGGATCACCGGTACGGTTTCGAGCTGTCCCGGGACGACCGCAGGGAGCTGTTCTCCCTGCTGACGCTCGCGGACGAGCCGGCCCGGGAGGTCTTCCGCAACAATGTGTCGGTCTGGCAGGCCACCACCGCGTACGACGCGTTCCAGCGCGGCACGGCCGAGGCGTCCACGTTCGAGGCCATCGGCAGGATCGCCGGGTTCACCCGGTTCGCGGAGAACGAGGCGCTGGACTCCGGCGTGCCGCAGGACAAGATCCAGGCATCCACGATGGCGGCGGTGAGCATGGCCTCCTCGCTGGTCGACTTCGGGAAAGTCGGCGGGCCGGTCGCGAGTGTCGTCACCTTCGGACTCAACGAAGTGCTGCGGTACGGCTGGGAGCCGGCCGACCCGCCCTCGGACGACGGGTACCGGGACGCCCAGGAAAGCGGCTCCTGGGCGACCCGCTACATCGTCGCCGACGCGGCCGTCAAGGCGAACCACGACGGCGGCGACGGCACAGCCGCCCAGGCGCTGCGCGACTACTACACCAGGGACGGCAGCGTGCGGCCCGACGAGTCGGGAACGATCAACGGGCAGAAGGTCGATGAGCTGCCCAGCCCGACCCAGAACACCTACAGCAATGTGATGGCCGCCGTCACGGAGGTCGAGAGCAAGACCTATCCGGACCTGGAGTCCCGGATAGAACGCGGCTTCCAGCAGGCGATGGCCAAGTAGTACGGATGGCCACGTCGAAGTGAAGCGGACAGTTGTGTGGAAGGAAGCGTCGTGACCAGCCCGATCACCACGGTGCAGCGCAGAGCCAGAGCGCCGCGCCCCTCGGTGCCGGAGAAGGATCTGGTGCTGAAGGCACCTCCGGAGCTGCCCAAGCCGGAGGACGGCAACATCTGGATGACGGCCCTGCCCGCTCTCAGCGGGCTCGGCTCGGTGCTGTACATGCTGACCATGGGCCGGGGGCCGATCGGCTACATCGTGGGCAGCATGTTCCTGGTGTCCTGCCTGGCCATGGTGGTCGGCTCGGTGGTCCGCCAGCGCGGCCAGGGCAAGAGCCAGGCCCGCAACGAGCGCCGGGAGTATCTGCGCTATCTGGAGCGCACCCGCGCCCAGGTGCGGCAGACCGCGACGGCGCAGCGCGCCGCGCTGGAGTGGGACGCGCCGGACCCCGGCACCCTGTGGTCGGTGGCGGAGAGCCGCCGGCTGTGGGAACGCCGCAGCCCGGACGACGACTTCGCGGTGGTACGGGTGGGCACCGGTCCGCGTTATCTGGCGACCTCGCTGGTACCGGGCGAGTCGGCCCCGGTGGAAGACCTCGATCCGCTGAGCGCGGTGGCGCTGAAGCGCTTCATGGACGCCCACGCGGTGGTGCCGGGGCTGCCCGTGCAGGTGGCGCTGCGCCGGTTCGCGTCGATCTCGGTGACCGGCGGGACGGACCCGGGGGACGCGGAGGCGGCCCGGGCCCTGGTGCGGGCGGTGATCGCGCACGCGGTGACGTTCCACTCGCCGAAGGATCTGCGGGTGCTGGTGTGCACGCCGGACATCGAGGGCCGCGACTGGGGCTGGGTGAAGTGGCTGCCGCACGCGCACAGTCCGGGCGAGGTGGACCACGCGGGACCGGTACGGATGAGCCATGTGGCGCTGGCCGGCCTGGAGGAGTGGCTGGGCGCCGAGCTGACCCGGCGTACCCGTTTCAACCGCAACGCCGAGCCGGATCCGGATCTGCCGCATCTGCTGGTGGTGCTCGACGGCGGACTGGTGACGGGCGGCGAGGCGCTGCTCGATCCGCACGGCTTGCAGAGTGTGACGGTGCTGGACGTGGACGGCCGGGCGGGAGCCCTGTCGGAGGCGCACGGGCTGCGTCTGGAGACGGCGGGCGGCACGCTGTCGGTGCTGGCCGGCGAGACCCGGGACGAACTGGGCCGCGCGGACGGGCTGTCCGCGCCGCAGGCGCTGGCGCTGGCCCAGCAGCTGTCGCGGTTCCGGCTGGACACGGCGGCTGCCCCGGCGGACGCCGAGGATCTGGACGCCGCCGTCAACACCCTGCCGAGCCTGCTGAACATCCCCGATCCCGGGCTGCTCGACCTGGACACCCTGTGGCGCTCCCGGCCGCTGCGGGACCGGCTCCAGGTGCCCATCGGGGTGTCGGCCGACGGCGGGCTGCTGGAGCTGGACATCAAGGAGTCGGCGCAGAACGGCATGGGTCCGCACGGGCTGCTGGTCGGTGCCACCGGCTCCGGCAAGTCGGAGCTGCTGCGGACCATCGTGCTCGGCATGGCCGTCACGCACTCCTCCGAGCAGCTGAACCTGGTGCTGGTGGACTTCAAGGGCGGCGCCACCTTCGCGGGCATGTCGCACCTTCCGCATGTGGCGGCGGTCATCACCAACCTGGAGGACGATCTGTCCCTGGTGGACCGGATGAAGGAGGCCCTGTCGGGGGAGATGAACCGCCGGCAGGAGATCCTGCGGGACGCCGGCAACATGGTGTCGGCGCGGGACTACGAGCGGGCGCGGCAGCGCGGTGCCGATCTGCCGCCGCTGCCCAGCCTGTTCATCGTGGTCGACGAGTTCTCCGAACTGCTGGCCCAGAAGTCGGACTTCGCCGATCTCTTCGTCCAGATCGGCCGGCTTGGCCGCTCGCTGGGGCTGCATCTGCTGCTGGCTTCCCAGCGATTGGACGAGGGAAAGCTGCGCGGTCTTGAGGCCCATCTGTCCTACCGGGTCGGGCTGCGGACGTTCTCCGAGTCGGAGTCGCGTACCGCGATCGGGGTGCCCGACGCCAACCATCTGCCGACCGCGCCGGGCCACGGCTATCTGCGGACCGACACCAACACGCTGAAACGATTCCGCGCCGCGTACGTCTCCGGCCCCTACCGCACCGGCGAGCAGGCGGGCGACGCCGCGCTCGGCGGCTCGATGAGCATCCGCCCCTTCCCCGCCGGCTACCTGCCCATCCCCGCCGAGCTGACCGCCCCCGAACCCGAACCGGCCCGGGAGGCCGACGAGTTCGCCGAGGGCGAGGACCTGGGCAGCACCGTACTGGGCGTGATGGTCGAACAGCTCACCGGACAGGGCCCGCAGGCCCACCGGGTATGGCTGCCGCCGCTGGACAAACCGGTGTCGCTGGACACCCTGCACGAGGGCTTCCTCAAGGTGCGGCCCGGCCGCGGCTTCGGCAGCTCGCCCGCCCGGCCGCCGCTCACCGTGACCCTCGGCGTCGTCGACAAGCCGTTCCACCAGCGCCGGGACCCCCTGGAACTGAACCTGTCAGGCGCCGGCGGCCACGTCGCCGTCGTCGGCGGGCCGCACAGCGGCAAGTCCACCGCCGTACGTACCCTCATCGCCTCCCTGGCGCTGCGCCACACGCCCACCGAAGTGCAGTTCTACTGCCTGGACTTCAGCGGCACCCTGTTCCCCTTCGCCAAGCTGCCGCACACCGGCGGGGTCGCCGGGCGGCTGGACTCGGAGATCGTCAACCGCACCGTCGCCGAGGTGCTGGAGATCATGGAGAACCGCGAGACGCGGTTCCGCGAGTACGGCGTGGAGTCCATGGCCGACTACCGCGTCGCGCGGGCCGAGGGCCGGATCACCGACGACCCGTTCGGCGACGTGTTCCTCATCGTGGACGGCTGGGCGGTACTGCGGCAGAGCTACCCGGACATCGAGGGCCATCTGATGAACGTGGCCGGCCGGATGCTCACGTACGGCATCCACCTGGTCATCACCGGAAACCGCTGGCTCGACATGCGCATGGGGCTGCGCGACCTCATCGGCACCAAGGTCGAGCTGAAGCTCGGTGACGCCCTGGACTCGGAGGTGGACCGCAAGGCCCAGCGCACCATCCCGGCCGGCCGCCCCGGCCGCGGCATCACCGACGAGAAGCTGCACTTCCTCACCGCCGTCCCCCGGGTCGACGGGGCGCACTCCGACGAGGGCCTTCCCGAGGGCGTCGCCGACCTGGTCCGCCGGATCGACGAGAGCTGGCAGGGCCCGCGCGCTCGCCGGGTCCGGCTGCTGCCCACCACGTACGGGCTCGACGAGATCCCGGCACCGCTGCGCGCCCGGCCCCCGGTCGTGGTCGCGGTGGAGGGCAACCGCCTGGAACCGGTGGTCTTCGCCCCCGGCGAGGACCCCGGGCTGATCGCCGTCGGCGACAGCGAGACCGGCAAGACCTCCCTGCTGCGCGCCGTCGGCCGGCAGATCGTCGAGAGCTACCCGCCCGACCGGGCCAAGCTCATCGTGCTGGACCACCGGATGTCGCTGCTGCGGGAGTTCGACGGGCCGCATCTGCTGGGCTACTCCACCACCGACGAGCGCTCCACGGAGGTCATCGGCGGGCTCGCCCAGGGGCTGAAGAAGCGGCTGCCGAGCACCGACGTCACCCCCGAGCAGCTGCGGGACCGCTCGTGGTGGACCGGCCCGGAGATCTACGTGCTGGTCGACGACTACGACCTGGTGGCCACCTCGCGCGGCAATCCGCTGCGCGCGCTGCTGGACTTCCTGCCGCAGGCCCGGGGCATCGGCCTGCACCTGTACATCACCCGGCAGGCCGGCGGCGCCTCCCGCGCCGTGACCGAACCCGTGCTCGGCCGCATGAAGGAACTCAACTTCCCCGCCGTCCTGCTGAGCATCCCCAAGGACGAGATGCCCATCTGGAACATCCGCTCCGCGCAGCGCAAGAAGGGCCGCGGCCTGCTGCTGCACCGCAAGCTCGGCAGCCTGCCCGTCCAGCTGGTGCGGGCCGACTCCCCCCTGACCTCCCGCGATTCAGCTTCAGCGACCAGGATCCCCTCATGAGTGGCAGCTCCATATCCCCCTCGCCCCAGCCCCAGTCCCCGTCCACGTTGGACCGGCAACCGGGCCGGCCGCCCGGCGGGGCGGCCCAGTTCGTCCGGATCGGCATCGCCGGCCCGGCCGGCCGGGCCGACCTCGCGGTACCCGCCGGGCTGCCGCTGGCCCGGCTGATGCCCACCCTGCTGCGGCACGCCGGCGAGGAGCCGGGCGCCGACGGCGGGGTGCGGCACGGCGGCTGGGTGCTGCGCCGCATCGACGGCGGCCGGCTCGACCCGGCCGCCTCCCTGGAGGCGCAGGGGGTGCGGGAGGGCGACCTGCTGTTCGTGGCACACGGCCACGACGACACGACGCCCCCGCTGTACGACGATGTCGTCGAGGTCATCGGCGAGCACGCGGTACGGGGCGGCTGGCCGCCCGCCGCCACCCGCCGGGCCGCGGCCGGGGTGGCCGTCATCGCGGTGCTCGCGGTGTGCGGGGCGCTGGCCGCCGCACCCGGCCGGCTGCCCGGCTGGCTCGGCCTGGCCACCGCACTGTTCTCCCTCGCCGTCGGGGTGCTGCTGTCCCGGGCGTTCGCCGACACCACGGCGGGCACCTTCGCCGCCGTGTGCGCCGCGCCGCCGGCCATGGTCGGCGCGGCCCGGCTGCTGGGCACCGGCGCGCATCTGCTGGACGACTTCACCGCCGGCCATCTGCTGCTGGCCTGCGCGGTGCTGGCCGTCATCGGGGCGCTCGGCCCGGTGCTGATCGGCAGCGGCGACGGCACGTTCACCGCGCTGGTGGTGGCCGGACCACTGGCCGCTGTGGGGGCGTTGCTGTGCGCCGGCTGGGACGCCGAACCCGCCCGGGCCGCCGCCGTCGTCGCCCCGCTGGCGCTGGCCGCCACCACCCTGTGGCCCACGGTGGCCCTGCGGGTGGCCCGGGTGCCGGCCCCGCAGGTGGTCGGCTCGGCCGAGGAACTTGAGGCGCTGCCCAGCCAGTTGGAGTACGAGCGGCTGGCCGCCCGGGTCACCAGGGCCCGCCGGCTGCTGTCCGGCATGATGACCGGCAGCCAGTTGGTGGCCGCCTCCGCCGTGCTGGTGCTGTTCGCGGCCGGCCGCCCCTGGCCGGCCGCCCTCGGCGGGGTGCTGGTGCTGGTGATGATGCTGCGCACCCGGCTGTTCCGGGACGCCGCCCAGGCGGCGGTGCCGATGGGCGCCGCCCTGCTGACCGCCTGCGGCGCGGCCCTGTTCGTGCTGGCCGGGCAGCGCGGCAACACCCTGGAACTGCTCGGCATCCTGCTGCCGGTCGCCCTGGTGATCGCCCTGATCTCCGGCGCGGTGGCGGTCTCCGCCGGCCGGTTCCGGACCAACCCGCGGCTGTCCCGGGGGCTCGATGTGCTGGAGACCCTGTTCCTGGTCTCCGTGGTGCCCCTGATCCTCGCCGTGTGGGAGGTCTACCCCGCCCTGCTGAATCTGAAGGTGTGACCGGGATGCGTACGAGATCGGTGGCGCTGGTGCTGGCGGCGGCCGTCGCCGGGGGCGTACTGGTTCCGGTCGCGGTGCCGGGCGCCGCGCCCGGCGCGGTGGCCGCCGAGTGCCGGCGGCAGGTGACGGGCGAGGAGTTGCCCGACGCCGGTCCCTACCCCCTGATCGACCAGCTGGGGCTGCGTCAGGCGTGGGACCTGGCCACCGGGCGGGGCATCACGGTCGCCGTGGTGGACTCCGGGGTGGACGCCACCCACCCCGATCTGGACGGCCAGGTGCGCGACGGCAGCGAGTTCACCCTGGTACGGGACGAGCGGGAGTACGAGCGCGGCACGCCGCCGCCGGTCCAGGACTGCGAGGGGCACGGCACGGCGGTGGCCGGGCTGGTCGCCGCCCGGCGGGCCGAGGGCGACCGGATGGCCGGGGTCGCCCCGGACGCCCGGGTGTACCCGGTGCGGCTGGCCGACGGCATCGACGGCACCAGCGCCGGGACGCTGGCCGCCGCCATCGACGACGCGGCGGGCTCCGGCGCGCAGGTGCTCAATCTGTCCTTCGCCGTCCCGGTCGACCACGAGCCGATCAGGGAGGCGGTGGCACGCGCCGTCGCCGCGGGTCTCGTGGTGATCGCCGCGGCCGGCAACGAGGGCGACCTGGAGGGGCGGACCCCGATGTATCCCGCCGCGTACGACGGGGTGCTGGCGGTCGGCGCGGTGGACGCGGGCGGCCGGCCGATGGATTCCTCGAACGCCGGACCGTGGGTCGATCTGGCCGCGTACGGCGAGAACCTGCTCGTGGTCTCCCCCGGCGGCTCCGGCTACCGGCTTGAGTCCGGCACCAGCTTCGCCGCCGCCCAGGTCTCCGGGGCCGCCGCCCTGGTGCTCTCCCGCTTCCCCGGCCTGTCGGCCGATGAGGTCGCCGAACGGCTGACCGGCTCGGCCTCGGCGGTCGGCGGCGTGCGCAACAACCGTACGGGCGCCGGCATCGTGGACCCGTTCGGCGCCCTCACCCACCTAGGGGGCGGCGGTACGGGGGACGGCGCGGGCGGGCGGCCGGACGACGGCGCCGTCGCCGTACAGCCGCTGCCGGCCGGGGAGCCCGCCCTGTCGGCGACCGTACGCACCGCCCTGGCCTGGAGCGGCGGGCTGCTGCTCGCCGTACTACTGGGGCTGTTCGCCGCCCCGGCGGTACGGCGGGCCGCCCGGCGCGGCTGGCATCCGGGCCCGGCACCGGCGCGGCACCCCGCCCATGCGGAGGAACCGGGGCGGGCATCCCCGCCCCCACCCCCGCCCCCCGCCGACCGCCTCGACTGGCTCACCGGCTCCGGCCCCCACGACGGCAGCGCAGGACCGGCCGTGAACACTGTCAAGGGATAGGGGGTTGCCGCCGAAGTCCCGCCGGCCGGACGACACCCGGCCCGCCCTTCTTCGACGACACCCCCGACCCCGTACCCCGACCCCCCGTCCACCACCACCCGGAACCGGACCCGACAGATGGCCACCACCCGCGAGCAGGCCGAGGCGTACGCCTACGACAACCGCCGCCGCACCACCAGCCTCATCCGGGGCACCGACGAGGCGCGCACCGACCCCCGGCGCCGGCTCAACCGCGCCCTGGGAGGCGGCGTCGCCGTGGGCATCCTGCTCATGGCCGGCTTCGGCATCGCCGGCTGGCTCGGCGGCGGCCGGGGCCCGGCGCTGCCCGACTCCGGCGCGGTCGTGGTCGGTTCCAGCGGCGACCGGTACGTCGTCAGCGACGGCGTCGTGCACCCCGCGCTCAACCTGGCCTCGGCGCTGCTGGTCGGCGGCGGCCAGCTCACCGAAGTACGGCAGTCGGTCCTGGACGCCGCGCCGCGCGGCCTGCCGGTCGGCATCCCCGGCGCGCCCGACGCGCTGCCGTCCTCGGACGCGCTGCTCGACGAGGACTGGACGCTGTGCGCCACCCCGGCGGAGAACGGCGGCACCCCCGACCGGACCGTGCTGTACGTATCGGTCCCCGTCCTGCCGCCCACCGCCGACGCGGCGGGCGAGGCGGCGACCGTCCTCGCCCGCGACGAGACCGATGCCCTGTGGCTGCTCACCGAGGGCCGCCGCTACGCCCTCACGCCCGCCATCCGGGATCTGCTCGGCCTGACCAGAAACCCGGTGGAGCTGCCGCGCCGGATCATCGCCACTCTCCCCGAGGGCCCGGCCATCACCACCCCCGCCCAGGACGGCACCGGGACGGCGCCCACCGCCGGCCTGCCCTTCCCCGCCACCGTCGGCGATCTCGTCCACACCAACGCCGAGGGCGCCAAGCCGCAGTTCTACGTGGTGCGGCCGGACGGCCTGGTGGCGGTCTCCGAGCTGGTGCACACCCTGCTGGGCTCCGAGGCGGCGGCCGATCACGAGGTGACCGCCGCGCAGGCCGCCCGCGCGCCGCGCTCCGACGAGCCCTCCCCGGGCGACCGCTCCTGGCCGGACGCGCTGCCGGTGGCGGACGAACCGGGCCGCAACCAGCCGGTGTGCGTCAGCACCCCGCCGGGCGGCCAGCCGGGCGACGCCCCCTGGCAGGCCACCGTCCGGCTGCCGGCCACCATGCCCGCGCCGGACGGCATGACGCCGGTCAGGGCGGGTGACGGCAAGCGGCTCGGGCTGCTGGACGAGATCTACCTGCCCGCCGGGTCGGGGGCGGTGGTCCGGGCCACCACCTCGGCCGGCGCCGGCGGGACGTACACCCTGATCACCGACAGCGGCACCGCCTATCCGTTCGCGAGCCCGGAGGCGGTGGAACGGCTGCGGTACGCGCCAGGCGCGGCCCCGACCGTACCCGCCGGCTTCGTCGGGCTGCTCCCGGCCGGCCCGGTCCTCGACCCCGAGACGGCGGCCCGCGAACACCGGGGCGACGGCGGCGGGGCCGGCGCCGGGGAGACCGACGCGACCGACGACACCGCAGAGACCGCCGAGACCGCCGAGACCGCCGAGGACGACGAGAAGGAGCCCACCGCGTGACCACCGACCGCCCCGCACTTCCCCGCCGCCGGCCGGGACCGCGCCGTGCCCTCGCGCTGCGCGGCCGGATCGTCGCCGTGCAGGCCGCGCTCGGCTGCGCCGCGGCCGGCGCGGCGCTCGGCGGCCCCTGGGGCTACCCGCTCGCCGGGGCCGGAGCGCTGATCGCGATCGCCGCGCTGGCCAGGCACCGTGGCCGCTGGGCGCAGCGCACCGTGCTGGAACGGGTACGGGCCGGGGCGTTCACCCCGGCCGCCGTGACCCCCCGGGCGCCCGAGGACGATCTCGGCCTGGCGCACACCCTGCTGCCCGCCCTGGACATCCGCGAGGCCGCCGACCGCAACGGCCCGGCCCTGGGGGTGCTGTCGGACGGCCGGGGCCACGCGGCGGTCATCGCCTTCCCCGGCGGCACGGTGCCCTCCTTCCCGGCCGGCCCGGTGGCCCGCTGGCTGGCGGAGGACCCGGCCCGGCCGGCCGCCGCCCAGCTGTTCGTCGAGCAGTTCGGGCTGCCGCCGTGGGACTTCCACTACGGCTACCAGCCCACCGTCGCCTACCGCCAGCTGCCCACCGGCAACCGGCCGGTGGTCGTACGGTCCTATCTGGTGCTGCGCTACGAACCGCTGGCCGCGCCCGACGCCGCCCGGCGGCGCGGCGGCGGGGAGACGGGGGCGCGGGCGGCCGTGGTGGCCGCCACCGCGCGGCTGCGAGCGGCGCTCGACGCGCACGGTCTCGCCACCACCCCTCTGAGCGCGGCGGAGCTGCGGGCGCTGCTGCGGCACACGGGGGACGGGTCGGGGGAGGGCCGGGCGCTGGCCGGCAGCTGGGCCGGCAAGAACGCCACCCACTGCACCGTGACCGCCCTGGTCGGCGGCCCGGCCGAATGGAGCGGGCTGCTGGGCACGCTGGCCGGCTGCACGGCGGACCGGGTGGTCACGGCGGCCACCATCACGGCGGACGGTACGGGGGCCGGTGCCGGTGCCGGGGACGCGCTGCGGGTCCGTACCGCGGTCCGTATCGTCTCCACCCACGCCCAGCACGCCGCCGCCGAACGGGACCGGCTGCTGAAGTCGGGCCTGATCGGACCACCGGCCGCCGACCAGCGGGCCGGACTGCTGGCCACCCTCCCCGTGGCGTACCCCGCGGGCCCACTCGACGCGGCGACCGGGTTCGCCCTGACAGGAGCACACCGACGATGAGGACCCCCGACCCGGCCGGCCTGCCCGCCACCCGCTGGGAGCCCCCGTACGAGGCGGACTACCCGCTGCTCGCCGCCCCGGCGGGCATCCACCTGGGGACGGCCCGCGACGGGCGGCCGGTCTCCCTGCCGGTGCCCGCGCAGGCGGGCGCCCGGATCGGCGCGCTGGGCGATTCGCTGTTCGGCCGGCTGCTGGCCCTGCGGCTGCTCGCGGCCGGCGCCCAGGTGACGGCCAACACCCGGGTGCCGCAGCAGTGGAGCGGCCTGGCGCTGGCCGCCGGGGACCGGCTGACCGTCGCCACCAACGCCGACGGCTGGCCCACCCGGCAGCCGGCCCCGCCCACCGTGGAGGCCGGGCCGCAGGCGCTGGTCAGCGATCAGCGCCGGCCGCCGGCGGCCGGACTGGCGGCGGGCCCCTGGCGCACCGTGCTGCATGTGACCCGGGCGGTGCCGCACCGCTCGGTGTTCTGGAACTCCACCGAGGCGGTGCTGGCGCTGGACGCGAGTTACGCCGACATGACCGCCCGCGTACTGGGCGAGGAGGCGGGCCGGCTGACCGCCACGCTCAACGGCGGGGAGATCGCGCTCTTCCCGGCCTCGGGCACCCCGGTCATCCTCCGCCCCGACATCTCCCCGGGCGAGAACGCCCTGTTGACCCCCGGGAACCCTTCCTAGGGGGCCGGTCGGGCGGACGGACGGGGGCGGGCAGGCGGGCGGGAGTTACCGACGGGGCTGCTGGGCCGCCGCCTCCTGGGCCAGCAGCACCTCGTTCGGCAGCGCCCCGCCGAACCGGCGGTCGCGGGAGGCGTACTCCACACAGGCCGCCCACAGGGCCCGCCGGTCGAAGTCGGGCCACAGGATGTCCTGGAACACCATCTCGGCGTAAGCGCTCTGCCAGATCAGGTAGTTGGAGGTGCGCTGCTCCCCCGAGGGGCGGATGAACAGATCCACGTCCGGCATGTCCGGGTGGTACATGTACTTCGCCACCGTCTTCTCGGTGACCTTCGCCGGGTCGAGCCGGCCCGCCGCCACATCGGCCGCCAGCCGGGCCGCCGCGTCGGCGATCTCCGCCCGGCCACCGTAGTTGACGCACATGTACAGCGTCATGGCGTCGTTGTCGCGGGTCCGCTCCTCCGCGGCCTTGAGCTTGGTCACCACCGACTTCCACAGCCGTGGCTCGCGCCCCACCCACCGGATGCGGACGCCCAGCGCGTGAAGTTCCTCGGTGCGGCGGTCGATCACATCGCGGTTGAAGGCCATCAGAAAGCGGATCTCCTCGGGGGACCGCTTCCAGTTCTCGGTGGAGAAGGCGTACAGCGACAGGTTCTTGACGCCCAGCTCCAGGCAGCCCTTGACGACATCGAGGACGACGGTCTCGCCGACCTTGTGTCCCTCGGTGCGCGGCAGCCCGCGGTCCTTCGCCCACCGGCCGTTGCCGTCCATGATGAGCGCCACATGCTGCGGGATCAGCTCGCCGGGCAGTTTGGGCGCCGACGCGCCGGAGGGGTGCGGATCGGGCGCCCGGTACTCACGCTGCTGCCGGGACAGAAACCGACGCTGGACGGCGGCCATAGGGGACTCTCCACGGTTCGAAAGCTCTGCGGCTGAGCGTAACCCGTTCAGCCCTTCTCCACGAATCTCAACGAGCGCAGCCCACGCTCCAGATGCCAGTGCAGATAGGCGGACACCAGCCCGCTGCCCTCCCGTACGTGCCGGGTCTCGGCCGCTTCCGCCGCCGGCCAGTCGCCGGTGAGCAGCGCGCCGAGCAGCCGCAGCGCCTCGGGGGAGGGCACCACGCTCCCCGGAACCCGGCAGTCACCGCATATCGCCCCGCCCGCCGCGATGGAGAAGAAACGGTTCGGCCCGGGCAGCCCGCACTTCGCGCAGTCCTCGAAGCTGGGCGCGTACCCGCCCATCGCCAGCGACCGCAGCAAAAACGCGTCCAGCACCATGCCCGGGGTCCGCTCCCCGTTGGCGAGCGTGCGCAGGCCGCCGACCAGCAGCAGATACTGCTGTACGTTCGGCTCCCCCTCGTGGTCGGTGAAGCGCTCCGCCGTCTCCAGCATGGCGGTGCCGGCGGTGTAGCGGCCGTAGTCGCTCACGATGGTCCGGCCGTACGGGGCGAGCGTCTCGGCCTGGGTGCACAGCGGCAGGCCGCGGCCGATCAGCTCGCCGCCGCGTGCGAAGAACTGCACATCGACGTGCGAGAACGGCTCCAGCCGCGCCCCGAACTTCGACTTCGTGCGCCGCACCCCGCGCGCCACCGCCCGTACCCGGCCGTGGGTGCGGGTGAGCAGGGTGATGATCCGGTCCGCTTCCCCCAGCTTCTGGGTGCGCAGCACGATGCCGTCGTCGCGGAACAGACTCATGCCGACATTCTGCCGGACCCGGACCCGGACCTCGCGGCCGGTTCAGGGGCGGAGGTGGTCGGGGCAGAGTCCCCCGCTGTCCAGGTAGTGCGCGAAATCGGCGCCGGTGCCGCGCACGTAGCCGTCGGTGGTGCTGCCGTCCGGGCCGGCGCAGTCGATCGGGGAGAAGAAGACCCGGGCGTACCGGTCCGGTTCGGGGAGCCGGCCGGTGAGCTCGAAGGGCTCGCCGTCCGGGGCGCCGAGCAGCATGGTCTGGGTGCTGCCCGCGATCTCGTAGTGGACCCGGTACCGCCACCGGCAGTAGCCGTCCTGGGCGGTCGCGTAGATCATGAACGCCTCGGTCTCGTTCCGGTCCAGGGTGATGTGGGTGGCGTGCGGCCCGGTGAAGAAGGGCTCGCCGATCCCGGCCTCCGGGCCTTCGGCGGGGGCCCGGAGCAGCGGCACCGGGTCGTCGATGGCGACCTCCAGCGGGATGACCGCGGAGTCTCCCTGGCTGCTGGCGACGATCACGGAGCCGCTCAGTGGCGCGGTGCACGCGCCGCCTTCGAGCTCCGGGACGATGTCGGTGATCCGGACCTGCTGGTGGCCCCGGCCCTGCAAGGTGATCATCCACTCCGAGCGCCCGATGTCGACGAGGTCCGCGCGGTGCTCCCGCCAGTCGGCGGCGGTCAGCTCGGCGGCGCGCTCCCCGTTCTCGTCGTCCCGGACCAGGAACTCCCCGAACTGCCTGACGTTGCGTACGTCCACCACGGCGATCGCCTCGTGCGGGGAGACGCTGTCGGCGACCCGGTCCAGCGGCAGGATCGCGTTCACCGAATCCACCAGCACGTCCTGGAAGGTGACGGCCGCCACCGTCGCCAGGATGCCGGCGATCCAGGTGGCCGGCCGGCGTGCCAGCCGGGCGATCCGCCGACCGGCCGGGGCCGGGCCGGTGGGGCCGTCCTCGTCGCGGGCCCGGCGGCGGTGCCGGTCCAGGGCGGTGCGGCCGGTCGCCCCGCCGGCCCGGTTGCGGGTGGCCCTGTCGCTGATTCTGTTACGCGACGGCATGCTCCGACGCCCCTTCCCGTTCCCGGCGGCGTGGGCCGACGCGGATCGCCACGAGCAGTATCAGGCCGACGGTCCAGCCCCACAGCGTCCCGAAGCGGACCGCGTCGGAGAGTTCGGCGGCGAACGAGGTGCCCCGCATCCCGGGGACGAACAGCGCGGCGAGGACCGCCTTGACCACGACCGCCGTCGCCGCGGCGAGCACGGTCGCGCACCACGCGCCCAGCACCAGGTCCGGCCGGGGCCGGTCGCCGCCGGCCCGGGCGAGCAGGCCGCGCAGCAGGGCCCACAGGATCACCAGCAGGGCCAGGGCGGCGGCGAGGGTGACGAGCCAGCCGCCGATCCGCTCGTCCTCCATCGGCCGCAGCCGCAGCGCCGGGGAGAGAAGCCGGCTCCACCGTTCCTGCCACGATTCGCGGTACGGGTTCAGCCACTGGTCGGGGTCGAAGGTGATGCCCGGTGCCGGCCGGTGTACGTCCACGTGGCCCAGTACGCCGCCGCCGGCCAGCGCCAGCAGCAGGACCGGGATCAGCGCGGCGAGGGCGGCGTCCCGCCGCCGGCGCGGGGTGCCGGGGGCCGGCCGGTGCGGCCGGTGGGTGGGCGGGGCGATCCCCAGGGGGTTGCGGGGTCCGGCGATCCGCAGGAGCAGCCATCTGGCCAGCGCCAGCCAGACCCACACGAGCAGCAGCGTCGGGGCGAACCGCACCGCGAGGACCACGCCCTCCTGCTCGGCGTTGAAGTAGAGGGCCCAGCGCAGGAAGTCCGCCGGCCCGGACCCTCCTTGGCGCGGGAACGGCTCCAGCAGGACCACCAGCAGCTCGGCCACCCCGGCCGCCGGCAGTGCGGCGCCCACGATCAGCAGGGCCGGCCACGGCGTGGGCCAGTAGCGCGGGGCGCGTCGCATGACGCGGTAGGCCAGCGCGGAGAAGAGCCCGAGGAAGACCACCTGGGGCAGCCAGCGGTGGACGGGGCTCTCGATGACCGCGAACTCGCCGAGGGTCAGCTCGTACCGGCCGACCCGGATCAGCGGCCCCTCGCGCAGTTGGTTGAGGGCCGCGATGGTGAGCACCAGCAGCAGCGCGTGCCCGCCGGTCACCAGGGCGGCCAGCCGGGGGCTCACCGCGCTGTCCCGTGCGTCAGCGTTCATGCCGCTCTCTCCCCCGTGTTGCCCGAGGACAGTGTGCCCTGCCGGGGGCGGCGCCGGGAGGCGTTCCGCGCACCTCGTACCCGGGGATCGGCGCGGCGGTGACCGTCCTGGGCTTCCCGTTCGGTCCGGGCGGTGTTCCGGCCCGGCCGGCCACCGGCTCCCGGGTCTCCGTGCTCGCCCGGTGAGCGGCCGTATCACTCCCTCATATGACGCATCGCCCCATACTTGAGGTAACTTGGGGGAAGGAAAGGGAAGGTAGCCGGATAGATGGACAGGCGGGCAGGACGATGCGGCAGCTGTACTACTCGGTGGACCAGGTGGCGGAGCTGCTCGGGCTGCATGTGCGCACCGTGCGCGGCTATGTGCGGGACGGGCGGCTGACGGCGAGCCGGGTGGGCCGCCAGTACCGGATCACCCGGGAGGACCTGGCGGCGTTCACCGGCGCCCCCGTTCCCGCCCCCTCCCCCGCCCGGCGCCGCCGGCACACCGAGGTGTCCGGCATCGTCCAGATCGACGCGATCGCGCCGGACGACGCCAATCGCCTGACCAACACCGTGCTGGCGAGCGTGGGCGGCCGGGGCGCCGGCGCCCCGCCGCTGCGCGTCGAGAGCGTCTACGACGAGGAGCGGGCCGCCCTCAAGATCATCATCCTGGGGGATCTCGCCGACACCGCCGAGCTGCTGAAGATCATCCACGCCCTGATCGACGACGAGGACCCCCGATGACCGACACCAACACCAACACCAACGCCGTCCAGGAGCTGGCGGGCGCGACCATCCTGGTCTGCCCGGCGGACGGCCCGCCGCTGCGCGACGAGCGGGCCGCCACCGATCTGATCGGCGAGGGCTGGTACCTCGGCGCCACCTGGGTGGCGCTGCCGGCCGCCCGCCTCACCGACGACTTCTTCCGGCTGCGCACCCAGGTCGCGGGCGACATCGTGCAGAAGTTCGCCACCTACCGGATGGGCCTGGCGGTCCTCGGCGACATCTCCCGCCACCTGGAGGGGAGTACGCCGCTGCGGGACTTCGTCCGCGAGAGCAACCAGGGCACCCAGCTCTGGTTCCTCCCCGACCTCACCGCGCTCGGCTCCCGGCTGGCCGGCGTCAGGCGGTGAACCCGCCGTCCACGTGGATCGCGGTCCCGGTGAGATAACCGCCGTCCTCCGCCGCCAGATGGGCCACAGTCGCGGCGACATCCGCCGGGTCGGCGAACCGGCCGAGCGCCGTGAAGCCGGCGAAGGTCTCCGCGTCGGGCCCGTCGGCCGGGTTCGCCTCCGTGTCGGTGGGCCCCGGGTGCACCAGCGTGACCGAGATGCCGCGCGGCCCGAGGTCCCGGGCCAGCCCCTTGGTCATGCCGGTGAGCGCCGACTTGCTCATCGCGTACACCGCCATGCCGGGGAACGGCGCCCTCTCCGCCACATTGCTGCCGATGCTGATGACGCGCCCGCCGGCCGTCATGTGCCGGGCCGCCGCCCGGGCGGCGATCAGCGGGCCCCGGACATTCACCGCCAGGGTGCGGTCGATCTCCTCCGGCGCCAGCTCGTCGAACGGGCCGAAGGCGAAGACCGCCGCGTTGTTCACGAGGATGTCCAGCCGCCCGAATTCGGTGGCCGCCGTATCCACCGCCGCCACCACCGCCGCCGGATCCCCGCTGTCGGCCCGGACGGCCAGCCCGCGCCGCCCGGCCCGCTCGATCTCCTTCACCACCACGGCGGCGCGGTCACCGCCGGTCGCGTACGTGATGACGACGTCGGCCCCCTCCGCCGCCAGCCGTACCGCGATCGCCGCGCCGATCCCCCGGCTGCCGCCGGTCACCAGAGCCACTTTTCCTGTCAGTCGATTCATGGCTCCAGCCTCGTCATCGCGGCCGGGGACCGCTGGCGGGAAAGCGACGCGGCGCTTCCCCGCTCAGCCCATGGTCTTCTGGCCGTCCAGCGCCTCCCGGATGATGTCCGCGTGGCCGGCGTGCTGCGCCGTCTCCGCGATGATGTGCTGGAGCGTCCGGCGTGCCGACTGCCGGCCGCCCGGCTCGTTCCAGGGGGCCTTCGGCAGCGGGTGGGACCGGTCGAGATCCGGGTACGTGGCCACGAGTTCGTCGGTGCGGGACGCCACCTCCTCGTACGCGTCCAGCACCCCGGCCAGCGTGTCGTCCGGCGCCATCCGGAACTCGGCGGCCCGCCGCGCGAAGTCCTCCTCGGTCAGCTCGGTGAAGTCCGGCATCGCCGCCGGCCCCTCCTCGATGAACCGCACCCAGTTCCGCTCGACGACGGTGACGTGCTTGATCAGCCCGCCCAGACACAGCTCGCTCACCGTGGTACGGAGCCCGGCCTGCTCATCGGTGAGGTCCCGGACGGTGAACCGCAGAAAGCCCCGGGCCTTCCGCAAGGACTCCAGCAGATCCGCGCGCTCGACGTCGAGGGTGGGGGAAGGGGAGGTCATGTCGCTGCTCCTTGGCTACGTGATGCGAATGCCGCTCGGTCACTGACAGTTCCCACGCTAGGGACCCGAGCGGTCAGTTTCTGACCTGAACCGCCGCCAGAATGACCCGCATGGCCAACACCAGCTCCCGTACCCTCCGCCTGCTGTCCCTCCTCCAGACCCACCGCTACTGGCCGGGCACCGAGCTGGCCGGCCGGCTCGGTGTCTCCGTCCGCACCCTGCGCCGCGACATCGACCGGCTGCGCGAGCTCGGCTACCCGGTCGAGGCGCAGCGCGGCACCGAGGGCGGCTACCAGCTGGCCGCCGGTGCCGCGCTGCCGCCGCTGCTGGTCGACGACGAGGAGGCCGTCGCCCTGGTCGTGGGCCTCCAGACCGCCGCACAGGGCACCGTGGAGGGCATCGCCGAGTCCTCGGTACGGGTGCTGGCCAAGATCGTCCAGGTGCTGCCGGCCCGGCTGCGGCACCGGGTGGACGCCCTGCACCGGGTGACCGTCCCGGCCCCCGGCTGGGGCGACGGGGCGGCACCGGCCGGCTTCGACCCGGACCTGCTCACCGGCATCGCCATGGCCTGCCGCGACAGCGAACGGCTGCGCTTCGCCTACACCGCCGCAACCGGCGAGCACACCGAGCGCCATCTCGAACCGCACCGCCTGGTGATGCTCGGCCGCCGCTGGTATCTCGTGGGCTACGACCTCACCCGGCACGCCTGGCGCAGCTTCCGTCTCGACCGCGTCAGCGGCCCGGCCCGGCCCACCGGCGCCCGCTTCCGGCCCCACGAGCTGCCGGCCACCGACGCCGCGGCCTTTGTGCGGGCCGGCATCGACAAGCCGCCCGCCCCGTACCGGGCCGAGGCGGTGGTCGAGGCCCCGGCGGCGGAGGTACGCACCCGCATCGGCCGCTGGTGCACGGTCGAGGAGGCCGACCGGCCGGGCCGCTGCCGGGTCGTGATGAGCACCGACTCGCTGGACTGGCCGCTGTTCGCGCTGGGCATGACCGGCGCCGAGTTCCGGGTCACCGCCCCGCCCGAACTGCTCGACGCGCTGCACGACTGGGGCAGCCGCTTCACCCGGGCGGCGGCGGCCGGGAGCCCGTGAGCGGGGCCGGCGGCCCGTAGGCCCGGGCGAGTACGGCCACGGTGGCGGCCATCGCGTCCCGCAGCACGGGCGGCCCGACCACCACGACATCGACCCCGAGCCGCAGCAGTTCGCCGCACGCGTGCTCGGTGCTCTCGGTCGGGATGACCGCCTCGATCCACCCCTCCGCGCCCGCGTCGGCCACCTCGGTCGCGGTGGCCTCCACCGCCCGCACCAGCTCCGGCGGCACATTGTCGGCCAGCCGCTCACGCCCGCGCGGCGACAGCCGGATGACGGCGGTGCCGGTGAACCGGTTGGCGCGGAACTCCGCCAGATACCCGGCCCAGTACGCGCCCAGATCGAAATCCGCCGGCCGCTCGAAACTCTCCTCGCTCAGCGCGGCGTCCAGCACCTGGGTCGCCCGGTACGTCGCCACCCGGCCATGCTCCCCGGCGGCCGTCGCGGCCACGACGTACCAGACCCCGGACTTGAGGACCAGACCGTACGGGCGCAGCCGGCGTGTCACCTCCTGCGGCGCGCGCCAGCGCCGGTACCGCACCTCCACCACCCGCAGGGCGACCACCGCCTCCACCAGCAGCGGCAGAAACGGTGCCGGTTCTGGCTCCCGGTACCAGCCGGGGGCGTCCAGGTGGAACACCTCCGCGCTGCGCGCCGCCTCCGCGCGCGGCCCGGCGGGCAGCGCGGCCAGCAGCTTCAGCCGGGCCGCCGCCACCTCCGCCCCGAGCCCCAGCTCGGCGGCCGGCCCGGGCAGCCCGGCGAAGAACAGGGCCCGCGCCTCGCCCTCGCTCAGCCCCGTCAGCCGGGTGCGGTACCCGTCGAGCAGCTGGTAGCCGCCGCCGCGCCCCGGCTCCGCGTACACCGGGACCCCGGCCTCCTGGAGCCGGGCCAGATCACGGTAGGCGGTCCGTACCGACACCCCCAGCTCGCCCGCGATCGCCGGCGCGGACATCCGGCCACGGGATTGCAGCAACAACAGCAGCGACAGCAGACGACCGGCGGACATGGCCGCATTCTGCCCGGAAACCCTGACAGCACCTGTCACACCACGGGCCTAACGTTCCCGGCATGCGCACCTCATCCGTGATCGAACTCCGCCAGTACACGCTGCGTCCCGGCCGCCGGGACGAACTCATCGGCCTCTTCGACAAGGCGTTCACCGCAGGCCAGGAAGCGGTGGGGATCGCCGTCCTCGGCCTGTTCCGGGACCTGGACGACCCCGACCGCTTCGTGTGGCTGCGCGGCTTCCCCGACATGACCGCACGCCACCGGGCCCTGACGGCCTTCTACGAGGAGGGCCCCGTCTGGGCCGAACACGGTCCGGCGGCCAACGCCACCATGGTCGATTCCGACGACGTCCTGCTGCTGCGGCCCCTGGTGCCCGGCAGCGGCGGCGACCTCACCGCCCCGCTGGTGACCGCCACCATCTGGTCCTTCCCGCCCGGCAGCACCGAGGGCGCCGCCCTCATCCGGGACGGCCTGCTCCCCGTGCTCCACGCGTCGGGCCGGGCCCCGCTCGCCGTCCTGGCCACCGAGACGGCGCCCAACACCTTCAGCCGGCTGCCGGTCCGCACCGGGGAGAACGTCGTGGTGCTCCTCCTCCCCGGCGACCTCCCGGACGGGGTACGCACCCATCCCGTCATGCGGGACATCGAGCGCGAACAGACCGCCGTCCCCCAGACCCTGCGGCTCAGCCGGACGTAACGAACGCGCCCCGCACCCGGGTACCGTCCGGCGCCTGCCAGGCCCCCTCGACGCCGATGCCGACGCCGGGCGCCTCGTGCGAGGCGCCGGCCCGCAGCACCCGGTGCAGCCGCAGGACCGTCCCGTCGCCCACGTCGAGGACGGTCCCGTCCTGATCATCGACGACCCGTACGGAGTGGTACGCCGAGGCGCCGAACCCCTCCCCGGAGTACCGGCGGGCAACCTCCTGATCAGGGGTGTCGCTGACGTTCTGGTTCTGCGCCTGGGTCCTGCCCTCGACAAAGGCGAGCAGTTGGGCGGTCACCACCGGATCATGACACCCGTCGTAGATCCACCGCCGGCCCAGCACCCCGTGCTCCGAGGTCCCGACGAGGGCGTGCCCGGCGCCTTCGAGGGGTTCGCCGCGATAGCCGAACGGCAGCAGATAGCTGGTGGGTTCGGTGCCCGAGGTGTCGTTGGCGACCATGAACTCGATGCCCACCTCCCCCGCCGGATCGTCCAGCCGGAACCCCCCGGCCTTGGACAACTCCGGCCGCCCGGTACCCCGGTACCACGGCTGGGCGGGCAGCCACTCGGTGAGCAGTTCCAGCTTGGTGGGCACCATCGTGGTGCTGTTGTGGATCACAGCCATGCCGGACCTCCACGTCCGTCGATCGGTCTGGGCGCCTCCCACCCTCCCACCCCGGCCGGTCACCCCCGAACACGACGATGCCCCAGGCGCACGCCCCCCGGCGCATCGCGTGCCATGAACATCCCTGATGCGCCCTTGAATTATTCAGTGAAAGCCTCGAATAATGTTGAGTATGTCCGCTCTATGGAGGGGGTTGCCCAGTGAGGCTTGAAGTGGTGCGCCGCACCGAGGATTGCAATGACGAGCGGGACTGCCCGGCCCTGTACCGGACAGACCGGGGAACCATCATCGCCCGGGGCTGGAAGGTCACTGACGCCGGCACTCTGTTGGCTCTCAAGCTCCCCGACCACGAGGAAGTCGTCGAGCTGCCCGCTCATCTGATCGCGGAGGTGCTGCGCAGTGCTGAGCAATGAGGAATTCGACGCCTACTTCGACAACGCACGGAGCGAGTGGTTCCGGCTGGAGGCGTTCAGCTCCTACAAAGTCACCGTCGAGCAACCGCGCCTGCGGTCCTACCTGGCCGGCGATCCGTACGACCCGGCCGATGACCCCAAGGGATGGTACGAGGAGATCGAGCGCCGGGTGGGCGAGGGAGTGGCGTTCCGCAAGGTACGCGTGATGACCGGGCCGCTCAGTGAGTACGAGCGGTGGGAGTGCGAGTGGTCCTACTCCGCGACGGAGCGGCGTGGTCAGCGCACCTTCATCATCGACCGCGCCGATGTTCCCGCCGTCCCCGAACTTCCCGCCTACGACTGGTGGATGATGGATGGCCGCGTGGTGCTGCGCATGCACTACGACGATACGGGGGCATTTCTCGGCGCAACGGCCATCGATGACCCGGTCGTGGTCGCCGAACACGTGCGGCTCCGGGACGCCACGCTGGCCATCGCCACCCCCTTCCCGGAGTACTGGAACACTCATCCGCAATACTGGCGCGAGAACTGGCTGCACAAGAGCAGCACATGACCACCCCTGACTGACACCCCGCTGGATGAATCCCGAGCGCTACGAGTCCGACCGCCGCCGGCTGGCCGCGGCCCTGCGCGCGCTGCGCAAGGCCGCGGCCATGACTGGCGTGCGCGCGGCCGAGACCAGCGGGATGTCACAGCCCAAGATCTCCAAGCTGGAGAATGGCCGCCTCCTGCCTTCGGGGCAGGACGCCGAGACGCTTCTCGACCTGTACGGGGCCGGACCGGCCGAGCGGACAGAACTGCTCGGGCTGGTAGCCCGGTTGCACACCACGGTGGAAAGCAACCGGTCGGTACGGCGGCGTGGCACCGCGCAGAAGCAGGACCAGATCCGCCAGGCCGAAGCCTCAGCCACCGCTCTTCGGTACTTCTCCCCCGTAATGGTGCCCGGCCTGTTGCAGACCGCTGAGTTCGTCCGGCGTGTCCTGTCCATGACCCTGACCGGCGCCGAACTCGCCCACACCACCGCCGTACGGCAGGAGCGGCAGCAGGGGCTGTACGATCCCGGCCGCCGGTTCACGTTCGTGCTGACGGAGGCGGTACTGCGCTGGGGTTTCTGTCCCGGTGATGTGATGGCCGCGCAGCTCGCGCACATCGCGTCGATCGCCACATTGAGCAATGTTGATGTGGGTGTGATCCCCTTTGCCGCGCGGCCCGGGGACACACCGCTGCACGGCTATCAGATCTTCGACGAGCGGTTGGTGACCATCAGCCTGGAGCACGCGACGGTGACCGTCACCGAGCCGCGCGATGTCGCTGTGTATCTGCGGATGTTCCGGACCATGAGTGAGGCCGCCGTGTTCGGGTCCGAGGCCCGTGAGCTGCTGCTGGCCGTCAGCCAAGAGCGACGGGGCTCCTGACGCACACCGATCCCCTCTTCTGAATTATTCACTCATCTCGTGAATAATTCCTTCAAGTGCGGGCATCCTCAGAGCAGTTGCACACGAGGCAGCTGCCCAAACGCCCGCCCCGGCCGATGGAAGCCGTGGACAGCTCAGCCGGCCGGAGCGGGTGACCGCCCGCATGGGCACAAGCCCTGCGGTTTCTCCGGTCATGCCACCGACGGTACGGCGGTGTGGCCCCCTGAGGAAGAGGACACCAAGGATGACCGCACCCACCATCGACGCGTACGAGACACGTACGCCTGACGCCGAGGGGTGGCGGGGCGTACCGTTCCGTCTCCCCCAGCACCTGACCCCTGTTCCAGCACCGCTCCTCCCCCTTCCCGTGACGGCGGAGAACGACGGCGGCAAGCACGACGGGGGCCCCATGCCTCCCGAGGCCCCGCGCGACCCGGCCCCCAGCGGCGGTGACAAGAAGGACTCCTAGCCTTCAGCGCCTGCGAACCGGGGCCCCGCCCGGGTGCCTCCTCGGCCCCTGGGCGGGGCTTCCGCGCGTCGCCCGCCCGCTACGCCGCCGCCAGCAGGCGCTCGCGGTCGGCCGCCGCCAGGCCCAGGGTCATGCCGATGAGCGTCAGGGTGACCCGCTCCGGGTCCGTGTACGGACCGTCTGCCAGCGCGATGCGGGCGCCGTGCAGCAGCAGGCTCTCGCGGCCCGCCGGCGCCAGATGCGGGGCCAGCGGCTCCAGGGCCGCGCGCAGCTCCGTCTCCGAGACCGTTCCCACCAGCCGGTCCTCGGCGCTCTCGGGGAAGCCGACCGCCGACACCGTGCCCGCCAGCCGGTCCTCGGTGAACTCCGGGAAGCCCGCCTCCCGCAGCGACTCCACCGCCACCGCCAGCGCGGTTCGGTCGGCCGTGGCCAGCGTCGCCAGCGCCACCGTCCGGTACGCGTCGCGCAGCAGCGCCGCCAGCCGGGTGGTGGTCGGGCCGTCCAGCGCCGATTCGGGGAAGTGGCCCTCGCACGACACGCAGGCCACCACCGGGCCGGCCGTGCCCAGCCGCAGCACCGGTACGCCCAGCAGCGTCGCCCGCCGCCGGCCGGTCAGCCGCTGATAGCAGCGGTCACCGCCGCAGCCGGGGCAGAAGAAGTCCCCGTCGTCGATGACACGCCACGCCGTGCGGATACCTGTCCCTGCCACCCTCGGCACGCCGACCTCCGTAACACGCCCGCAACACTGCGGGTGTGAGACGTGATGTTAACCACACTCCCCCATCGGGGGCAGTAGTCAGACCGGCCAAATGCGCGGCCGAATCAGGCCCGCGCCCCGGCACGGGGCGCGGGGCGCGGGCCCGCTCGTACGGGTGACTAACGAGCCGCCCGGTTGACGGCGGAGACGACCGCCTTCAGCGACGCCCGCACGATGTTCGCGTCGATGCCGATGCCCCACAGCACCCGGTCGCCGATCGCGCACTCGATGTACGCCGCAGCCTGCGACCCGGCGCCCTCGCTCATCGTGTGCTCCACGTAGTCCAGCAGACGCACCTCTTCACCGATCACGCCCGCCCCGGCCAGCGCGTCGAAGAACGCCGCCAGCGGGCCGTTGCCCTGCCCCGTCAGCACCGTGTCGGCGCCGTCCACGACCGCCTCCACCGTGAGCGCGTCCACGCCGCCCCCGCTGGTGGTCGAGGTCTGGGCGTCGCGCAGCGCGATCCGCCCCCAGCCCCGGGACCCGTCCGCCGCCGGCAGATACTCGTCGGCGAACACCCGCCAGATCTCCGCCGGGGTGATCTCGCCGCCCTCCGCGTCCGTCTTCTCCTGGATGATCCGCGAGAACTCCACCTGCATCCGGCGCGGCAGGTCCAGCTTGTGGTCGGTCTTCAGGACGTACGCGATGCCGCCCTTCCCGGACTGCGAGTTGACCCGGATGACCGCCTCGTAGGACCGCCCCACATCCTTGGGGTCGATCGGCAGATACGGCACGTCCCAGGTCAGGTCGTCCACCCCGACCCCGCGCCGGGCCGCCTCGGCGTCCATCGCCTCGAAGCCCTTCTTGATGGCGTCCTGGTGCGAGCCGGAGAAGGAGGTGTAGACCAGGTCACCGGCGTACGGGTGGCGCGGCGGGACCTCCATCTGGTTGCAGTACTCGTACGTGCGCCGGACGTCGTCGATCCGCGAGAAGTCGATCTGCGGATCCACGCCCTGCGAGAACAGGTTCATGCCCAGCGTCACCAGGTCCACATTGCCGGTGCGCTCGCCCTGCCCGAACAGACACCCCTCCACCCGGTCCGCCCCGGCCAGCACCGCCAGCTCGGCGGCGGCCACCGCCGTACCCCGGTCGTTGTGCGGGTGCGCCGACAGGCACACGTACTCGCGGTGCGACAGGTGCCGCGACATCCACTCGAAGCGGTCCGCGTAGGTGGACGGTACGGAGCGCTCCACCGTCGCCGGCAGATTGAGGATGATCTCGCGGCCCTCGCCCGGCTGCCACACCTCCATCACCGACTCGCACACCTCCAGCGCGAAGTCCGGTTCGGTGTCGGTGAAGATCTCCGGGCTGTACTGGTAGCCGAAGACCGTACGGTGATCCAGCAGCTTCTCGGCGTACTCCATCACCAGCCGGGTGCCGTCCACCGCGATCCGCCGTACGTCGTCCTTCCCGCCCCGGAACACCACCCGCCGGAAGGTCGGCGCGGTGGCGTTGTACAGGTGCACGGTGGCGCGCGGGGCGCCCACCAGGGACTCCACGGTGCGGGCGATCAGCTCCTCGCGGGCCTGGGTGAGGACGGAGATCGTCACATCCTCCGGGATCGCGTCCTCCTCGATGATGGAGCGCACGAAGTCGAAGTCGGTCTGCCCGGAGGCCGGGAAGCCGACCTCGATCTCCTTGTAGCCCATCCGCACCAGCAGATCGAACATGGCACGTTTGCGGGCCGGCGACATCGGGTCGATCAGCGCCTGGTTGCCGTCCCGCAGATCGGTGGACAGCCAGCGCGGCGCGGCGGTGATCCGCTTCCCGGGCCAGGTGCGGTCCGGCAGCTCCACCGCCTCGTACGGGGTGTAGCGGTGCACCGGCATGCCGGAGGGGCGCTGCGGGGCGGTGGCGGCGGTGATGGGCGTCGGCTTGGGCACGAGTGCTCCTGAGTGATGCGTGCGTGAGATCGGTCGGGGGGAACGGCCGACGGCAGCGCCGAACTCCGCGGGGAGGGGGTCGGCCCGTACGACTACAGACCCTCGCCGCGGCGGCTAAGGAGAAGAAGGTTCCCGTAACGCATCGCCCGCTCAGCCTAACCCGCCCGTCCGTCGACCGGCGTGGGCCGTATCACTATGCGAGATCCCGTATGGCGGCCGAATTCGGTGGCGGGCCGAGCCGGGCAGTGATCAGCTGACCGGATGGACAGGGAAAAGGTGCTGGCCCGCTTCGATCAGCAGCTGCGCAGGCAGCTCACCCCCGCCGAGCGGGCAGGCGCGGTGGTGCGGCAGACCCGGGAGCGGGGCGGCTGGGACGGCGTGGTGTGGTCCGGCCTCACCGAGGGGACGGCGGACGCCGCGATCGCCGCGCAGATCGCCTACTTCACGGGGCTCGGGCGCGGCTTCGAGTGGAAGTCGTACGGCCATGACCGCCCCGCCGATCTCGGCGAGCGGCTGCGGGCGGCCGGGCTCGTACCGGAGCCGCCGGAGACCCTGATGGTCGCCGAGACGGCGGCCCTGCCCACCGACAGCGCCCTCCCGGAGGGCGTCACCCTGCACCGGGTGACCGACGAGGCGGGCGTGCGCCTCATGATGCGGGCACACGAGCAGGCGTTCGGTACGGATCCGGCCGGTCTGGGCGCGATGGTACGCACGCAGCTGGCCGAGACCCCGGAGCTGGTGGACGTGCTGGTGGCGCTGGCCGGCGACGAGCCGGTGTGCGCGGCGCGCATGGAACGCTACCCGGGCACCGACTTCGCCGGCCTGTGGGGCGGCGGCACCGCGCCCCGGTGGCGCGGCCGGGGCATCTACCGGGCGCTGGTGGCGGTACGCGCCGGGCTCGCCGCCCGGCACGGGGTCCGCTACCTCCAGGTGGACGCCTCCGAGGACAGCCGCCCCATCCTGCGGCGGCTGGGCTTCACCGAACTCAGCACCACCACGCCGTACCTGTACGACTTCCCCGGTTAGAACCCCAGCCGGCGCAGCTGCTTGGGGTCGCGCTGCCAGTCCTTGGCCACCTTCACGTGCAGATCGAGGAAGACCGGGGTGCCCAGCAGCGCCTCGATCTGCTTGCGGGCCTTGCTGCCCACATCCTTGAGCCGGCTGCCCTTGGGGCCGATGACGATGCCTTTCTGGCTGGGCCGCTCGATGAAGAGATTGGCGTGGATGTCCAGCAGCGGCCGGTCGGCGGGGCGGTCCTCGCGCTCCAGCATCTCCTCGACGACGACGGCGATGGAGTGCGGCAGCTCGTCCCGTACCCCTTCGAGCGCGGCCTCCCGGATCAGCTCGGCGATCATGGTCTGTTCGGGCTCGTCGGTGAGATCGCCCTCGGGGTACAGCGGCGGGCCCTCGGGCAGCAGCGGCACCAGCAGATCGGCGAGCAGGCCGACCTGCTGGTCGCCGACCGCCGAGACGGGCACGATCTCGGCCCACTCCAGGCCCAGCTCGGCGCCGAGCCGCTGTACGTCCAGCAGCCGCTCGGCCAGCACCTGCGGCTCCACCAGGTCGGTCTTGGTGACGACCGCGACCTTGGGGGTGCGCTTGATCTCCGCCAGTTCCTTGGCGATGTAGCGGTCACCCGGGCCGATCTTCTGATCGGCGGGCAGGCAGAAGCCGATGACATCGACCTCGGCCCAGGTGGTGCGCACCACATCGTTGAGCCGCTGGCCCAGCAGGGTGCGGGGCTTGTGCAGCCCGGGGGTGTCCACCAGCACCAGCTGCGCGTCGTCGCGGTGCACGATGCCGCGCACCGAGTGCCGGGTGGTCTGCGGGCGGCTGGAGGTGATGGCGATCTTCGTGCCGACCAGCGCGTTGGTCAGGGTCGACTTGCCGGCGTTGGGGCGGCCGACGAAGCAGGCGAAGCCCGAACGGTAGCCCTCCGGCACAGAGCCGAACATCGCGGACATCGGGGAAAGGGAGTCACTCATGAGGCCGCGATCGTCGCACGAAGGCCGCCCTCGGGGCCAGCCAGCAGGACAGGGGTGCCCGCCCCGCCCAGGTCACGCACCGCCGCCAGGTCCTCGGCCGGCACCTCGGCGGGGCCCGCGCCGTCCGCGACCACGGCCGCCGCCTCCAGCGACGTCGCGCCGCCGGCCACGGCCATCGCCACCGCCAGGCGCAGCGCGCTCAGCCGCAGCGAGGGCAGCTCGACGGTGGCGGCCACGTACGTACGCCCCGTCTCGTCCCGCACCGCCGCACCCTGCGGCACCCCATTGCGGGCGCGGGCGCTGCGCGCCAGGGTGATGATCTTCCGGTCCTCGGCGTCGGTGTCACTCATACCCAGGAGCTTACGGGCTGCTACAGGTCGGTCGTCCCGGGCTGGTCGGGCTGGGGCAGGGGGGTGTGGCCCTCACTCACCAGTCGCAGCTTCTCCACGGCGCGCTCGGCGAGGGCACCCAGCCCGCCGGCCGCCGCGTCGTCGCGGCCGGCCTGGGCGATCCGTACGGTGTGGGCGCCGACCCGGACGATCACCACCTCGGCGATCACGCCGGCCTCCTCCGCTCCCTCGGCCTCCCGTTCGAAGCGCAGGGCGGCGGCCTCCTCGCCGAGCCCGGCGCCGTCGTCGCCATCGTTCGCGGCGCCGTCGTTCGCGGCGCCGTCGTTCGCGGCGCCGGCGGCGGTGTACGAGACAGTGGCGGTGTGCTGCTCGGGGCCCTCCTCGGTGTGGAAGGTGGCGCACTCGCGCGCGGCCCGCGCGAAGCCCTCCATGGCGGCGTGCGCCCCCGCCTCGTCGCCGTGCGCGGCGGCCACGGTGACCACGAACGGTCCGGTGTGGGTGCGGGCGAACCCGGCCCGCGCGGTGGCTGGCTGGTCCGCGGCCGGTTCGAACAGTTCCCGGCAGGCGTCCTCGGTGGGGCGCGGCACGCCGATGCCGCGCCGTTCGGCCTGCTCGCTGCTGTCGCCGGCCCAGCCCATGGGGAAGTCGGTGTGATCGAGCAGGGCGGTGCGCAGCAGTTCCTCGTCGAGCGTCTGCGTGCCGGCGGCGATGCCGCTGCCGGTCACGGTGGCGGAGGCGCTGGGACGGGCGGCACCGGCACCGGCGGGAACGCCCGGGTGCAGTGCCGTTCCGGCGAGCAGGCCGAGGGCGGCGATCGAGGCAAGGGAGGCGATGGCTGCCGTTCGCTGCGAAAGCTCCATACCTCCCATGGCGCCACCCGAACGGCCCCGGCACCACCGCCACACACCCGTTCGAGTGACCACCGCCGCCCCACCCCCGGCGCACGGGGCCCGACGGCGACGGTCCCCTCCCGGGCCGATGCCCGGGGCAGCGTCACCGGACGAAGGCCCACAGCCGCCGGGCGGCGAGCACCCCCGGACCGTAGGCCGGAGGGGTCGGAGGGGTCGGCGGGGTCGGCGCGGCAGGACGGCGGGGCGGGCTCGTAGGGTGGGCGAGGCGGCTCGGCCGCCCGCCGTCGCTCGTGGCCGGGAGGCCCGTGCTGCCGTCGCCGATGAGCCAAGCCCGGGGAGGCCCGAATGCCCAGCGACCCGCCGACGCCCCCGTACCTCGACGAGCACGCGACGCTCGTCGCCGCCGGGTCGGACGCCGTGTGGCGGGCCCTGACCGAGACGGTCGAGGGGTCCTTCTCCGGACCGGGATTCGCCCGCTACGCGCGGCTGGTCGGCTGTGCCGACCGGGCCGCCGCCGGGCCGCGGCCACTCGCCGCCGGTTCCGCCTTCCCCGGCTTCCGGGTGGTCTCGGCGATCCCGGGGCGCGAGCTGGCGCTGGAGGGGCGGCACCACTTCTCGGTGTACGCCCTGATCTTCCGCATCGAGGAGGCCGGCCAGGACCGCTGCCGGCTGCGCGCCGAAAGCCGGGCCGCCTTCCCCGGACCGGCCGGCGCGCTCTACCGCCTGCTGGTCATCCGCACCGGCGGCCACGCGACCGGCATGCGCCGCCTGCTGTCGACGGTCCGCCGCCGATCCGGATAGGCGGGCGCGCCCGCGGCGCAGCCCCGGCTGCCTGGCAGGCCCACCGGCCTTCTCGCCGTCTCAGGACCCCGGGCACCGCACAAGTCGGCACCACAGCCATCCCGGCGACCCCGACGGGCTGACTCGCTCACCCGCCCCAGCGCCGGTGCGCAGCACCCAGGCGCCGCTGTCGGTGCGCCCAGCGCCGGTGCGCAGCACCCGGCGTCCGGGGCCCGGCCCAGCCGACCGGCCGGGCCCGGCGTCCGCTCAGGCGGCCTGCTCCTCCACCGTCTCCGGTTCGTGGGGGATCGGTTCGACCACCACGCGGTCGATGCGGTTGCGGCGGCCGGTCGGCGGTTCGGCGGTCAGCCGCAGCGCCGCCAGCTCGGGGTGGGAACGGTCGCCCGTCAGGTCGACGACCGTCGTCGCGCCGGCGATCGGGACCCGGCCCAGGGACTTCGCCAGCAGGCCGCCGACCGTCTCCACGTCCTCGTCCTCCAGGTCGAGCCCGAACAGCTCGCCCAGATCCCCCAGGTCGAGCCGCGAGGTCACCCGGTACGCCCCGTCCGCCAGCTCGGCGACCGGCGGCAGCTCGGTGTCGTACTCGTCCGCGATCTCGCCGACGATCTCCTCCAGGATGTCCTCGATCGTGACCACCCCGGCCGTGCCGCCGTACTCGTCGATCGCCACCGCCACATGGATGTGGTCGCGCTGCATCTCGCGCAGCAGATCACCGGCGTTCTTCGTGTCCGGCACGAACGTGGCCGGCCGCATCACGGACTCCACCGGGTCGGCCTCCGCCTCCCGGCTGATGTGCACCGCCCGTGCCAGGTCCTTCAGATACACGATCCCGACGATGTCGTCATCGCTCTCCCCCGTCACCGGGATACGCGAGAACCCGGACCGCAGCGCCAGCGAAAGACCCTGCCGCAGCGTCTTGCCCCGGTCCATGGAGATCAGATCGGTGCGCGGCACCATCACCTCCCGCACCAGGGTGTCGCCCAGCTCGAAGACCGAGTGCACCATGCGGCGTTCCTCGTCCTCGATCAGCGACTCCCGCTCCGCCAGGTCCACCATCGCCCGCAGCTCCGCCTCCGAGGCGAACGGCCCCTTGCGGAAGCCCTCGCCCGGCGTCAGCGCGTTACCGACGATGATCAGCAGCTGGGCCAGCGGCCCGAGCACCCGCGCCAGCGGGATCAGCACCAGCGCCGCCGCGCTCGACACGGCCACCGGGTGCTGCCGCCCGACGGTGCGCGGCGAGACGCCGATGACGACGTACGACAGCACCACCGTCACCGGCACGGCGACGAGCAGCGCCTGCCACGCCTCGTCGAAGCTCTTGAGGCAGGCGTAGGTGACCAGCACGGCCACGCCCATCTCGCCGGCGACCCGCAGCAGCAGCGCCAGGTTCAGATAGCGCGTCGGGTCGGCGGCCACCGTCACCAGCCGGCCGGCGCCGCGCCGCCCGTCGCGCGCCGCCTGTTCGGCACGGAAGGCGGTGATCCGGGTCAGCCCGGCCTCGGCGCAGGAGGCCAGCCAGGCGACGATCAGCAGTACCAGCAACAGCGTCCACAGTGTGGCGTCCATTGTCGTTGTCCCGCCCGCCCGCTCAGGTGATCGTCGGGGCCGGGGACGGGCCGCTCAGCCCGGCCTCGGCGCGCCAGCCGTCCACGATGGCCTTCTGGAGCCCGAACATCTCGGCGCGCTCGTCGGGCGCCTCGTGGTCGTACCCCAGCAGGTGCAGCACCCCGTGCACGGTGAGCAGTTGCAGCTCGTCGTCCATGGAGTGCCCGGTGGGGGCGGCGGCCCCCTGCGCGGTGGCCACCTGCGGGCACAGCACGATGTCGCCGAGCAGCCCCTTCGCGGGCTCCTCCTCGTCCTTGGCCGGCGGGCGCAGCTCGTCCATCGGGAAGGACATCACATCGGTGGGCCCGGGCAGGTCCATCCACTGGATGTGGAGCGCCTCCATGGCCTCCTCGTCGACCGCGATGACCGACAGTTCGGACAGCGGGTGGATCCGCATCCGGCTCAGCGCGTAGCGGGCGATGTCGTGCACCGCCGCCACATCGATCTCCAGGCCGGATTCATTGTTGACCTCGATCGCCATGATGGTGTCGCGGCTACTTTCCCTGTCCGTGGTGTGTGCTGTCGCCGGTGCGTTCGGTGCGCTCGTCGTACCGCTCGTACGCGTCCACGATCCGCCCGACCAGCTTGTGCCGTACGACGTCGGTGCTGGTGAGCCGGGAGAAGTGCACATCGGGCACCCCGTCCAGGATGTCCTGCACCTGCCGCAGCCCGCTCTTGCTGGTGCCGGGCAGATCGACCTGGGTCACGTCACCGGTGATGACGATCTTGGACTCGAAGCCGAGCCGGGTCAGGAACATCTTCATCTGCTCGGGGCTGGTGTTCTGCGCCTCGTCCAGAATGATGAACGCGTCGTTGAGCGTCCGGCCCCGCATGTACGCCAGCGGCGCCACCTCGATCGTGCCCGCGCTCAGCAGCTTGGGGATCGAGTCGGGGTCGAGCATGTCGTGCAGCGCGTCGTACAGCGGGCGCAGATACGGGTCGATCTTCTCGTAGAGCGTGCCGGGCAGGAAGCCGAGCCGCTCGCCGGCCTCGACCGCGGGACGGGTGAGGATGATCCGGTTGACCTGCTTGGACTGGAGCGCCTGCACCGCCTTGGCCATGGCGAGGTAGGTCTTGCCGGTGCCGGCCGGGCCGATGCCGAAGACGATCGTGTGCCGGTCGATGGCGTCCACGTACCGCTTCTGGTTCAGCGTCTTGGGCCGGATGGTCTTGCCCCGGTTGGACAGGATGTTCTGGGTGAGCACCTCGGCGGGGGTCTCCGCCCCGTCCGCCGCGCCGTTGTCCGCCGAGCGCAGCATCGCGACGGAACGCTCCACGGCGTCCTCGGTCAGCGGCTGGCCGGTGCGCAGCACCAGCATCATCTCGTCGAACAGGCGCTGGATCAGGGCCACCTCGGCGGCTTCGCCGGTGGCGGTGATCTCGTTGCCCCGGACGTGGATATCGGTGGCGGGAAACGACTTCTCGATGACCCGCAGCAGGGAGTCGCCGGACCCCAGCACCGTGACCATCGGGTGCTTGGCGGGAACGGTGAACCGGGCGGTCGCCTCAGTGGCCGGGGCCACTGGCTGGTGCGTGGGTGTCTGTGTCATGGGCGGCCCCGACAGGGCCAGCTCATCCCTCTCTAGTCCTCGGATTCCGGGTTCCTTCCGGGGTCCCAGGGTACGACGCGGGGCCGACAGACCCTAGAGAATTACGCAGTGCGATCGTCCCGCTACGAGCCGGCGACGGCCGGCCCCGTACCGTTCCCCCGGAACCCCAGCGTCGGCACCGCCCTCCGGCGCGGCCACGGCCGCTCCGGACACGGCCGCAGCAGCCGTTCCAGGAACGCGTACCGCCCCAGCGCCGCCTCCATCGGCGTGCCGGCCGGCGTCAGCGACCGCACCCGCTGCCACCACGCCGCGATCTCCCCCCACCCCGGCGCCGACAGCGAGCCGCCGAACTCCTGCACCGACAGCGCGGCGGTCAGCCCCGCGAACGCCAGCCGGTCAGCCAGCGGCCAGCCCGCCAGCGTCCCGGTGACGAAGCCCGCCACGAACACGTCCCCGGCGCCGGTGGTGTCCAGCGCCTCCACCACGATCGCCGGCACCTGGGCCGTCTCCCCGGTCCGGCCGTCCGCCGCGTACGCGCCCTCCGCACCCATCGTGACCACCGCCAGCGGCACCCGCTCGGTCAGCGCCCGGGCGGCGGCGCGCGGGCAGTCGGTGCGGGTGTAGCGCATCGCCTCCTGCGCGTTGGGCAGGAACGCCTCGCAGTGCGCCAGCTCCGGCAGCGCCGCCAGATCCCAGGCGCCGGTGTCGTCCCAGCCGACGTCGGCGAAGAGCAGGCTGCCGGCCTTGGCCGCCGCCGCGATCCACTCCTGCGGCTGCCCGGGGCTGAGCGAGGCCACCGCCGACCTGGCGGCCGGTGCCCTGCGCACCCCCGGCGCCCCCTCGGGCGGCGGCGCCTCGTGGCCGTGCGAGACCATGGTGCGCTCCCCCTCGTACGCCATGGACACGGTCACCGGCGAGTGCCAGCCCGGCACCGTCCAGGAAGCGTCCAGGTCGATGCCCTCGCCGCGCTCCAGGGTCTCCCAGCAGTACTCCCCGTACTTGTCGTCGCCGAACGCCGCCGCCAGCGAGGTCCGCAGCCCCAGCCGGGCCAGCGCGGTGGCCATGTTGGCGACCCCGCCCGGGCTGGAGCCCATCCCCCGGGCCCACGACTCGGTGCCGCGCACCGGCGCCGAGTCGAGGCCGGTGAAGATGATGTCCAGGAAGACGGTGCCGGTCAGATACACGTCGCAGGCGGGGTCACCGGGCCGGCGGACCGCGGCCAGCGGGTCGAGCGCGTGCCCCAGCGGTCCCTGCCCTCGTGGGTTCGTGTGGTCGTCCGTGGTCACCCTCGTGCTCCTGGTACGTACGCGCCTCCACGGTACGTCCGTACGTGTACGTTGCCGTGCATGAGGCTGGCGATCATTGGCGGCGGCGGATTCCGCGTCCCCCTGGTATACCGCGCGCTGCTGGGCGACGAAGGACCGGCGCGGTGCACCGAGGTGACGCTGTACGACCCGGATGCGGGCCGGCTGCGGGTGATCGGGGCGGTGCTGGCGGCGCAGGCGGCGCGGAGCGCGGGCGCCGTCGCGGTACGCGCCACCACCGACCTGGACGCGGCGCTGACCGGCGCCGACTTCGTGTTCTCGGCGATCCGGGTGGGCGGGGTGGCCGGCCGGGTGCGCGACGAGCGGGTGCCGCTGGCGGCCGGGGTGCTGGGGCAGGAGACGGTCGGCGCGGGCGGGGTGCTGTACGGGCTGCGGTCCGTCCCCGAGGCGCTGCGGATCGCCGAGCGGGTGCGGGCGGTGGCGCCGGGCGCGTGGGTCATCAACTTCACCAACCCGGCCGGGACGGTGACCGAGGCGATGTCCTCGGTGCTGGGGCACCGGGTGATCGGCATCTGCGACTCGCCGGTCGGCCTGGTGCGGCGGGCGGCCCGGGCGGCGGGCGCCGACCCGGCGGCCGTCGGCTACGCGTACACCGGGCTCAACCATCTGGGCTGGCTGCACTCGCTCACCCTGCACGGCGAGGAACTGCTGCCGGGGCTGCTGGCCGACGAGGCGGCGCTTGGCTCGTTCGAGGAGGGCCGGCTGTTCGGCACCGGCTGGCTGCGGGCGCTGGGGGCGCTGCCCAACGAGTATCTGCACTACTACTACTTCCGCCGCGAGACCCTGGCCGCCGCGCGGGCGGCGGACGAGACCCGGGGCGAGTTCCTGGCGCGGCAGCAGGGCGGCTTCTTCGCGGCGGCGCTGGCCGAGGTCGATTCACCGGAAAGAGTGCATGCCCGGTGGGAACGTACCCGCCTGGAGCGCGAGGAGACCTACGGGGCGGACGCCCGCGCGGCGGCCGGCGACGCGGCGCCGCGCGACAGCTGCGATCTGGACGGCGGCGGCTACGAGCAGGTGGCCCTGGCCCTGATGCGCGCGATCGCCACCGACCGCACCACCCGCCTCATCCTCAACGTCCGCAACGCCGACACCCTGCCCCAGCTGCCGCCGGACGCCGTCATCGAAACGGTCTGCGAGGTGAACGCGCAGGGCGCCCACCCGGTGCCGGCCATCTCCCCGGGGCTGGCGGAGCTGGGCCTGATGCTCCAGCTGAAGGCGGTGGAACGCGCCACCATCGAGGCGGCGGTCACCGGCTCGCGGGAGGCGGCCCTCCGCGCCCTGACCCTCCACCCCCTGATCGACTCCCCCACGACGGCGGCGCGGATCCTGGCGGAGTCCACCGGCTGACCCACGGTCAGGGGGTGCGCGGTACCGGTTCCCCGGTGAAACGCACGTCGTGGTCCCACTCGGCGGGTGGCTGGCGGTGCAGCCGCCAGTAGTGGGCGGCGATCCGGTCCGGGTCGAACGGGGTGCCCGGGGCGACCGGGCCGTCCACCGTCACCGTCGCCACGTGGATGCCGCGGGCGCCGTACTCCTGGTCCAGCAGCCGGGCCAGCGTCCGTACCCCGGCCTTGCCCAGCGACAGGCTCGCATAGGCCGGCTTCGGCTCCGGCATCCCGCCGGTCAGCAGGAAGCTGCCGCCGCCGCGCGCCGCCATCGCCGGCAGGGCGTGCGCGGCGGCCGTCAGGGCGCCGCCCACGTTCACCGCCCAGCTCGCCAGCAGTTCACGGGAGGTCAGCCCGCCGACCGTGTCGGGGCGGACCAGCGCCGCGTTGTAGACGACGGCGTCCGGCACCCGGAACTCGGCGACCGCCGCGTCCAGCGCCCCCCGCAGCGCCGCCTCGTCCGTACTGTCGGCGGTCAGCGGCAGTACGGGCCCGGGCCCGAGTCCCCGGGCCGCCTCCCGCACCGTCCGCCGCTCCCGCGCCACCAGCGCGACCGGCACCCCCTCCCGGGCGAACCTCCGCGCCACCGCCGCCCCGATGCCGGGGCCGGCCCCGATGATCACCGCTCCGCTCATGGGTCCGACGCTAGGGCCTGACACCGGTGTCAAGGTCAAGCCGCCGCGCTGCCGATCACCCGCCCCGCCGACCCGCCCACCACCCGCGTCGCGGCGCTACGCCTTCTCGCCGGCCGCGAGGTCGAACCAGTCGAACCGCACCGTGCCCTCCGCCGCGTACAGGCCGATCACCCGGCCGGTGAAGCCGCCCGCCACCTCGGTGGACAGATACCGGCCGTCCAGCTCGGCCAGCACCGCGAACTCCCCGTCCGGCTCCTCCACTCCGAGCCGCAGCACATCGGGGCCCTGCCGCGGGTCCCAGCTCTCCGGCGACCCGCCGGCCTCGATCCGCAGCGTCACGGGACGGCCCGGCCCGCCCGGCCCGCCATCGCCCGGCACCCGCCGCTCGGCGACCGTCCGGCGCAGTGGCCCGATCCGTGCGACCACCCGCACCTTGCTGCCCGCCACCTCCACCGCGTAGTGGTGCCGTTCGTCCAGCCGCACCGCGAGCCCGCCCCGCCCGACCCCCGGGTCGATGAGCGTGCGCGCCCGGCACGAGAGGTCCCGCTGCCGCTGCCCGGCGAAGGTGACCGCCGGATCGTCGAGACCCGCGCCCCGGGCGCGCAGCGTCAGCCAGCCCGGCCGCTCGGTCGTCGAGAAGTACCCCTCGGGCCTGGACCGCACCGAGAGCCACCCCGGGCCCAGCCGTGCCGCGTCGAAGTCGTCCCGTACCGGCGGTACGGGCACCGGCTTCGGCGGCCAGGGCGGCGCCGCCATCACCGGCGCCGCCTCGCCGACGACCGGCCACCCGTCGTCGCTCCAGCTGACCGGCGCCAGAAACGTCTCGCGCCCCAGTACGTGCCAGCCCGGGCTGCCGCCGCCCGCCCGCACCCCGAGGAACACCAGCCACCACGACCCGTCCGGGGCCTGGACCAGGTCCCCGTGCCCGGTGTTCTGGATCTCGGCGTCGGTGCTGCGGTGGCTGAGGATCGGGTTGGCCGGGCACGGCTCGAACGGCCCGTACGGCGCCGGGCCGCGCGCGATCGAGATGCCGTGGCCCCGTTCGGTGCCGCCCTCGGCGATCAGCAGGTACCAGAACTCCCCGATCCGGTACAGATGCGGCGCCTCCGGGGCCTTGGCCCCCGGCGTGCCGGACCACAGCCGCTTCGGCACGCCGATGGTCTGCCCGGTGTCGGGGTCGATGGCGATCTGGCTGATCCCGGCGGAGGTGACCCAGCAGCGGCCGTCCTCGTCCCAGGCCAGATCGGGGTCGATGCCCTTCACGCCGGGCAGCGGCAGCGGGTCCGACCAGGGCCCGGCCGGGTCGGTGGCGGTGAACAGCACATTGCCGTCGTGCGAGACATCGGTGGTGATCAGCCAGAACCGGCCGTCGTGGTGCCGCAGCGTCGGCGCGTACACGCCACCCGAGGAGGGTGCGCTGTCCGGCAGCCGCAACTGCGCCGGCCGCTCCATCACATTGCCTATCTGCTCCCAGTGCACGAGGTCCCGGCTGTGGAAGACCGGGACCCCGGGGAAGTACTCGAAACTGGAACAGGCGAGGTAGTAGTCCTCGCCGACCCGGCAGATGCTCGGATCGGGATGGAATCCGGGGATCACCGGATTGCTGAACGTACCGCCCGCCCAACCGCCGGCCGACGCTGCCTTCATGGCGCACCTTTCCTCATGGGTCACAGCCGCCCGGGAACCGGAATCCGGTCCAGGTCCTCGGCCACCGTCAGTTCGCCCGGGTAGCCCGCCGCCCGGGCCTGTGCCCCGAGCGCGGCCGGGTCGTGGTACCGCTGCGAGAAGTGCGTCAGCACCAGGTGCCGTACCCCGCACTCCGCCGCCACCGCGCCGGCCTGGCCGGCCGTCAGATGACCGTACTTCTCGGCCAGGTCGGCGTCCTCGTCCGCGAAGGTCGCCTCGATCACCAGCAGATCGCAGCCGGCCGCCAGCGTGTACACGCCCTCGCACAGCCGGGTGTCCATGACGAACCCGAACCGCTGACCGGGCCGCGGCTCGCTCACCTCGTCGAGCCGCACCCCGTGCAGCTCACCCTCCCGCTGCAACCGCCGTACGTCCGGCCCCCGGATGCCGGCCGCCGCCAGCCGCTCCGGCAGCATCCGGCGGCCGTCCGGCTCCACCAGCCGGTAGCCGAACGACTCCACCGGATGCGACAGCCGGGCCGCCGAGAGCGTGAAGCGCGGCCCCGCGTCCAGCACGCCGTCCGCCCGCACCGGGTGTTCCTCGATGACGGCCCGCTCCTGATAGGCCGTCGCGTACCGCAGCCGCTCGAAGTACACCTGGCCACTGGCCGGATAGTGCGCGCGGACCGGATGCGGCACGCCGTCGCCGTTGATCCGCTGGATCACCCCGGCCAGCCCCAGCGCGTGGTCGCCGTGGAAGTGGCTGATACAGATCCGGGTCAGCTCGGTGGCGGACACCCCGGCGTGCGTCATCTGCCGCTGGGTGCCCTCCCCCGGGTCGAACAGCAGCCCTTCGCCGTCCCAGCGCAGCAGATAGCCGTTGTGGTTGCGGCGCCGGGTCGGCACCTGGCTTGCGGTGCCGAGGATCACCAGTTCGCGTACGGACATGCCGGCCGCCCCGTTACCCGGGCGGCCACTCGAAGCCGCGCCCGCCCAGCACATGGGCGTGCACGTGGAAGACGGTCTGCCCGGCGCCCGCGCCGGTGTTGAGCACCACCCGGTAGCCGCCGGCGTCGATGTGCTCCTGCGCCGCGACCGCCGCCGTCTCGCGCAGCACATCGGCCGTCAGCTGCGGGTCGGCGGCGGCCAGCGTGCCCGCGTCGGGATAGTGGGCGCGCGGCACCACCAGCACATGGGTGGGCGCCTGCGGGTTGATGTCCCGGAAGGCGACCGTCGTCCGCGTCTCGCGGACGACGGTCGCCGGCACCTCACCGGCCACGATCTTGCAGAACAGGCAGTCCGCCTGGGCTTCTCCCGCCATCGCCGGGCTCTCCTCGGTGCGTTGGTCGTCGGTCCCCCGGATGCTACCGGGAGCGCCCGGGGACCCGCGGCGGTACGGACGCGGGCCGCTGCGCGAGCGCGGCGAGCACGTGCCGTACGCCCTCGGCCAGCTGCGGATCGGCGCCGGAGACCCAGTCCTGCGGGCGGCGCACCACCTCGATGTCCGGGTCCACGCCGTGGTTCTCCACGCCGAAGCCGAAGCCGCCGTCCAGCCAGGAGGCGAACGAGGGCTGGGTGGCCTGGGTGCCGTCCGCCAGCCGGGGCAGGCCGCCGAGCCCGATCAGCCCGCCCCAGGTGCGTACCCCGATCACCGGGCCGAGGCCCAGCAGCCGTACCGCCGCGTTGATCTTGTCCCCGTCCGAGCCGGAGAACTCGTCGGCGAGCACGGCGAGCGGGCCGCGCGGGGCGTGCGAGGGGTAGGTCTCGGGCTCGCCGAGCCGGGGGAACTCCCAGCCGAGCACCCGCCGCGCCAGCCGCTCGGCCACCAGCTGGGAGGTGTGGCCGCCCCGGTTGCCCCGGACATCCACCACCAGCCCCTCGCGCGCGGTCTCCAGCCGCAGGTCCCGGTGCAGCTGCGCCCAGCCGTCGCCCATCATGTCCGGGATGTGCAGATAGCCGAGCCGGCCCCCCGACAGTTCGGCGACGGCGGCGCGCCGCCCGGTCACCCAGTCGTGGTAGCGCAGCGGCTCCTCATCGGGCAGCGGTACGACCACGGGGTGCCGCAGGGGGCCGCCGTCGGCCGGGCGGACGGTCAGCTGTACGGGCTGCCCGGCGGTGCCGGCCAGCAGCGGTGCGGGGCCGGTCGCCGGGTCGACGGGGTGGCCGTCCACCGCGGTGATGGTGTCGCCGACGCGGACGGCGACGCCGGGCGCGGCCAGCGGGGAGCGGGCGCGCGGGTCGGAGGGTTCGGCGGGCAGCACCCGGGCCACTTGCCAGCGGCCGTCCTCGCGGCGCACCAGGTCGGCGCCGAGCAGGCCCTGCGGGCGGGCCGGCCGCACGGCGGCGGGGATGACGTAGGCGTGCGAGGCGCCGAGTTCGCCCTGCACCTCCCACAGCACGTCCACCAGGTCGCTCTGGCTGCCGATCCGGTCCAGCAGCGGCCGGTAGCGGTCCAGCTGGGCGGCGTAGTCGACGCCGGCCAGGTCGGCGCGCCAGAACCGCTGCCGCATCAGCCGGCCGGCCTCGGCGTACATCTGGTGCCATTCGGCGGCGGGGTCGACGGTGAGCCGGATCCGGGACAGCTCGGGGGTCTGCTCCGGGTCCCCGTCGCCGGTGAGCGGCAGGACGCGCAGGCCGTCGCCGGTGCGCAGGACGGCGCGCCGCCCGTCGCCGCTGACGGCGTAGTCGGCGACCCCGGTGGCGAACTCCTCGGCCGCCGCCCCGTCCGCGCCGTCCAGCGCGAAGCGGTGCAGGGTCAGTTCGGGGCGGGGCGGTTCGCCCAGGCTGATGTAGGTGCCGTCGAAGCCGGTGACGGGGTGGGAGAGCCACAGCACACCGCCGTCGTAGGCGCGCAGTGCGCCGTACCGTCCGGCGGGCACCGGGAAGGGCTCCACCCGCTGGTCCAGGCCCGCCGTGTCCACCCGGACCTCGGTGCCCCCGGATGCGGGCCCCGGCTGCACGGGGCCGAGCGGCGAGGGCACGTCGGCGGCCAGCGTCAGCAGATGCGGCCGGGCGGCCACAGGGAAGGAGACCTCGAAGACATGGGAGTCGTAGACGGGTTCGAAGCTGCGTTCGGAGAGGAACGCGAGATGCCGGCCGTCGTGGGTGAAGGCGGGCGCGTAGTCGCGGAAGCGCAGCGGGGTGGCGTCGATGACGGTGGTGTCGGCGAGCCGGGCGAGCTTGAGGTGCTGGAGCGGGCGGGGCCCGGGGTGGGACCAGGCCAGCCACGCCGAGTCCGGGGAGAAGACCGGCCCGCTGACCGGGCCGTGCGGGCCGCGGTCCAGCTCCCGTACGGTGCCGGCCGCGAGATCGGCGAGCAGCAGCCGGCCGTCGTGGGTGGCGAGCGCGGCGCGGCTGCCGTCCGGGGCGACGGCCAGTTCCACCACCCGGCCGAGTTCGCCGGCGCCGATCAGGGTGGGCGGGGTGTGGTCGTCCTCCGGCCCGAGGGGACGTACGGCGAGGGCGTCCTCGCCCGGCGCGTCGGTGATCCACAGCGCGCGGTCGCCGGCGATCCGGGCCAGCCTGGCGTGCTCGCCGGGTGCGGCGGCCAGCGCCCGGACCGGGCCGCGGCCGTGCGGCAGCAGATGCAGGGCGCCCCGGGTCTCCACCAGGCTGGCGGCTCCGGTGTGGTCGGGGGCGGCGGCGGTGAGGTGGTCGGCGGCGGCCGGGTGCTGGACCCGGCGCCCGGTACGCGGCCCGCCCAGCGTGATCTCCGGGCGGCGTGGCGCGGTGCCCGCCGCCAGATCGTCCAGCAGCCACAGTTCGCCGTACGCGGCGTAGGTCATCCGTACGCCGTCGCCGGCCGCCTGCCGGGCGTAGGCGCCGCCGAGCGGGGTGTGCCGGCGCAGTTCCGCGCCGTCGGGTCGGGAGGAGTACAGGGCGCCGGTGCCCTCGTGGTCGGAGAGGAAGGCGATGCGGTCGCCGTGCCACAGGGGGTACTCGATGTTCCCGTCGAGGTCTTCGTGGACGCGGACGAACGCGCCGTCGCCGGCCCGGTCGATCCACAGCTTGCCGGCCGAGCCGCCCCGGTAGCGCTTCCACGAGGCGGCGTCGCCGCGCCCCAGCCGCCCGGGGCGCAGCAGGACCGCGCCGTCCGGCCCGTACGCCGCGAAGCCGGCCGGGCCGTACGGGAGGGTACGGGGCGGGCCGTCGCCGTCCGCCGGTACGGCGTGGGCCCAGGTCCAGGCGAAGTGCGGGCGGCCGGCCGCGCTGACCACCAGTACCTCGTCGGGGCCGCACCAGCCGCGTACCGAGGTGGTGCCGTGGCCCCACCAGGTGAGCCGCCGGGCCGGGCCGCCGTCGATCGGCGCGACGTAGACCTCGGGGGTGCCGTCCCGCCAGGAGGTCCAGGCGACCCGGCGGCCGTCGGGGGATATCCGGGGGTGGTCGGCGGGGGCGTGGTCCGCGCTGATCCGCCAGGCCCGGCCGCCGTCGAGTGCGGCCACCCACACATCGTCCTCGGCGACGAAGGTCACCAACTCGCCGTACACATGCGGAAATCGTGCGTAGAAAGGCTTGCTCATCCACCGGACCGTAGCCCTCCGCCGCCTTCCTGTCACCAGCGTCCGTCCCGCTGGCTGAACAGCGAATGCCGTACTTTGATCACACTGGTACGGTTCGCGCAGTTGGACAAGCACAATAAAGGACGCTCACCACATGACCGACCAGCCGCCTCGCGAACAATGGGGAACCCGCCTCGGGTTTCTCATGGCCGCGATCGGGTCAGCCATCGGACTGGGAAACATCTGGCGATTCCCCAAAGTCGCCTTTGACAACGGCGGCGGATCCTTTCTGCTGCCTTATCTCATCGCGCTGCTCACCGCCGGAATTCCCCTGCTGATCCTCGAATACACGATCGGTCGCAAATACCGCGCCTCGCCCCCCGCCGCACTGCGCGCGCTGTACCGCCCCACCCAGTTCATCGGCTGGTGGCAGGTGGCGATCTGCTTCGTCATCGCCTCCTACTACGCCGTGATCCTGGCCTGGTCGCTGCGCTATGTCGGATTCTCCTTCACCAAGGCGTGGGGAGACGATCCCAGCTCCTTCTTCAGCAACGACTTTCTGAACGTCGCCGACGAGCCGGGCACCATCGGCGCGTTCGTGCCCGGCGTGGCCTGGCCGCTGATCGCCATCTGGATCGTCGTGCTGGTCATTCTGGGCCTCGGCGTGCGGCGCGGCATCGAACGCGCCAACAAGATCTTCATTCCGCTGCTGGTGTTCTTCTTCGGCGCCCTGGTCATCCGCGCGGTGACCCTGCCCGGCGCGGCGGACGGACTCAACGCCCTCTTCCAGCCCGACTGGGGTGCCCTCACCAACGGCGGCGTGTGGGTGGCCGCCTACGGACAGATCTTCTTCTCGCTGTCCATCGGCTTCGGCATCATGATCACCTACGCCTCGTACCTCAACCGCCGCTCCGACCTCTCCGGATCGGCGATGGTGGCCGGGTTCGCCAACAGTTCCTTCGAGATCCTGGCCGGCATCGGCGTCTTCGCGGCGCTCGGCTTCATGGCCGGGCAGGCCGGGGTCGGCGTCCACGAGGTGGTGAGCGGAGGGGTGGGGCTCGCCTTCATCGCCTTCCCGCAGATCATCTCCGAGATGTGGTTCGGCCAGGTGTTCGGCGTGCTGTTCTTCGGCTCGCTGGTGATCGCCGGGCTCACCTCGCTGATCAGCATCGTGCAGGTCATCGTGGCCGCCGTGGAGGACCGTACCGGCGTCAGCCGCACCAGGGCGGTGCTGGCGGTGGGCGGCGCGACGGCCGTGGTCTCCGTGGTGCTGTTCGCCACCGACGGCGGGCTGTACTTCCTGGACGCCGCCGACAACTTCATCAACCAGTACGGCATCGCGCTGGCCGCTCTGGTGCTGCTGATCATGGTGAGCTGGATCGCCCGCAAACTGCCGATGCTCCAGGCGAACGCGGACGCCACCTCGGCGATCCTGCTCGGCCGCTGGTGGAAGATCTGCCTGGGCGTCATCACCCCGATCGTGCTCGGCTGGATGATGGTCGACAACCTGGTCCGCAACATCAGGGAGAACTACGAGGAGCTGCCGACCTCCTTCCTGCTCTACGCGGGCTGGGGCGTGGCACTGGCGGCGCTGCTCGCCGGGATCGTGCTCGCCCTCGTCCCCTGGCGCCGGCCCAGCCCGGCGCTCACCGACGACACCGACCCTGACCTGCTGACGAAGGGGGATCCGCGATGACCACCGGAGCCATCATCATGATGACCGTCGCCATGGTCATCGTCTGGGGCGGCATGATCGGCGCGATCATCAAGCTCACCCGGCACCCGGACACCCCGGACGACTGATCGCGACCGGCACCGTGACGCACCGAGGCCGCCGTCCCTTCCAGGACGGCGGCCTCCGGCATGCGCGACCGTTGCCGGTCAGCCCCAGCGCCCGGTCCGGGTCAGCAGCAGCGCCGCCGCCGCCGTCCCCGCCGTGGAGGTACGCAGCACGGTGGGCCCCAGCCGGTACGGCCGCGCCCCCACCGCCGCGAACGCCTCCAGCTCCTGCGGCGCGACCCCGCCCTCCGGGCCCACCACCAGGACGATGTCGCCCCCGGCGGGCAGCGCGGCACCGGCCAGCGGCTCGGTGCCCGACTCGTGCAGCACCCCGGCGAACGCCGCGTCCGCCAGCAGCCGGGCCACCGCCGCCGTCGTCATCGGCTCGGGGATCTGCGGGATCCACAGCCGGCGCGACTGCTTGGCGGCCTCGCGCGCCGTCGCCCGCCACTTGCCGAGCGACTTCGTGCCGCGCTCGCCCTTCCACTGCGTGACGCAGCGGGCGGCCGACCAGGGCACAATCACATCCACACCGGTCTCGGTCATGGTCTCCACGGCCAGCTCGCCGCGATCACCCTTCGGCAGCGCCTGCACCACCGTGATCCGGGGGGCGGGCGGCGGCTCGGCGCGTACCGCGTCCACCGCCACCACCAGCCGGTCCTTGCCCTCGACGGCCGCGACCGTACCCAGCGCCCCGGTGCCCGCGCCGTCGGTGAGCACGATCTCCTCGCCGGCCCGCAGCCGCCGCACCGACACCGCGTGCCGGCCCTCGGCGCCGTCCAGCGTGAGGGCGGAACCAGCCGCCACCCCCGCCAGCGGCGCGTCCGTCACAAAGACCGGCGCCGTCATGTGCGGCCGTTGAAGGCGTCTTTCAGGCGCGAGAAGAGCCCCTGCTGCCCCGGCTGAAACTGACCGAGCGGACGCTCCTCGCCCCGGAGCTTCGCCAGCCGCCGCAGCAGCTCCTCCTGCTCGGGATCGAGCTTCGAGGGGGTCTGCACCTCGACGTGGACGATCAGATCGCCCCGCCCGTTGCTGCGCAGATGGGTCACGCCCCGGCCGTGCAGCGGAATCGACTGCCCGGACTGGGTGCCCGGCCGGATGTCGACCTCCTCCGTGCCGTCCAGCGTCTCCAGCGGCACCTTGGTGCCCAGGGCCCCCGCCGTCATCGGAATGGTCACCGTGCAGTGCAGATCGTCACCGCGCCGCTGGAAGACCGGATGCGCGGTCTCCCGGATCTCCACGTACAGGTCGCCGGCGGGCCCGCCGCCCGGGCCGACCTCGCCCTCGCCCGCCAGCTGGATCCGGGTGCCGTTGTCGACACCGGCCGGGATCTTCACGGTGAGCGTGCGCCGCGACCGTACCCGGCCGTCGCCCGCGCACTCCGGGCACGGGGTCGGAACGACCGTGCCGAACCCCTGGCACTGCGGGCACGGCCGCGAGGTCATGACCTGCCCCAGGAACGAGCGGGTGACCTGCGAGACCTCGCCCCGGCCCCGGCACATGTCACAGGTCTGCGCGGAGGTCCCGGGGGCCGCCCCCTCACCGTTGCAGGTGTTGCACACGGTGGCGGTGTCGACCTGGATCTCCTTGGTGGTGCCGAAGGCCGCCTCCTTGAGGTCGATCTCCAGCCGGATCATGGCGTCCTGGCCGCGCCGGGTGCGGGACTTCGGGCCGCGCTGCTGCGCGGTGCCGAAGAACGCGTCCATGATGTCGGAGAAGTTCCCGAAGCCGGCCGCGCCGCCGAAGCCGGCCGCGCCCGCCCCGCCGCCGGGGCCCATCGGGTCCCCGCCGAGGTCGTACATCTGTTTCTTCTGCGGATCGGAGAGCACCTCGTACGCGGTGTTGATCTCCTTGAACCGCTCCTGCGTCTTGGGGTCCGGATTCACATCCGGATGCAGCTCCCTCGCCAGCCGGCGGAAAGCCTTCTTGATCTCGTCCTGTGAGGCATCACGCTGCACGCCCAGGATCGCGTAGTAGTCCGTCGCCACTTAATTCTCCGCGAGGATCTGTCCGACGTACCGTGCCACTGCGCGCACCGCTCCCATCGTTCCGGGGTAGTCCATGCGGGTCGGTCCGACCACGCCCAGTTTCGCGACCGCCTCGTTACCGGAACCGTAGCCGACCGCCACGACCGATGTGGAGGTCAGCCCCTCATGAGCGTTCTCATGCCCGATGCGCACGGTCATACCCGTGTCCTTGGCCTCGCCGAGCAGCCGGAGCAACACCACATGCTCCTCCAGCGCCTCCAGCACCGGCCGGATCGTCAGCGGGAAGTCCTGGCCGAACCGGGTCAGATTGGCGGTGCCGCCAATGACCAGCCGTTCCTCGGTCTCCTCGACCAGGGTCTCCAGCAGGGTGGACAGCACCGTGGAAACCGTGCCCCGGTCCTCGTTGTCGAACGACTCGGGCAGGTCCTGCACCAGCCTGGGCACCTCGGCGAAGCGCTCCCCCACGATCCGGCTGTTCAGCCGGGCCCGCAGATCGGCCAGCGAGGTCTCCCCGAACGGCGCCGGGCAGTCCACCATGCGCTGCTCGACCCGCCCGGTGTCGGTGATCAGCACCAGCATCACCCGGGCCGGCGCGAGCGACAGCAGCTCGACGTGCCGCACCGTGGAGCGGCTCAGCGAGGGGTACTGCACCACGGCGACCTGCCGGGTGAGGGTGGCCAGCAGCCGTACCGTACGGCCCACCACGTCGTCGAGGTCGACGGCGCCCTCCAGAAAGCTGGAGATCGCGCGCCGCTCGGCGGCGGTCAGCGGCTTCACGTCGGCGAGCTTGTCGACGAAGAGCCGGTAGCCCTTGTCGGTGGGCACCCGCCCGGCGCTGGTGTGGGGCTGGGCGATGTAGCCCTCCTCCTCCAGCGCCGCCATGTCGTTGCGCACCGTCGCCGGGGACACCCGGAGGTTGTGCCGCTCCGTCAGCGCCTTGGAGCCGACCGGCTCCTCGGTGCCGACATAGTCCTGGACGATGGCTCGCAGCACTTCCAGCCTGCGTTCACTGAGCATGCAGCGACACCTCCCGTCCGGCCGCGTTTTCCGTAAGTGCCGTCCTGGCACTCATCCACTCCGAGTGCCAATCCCTGGTCCAGTGTACGGCCGGGTAGCAAGGCCAGGGAAAGCGCGACCGCCCGACGGTATCGCGGGTGTGGCCCCGTAAGGCAGAGCATGCCCCGCTCCGTGACGTTAACTTCGCAGGATGGAGACCACTTGGGAAGAGCTGGCACCGGGTGTGCTGCGGATCCGGCTGTCCGGCTGGGACGAGACGGTGGGGGCGATCGCCGGGGCGCGCGGCCTGCTGCTGATCGACGCGGGGCCGTCCCCGGCCGTCGCCGGGGAGATCCGGGCGGAGCTGCGCGGGCTGCTGGGGCTGCCGGTGCGGTGGGTGGTGCTGACGCATCCGCATTTCGATCATGCGCTGGGGGCGGGCGGTTACCCCGGGGCACGGGTGTACGGAACGGTGGGCGATCCGGTGGAGCTGGCGGCGGACGCGGTACGGCACGGGATGCCGGAGCACGAGGCCGCGGAGGGGGCGGCGGCGCTGTCGCGGGTACGGGCGCGGCCGGTGGAGGAGAAGCTGACGCTGTATCTGGGCGGCGGCCGGACGGTGACCCTGGTGCCGCTGGGCCCGGCCCACAGCCGCTCCGATGTGGCGGTGAAGGTGGACGACATCGTCTTCTGCGGCGACCTGGTGGAGGAGTCGGGCGAACCGCAGGCGGGCCCCGACACGGATCTCGCCGCCTGGCCGGCGGCCCTGGACCGGCTGCTGGAGCTGGGCGGGCCCGGGGCGCGCTATGTACCGGGGCACGGCGCGGTGGTGGACGCCGCGTTCGTACGTGCCCAGCGCCAGGCTCTCGCCGCGCGCGCCGGGGCACAATGACGGCCATGCGCAGCAGAGAGTACGGCCCCGATCTGACGCCGCCGTGGAAGCGGTCCGCCCCGGTTCCCGAGGTGCCTGCCGAGCCCGGCCTGGTGGTGGAGGAGGCCGGCACCGGGTACTGCGGGGCGGTGATCGGCTGCGAGAAGACGGCACAGGGTCCGGTGGTGACACTGGAGGACCGGTTCGGCAAGCGCCGGGTGTTCCCGCTGGAGCCGCGCGGCTTCCTGCTGGAGGGGAAGGTGGTCACGCTGACCCTGCCCAGGACGGCCCCCACGACCGCGGCCATGCGGACGGCGTCGGGCTCGGTGGCGGTTCCGGGGGCGCGGGCGAGGGTGGCGCGCGCCGGGCGGATCTACGTGGAGGGCCGGCACGACGCGGAGCTGGTGGAGAAGGTCTGGGGCGACGATCTGCGGATCGAGGGGGTGGTGGTCGAGTATCTGGAGGGCATCGACGATCTCCCGGCGATCGTGCGGGAGTTCGCGCCGACGCCGGACGCCAGGCTCGGGGTGCTGGTGGACCATCTGGTGCCCGGTTCGAAGGAGTCACGGATCGCGGCCGAGGTGACGGACGAGAACGTCCTGATCGTGGGCCACCCCTTCATCGACATCTGGCAGGCGGTCAAGCCCTCGTCGGTGGGCATCCCCGCCTGGCCGGTGATCCCCCGCGGCCAGGACTGGAAGCAGGGCATCTGCGCGGCCCTGCGCTGGCCCCCGAACACGGCCGCCGCCTGGCGGCACATCCTGGGCAGGGTCCACACCTACCGCGACCTGGAACCCACCCTCCTCGGCCCGGTGGAACACCTGATCGACCACGTGACGGTGGGCGGGCCCGTTCCCTGACGCGAGCGGCACGGGGTAGCACCTGGTGCCACCTCGTGCCTATAGTGGGTGCATGACCGCACAGCCCGAGATCACCCAGCGTGATCTACGCACCAGGTCCAAAGAGATCATGGACTCTGTCCAGAACGGGCAGGCATTCACCGTCACTCGTGACGGACACCGCATCGGCGAGCTGATTCCGCTGCGCCGCCGTCGCCGCTTCGTGCCACGCGCCGAGTTCGCCGCCATGTCCCGCGCCACCCCCGACGTCTCTCTGAACTCCTTCCGCGCCGACCAGAGTGTCGCCGTCGAGCAAGAGAGCGACGACCCCTATGCCCGTTGAGCACCGGCAGGGCCTTCTCGACACCAATGTCATGATCCTGCGCCAGTGGATCGACCCCGGAGAACTACCCGCCGAGATGGCCATCACCACCATCACTCTGGCGGAACTCTCCGCCGGCCCCCACCAGGTGCGGAGCAACGCCGAACAGGACGACTACGACGAGCACGCCGAGCGCGCCCGCCGCACCGACGTCCTCCAGCGCGCCGAGAACGAGTTCGACCCCATCCCCTTCGACGTGGAAGCCGCTCGCGTCTACGGTCGTGTCTGCGCAGCCGTCGTCAGTAGCGGCCGCACGCCCCGGCGCCGCATCGCCGATCTGATGATCGCTTCCATCGCCATCGCTGAAAACCTCCCCTTGTTCACCACCAACCCGGACGACTTCAAGGGATTGGACGATCTGCTCACCGTCGTCCCGCTGACGCGCCCCGAAGGGTCCTGACCGACCACCGGGCAGCTGTCCTGACGGCGGATGCCGGACAATGAAGGGCATGCCCTCCGTCCTGCCCGATGGCGAGCCCGTTCCCGAGGACGGTTCGCTGCCCGCCGCCGCCCTCGCCGGCGCCGCCGACCGGCCGCTCGCGTTCTATCTGCACGTGCCGTACTGCGCCACCCGCTGCGGCTACTGCGACTTCAACACCTACACCGCCACCGAGCTGCGCGGCTCGGGCGGGGCGCTGGCCTCCCGGGAGAACTACGCGGCCACCCTCGCCGAGGAGATCCGGCTGGCCCGCAAGGTGCTGGGGGAGGACCCGCGCCCCGTCCGGACCGTCTTCGTCGGCGGCGGCACCCCGACGCTGCTGCCGGCCGCCGACCTCGGCGCGATGCTGGCGACCGTACGGGAGGAGTTCGGTCTGGCGCCCGGCGCCGAGGTGACCACCGAGGCCAACCCGGACTCGGTCGACCCCGGCTATCTCGCCGAGCTGCGCGCCGCCGGCTTCAACCGGATCTCGTTCGGCATGCAGAGCGCCAGCCCGCACATCCTGAACATCCTGGAGCGCACCCACACCCCCGGCCGCCCCGAGGCGTGCGTGGCCGAGGCGCACGCCGCCGGGTTCGAGCACGTCAACCTCGATCTGATCTACGGCACCCCCGGCGAGAGCGACGCCGACTGGCGCGCCACGCTGGACGCCGCCGTGGCCGCCGGGCCCGACCACATCTCCGCGTACTCCCTGATCGTCGAGGAGGGCACCCGCCTCGCCGGCCGGGTGCGGCGCGGCGAGATCCCGATGACGGACGACGATGTGCACGCCGACCGCTATCTGATCGCCGAGGAGGCGCTGTCGGCGGCGGGCTTCTCCTGGTACGAGGTGTCCAACTGGGCCACCTCCGCCGCCGCCCGCTGCCGGCACAACGAGCTGTACTGGACCGGCGCCGACTGGTGGGGCGCCGGGCCCGGCGCGCACAGCCATGTGGGCGGGGTCCGCTGGTGGAACGTGAAGCACCCCGGCGCCTACGCCCAGGCCCTGGCCGGCGGGCGCTCGCCCGGCGCAGGCCGGGAGCTGCTGAGCCCGGAGGACCAGCGGGTCGAGCGCGTCCTGCTGGAGCTGCGGCTGGCGGCCGGCTGCGAGCTGTCCCTGCTCCACGAGGCCGGCACGGCGGCAGCCGCCCGCGCGCTGGCCGACGGTCTCCTGGACCCGGCGGCGTACGAGGCGGGCCGGGCGGCCCTCACCCTGAAGGGCCGCCTGCTGGCCGACGCCCTGGTCCGCGACCTGGTCGACTGACTCCGGCGGACGGGCATGGCCCCACCCGTTGGGGTGGGGCCATGCCGTTGCCGTACCAAGAACTAGCTGTACATGTCGTCGATCAGTTCCTTGAACGTGCCCTCGACCACCGGCCGCTTCAGCTTCAGGCTCGGCGTCAGCTCCCCGTGCTCCACATCCAGGTCGCGCGGCAGCAGCCGGAACTGCTTGACGCTCTGCCAGCGCTGCAAGCCCTCGTTCACCTGCCCGACGTACCCCTCGATCAGCTCCCGGGTGCGCGGGTCGGCCACGACCTCCGCGTACGGCTTGCCCGCCATGCCCTGCTCCGCCGCCCAGCCCAGGATCGACACCTCGTCCAGAGCGATGAGCGCCGAGCAGTACTTCCGCTCCGCCCCGATCACCAGCACATTCGAGACATAGGGACAGATCGCCTTGAACCGGCCCTCGATCGCGGTCGGCGCCACATACTTCCCGACCGATGTCTTGAAGAGATCCTTCTTCCGGTCGGTGATCGTCAGATAGCCGTCGTCCGACAGCTCACCGATGTCCCCGGTGTGGAACCAGCCGTCCTCCTCCAGCACCTCGGCGGTCAGCTCCGGCAGCCCGTGGTAACCCTCCATGATCCCCGGCCCGCGCAGCAGGATCTCGCCGTCCTCCTCCGCGATCCGCACCTCACAGCCGGGCAGCGCCTTGCCGACCGTCCCGGTGCGGTAGCCGACCTCCGGATTCACGAAGCTCGCCGCCGCCGACTCGGTCATCCCGTACCCCTCAAGGATGTGGATGCCGGCCCCGGAGAAGAAGTACCCGATGTCCGGCGCCAGACCCGCCGCGCCGGAGACCGTACCGCGCAGATTCCCGCCCATCGCGGTCCGCAGCTTCGCGTACACCAGCTTGTCGGCCACCTTGTGCCGCGCCGCCAGGGCGAACGGCACCGTCGCCGCGCCCGTACGCCGGTAGTTCTCCTGCGACGTCTTGGCGTACTCGACGGCCGTCCGCGCCGCCCACTCGAAGATCCGCAGCTTCGCGGCGCCACCCGCCCGCGCCTTCGCCTGCGCGCCGTTGTACACCCGCTCGAAGATCCGCGGCACGGCGGCCATGTAGGTGGGGCGCACCACCGGCAGATTCTCGACGATCTTGTCGGCCCGCCCGTCCACCGCGCTGACGTGCCCGACCTTCACATGGGCGGAGATCAGCACCTTGCCGAAGATGTGGGCCAGCGGCAGCCACAGATACTGCACGTCGTCGGGGCGCAGCAGGTTGATGGCGTCGATCGCGTACCCCATGTACGACCAGGTGTCCTGCCGCAGTCGTACGCCCTTGGGTCTGCCGGTGGTGCCCGAGGTGTAGATGAGGGTGGCCAGCTGCTCGGGGCGCAGCGCCGCCACGCTCTCCTTGACGGCGTCGGGGTGCTTGTCCAGGTAGGCGGCGCCGCGCTCGGCGAGGTCGGCCAGCGACAGCACCCAGCCCTCCGGGTCGCCCTCGGCCGGCAGCGCGTCGGTGGCCTCGATGACCACCACATGTTCGAGCGCGGGCAGCTCGGCACGCCGCTCGCGGGCCTTGGCCAGCTGCTCGGCGTCCTCGGCGATCAGCACCTTGCTGCCGGAGTCGGAGAGGATGTACGCCGTCTCGTCGGCGTTGGTCTGCGTGTAGATGGTGGTGGTGGCCGCGCCGGCGCACATCACGCCCAGGTCGGACAGGACCCAGTCCACCCGGGTGCTGGAGGCGATGGCCACCCGCTCCTGCGGGCGTACCCCGAGGTCCATCAGCCCGGCGGCGATGGCGAAGACCCGCTCGGCCGCCTCGCCCCAGGTGTACGAGGCCCAGTCGTCGGGCCCGCTGCCGGCGGCCGGCGGGACCGGGTAGCGGAACGCCTCCCGGTCGGGGGTGGCCGCTACGCGGTCGAGGAACAGCTGCGCCAGGGACGGTGGACGGTTCTCGATCGACTGGTGCTGCTGCTCGCTCACGGCTTCCTCCGGTCTTCCCGCGCCAATGGGGGCGACACATGGGTGACTGATGAGTAACTCATGGGTAACTTGGGACGATCAGATTACGGCTCAACCCTGCCCCGCGTAAGGCCCGTAACGACCACACCTCGCCCTTACTTCTTGTTCTTGCCCTCGGTGCCGCCCGCGCCGTCGGCGTCCGAGGAGAGCGCGGCGATGAAGGCGTCCTGCGGGACCTCGACCCGGCCGACCATCTTCATCCGCTTCTTCCCCTCCTTCTGCTTCTCCAGCAGCTTCCGCTTGCGCGAGATGTCACCGCCGTAGCACTTGGACAGCACGTCCTTGCGGATGGCGCGGACCGTCTCGCGGGCGATGACGCGCGAGCCGATGGCGGCCTGGATCGGCACCTCGAACTGCTGGCGCGGGATGAGCTCGCGCAGCTTGGAGGCCATCTTGACGCCGTACGCGTACGCCTTGTCCTTGTGCACGATCGCCGAGAACGCGTCGACCGGATCACCGTGCAGCAGGATGTCGACCTTCACCAGCTGGGAGGGCTGCTCCCCGGTGGGCTCGTAGTCCAGCGAGGCGTAGCCGCGGGTCTTGGACTTGAGGGCGTCGAAGAAGTCGAAGACGATCTCGGCGAGCGGGAGGGTGTAGCGCAGCTCGACCCGGTCCTCGGAGAGGTAGTCCATGCCCTGCATCGAGCCGCGCCGGCTCTGGCACAGCTCCATGATCGCGCCGACGAACTCGTTCGGGGCGATGAGGGTGGCCCGTACCACCGGCTCGCGCACCTCGGCGACCTTGCCGGCCGGGTACTCGCTGGGGTTGGTGACCGTGTGCTGGGTGCCGTCCTCCATGGTCACCTGGTAGACGACGCTGGGGGCGGTGGCGATCAGCGACAGATCGAACTCGCGCTCCAGGCGTTCGCGGATGACCTCCAGGTGCAGCAGCCCCAGGAAGCCGACCCGGAAGCCGAAGCCGAGGGCGGCGGAGGTCTCCGGCTCGTACACCAGGGCGGCGTCGTTCAGCTGGAGCTTGTCCAGGGCGTCGCGCAGATCGGGGTAGTCGGAGCCGTCCAGCGGATAGAGCCCGGAGAACACCATCGGCTTCGGGTCCTTGTAGCCGCCCAGCGGTACGGTGGCGCCGCCGCGCTGGAGGGTGATGGTGTCGCCGACCTTCGACTGGCGGACGTCCTTCACCCCGGTGATGAGATAGCCGACCTCGCCGACCGCGAGCCCGTCGGCGGCGGTCATCTCCGGGGCGTTGGTGCCGATCTCCAGCAGTTCGTGGGTGGCGCCGGTGGACATCATGGCGATGCGCTCACGCTTGCCGAGCCGGCCGTCGACCACCTTGACGTAGGTGACGACGCCCCGGTACGCGTCGTACACCGAGTCGAAGATCATCGCGCGGGCGGGGGCGTCGAGCTGCCCGACGGGGGCGGGCACCTGCCGGACCACCACGTCCAGCAGCTCGGCCACGCCCTCGCCGGTCTTGGCCGAGACCTTCAGCACATCGGAGGGCTCGCAGCCGATGAGGTGCGCCAGCTCGGCGGCGAACTTCTCCGGCTGGGCGGCCGGCAGATCGATCTTGTTGAGCACCGGGATGATGGTGAGGTCGTTCTCCATCGCCAGATAGAGGTTGGCGAGGGTCTGCGCCTCGATGCCCTGGGCGGCGTCCACCAGCAGGACACAGCCCTCGCAGGCGGCCAGCGAACGGGAGACCTCATAGGTGAAGTCGACGTGCCCGGGGGTGTCGATCATGTTCAGTACGTGCGAGGTGCCACCGGTGCTCTCCGAGCTCCAGGGCATCCGGACCGCCTGTGATTTGATCGTGATGCCGCGCTCACGCTCGATGTCCATGCGGTCGAGGTACTGGGCGCGCATCTGCCGCTGATCCACGACCCCGGTCAGCTGGAGCATCCGGTCGGCCAGAGTGGACTTGCCGTGGTCGATATGGGCGATGATGCAGAAGTTGCGGATCAGTGCCGAATCCGTGTTCCCGGGCAGATGCACGTACTCTGACCTGCACTTTCTTCAATGTCTCGGAGGTGTCGTGGTGCGCCTGGCGCCCGGCGGGAGCCGCGCGGGACGGCCGCCGCGGCGAGGGGCGGCCGGACCATTGTCCTTCGGCCGGCCCGGTGGCAGCCCATGGAAGCCTACGGGACCGTACGGGGGCGCTGGTAAGCTGGCCCACTGTGTCTGTGCTGGGAGGATCCGGCACGGCGCGGAAGCTCAGCAAAAGCCTGTAGCGACATCACCTGTAGCGAATCTGTAGAGGCTCCTTCGTGGCGAACATCAAGTCCCAGATCAAGCGGATCACGACCAACGAGAAGGCGCGGCTGCGCAACAAGGCGGTCAAGTCCGAGCTCAAGACCGCCGTCCGCGCCGCCCGTGAGGCCGTGGCCGCCGGTGACGTCGAGAAGGCGGAGGCCGCCCACAAGGTGGCCGCCCGCAAGCTGGACAAGGCTGTCAGCAAGGGTGTGCTGCACAAGAACAACGCGGCCAACAAGAAGTCCGCGCTGGCCAGCCAGGTCAACGCGCTCAAGGGCTGACCCTTCGCCTCTCGCACCGATCGATCGGTGACCGGCTCCCGGATCAGGCGGCCCCTCTCTCCGCCCCGGCCGGTCCGCACGCGTCGCGCTGTCCGACGTTCGCCACGCGAGCGCGGCGCCTCTGGTACAGCTTGTACCGCATCAGTGCTCTGAAGGCCCTGGAACATCCCCTTCCCCGGGATGGTCTGGGGCCTTCGGCATGAACGCGGTAGGTTACCCGTCATGTCCATACCGGGGGGCCAGCCCAATCCCTATCTCCAGCCACAGCAGCCGAACCCGTACGGCGGGGGGTACGGAGGCGGGTACGGCCCCTATCCGCCGCAGCCCGTTCCCCAGGCCGGGGGCCGGGGCCGTGGCGTACCGGGCTGGCTGTGGGGCCTGGGCGGAGCGGTGATCGCCTCGGCCGCCTGGGGCGGCGCCCTGCTGGCGACCGGCAACCTGAGCGGCGACCCGAAGCCCGATCTGGCCGGCTACACCTTCCCCGAGGATCTGTGCGCGGCGGCGGACGTCTCCGCCTTCGAGGACTCCTACGCGCTGGACTCGGAGCCGGAGGCCGCCACCTACAGCGACGACACGCTCCAGGTCGGGAGCTGCGACTTCACCCTCGCCCCGATCGGCGACGACAACTACAACTACGCCTACATCACCTACAACTCGACCTGGCACCACGGAACGGACCCCGCCCCCGAGTTCGCCGCCGACTACCGGTCCCAGGAGATGTACGCGTGGGGCGACACCGATTTCACCGTCGAGGAGTTGTCGGGGCTCGGCGACGAGGCGTACCTGGTCACCCGCACCAACAGCTCCGGCGACGTCGACTGGGTGATGCTGGGCGTCCGCGACGGCTGGTTCGAGACCAGCCTGACCTGGAACGCCTATCTGGACTCGCCGGAGTACGCCGAGCTGATGGAGGCCCGCACGGTCACCCTCACCCTCCGCGCGGCAATGGAGTCCACCCTGGCAGCGCTCGGGGAGTAAGGATCGTGCGGCTCACCGGGAACGAGCCGCCCCGGCGATGGCGACGACAGCCTTCTCCAGGGCGTAACCCGGGTCATAGCCACCACCCTTGACGGCGGCGTCCGCGTCGGCGACCGCGCGCAGCGCGACCGCCACCCCGTCCGCCGACCAGCCGCGCATCTGCTGCCGCACCCGGTCGATCTTCCACGGCGGCATGCCGAGCTCCCGCGCCAGATCACCGGGCCGCATACCGCCGGGCGCGGACGCCAGCTTGCCGATCGCCCGCACCGCCTGGGCCAGCGCGCTGGTCACCAGCACCGGCGCCACCCCGGTGGACAGCGCCCAGCGCAACGCCTCCAGCGCGTCGGCCGCCCGGCCCTCCACCGCCCGGTCGGCGACGGTGAAGCTGGACGCCTCGGCCCGCCCCGTGTAGTAACGGGCCACCACCGCCTCATCGATGGCGCCCTCCACATCGGCGGTCAGCTGGGCGGCGGCCGAGGCCAGCTCCCGCAGATCGCTGCCGATGGCGTCCACCAGCGCCTGGCAGGCACCGGGGGTGACGCTGCGCCCGATGGCCCGGAACTCCCCGCGCACGAAGGTCAGCCGGTCGGCCGGCTTGGTCATCTTCGGACAGGCCACCTCCCGCGCCCCGGCCTTACGCGCGGCATCCAGCAGCCCCTTGCCCTTGGCCCCGCCGGCGTGCAACAGCACGAGGGTGATCTCCTCGACGGGGGCCGCCAGATACGGCTTCAGCTCCTTGACGGCGTCCGCGCCCAGATCCTGCGCCCCCCGGATGACGATCACCTTGCGCTCGGCGAACAGCGACGGGCTGGTCAACTCGGCCAACGTGCCGGGCTGCAACTCACCGGGCGCCAGGTCCCGTACATCCGTGTCCGGGTCCGCCGCCCTGGCGGCGGCGGTGACCTCCCGCACGGCGCGGTCCAGCAGCAACTCCTCCTGCCCCACGGCGAGGGTGAGGGGAGCGAGCGGGTCATCGGCGGTGTCCTGCGTCTTCCTGGCCATCGCCCCCAGCATCCCACGCGCCACTGACACCGGACGGCGGCGACAATGGACGGGTGACCGAAGCGACCACCCTGATCCTGGTGCTGCCCGACCGCGACGCGGCCGAGGAGGTGGCCGCCGAACTGACCGACCACTTCCCGCTGCCCACCGAGCCCCAACTGGTACGAGAGGCCCTGGCCGGCGAGGACGACGCGGAGGACGCCCAATGGCTGGTGGTCCTGGAAACACCCCCGGCCACACTGGACGAAGCCGCCCTGGCCGCACTGGCGGAAGCCCACGACGGCTGGCTGGAACGGTCCTAGGACCGCCGCCCGATGTACGGAACCGGGGCCGCGGCTACGTTGCGGATCATGACAACGGAACCGGCGGAACGCACGCCGCCACCCCCACCCCCGGCGAGGCCGGCCCTCCGGCGCAAGCAGGACGCACTGGCCCGGCTCGCGGCCGACGAGGACGCGTGGGTCGCCACGGCCGGCCCGGACGGCACCCCGACGATGGTCCCGCTGTCCTTCCTGTGGACGGCCGGCACCCTGCTGATGACGACCCGCACCACCAACCCCACCGCCGTCAACATCGCCCACAACGGCCACGCGGTCCTCTCGCTGGGCACCACCCGCGACGTGGTGCTGATCGAAGCCACCGCCGAGCTGCTGACGTCGGACGACATCCCCGACAACGAACACGACGCCTTCGCGGCCAAACACCACTGGGACCCGCGAGGCCGCCCGACCTGGAGCCACCTCCGCTTCCGTCCCCGCACCCTGCGCGCCTGGCGCGAGGTCAACGAGCTCTCCACCCGCCTCCTGATGCGGGACGGCAGCTGGCTGATCTGACCCCTTGACTTCGGAATACGTTCCGAAGTAATGTCTGGTGCCATGGCCACTCCCACGGTGTCGTTCTCCGAGCTCTCGAAGAATTCGCGGCACGTCGCCGAGACCCTGGACCGGGTGCAACGTCTGCATGTCACTCGGCGGGACGGCGAAGACCTGTTCCTGACCACCGCGCGACACGACCAGCAGCGCGAGGAAACCGCCGAGATCACCGCGCGGCTCATCACCGCGCTGATGGCCAGCGACGAGGGCAGCCGAGCGGTGCGGCGCGCCCTGCCCACCGTCTTCCCGTGGACCCGCCATCTGTCGGTGGCGGAGACCCGGGAGTTCGCCACCGAACTCATCGCCGCCACGAGTGATGTCGCCGAACTGGACGTGCACGTCAATCTGCACCGGGTCATCGTGGAGTGGCGGGCCACGGCACGAATCCTGGCGGATCCGGAGCTGACCGCCCAGCTCACCCGCCCGCTGCCCGACGAGGACCACGGCGAGGTGCCTGCCCCGTGACACCCAAGCGCGGCGACGAGGTCGCCCCGCCCGCCATCGGCGACGAATGGCGGTTACGGTTCGCCACCAACGAGGCCGCGAAAGGCTGGGGCGAGCTGTGCGCCGAAGCCCCGGGCAACTCCCGGCGCTGCTACGAGAGCCTCCGGCTCCGTCCGCTCTCGCATCATGACCCCGATCGCCAGCATCCGCTGCGCGGGAGACTGGCCACCGGTGTGCTGGGTGGCCGGGAATTCCCCCAATGGGAGTACGAGGTGACCTCCGGCGGCCGGGTCCGCTATCTGGTGGACGAGGCCCGCCGCACCGTGCATCTCGTGTACGCCTCGCCCCGGCACCCCAGGGACACCGACCGCTGAGCCTCCCGCGCCGGACGATGCCGTGGGCCCCGGCGGGGCCCTCGACAACGGCCAGGGCACCGTGCAGATCCGTGCGCAGCACCGTGGCGCCCACCTCCGCCAGCGCGTCGAGGGTCCGCTCCGCCGGATGTCCGTAGCTGTTGTCCGCGCCGACCGGGATCAGCGCCAGGTCGGGCCGCAACCGCTCCAGCAGCGGCCGGTACTGCTCGCCCGAACCGTGGTGGGCCACCTTCAGCACCGCCACCTCACCCAGCCCCGGCTGCCCGGTGAGCAGCCGCCGCTGCGCCGGCGGCTCCAGATCGCCCGGCAGCAGTACGGTCAGCGCCCCGGCCCGCACCAGCAGCGTCACACTCGCGTCGTTGGCGCCGTATCCGGCCTCGGCCGCGTCCGCCGGCGGCCACAGCACCTCCCAGCTCAGCTCCTCCCCCACCGCGCCCCGGCAGCCCGCGCTCACCGGGGCCACCGGCACACCCTCCCCGGCGGCGATCCGCGCCACGAATTCCGCCTGATCGGGGTCCCGCCACACCGGCGAGGTGTGGATCGCACCCACCGTCCGGCCCCGCAACACCCCCGGCAGCCCGGCGACATGGTCGGCGTGGAAATGGCTGAGCACCAGCAGCGGAATGTGCGTCACCCCCAGCTCCCGCAGACAGCGGTCCACCGCCACCGGGTCGGGCCCGGCATCCACCACCACGGCCGCCCCGGCCCCGGCCGCGAGAGCCAGGGCGTCACCCTGCCCCACGTCGCACACCACCAGCCGCCACCCCGCCGGCGGCCAGCCGGTCAGCGCCCGGCCCAGCCGCTCCACCGGAGCGGGCCGCAACACCGCCGCCAGCAACAGCAGCACACAACCGGCGCCCAGCACCGGCCGGCGCAGCGCCCGGCGCAGCAGCGCCACCACCGCGACCGTGAGCACCGCCAGCAGCGCCGCCCCGGCCCAGCCGCCCGGCCAGCCCAGTTCCGCCCCCGGCAGCGTGGCACCCGTGCGGGCGATCAGCGCGATCGCCCCGGCCGGCCAGCCCGCCAGCCGGCCGAGCCCCTCGGCGAGCGGCATGGCCACCGGAGCGCACACCAGCGCGGCCCAGCCCGCCACCAGGGCCGGGGCGAAGGCGAGTTCGGCCAGCAGATTCGCCGGGACGGCGACCAGGCTGATCCGCTCGGTGAACACCGCCACCACCGGAGCACACACCGCCTGGGCGGCCCCGGCCGCCGCAAGCCCCTCGGCCAGCCGCCCCGGCACCCCCCGCCGCCGCAGCGCCGCGCTCCACCGTGGGGCGAGGGTAAGCAGCGCACCGGTGGCCAGCACCGACAGCAGAAACCCGAACGACCGGGAGAGCGCCGGATCGTAGAGGATCAGCAGCAGGGCGGCAGCCGCCAGCGCGGGCAGCAGCGAGCGGCGCCGGCCGGTGGCGATGGCCAGCAGCGCGATCCCGCCGCACACGGCGGCCCGCAGCACGCTGGGGCCCGGCCGGCAGATGAGGACGAACACCACCAGCAGTCCACCGCCCAGCACGGCGGTGGTGCGCAGCCCGATCCCCAGCCGCCCGGCCAGCCCGCCCCGCTCGGCGCGCCCCGCCGAACCGGCCGGGCCGATCAGCACGAACAGCACGATCGCCAGATGCGCCCCGCTCACCACAATGATGTGGGTCAGGTCGGTGGCCTGGACCGCCGCCCGCAGCTCGGGGGTGATCCGGGAGGCGTCCCCGATGACCAGCGCGGGCACCAGCGCGCGGGCATCCGGCGGCAGCCCCTCGGTGGCATCGCGCAGCGACTGGCGCAGCAGCCCGGCGAACCGCTGCGCCCCGCCGGGCCCGGCGATGAGCCGTGGCGGCCCCTCGCCCAGCACCCGCAGTACGGCGGCGAACTCGCTCCCGCGTCCCGGCATCGGCTCGCCGAGCCTGCCCTCCACCAGCAACCGGGTGGAGGGCAGCAACCCGGCCCACTCCGCCCGGTGTTCCGCCGCCGGCCGGGCCACCACCACGACTGGTCCGCCCCGTTCGGCTTCACCGGTCATCACGATCACCTCCCCCCGCTTCGTGGCGGCCACCTTGGGGTCACCGCTGATCTCCACCTCGACCGTGGCCCGCTCCCCGACCGACTGCGCGAGCGGGCTGCCCCGGACCGCCGCCCCGTGCAACGCGGCCACCACCGCCCCGGCGGCGGCCGAGACCAGCGCCATGGCCACGGCCACCCACACCCCCGAGCGGGAACAGCACAACACCGCAAGCGCAAGCAGCACGGCGCCCAGCGCCCCACCCAGCGCCACCGCCACCGGCCCGTCCAGGGCCAGCGCAGCCGCCCCCCACACCGCGACCGCCGGACCCACCAGCCGCAAATCCGCCACCCGGTCCGCCGGATCGCCGGCCCCGGCCCCAGCTCCGCCCCCGGTCCCGGCCGAGGACGCCGGCGGAAGACCGTCCAGCCGATCGGACGGCACCTGTGCGGCCCGGGCGCCCTTCCCCAGCCGGACCCGCCGGGAACCTGCCGCGGTTGCCGGCCGGGCGGGGACCGCTGGAGTCATCAGCCGTCCGTCCACCGTCCGGTGCGCCGGATCCGCCGGACCGCTTCGCGGGATGGCGCGGTGCGCTCCGGGGTCGGGGACCCCGACGTCCGGCGCCGACGGCGGCTCGCCCGCCCGGCCGGCCGGGGCCCGCGCGGGGCCGGCGGCCTTTCCCGGGAGAGCCGAGCGACCACGGGCCCGCCCGCCGGACGGGACGTCAGAGCGTGACACGGGACTGCACATCGCTCAGCCGGCGTTCGCCGATGCCGGACACGTCGAGCAGTTGGTCGATGGAGGTGAAGCCGCCGTTCCGCTCGCGGTAGTCGATGATGTTGCCGGCCAGTACGGGGCCGACCCCGGGCAGGGTCTGCAACTGCTCGGCCGTCGCCGAGTTCAGCCGTACCGGGCCCCCGAGCCCGAGATCTCCGGCCGCGCCCTCGCCCGCCATCGGCTCGGGGGTGACGCCCACCAGGATCTGTTCCCCGTCGCTCAGCGGCCGGGCCCGGTTCAGGCCGTCGGTGTCCGTGCCAGGCAGCACCCCGCCGGCGGCCTCGACCGCGTCCGCCACCCGCGCGTCGCCGGCCAGCGTGTGCAAGCCCGGGCGCCGTACCTCACCCGCGACATCGACCACCAGCCTGCTCGGTTCCGCCTCGGCCCCGGCCTCGGGCAGCGCCGACGCGGTGGCCACGGGCGACGGCAGCGCCACCAGTTCCGCGCCGGCGGTGACGGCACGTGGCCGTCCCGCCCAGTAGTGGTGGACGGCGAACCCGGCCGCCACCACCAGCACCACGGCCAGCGCAGCCAGCGTCCGTGGCTCCACCCCGCACCGGTCGAGCAGGCCCAGCCGCAGCCGCTGCCACCACGGCAGCGGCTGCGGCTGCGGCTGCGGCTGCGGCTCCTGCGGAGGCGGATCGGGATCGGTCGCCGGTGACGGTGGCGTCAGTGGCGTCAGTGGCGTCAGTGGCGTCAGTGGCGTCAGTGGCGTCAGTGGCGTCAGTGGCGTCAAGGTCCCGGTGCCCCGGGTGGTTCCCGGCGGAAACAGCGTGACCGCACGTACGGTCGGCGGCCGACTGGGGCCGGCGGGACGGGTCTTGGAAACGGTCCTGGTTCTCATGCGCCGAACCGTACGGACATTCCCACCCCAGCGGGAAACAGCGCCAAATTCTGTGGATAACCCGGCACCTGTGGATAACTTCGTCACTCACACGAGTGATACGCGCCCTACTTCGGGGCGATCACCGCGCCCAGCAGCCCCGGCCCGGTGTGCGCCCCGATCACCGCGCCGACCTCGCTCACCCGCACCGCGTCCACCCCCGGAATCCGCTCCCGCAGCCGCTCCGCGAGCGCCACCGCCCGCTCCTCCGCCGCCAGATGATGCACCGCCACCTCCACCGGCCCCAATCCGGCATGCCCGGCGGCCAGTTCCTCCAGCCGGGCGATCGCCTTGCCCGCCGTGCGCACCTTCTCCAGCGGCTCGATCCGCCCGTCCACCAGCTCCAGCAGCGGCTTCACCGCCAGCGCCGATCCCAGCAGCGCCTGCGCCGCGCCGATCCGCCCGCCGCGCCGCAGATGCTCCAGGGTGTCCACGTAGAAGTACGCCCGCGTCGACTGCGCCCGTTTGACCGCCGCCGCCACCGCCTCGTCCGCCGAGCCGCCCGCCTCCACCGTCTCCGCCGCCGCCAGCACACTGAACCCCAGCGCCATCGCGACCATCCCGCTGTCCACCACCCGCACCGGCACCGGCGCGTCCCGCCCCGCCAGCACCGCCGCGTCGTACGTCCCGGAGATCTCCGCCGACAGATGCAGCGACACCACCGACTCCGCGCCCGCCTCCGCCGCCCGCCGATAGGCCGCCGCGAACGTCTCCGGGCTGGGCCGGGAGGTGGTCACCGGCAGCCGCTCCCGCAGCGCCCGCGCCAGCCGCCGCGCCGCGTCCTGCGTACCGTCCGGCACCGCCTCACCGCCCAGCACCACCGTCAGCGGCACCGAGGTGATCGCATGCCGCTCCACCTCCGACGACGGCAGATAGGCGGTGGAATCCGTGACGATGGCGACAGAGCGGGGCATGGTCCGGAGGGTAGCGGACCGCTCTACCCGCGCTCCCCCGCCCCCTTGCCCCCGCCGCTGCCACTACCGCCGTCGATCCCTCTTTCGGTCCCCGAGGACTCCGGCCGCTCCGCCGGCGCCCAGTGCCGCAGCGCGCTCGCCTCCACCGCGATCTGCTCGTGCAACGCGTTCAGCGCGTCCGCGTCATGCCGGTGCGCCCGCTCCAGCGCCGCCTGCCGCAGCGAGTCCGCAGACCGTACGATCCGCTCCGCCCGCTCCCGCAGCGCCGGCAGCCGCGCCGCCACCCGCCGCCGGTCCGGGTCGCCCGCCATCAGCGCGCCCAGCTCCCCGTCCAGCTGCCGCCCGTGCCCGTACAGCTGATCCAGCAGCCCCAGCGACTCCCGCAGCGCCGCATCGTCTGCCGCTCCCGCCCGCAGCACGCCCCGGGTGCCGTCCAGCGCGGCCCGCAGCTCCCTGCGGGTCCTGGCCACCTCCCCGATCACCCCGGGCTGCACCGACCGCGCCACCAGCGTGGCCTCCGAGACCGTACGGTCCACCTTGCGCCGCAGCTCCCGCCCCGCCCGCTCGGCCCGCCGCTTGACGGCCCGCGCCGTGCGTACCACCAGCGCCACGAACACCAGGGAGGTCAGCACCATCACCGCGATAGCGATCTCCATCCCGCCCTCCACCTATCCGCATCCGCATCCGCATCCGCATCCGCACCGAGCAGCCGCGCCACACACACTCCGGACCACCAGCCTAGGCCGACCACCTCCGAATGGGGACGGGGCCGAACCCGGAAGAAACCCGGATCCGGCCCCGCTCCCCCACCCCACCACTCACCCGGTGACGATGTTCACCAGCTTCGGCGCCCGCACGATCACCTTGCGCACCGCGCCGCCGCCCAGCGCCGCGACCACCCCCGGATCGCCCAGCGCCAGCGCCTCCAGCTCGGCCGCGTCGATCCCCGGCGGCACCTCAAGCCGCGCCTTCACCTTCCCCTTCACCTGCACCACGCAGGTGACGGTCTCCTCGACCACATAGGCCGGGTCCGCGACCGGGAAGTCCGCGTGCGCGACGCTGCCACCCTCGTGCCCCAGCCGGTGCCACAGCTCCTCCGCGATGTGCGGAGCCAGCGGAGCCGTCAGCAGCACCAGCGTCTCGGCGACCTGGCGCGGGGCGGCCCCGCCCCGCTTCGTCACAAAGTTGTTCAGCTCGGTGATCTTGGCGATCGCGGTGTTGAACCGCAGCCCCTCCAGATCGCGCGTCACCCCGTCGATCGCCCGGTGCGTGGCCCGCAGCAGTTCCTCGTCCGGCGCGTCCTCCGTCACGGTCACGGCGCCGGTGGTCTCGTCCAGCATATTGCGCCACAGCCGCTGGAGCAGCCGGTACTGCCCGACCACCGCGCGCGTCTCCCACGGCCGCGACACATCCAGCGGACCCATCGCCATCTCGTACAGCCGCAGCGTGTCCGCCCCGTACTGCGCGGCGATGTCGTCCGGCGAGATCGCGTTCTTCAGCGACTTGCCGATCTTGCCCAGCTCCCGGCCGACCTGCTCGCCGCCCCACCAGAACGTGCCGCCCTCGCGCTCCTCGACCTCGGCGGCCGGCACCGGGAAGCCGCGCGCGTCACGGTAGACGTACGCCTGGATCATGCCCTGGTTGAACAGCTTGTGGTACGGCTCGGCCGACGACACATGGCCCAGGTCGAAGAGCACCTTGTGCCAGAACCGCGCATACAGCAGGTGCAGCACCGCGTGCTCCGCGCCGCCCACATACAGGTCCACGCCGCCCGTGGACATGCCCTCGCGCGGGCCCATCCAGTACCGCTCGATCTCCGGGTCCACCAGCCGCTCGCTGTTGTGCGGGTCCAGGTAGCGCAGGTGGTACCAGCAGGAGCCGGCCCAGTTCGGCATGGTGTTGGTCTCGCGCCGGTACGGCCGCGGGCCGCGCCCGTCGCCCAGGTCCAGGGTGACGTTGACCCACTCCTGGTTGCGGGACAGCGGCGTCTCCGGCCGGCTGTCCGCGTCCTGCGGGTCGAAGGTACGCGGCGAGTAGTCGTCCACCTCCGGCAGTTCCAGCGGCAGCTGCGAGTCGGGCAGCGGGTGCGCGACGCCGTCCTCGTCGTACACGATGGGGAACGGCTCCCCCCAGTACCGCTGCCGGCTGAACAGCCAGTCCCGCAGCCGGTAGTTGACGGTGCCCTCGCCCAGACCGCGAGCTGCCAGCCACGCCGTCATCGCCGCCTTGGCCTCCTCGACCGGCAGCCCGTCCAGCGACACCTCCGCGCCCGCCGAGTTGACCAGCCGCGCGTCCTTGGCGTTGAACGCCTCGTCCCACTGGGCCGGGTCCGTGCCCCGGCCGTCCGTGGGCTCCACCACGCACCGCATCGGCAGCTCGAAGGCCCGCGCGAACGCGAAGTCCCGCACGTCGTGCGCCGGCACCGCCATGATCGCGCCGGTGCCGTACCCCATCAGCACATAGTCGGCGATGAAGACCGGAATCCGCTCGCCGTTGACCGGGTTGGTGGCGTACGCCCCCGTGAACACCCCGGTCTTGACCTTGGCGTCCGCCTGCCGCTCCACATCCGACTTGGCCGCCGCCTGCTTGCGGTACGCGGCCACCGCGGCACCCGGCGTGGCGTGCCCGCCCGTCCACACCTCGTGCGTACCGGCCGGCCAGGCGCCCGGCACGATCGCGTCGATCAGCTGGTGCTCGGGCGCCAGCACCATGTAGGTGGCGCCGAAGAGCGTGTCCTGACGCGTCGTGAACACCGTGACGGTGCCACCGTCGCCCGCCTCGCCGACCCGGAAGTCGACCCGCGCCCCTTCGGAGCGGCCGATCCAGTTGCGCTGCTGGAGCTTGATGGCCTCGGGCCAGTCGACCGTGTCCAGATCATCGGCCAGCCGGTCCGCGTACGCGGTGATCCGCATGTTCCACTGGCGCAGCTTGGACTTGAAGACCGGGAAGTTGCCGCGCTCGGACCGCCCGTCGGCGGTCACCTCCTCGTTGGCCAGCACCGTGCCCAGGCCAGGGCACCAGTTGACGGGCGCCTCGGAGGAGTACGCCAGCCGGTACTCGCCCAGCACCGCCGCCCGCCGCTCCGCGCTCAGCTCGCCCCACGGCCGCCCGTCCGGGGTGGCCCGGGTGCCGGCCTCGAACTCGGCGACCAGCTCGGCGATGGGCCGGGCCCGCCCGGCGTCCGCGTCGTACCAGGAGTTGAAGATCTGGAGGAAGATCCACTGGGTCCAGCGGTAGTACTCCGGGTCGATGGTGGCGATGGTGCGCCGCTTGTCGTACCCCAGGCCCAGCCGCCGCAGCTGCCCCTCGTACTTCTCGATGTTCCCCTCGGTGGAGATCCGCGGGTGGGTGCCGGTCTGTACGGCGTACTGCTCGGCGGGCAGCCCGAACGCGTCGTAGCCCAGCGTGTGCAGCACATTGTGGCCGCTCATCCGCAGGAAGCGGGCGTACACATCGGTGGCGATGTAGCCCAGCGGGTGCCCCACATGGAGCCCGGCACCCGAGGGGTACGGGAACATGTCCATGATGAACTTCTTCGGCCTGGCCGCCAGCGCCGCGTCGTCCGCCATGTCACCGGACGGGTTCGGGGTGCGGTACGTGCCGTGCCGCTCCCAGTAGTCCTGCCAGCGTGCCTCGATGTCCGCTGCCAGGGCGGCGTCGTACTTCTGTGTCTCGCTCATGGTCCTCGAAGCTCCATCGGATCGTCTCTGCCACGCCATGAAAAAACCCCTCGCACAGGAGGGGGTCGCCGCGCCGATTCCGGTCCAACGACCGGTGCTCGATCAGCGCGGCCGGCTAAGCAGAAGGCGTACGGCACGCATGGCCCCAGACTACCGCACAGGGCCAAACCGAAAGCGGGTCATCCGGTAAACCGGATGACCCGCTCGGTGATTGTGGAGCTAAGGAGAATTGAACTCCTGACCTCCTGCATGCCATGCAGGCGCTCTACCAACTGAGCTATAGCCCCTTGTTCTGTTGTTCCCCGCCGGGCTTCCTTCCGGTTTCCCTTCCGGCCCCTTGCGGCGATGCCCTTACTTTACACACGCACCCCGGTGGTTTGCCAAATCGGCTCCGGTGGCCCGCCGTCCGCGCTCCGTCCGCGTTCCGTCCGCGCCCCGCGCGCGCTCCGTCCGCACCCCCGTCAGGCGCTCGCGAAGGAGTAGAACCGCTTCAGCGCGCAGTGCTCGTCCAGCAGCCGGCCGTAGATCGGCTCGCCCTCCAGCTCGCGGTACACCTCGATCGGATCGCCCTTGATGATGAGCGCCCGCGCGCACTCCACGCACCAGTACTGGTAGTCCCCGTTCACCGGCTGAAGATCGCGGACGATGGGCGTACCGCAGCCGCACCAGTCGCACTTCCTGCTGTGGGCACCCAAGGGAAACGCCTCCGTCAACGCCGGACAGGCCAGCCGGGGACCCCCAGGGGGTGTCTTCGAAGTCCCGCCCGCCGCACGACGCCCGGCACGCACGCTCGCCGCACTCCGCTTCGCTCCCTCTCCGCTCTGGGGAGAGACCTGGGAAGCAGAGCTGCCGAGACGTCCGGGTCGCCCACTACGAGGACGCCCCGTCGCCTTGCGATGCACCGCACCAGACGCCGCCCGGCCCGCCCTTCGGGTGGACGGCGCAACTTTGAAGACACCCCCTAGCCCGGCTTTCCGATTGTGCCACGCGGGGCCCCGGCACAATAAGCCCCGCGTCACACGTCGTGAGCGAAGGGAGACGCTTTCGAGATCGCGGCTCACCCACGCCGTACGGACGACCCCAGCGCGCCGATCGCCGCCGCCGCGGCCAGGGCGCAACTGGTCACCCACACCCCGTCCGCCAACGGGTGCCCGCCCTCGGCACGGCCGAGGAACACCGTGCCGAACACCGCCGTACCGCTCAGCATCCCGAGCTGCGTCATCATCCCCAGTACGCCGCTGGCATCCGCCGCGTCCTCGGTCGCCACCCGGGCCAGCGTCCCCGTCAGCACCGGCGCGTACACCAGGGAGAGCGCGGCCCCGTTGACGGCGAACGCCGCCACCACCCACACCCCGGGGGCGGCCCCGTTCCGCAGCGCGAGCCCCATCGCCAGCACCGCCAGACCCGACAGCGCGAAGCCGCCGGGCGCCAGCCACGGCAAGCCGCGCCGCGGGATCCCGCGCCACAGCATCGAGGCGACGCCGAACGCCAGTGCCGCCGGCAGGAACAGCAGCCCGGTCCGCAGCGCCCCGTAGCCGAGACCGCCGGCCGCCGCCGGCCCCTGGAAGTGCAGCGACTGCGCGAACAGCACCCCGGCGTTCAGCCCCATCGACAGCGCGATCTGCCACGCCGCCCGCGCCATCCCGGGCGCCCGCAGCACCCGGGGCGACAGCAGCGGCGCCCCGCCGCGCCGCGCCGAGCGGCTCTGTTGCGCCGCGAACGCCGCCAGCAGCAGCGGGGCCGCCGCCAGGCACAGCCAGCACCACAGCGGCCAGTCCTCCTCCTGCCCCAGCACCAGCGGCACCGTCACCGCCAGCACCGCCGCCGTCAGCAGCCCGAGCCCCGGCAGGTCCAGCGGCCGGGCCCCCGCCCCCGCCGCCGGCCGGCCCAGCGGCAGTATCCGGGCGCCCAGCGCCAGCAGCGCCAGACCGACCGGCACGTTCACCAGGAACACCGGCCGCCAGCCGAGCCCGAACAGATCCGCGCTGACCAGCGCCCCGCCCACGATCTGCCCGGCCGCCGCGCCCGAGGCGAGCACCACGGTGTACAGCGTCAGCGCGCGGGCCCGCCCCGGGCCGCTGAAGCTGCGCTGGATCAGGCTCAGCACCTGCGGCAGCATCAGGGCCGCGCCGGTGCCCTGGACGATCCGGAAGCCGATCAGCTGTCCGGCGTTCCCGGCCAGGCCACAGGCCAGTGAGGCGGCCGTGAACACCGTGAGCCCGGTCAGAAACAGCCGCCCGGGCCCGTACCGGCCGCCAAGACGGGCCCCGGTGATGAGCAGTACGGCGTACGCGATGGTGTATCCGGCGATGATCAGCTGGAGTTCGGCGCCGGAGGCCCCCAGGTCGGCGCGCAGGGTGGGCGCGGCGACATTGACGATGAAGATGTCGAGCAGGTTCATGAACAGCCCGCCGAGCACCACGGTCAGCAGCAGGCCGGGCCGCCCGCCGCCACCCCTGGCGGCCGCCCGCGCGCCGGCGGCGGCGTAGGAAGTGTGCGTCATGCCGCCGAGCCTGCGCCCGCCCGGATACGGGTTCCGAGAGCCCGTCGATACTGGTACTGACAGCACCTGGCAACGGGCGGCGCCCTGCCGCACAGTGGGGAGCATGACCGTGGCGACACCACCCGGGCGCCGAACCGAGCTGGCGGCCTTTCTGCGCGGCCGGCGGGCACGGATCACCCCCGCCGACGTCGGCATGCCGCCCGGCCCGCGCCGCCGCACCCCCGGGCTGCGCCGCGAGGAGGTCGCGCTGCTGGCCGGGGTCGGGGTCACCTGGTACACGTGGCTTGAGCAGGGCCGCCGGATCAACGCCAGCGGCCAGGTGCTGGACGCGGTGGCCCGCACCCTGCGGCTGGACGAGGCGGAGCGTCGCCATCTGTACGGGCTGGCCGGCACCCCGTACGCGCCGGGCCCCGGGGCGGCCGACGAGGCGGGCGCGCCGGTCGGCGACGGGGTGCGGATCGTGCTGGCCGCGCTGGAGCCGCTGCCCGCCGTGATCTACAGCGCCCGCTTCGACGTCCTGGCGAGCAATTCCGTGTACACCGCCCTGTTCGGGGTGGCGTCCCCCGCGCCGTGCGAGGGCCCGAGGAACGCGCTGTGGCGGCTGTTCACCGCTCCCCTGAGCCGCACTCCGGCGATGTTCCCCGAGGAGGAGCTGCGCCTGATGGTGGCGACCTTCCGGGAGGCGTACGGCCGCCACGTCGGGGAGCCGGCGTGGGAGCGGTTCATCCGGGAACTGAGCGCGGCGAGCGAGGACTTCGCCACGATGTGGGCGGACGGCGCGGTGCTGCCGCCGGGACCGCGGCTGAAGACGTTCCGGCATCCGCTGGACGGCGAGATCCGGATGAACTCGGTGTCGCTGAGCGTCGACGGGCTGCCCGAGGCGCGCATGGTCGTCTACACGCCGCTCGACGAGACCAGCCGCCGCCGGGTGGCGGCGCTCACCCGCTGAGACCGCCGCCCCGGACGCCGCTCAGACGTCGTCGCCGATGACCGGCTCCGGCAGGGAGCCCGCGTTGTGCTCCAGCAGCCGCCAGCCCCGTACGCTCTCGCCCAGCACCGACCAGCAGCAGTTGGAGAGCCCGCCCAGCGCCTCCCAGGTGGGCGGCGCCAGCCCGATCAGCCGGCCGATGGTGGTACGGATCGTCCCGCCGTGGCTGACCACCACCAGCACCCCGCCCGGCGGCAGCTTCTCCACCGTGCGCTCCACCAGCGGCGCCGCCCGGTCGGCGACCTCCGTCTCCAGCTCGCCACCGCCCCGCCGCACCGGCTCGCCGCGCTTCCACGCCGCGTACTGCTCGCCGAAGCGCGCCTTGATCTCCTCGTGCGTCAGCCCCTGCCACTCGCCCGCATAGGTCTCGCGCAGCGCCTCGTCATGGCTGACCGGCAGCCCGGTGACGGCCGACAGCTCGGCCGCGGTGGCGCGGGTCCGGCTCAGGTCGGAGGCGATGATCGCGTGCGGGGAAAGCCCGGCCAGCAGCCGCGCGGCCCGCCTGGCCTGGGCGACGCCGGTCTCGGTGAGTTCGATGTCCAGGGAGCCCTGGAAGCGGTTCTCCAGATTCCAGGCGGTCTGGCCGTGCCGCCACAGCACGATCCGCCGGCCGGGGCCGCGCGCCGGGCTCAGCTGAACTCACCGCCCGGCTCGGTGCCCTCGCCGGCGTGCGCCGCCGCCTTGCCGCGGGTCGCCTTGGCGTCCTCGGGCAGCTCCAGCTGCGGGCAGTCCTTCCACAGCCGCTCCAGCGCGTAGAACACCCGCTCCTCGGCGTGCTGCACATGCACCACGATGTCCACGTAGTCCAGCAGCACCCAGCGGCCGTCCCGCTCGCCCTCGCGGCGTACCGGCTTGGCGCCCAGCTCCTTGTTGAGCGTCTCCTCGATGCCCTCGACGATGGCCTTGACCTGCCGGTCGTTGGGCGCCGACGCGAGCAGGAAGGCGTCGGTGATGGCGAGGACGTCGCTGACGTCGTAGGCGATGATGTCGTGCGCCAGCTTGTCGGCCGCGGCCTGGGCGGCGGCCTCGATCAGCTCGGTGGCGCGATCCGTTGCGGTCACAGGCGAAGCTTCTCCATCATTACGGCGGCGGTGGTGGTGGTCCGGCAGCGCCGGCGCGTTTCTCCGGCGATGTCCACCCCAGGATCTCACGCCCCACTGACAGGCTCAGCCCGGTTTACCCCTGAGCCCGCCCGCCACCGCTACTCCCCGTAGTCCTCGCCCAGCACGATGGTCACATCGGCGTTCGGCGCGCCGTCGCCCGCCTGCACCACGTCCTCCGGAAGGCCCAGCGTCCTGGCGGCCTCCAGCGCCGTGTCCCGGTGCTCCTCCGCCGCGTACATCACCCGCGAGGTCTCGGCGGTCTCCCCCGCCGTGCGGCTGTCCACGACCGAGAATCCGCCGTTGATCAGCGCCACCCGGGCGGTCTCGCCGCCCGCCTCGCTGCCGGTCGCGTCGGTGACCGAGATCCGCAGCGCGGCCCCCGGGTCGGCGTTCACGACCGTGCCGCCCAGCACGTCAAGCACCAGGCCCTCGGCGGTCTCGGTGCTCAGCGTCCCGTCGCTCTCCACCGGCAGCAGCACCGTCTCGTACGCGTCGTCCTGCGCGTAGCCGCCCAGCTGGGCCAGGCTCAGCGCCAGCTCCTCCTCGGAGAGCGAGGGGTCGGCGATCAGCCCGACCGCGTGGATGGTGCGGGTCGCGCCCTCCGCGCCGGTGGGCATCTTCGCCAGCATCCCGGCCAGCACCTGCCCGAACCGCTCAAGGCGGGCGTTCTCCGGCTCCTCCGGCGCCCGGTACGTCACGTAGGCGACCGCCGCCTCCCCGTTCAGCGACACCTTCTCGCCCAGCGGCACCAGCGGATCGTCCCCGTCCTTCTTGCCGGGCACCTCGGTGTCGGTGCTGACGGTGATGCCGCCGAGCAGATCGACCAGGGTCTCCAGGTAGGGGCTGCCGAGCCGCCAGGTCCCCTTGATGTCGGCGCCGAGCAGATAGCCCGCCGCCTCCCGTACGGACCCGGCCGCCTCCTGGGTGACGGCCTGGCCGAGGGTGGTGGTGCCGCCGTCCGGGGTGATGGTCAGATCGCCGGGAAGCAGGACGGTGTAGCCGCCGCCGGTGGTCTCATTGGCGACGAGCAGCGCGGTGGAGGCGGTCTCCCCGTCCAGCTCCCGCAGGTGCACGATGATCACATCGCGCTTCTGGGCCTCCACCGACCCCTCCTCGTCCCCGCCCGGCCCGGACAGGAACGGCAGCCGGTCGGTCGCCCACAGCGCGCCCACCGAGCCGACCAGGGCCAGCACCAGAGCGATGACCAGCAGCCGTACCCGGCCCCGGCCGCGCCGCTTGGCCTCCTCGCGGCGCTCGGTGCGGCTCTCGCTGAACTTCAGCCAGTCGATGACGTCTTCCGAGTCGGTGTTCTCCTCCTCGATGAAGGCGAACTGCTCGGTGGCGTAGTCCTTCGCGCCCGGCTCAGGCTCCCGGCCGGCCTCGGGTTCGGTCCCGGTCCCGATCCCGGTCCCGGACTCCGGTCCCGGCTCCGGCTGCCGCTGCTGCGGTACGCCCGCGGCCGGCGTCGCGTCCACCGGCTCGGCGACGACCTGCTGCTCCCCGGTCCCGTACCCCTGGTAGGGGTCCTCGACAACCTGCGGCTGCTGCCCGCTCCCCCAGTCGTACGAGCCCTGCTGATAGCCCTCGTACCCCGGGTACTGGTGCTGCTGCGGTTGCTGCGACGGCTGTTGCTGTTGCTGTTGCTGCTGATAGGGGTCGTACGCGTACCCCGACTGGTCGTACGGCTGGTCGTACGGCTGCGGTTCCTGGAACTGCGGCTGCTGCTGGTAGTACTGCTCCTGCTGCTGCCCCGAACCGCCCCCGGCCCCCTGCTGGTACAGCGGGCGCCCGTACTCGTCATAGCCGTAGATCTGCCCGTACGGATCTTGTCGGTCGTTCACCCGTGCCGCCCCTTCAGCCCCTCAGCCGGTTCAGCCTGTCCGCTCCGGAAGATCAAGGTCCCCGTCCCGGTAGAGGGCGCGCTTGTTGATGTAGCGCACCACCCCGTCCGGCACCAGATACCAGACCGGGTCCCCGCGGGCGACCCGCTCCCGGCAATCGGTGGAGGAGATCGCCAGCGCGGGCACCTCCACCAGGGAGACCCCGCCGTTGGGCAGCCCCGGGTCGGCGAGGGTGTGCCCCGGCCGGGTGACCCCGATGAAATGGGCCAGCGAGAACAGCTCCGGCGCGTCCCGCCAGCTGAGGATCTGGGCGAGCGCGTCCGCGCCGGTGATGAAGAACAGATCCGCGTCCTTGTGGAGCTCCCGCAGATCCCGCAGCGTGTCGATGGTGTACGTCTTGCCGCCGCGGTCGATGTCGATCCGGCTGACCGAGAACTGCGGATTGGACGCGGTCGCGATGACCGTCATCAGATACCGGTCCTCGGCGGCCGAGACCTGCCGGTGTTCCTTCTGCCACGGCTGCCCGGTCGGCACGAAGATGACCTCGTCGAGGTGGAACCGGGCCGCCACCTCACTGGCGGCGACCAGGTGGCCGTGATGGACCGGGTCGAACGTCCCGCCCATCACACCGAGCCGCCGCCTCCTGGCGGTTATCCCGTCTCCCATAAGCGGATCCCTGACTGCTGGAGAGGCCCTGCGGCCTAGCGGTCCCGGTTGAGGCGCGTGGTGATCCACAGCAGCAGGAGCAGCGCGCCGAGCGCGCCGCCGCCGATCGCGTACGGATTGAGGCTGTCGTGTCCGCCCCCCTCGTTGGCGAGCGTGATCAGGGCTTCGGCGGTGCTGCTGGGCAGGCTCATGGGCGGACCTATCCGGAACGAGACGACGGAGACGTAGGCTCATCGTAAGCGGACGCGTCCGTCACGGCCTCTTGCCCCCACCGCTGGAGTGCGATGCAGTGGGGAAAGCCGCGCCCGGCGCCGACGAGAGCAGACTTCACCAGGGGGCCCGATGAGCGACGACAACGGATCAACCGCCGGAGCGGACCACACACCCGACCCCGACCCGGCGGACGTCGGTCACGAGCGGCTCCCCGGCCGCAACCGCCGCCGCTTCCCCGGCATATCCTCCCGCACCTACGAACACCCCGCCGACCGATCCGCCCTGGTCGCGCTCCGCAAGCTGACCGGCTTCGACACCGTCTTCAAAGCGCTCAGCGGCATGCTCCCCGAGCGCAGCCTGCGCCTGATGTTCCTGTCCGACTCGGTCCGGGTGGACGAGCGGCAGTTCGCACACCTCCACCAACTCCTCGTGGAAGCCTGCGACATCCTGGACCTGGAAACGGTCCCGCCGATGTACGTCACCCAGGACCCCAAGCCGAACGCCATGTGCATCGGCCTGGAGCAGCCCATCATCGTGCTCACCACCGGGCTCGTCGAACTCCTCGACGAGGACGAGATGCGGGCCGTCATCGGCCACGAGGTGGGCCACGCCCTCTCCGGCCACGCCGTCTACCGCACCATTCTGCTCTTCCTCACCAGCATCGCCGTCCGCGTCGCCTGGATCCCGCTCGGCAACATCGCGATCATGGGCATCGTCACGGCGCTGCGCGAGTGGTTCCGCAAGTCCGAACTCTCCGCCGACCGGGCCGGACTGCTGGTCGGCCAGGACCCGCAGGCGTCACTGCGCGGGCTGATGAAGCTGGCGGGTGGCAACCATCTGCACCACATGAACGTCGACGCGTTCCTGGAGCAGGCCAAGGAGTACGAGGCGGGCGGCGATCTGCGCGACTCGGTGCTGAAGATCCTCAACGTGCTGCCGCGCACCCACCCCTTCGCCGCCGTCCGCGCCGCCGAACTGCACAAGTGGGCCGCGAGCCGCGACTACCAGCGCATCATGGACGGCCACTATCAGCGGCGCGACACCGACGCGGACGCGTCCGTCAGCGGTTCGTTCCGCGAATCGGCGGGCCACTACACCCAGTCGGTGAAGTCCAGCAAGGACCCGCTCATGAAGCTGGTCTCGGACGTGGCCGGCGGGGCGAGCGATCTCGGCGGCAGGATCCGCGACTTCGCGACCGGCCGCAACAGCAACAACACCAGCGGCGGCAACGGCAACAGCCCTAAAGGTCCCGGGCCGCAGGCTCCGGATCCGGACCCGGGCTCGGCAACGCCGTAGGGTCAAGCGCCCCGCACAACGGAATGTGGTCGGCATCGGCGGTGTACGGATCGGTGCCGGCCGGCCGCGAGTCCCCCGCCCGCTCCCCCGCCAGCAACGGCCGCAGCGGCACATCCGGATCCACCCCGCAGTCCATCGGCCCGGCCAGCAGATCCGTCTGCCGCAGAATGACGGTGCGTTCCTCAAGACCGTCCTCGGCGAACAGCATCACCACCTCCCGCCGCACCGTGAACAGCGTGGCCGGCTCCGGCTCCAGCAGCGTCCCGCCGACCGGGCGCACCGCGTACACCGCGACATGGTGCGCGGTCACCTGAAGCACATCGTCGGCGCTCTCGGCGAAGGCGAAGGTGCCCTGGATCCGCACCTGCGGATCGGCCAGCTCCACCTCCAGCGGATCGAAGCTCACCAGCCACGCCGTGAGGGGCGACACCGCCACCCCGCCGCTGACCGCCCGGTCCAGCTGCCGCCGTTGCTGCGGATCCAGCAGCTCCCGTACGGGCGCCACCGTGGCCCCGGTGAGCACGTCGTGGGTGAGGGCGCTGGCCACGACGTACTCCTTGGCCAGGATCAGCGCGGTCAGCACCTGGTCGCGGGAGAAGTGCGCGGTGGCCCGCGCGTCGGGCAGCAGCACCCCGGCCGCGCCCGAGCCGAACCCCTCGGCCGGGCTGCTCTCGAACAGCTTCGCCGTGTCCACCGAGCCGGGCACCACCTCGGCGGGCGCCAGCGGCACCAGCGTGGTCAGCGGGGGCTGAATGGCGTGCACCCCGTCCTCGCCATAGGGGTTGCCGTTCCCCAGATAGACGGCGGCGGCGAACGCCAGCAGAATGATGACGCCGAGCGCCAGCCCCTGCCGGGGCACCGTGCGCTCCGGCTTGCGGCTGCGTACGGCCGTACCGTGGTCCTCAAGCCGTTCCCGCGCCGAGAACTCCTGCAAGCGGGCAGCGTTGACAAACGACTCGTCGAAGACGGTCGACGCGTACTCCTCGTCGCCACTGCCCGGGACACCCCCGGGGTCCGAACGCCCGGCCACCCGACCAGAGTACGGTCACCGGCAGGGCGCCGACACCCCTTACGAGCCGTCCTCGGGCCCGTCCTGCTCGCTGGCCGGCGGCATACCGTCCTGATCGCCCGACCGCTGAACGGCTATGAGGGCGAAGGCGATCACACTGATCCCCATGACCACGGCCAGCACACAGGCCACCGGCCGCTGCCAGCGCACCGGCCGCCACACCGGCGGCGGAGCGCTGTGCGCGGGCCCGGCTATCGCGGGGCCGGGCGGGGGCGGCGCGACGGAGAAGTCAGCGCCGAGGGGCGCCTCCTCCTCGTCCTCCTCCTCGGGCGGGAGATAGCGCAAGTAGTCGGAGCGGTCGAACCGCCCCTCGTCGTCGTCCTGCTCGCAGTACAGCCCCTGGGCCTCGGCGGCCTCGGATTCGGCCCGTTCCAGGGCGGCGTACAGAATCCGCTCGGCGGCGGTCGGTTCATGGATCTCGGCGGCTTGGACAAAGTCGTCGTCGAGCACCACCGAGGCGAAGACCTCATCGGCGGCACCGCGGTCCTGGCTGTCTGGCCTGTCTCCGTCCGGGAACGGCAGGCCCCCCACGTCATCCGGCACGCTGTCCAGCGTAGGCGGATTGGCGGCGCGGGGGGAGGGTCGCCGGGAATTCACTCGCGGGTGTGACCGTCTCCGGTGACGACATAGGTGGTCGAGGTCAGCTCGGGCAGCCCCATCGGGCCCCTGGAGTGCAACTTCTGGGTGGAGATGCCGATCTCGGCCCCGAAGCCGAACTGTCCGCCATCCGTGAACCGGGTCGAGGCGTTGACCATGACGGCCGCCGAGTCCATCCGCGCGGTGAACCGCCGGATGGCGCCCGCGTCCCGCGCCACGATGGCCTCGGTGTGCCCGCTGGTCCAGCGCCGGATGTGGGCCACCGCCGCGTCCAGGTCGTCCACGACACCGGCGGCGATGTCGAGACTGAGATATTCACTCCCCCAGTCCTCATCGGTGACCTCACGCACCGGAACACCCGCCTGCTCCCCGGCCTTGGCCCACTGCTCGTCCCCGTGCACGGTGACCCCGGCCTCGGCGAGCGCGGCCAGCGCGAGCGGCACGAACCGCTCGGCGATCGCGGAGTGTACGAGGACGGTCTCGGCGGAGTTGCACACGGAGGGCCGCTGCGCCTTGGAGTTCACCAGAATCCTGAGCGCCATCTCAAGATCGGCGCTCTCATCGACATAGACGTGACAATTGCCCACACCGGTCTCGATCACCGGAACCGTGGACTCATTCACCACGGTCTGGATGAGCGAGGCCCCACCGCGCGGAATGAGCACATCGACGAGCCCCCGCGCCGTCATCAACTCCCGCACGGAATCCCGGCTCTCCCCCGGCACCAGCTGCACGGCGTCGGCGGGCACCCCCACCGAGGCCACCGCATCCCGCAGCACCCCGACGATGGCCGCGTTGGACGCGTAGGCGGAGGAAGACCCCCGCAGCAGCACAGCGTTCCCCGATTTCAGACACAGCGCGGCGGCGTCCACGGTGACATTCGGCCTGGCCTCGTAAATGATCCCGACCACCCCGAGCGGCACCCGCACCTGCCGCAGCTCCAGGCCGTTCGGCAGCGTGGAACCGCGGACGACCTCCCCCACCGGATCCGGGAGCGCCACCACGTCCCGCACATCGGCGGCGATGGCGGCGACCCGCTGCGGGGTGAGCGTCAGCCGGTCGACGATGCCGGCCGCCGTCCCGTTCTCCCGGGCCCGCTCCACATCAACAGAGTTGGCGGCGACAATCTCCGCGCTCCTGGCCTCCAGCGCGTCGGCGATGGCCAGCAGCGCCGCGTCCCGTACGGCACGCGGCAGCGGAGCCAGCTCGGCGGCGGCTTCCCGGGCCCGCCGGGCGGTAGCGATGACAGGAGAATCCACGACACTGCTCATGCCACCAGCGTAACCGCGCGGGACCGGGCGACCGCGCCGCCGGTCAGAAGGGGTGCACCCCCACCGGAACGGCCCGGGGCGGCCCGCTCCCCTCGGCGATGCGCTGGTGGTACGTCTCGCGCCCGATGACCTCAAGCCCGACGATCTCCCACGGCGGCAGCTGTGCGGTCCGCCGGTGCTCGCCCCACAGCCGCAGCGCCACGGCTGCGGCGTCGTGCAGATCGCGGGCCTCCTCCCAGTACCGGATCTCGGCGTGATCGCAGGCGTAGCGGCTGGTGAGCAGAAACGGATGATCGTGCGCCAGCCGCTCAAGCCCCCGGCGCACCTCGCTCAGCGCGACCGTGCTCCCGGCGACGCTGAGGGTGATGTGCCACAGCCGGGCGGCCTCCCGCTCGCCGGCGATGGTGCGGGTGGTGGCCTGCTGGCGCTGCTCTCCGACGCTGGCCAGTCGTCTCACCGGCAGCCTCCTGACGTGGTACTGACATGGTGCCGGTCCGACGCGCAAGGACCGCGTCTCAAAGTTGACCAGCTCATGCGCGGCCGTGGGGCCGTTTCCTGGATCCTTGCCGGAAAGGCTTATGCCCGCATCAGCACAAGGTCATCACGGTGGACGACCTCTCTTTCGTACGCGGGGCCCAGTTCGCGGGCCAGCTCGTGCGTGGACCGCCCGATGAGCTGGGGAATCTCCCGCGCGTCGAAGTTGACCAGCCCGCGCGCGACGGCCTGCCCGGCACCGTCCCGCAGTTCGATCGGTTCTCCCGCGGTGAACTCCCCTTCGACCGCGGTGATGCCGGCGGGCAGCAGTGAACTGCCCCGCTCGGTGATGGCGCGCACGGCACCCTCGTCCAGAAAGACGGCCCCCCGGGGCACGGAGGCGTGCGCCAGCCAGAGCAGCCGCCCGGCGGAGCGCCGCCCGGTGGCATGGAAGAAGGTGCCGGTGTCAAGGCCCGCGAGCGCTTCACCGGCGTGCCCGGCCGAGGTCAGCACGACAGGAATGCCGGCCTCGGTGGCGATGGAGGCGGCCTCCACCTTGGTGACCATCCCCCCGGTCCCCACCCCCGACTTCCCGGCCTTCCCGATCTCGACCCCCACCAGATCCTCGGGCCCGGCCACCTCCTCGATCCGCCGGGCCCCGGGCCGCCGGGGGTCCCCGTCATAGAGACCGTCGACATCGGAAAGAAGAACCAGCAGATCAGCCCGGACCAGATGCGCCACAAGCGCCGCGAGCCGGTCATTGTCCCCGAACCGGATCTCATCGGTGGCGACCGTGTCGTTCTCATTGACCACGGGCACCACCCCCAGCTCCAGCAGCTGGTCGAGCGTCCGGTAGGCGTTGCGGTAGTGCGCCCGCCGGCTGGTGTCGTCGGAGGTGAGCAGCACCTGCCCGACCCGCCGCCCGTACCGCGCGAACGAGGCGGTGTACCGGGCGAGCAGCAGCCCCTGCCCCACGCTGGCGGCGGCCTGCTGCCGCGCCAGATCGGCCGGCCGCCGGGCGAACCCGAGCGGCGCGAGCCCGGCGGCGATGGCGCCGGAGGACACCAGCACGATCTGCCGGTCCTCCTGCTTCACCAGCACATCGACGAGAGCGTCCACCCGATCGGCATCGAGCCCCCCCGCCGCCGTGGTCAAGGACGAAGACCCCACCTTGACCACCACCCGCCGAGCCCCCACAACCCCCTGCCGCACCACACCCACCGACCGCACCTTGCCACTAGCCCAAAACCCACGTACCCCAGCAACCTACGCCACCGGCCGGGTCACTCACCGCCAGGCTTCTCCCCGTCCAACGCCTTACCGTCTCGCGCACGCCGCATCTCTCGCTCCAGGCGAAGCGAGCCTCCGACAAGGCCGACGAAAAAGAAACTTACCGACGAGATTATCAAAAAGCCATGCGGCTTCCAGAATGGCGACAGGCGGACGATGATAAAGACACCTTGAACCGTGAGCAGGAGAACGACAATTCGCAACCCTGTCGGAATTTTCAGTAGGGCACGCACCAGATGACCCGGAAATCTTGTCGCGTTTTAATCGTCAGCGCTTTCCGAGCTCTCTTTGAGAAACACTTGTTCCTCGGGAATTCTCGCGTCCCTCCAGATATAGAGCTCTATCTCGTCATCAATATTACGAGAGTCCAGGCCGGTCGTCAGGACCCCCTCTACGCAAGCACCCCGAGGAAATTCCAATGCAACCCAATCATTTCTCCTTTCGCCAATGGTCTCAATATTCCATCTCCCGACTATTTCCGATTCACTCCCACCTCTTTCTCCATCCAGCCCTTGCACAAGTATCCCGCACATGCGGCCATGGACAAGGAAGCTCCCATCTTCCAGGAATGAGATCCCGCCATCCCCCTTTACCGCGCGCCAATCACCCGCCACATCAGCAGCCCGCAAGGTCACCCTGTCCGACTTTCCCGCGCTGTTGACGCCTTCCCCATCAGGAGCACAGGCAGAAGAACCAGCAACCACCAGCGCGATAGCGATGCAACCTCGGCTCACCGAGAAAGGCCTCATTAAAACTTGTCCATTCTCGCAATATTGATCCGATCCATCCAGATCATTTCGATATCAACATCCTGCTGACCCCCGTCAGGGAAAATCTCGCGAGCCCTATTCGAGTAGAGCTCTAGATCTCTGTCGGCCGCGCCATCAGAATAGCCTTCATCTGCGGTCGACCTTATTGCGGACTCGATATTCATCGTATCAATGACCCGGAATGTGACGTCCATATATCCAGCATCTCTATTGATTCCGTCAATGCGAACATTCAACTTATAGGACCCGAGGGCAACGTGTGACGAATTCCCTTCCCCGAGCAGTGCGCGCTTGTCGCGCGCCTTCAGAATTTCCCGCTCCGCCCGAGATAGATCAGAGAGGCGATAATCCCACTCGCTGCCATCGAGCAGATCTCCAACACTCAGAGAAGAGGCCACTTCACTCAGCCTGGACTTTACGTTGGCGATATGGCGCTGTGCACGAACTTCTGAAGTGAATGCGTCGGATTTGGTGAAGTGCCAGCTACTCGGCGAGGCACCGACCAGCCAGAGAAGGACAACATTTCGGCCATATACCTCCGTACTCGTATACTGCAATCCACGCCGGTTGGTACTCAATACCGCCTGGCAGGCCGCATTGCAGTTGGTGTCAACACGCCACTGCTGAGGAGATCTTGCCACAGATCGACCCAGGGAGACCCCCCTGCGGCCAGATTTTGATACAGCCTGGCGTGCTGTTGACGCACTCCGAACCACTCCTGTGGCATTTCCTTTTCCTCTGGACAAAGCAACCGACTTACCCATGGATTGCTTACTGCCACCTATCCCTTTTCCGGATTTCGCACCTTTCGGAAGGAGGCCGGTCGGGTCGCTATAGGTGAGGGGATTGCTGTTGCCGTAGGTGTACCCGTGAAGTTGTTGGGGGTCTGTCAGGTCCATCACTGGGTCAAGGGAGATGAAGCGGCCCAGGGATGGGTCGTATTCGCGGGCCCCCAAGTGCGTCAGGCCGGTGGAGGTGTCCGTCGTGCCGCCGACGAAACCCCTTGTACCCGGCCAGTAGGCCGGCGAAGTACCGCGATCCTCTCCGCAGGGGAGAGTACGGCGGTGGTTGACCTCCATCGTGAAGCCGTCCACCGCCACCTGGCCCGTTCCGTGGTGGTCGGCGAGGCTGAAGGAGATGTCACCGTTGTCCTCGAAGATGACCATGTGCCCACCACCGGCATCAACATAACGGGTACCGCGAGCCGTCGACGACCCCTTGGCCACCGTGACTTCGGTGTGCCCGAGGTAGAGCGCAGTCTCGGTTGACGTCCGCCCGATCAGGCGTTGACCAGCCGCGTCGTAGAGGTATTCGGTGACCGAACCATCGGCTTCCTCAACCCGTTCAAGGCCGCCCTCAGCGCTCCAGGTCAACTCCTGGGTATCGCCGCCGATCTGCCGGGAGACAGTGTTGCCGGCCTCGTCGTAGCCATATTCCTCCAGCGCGCGAATGCCCGGGGCCTCCTCGATGACCGAGGTCACCGTGTGCGGTTGTGATTCACCCGCCTCCGGGTACTGGTAGGAACGCTCGACACTCTGCTCGTGGAGCGTCTCGGTGAGCCGGTTGCCTACCTTGTCGTACGTGTAGGAGTGCCAGTAAGGAGCGGGGCCGGCCAGAGTATTCCGTGTCGGTGACGCGGCGCAGTTCGTACTGCCGCCCTGCGTCCATGCCTCGGTCAGCCGACGAAGGTAGTCGTACTGGAAGCACTGGATCTCGGAACCCGTTCCCGTGGCGTTGGAGACCGAGAGGACGTTACCCGCCTGGTCGTATTCGTACACCTCGTTCCGCAACCGGCCCGGAACCATGAATGCAGTCGCTTGGACCGCCTTGAGCCGTTGCGTCCCCCATTCATAGGTGTTGGCTACGGTGACGCTTTCGTCGAAGGCATAGTCCACCCACAGTTGGAAGAACTGGGGTTTCCCCGAGTTGGTATAGCTGCTCTCCACATGCAGCCGCTGCGGCGTCCGCAGATCCGTCTGGCGGAGCGTGCCGTTCTCGTACGTCGGCTGGAGGGTCATCGCCGGTAGCCGGCCCGCCGCCGGATAGCGGATCTCCTCCGGTTTACCGGACGCGGCATATTTCGTAGCCATCTCATAGCGTCCGGCAAGTGCACCTTCGCTCTCGGGGATCTCTGTCTCTGTACGTAGTGGCCGGTACAGGGCGTCAACCTCAAGAACCCGGTTGGTGTAGGTGTCGCCGTTCTGGTAGCGGGTGGATGACGCCAGAACCCCCTGGGCACCGGACACCGTGTCGTACTCCCATTCGGCGCGCACGGGCCCCTGAGAGTTGGTTTCCCGCAGTCGGATCTCCCGGCCAAGACCGTCGTATCGGTAACGAACCTGGCTCTCCACCCCGGATGCGTCTTGGCCGGGGAGGAAGAAGCTCTGTGCGGGCGCACTGATGTTGTAGTAGGGAGCGAAGGTCTTATCTACCAGACCGCGTTCGTCATAGAACGTGTCAGTCAGCAGTCGGCCGCCCCTCGGCCCCGGGGCCTGGGTCTGGCGAGCCCGCAGGAATCCGTCGTACAGCACATACGAGGCGTCCTGCACGCCCCGATTGCCGAGTGTCCTCGTACCGACCACGACAGGCTGGTTCTCCGCGAACCGGTAGGTGAATTCGTAGTTCGGGGTGGCGGAGGTTGTCCGGTCGGGCAGCCATACCTTGGTGGAGCGGCCGAAGGCGTCGTAGGCCAGATCTGTCACCTTGCCGTTGGTGTCGGTGACCTTGACCGGCAGTCCGCGCCGCTGCTCGACTTCCGTGATCGTGCGCTGAGCGGGAGCGGTGTCTCCCGCTGTCGCCGGCGGTGTGGTCTCCGTCATGCGGGTCGGGAAACCCGTCGCCGGGCTGAAGGAGGTGGTGTTCACCCGCCCGTCCGTACGGGCCCGCCGGGTGATGTCCGCTCCGGTGACGGTCACATCGGCGGCAAGATCCGTAAGGGTCGGTTCGCGACCATAGTCGTCATGTGTCCTGGCGGATTCCAGGTAGGTCGCCGTCGTGCCGTCGTGCTCCTTCAGCACCGCGCTCCGGGTGAGATCGCCCAGAGTGGGAGCGGCGCCGTAGTTCCCACCGTCATACGCGTAGCGCTCGTCGGAGATGAGCAAATAGCGCAAGGCTTCATGAAGGGAGTGAAGTGATCACGTGATGACGTGCACGTTTACAAGGTCATGTCAGGGGCCAGTGGACCTCAGTCGAGCTGAAGGCCACTCAGCCACCCCATAGCTTCTGCCGTCAGCAGGCGCAGCGTCTCGGCCTGGGTCACCGGGGACGATTTCGGGGTGGTGAACGTGTGGTTGGCGTGTGGGACGGGGGTCGGTCTGAGTTTGGCCGGGAACTCGTCGGGGGTGCCGAAGGGGTCGTTCTCGCCCTGGATGATCAGCATCGGCGCCTTCACCGCCGCGAGTTCCTCCGCCCGGGAGCGTTCCGGGCGGCCCGGCGGGTGGAGGGGGAAAGCCAGGGCGAGGACCGCGGGTGCGCCCAGTTCGGCCGCCGTGCGGCAGGCCACCCGGGCGCCCGCGCTGCGTCCGCCGGCGATGACCGGGAGTTCCATGCCTTCCAGCGCCGGCCACAGCGCCCGCCAGGCCGCGTCCAGGGTCTTGGGGGCCGGTGCGACCCGCTTGCCCGCCACCCGCCACGGCTGTTCCACCAGCGCGACCGTCACCCCCCGGGCCGGCAGCGCCGCCGCGAGGGCCGCCAGGTCCTGGGCCTCGATGCCGCCGCCCGCGCCGTGTCCGAGCGCGAGGACCGTACGGGGCTCCGCCGCCCGGTGCCAGGTGATACGGGCCTCTCCGACCGGGGTGTGCACTGTCTCGATCATGCTGTTCAGTCTGCGCCCGAGTCCCGTCGGACTCCGGCTGATTCAGGCGTTCGGGGTGTCTCGGGGTGAGCCCGCCCGGTAATGTTTCACCGAACAGCCTTCTTATTTTCAGACGTTATTCATTCAAATCCTGATGGGCCTACGATGAGCACACAAACCGGTCACACGCCGGACGTCAGCGTCATCATCGCCGCCTACAACGCGATGCCGTACCTCACCAAGAGCGTCACCTCCGCCCTTGAGCAGAGCATCGGCCGCGAACGGCTGGAGATCATCGCTGTCAACGACGGCTCCACCGACAGCACCGGTGCGGAGCTCGACCGGCTGGCGGCCGAACACCCCGCCACCGTCAGCGTCATCCATCAGGAGAACTCCGGCAGTGCCGCCGGCCCCCGCAACCGGGCCCTCGACCAGGCCCGCGGCCGGTACGTCTTCTTCCTGGACGCCGACGACTACCTCGGCGCCGAAGCCCTGGAACGCATGGTCGGCACCGCCGACCACAACAGCACCGACGTCGTCCTCGGCAAAACCATAGGAGTCGGCGGACGCAAATCCCCGACCATGTACAAGAAGAACGAGGAGAACACCGACGTCTTCTCCTCCCGCGTCTACTGGACGCTCAACCCGATGAAGCTCTACCGCCGCGAACTCATCGAAAAACACCAGCTGCGCTTCGGCCACGATCTGAAAGTCGGCGAGGACCAGCCCTTCACCGCACTCGCCTATCTGCGCGCCGCCGGAATATCCGTCGTCGCCGATTACGACTGCGTCTACTGGGTCCACCGCGAGGACGGCGGCAACAGCACCAAGACGGTCACCGATCTCGACTCGCGCGTCCGCGTCCTCCAGCACATGATGCCGCTGGTCGCCGACGAGGTCCCGGCCGGACCGCAGCGCGACCACCTGCTGCACCGCCACCTCGACACCGAACTCCCCTGGATACTGCGCCGGCTGCCCCAGGTCGAGACCCGCGCCCAGCAGGAACAGCTCCTCGCCGACCTGAGCCCGCTCCTCGACGCCTACCACACCGACGCCCTCGCCGCGCGGCTGCCCGCCATGCTGCGGCTCCAGTGCCACCTCGTCCAGCACCGCATGCTCGACGAACTGCTCGCCGTCCGCCGCTTCAACGAAACCCCGGCCGCCGAACGCCTCTTCGACGTCACCGTCGAAGAGGGTGGCCGGGCCTACGCCCACTATCCCTACTTCCGCGACGACGCCGTCAAGATCCCGGACAGCGTCTACGACTACACCGACCAGCTCACCGTCCGCCAGGACCTCGCCCGCCTCCGCCTCGACGAGACCGCCGGCACCCTGCGCGTCGAGGGGAAAGTCCAGTTGCACCGCGTTGTCGGCCACGAGCAGCAGGCCGCCCTCCTCCTCCGGGAGCGCGACGGCGGTGAGGAGCACCGAATCCCCCTCGACTCCCCCACCGCCCTCGACATCCCCCTCCGCACCGCCGCCGACGGGCAGCCGCTCCCGGCCGGCACCTGGGACGTGTTCGTCGCCGTCACCACCGCCGGCCTCACCAAGGAAGCCCGGCTCGGCAGCCGTTCCGAAGACCTCGACACCGCGCCGGTCAGCCACGAGCCGCGCGACGGCACCCAGCTCCGCCCGCTGCGCGCCTACTTCACCGCGCGCGGCAACCTCAGCCTCAAGATCAGCGCCCCCGTCTCCCGCCTCAAGCGCGAACTCAAGGCGGGCGACGCCCGCTGGTCCCCCGGCGACTCCTCCCGGCTGCTCCTCGGCGGTACGCTGCGCAGCCTCGGCGCCGGCGAGCGGCTGCTGATCCGGCTCACCGACGCCACCGGCAGCCGGCAGGAGTACACCGTCGACGTCGACGCCGCCTCCGGCCGCTTCGAGCAGGCCGTACCTCTCACCGCGCCCGGGGACTGGCGCGTGCAGTGGCTGCTCGACGTCCCCGGCGCCACCCCACGCCGCGCCACCCACCCCGTCTCCGTGCCCAAGGAGCTTCCCGTCGCCCAATGGCGCCGCCGGCTGCTCCAGTTCTGGTACGCCAAGCCACTGCCGGCCGCCAAGACCAAGACCCTCACCGTCCGGGTGGGGCGCAAGAGCATCGTCAAGGCCCTGCTCCGCAAGTAACACACCCGCACGCCCGCACGCCCACACACCCACCCACACGCCCACGCATACGGACGGGCCCGGATCGTCTCCGATCCGGGCCCGTCCTCGTTCAACGCGTCGCCGCTAGCGCGTGGTCCCCACCCGTGGCGCAGGCATCGCGTCCGAGTAGTCCGGCGACGCCGGCACCGGCTCCGCCGTCGTCCCCAGCGGGAACGCCCGCAGGCCCTTGCGGTACAGCTCCTCGACCGCCCCGTTGAACCGCACCATGGACGACGGCTCGTCCGCGCCCAGCAGGTACTCCTTCAGCTGAGTACGCCGCCGCGCCATCGGATCGGCGCCGACCGGCCCGCGTATCCGCCCCAGGATCTCCGACAGTTCCTCGCAGTCGCTGCCCAGCAGATACGCCGCGCCCGCCGTCGGGTTCTGGAGCCGGTACTCCTGCGGGTCCACGTCCTCCGCGTTGGTCACCACATACGGCTTGCGGCTCGCCACGAAGTCCGAGATCACACTCGACATATCGCTGATCAGCACATCCGAGTGATTGAAGCAGTCATACAGCGACGGAAGCCGGCTGGTCACGATCAGATGCTGTCCGCCCTGATACTCATCGGCCCAGAACAGCTCGCTCCACGCCCGCCGAAGCACCTCGATCTCGGCCCGCAGATCCCGGTCCGGCACCCGCGCGTCCCGGGTCTTCTGCAACCGGTCACCGCTCTCCACGGCCCCCGACAGCTCATCCATCCGCGCTTCCAGCCGGGCCAGCTCCCGCTCGGTCTCGGCCACCCGCGCCGGATCACGCCGCGCCGCCCGCCGGGCGTTGTCCTGGGTCAGCAGCCGCTGCACCAGCGCGTCCGCCGCCGCGGCAGCCGCCGAGCGCTTGCCCGTCAGCGGGTGCGGCTTGTAGATGACCCGCACATCGCCCTGCTCCAGCAGCCCACCGATGATCGCCTCACCCATCGGGATCAGCGACGTGTGGCAGGCGTCATCCGTCCAGCCCTCCCACGTCGGCCCGTACAGCACGGTCAGGCCCTGGCCCGTACCGCGCTCCCCGACCAGCCGCTCCCCCGCCGGCCTGACCTCCGACAGCTGCGGGCGCCCGACCTCCACGATCGACGCGTCGCTGATCGCGTGCCGCACCCGCTGATAACGGTCCCGGCCCGCCTGGCCCGCGACCCATATCTCGTCGAACACCCGGCTGACCCGGTTGCTGCTCGCCAGCTTGTCGCTGTCGCCGTGCCCGATGAACACATGCTGGATCTCGGCTCGCTGCAACATGTGCACGTTCTTGCCGGCGTTCCCCGGGTAGAACGCCACCCGCACGTCCGACAGATCCAGCTGCGCCAGATCGTCCGCCCTGCGCACACACACCACCGGCAGCCGGGTCTGCTCAAGACCTCGCATCGCCGCCGTCTCCCGCAGGATGATCACACCGCGACGGTCCATCTTCTCCATCGCGTCGACCCACATGTTGACCTGGTACATGAAGTCCTGGCCGCCCGCCGCGAAGGTGAAGTACAGCGCCACCTCCGGCCGGTACTCCGCCAGATTGCGGTTCACGACCTCCAGCACCTCGGCGGGCTCCGGCAGCCGCAGATTGCGGAACGCGTGCCACGCCGCGTGCACCAGCGAGATCAGCACCGGCAGCGGCGCCAGCACCGCCACCAGCATCCAGTTCTTGTCCGCGCCCGCGACCACCGCGGCCACCGCCGCCCCCAGCACCAGCTCGGGCCCCGGTATCCGGCTCAGCCCGCGCGGGCTCAGCAGCGCGGCGCTCGGCAGGTCGGGTATCCGCCGGCCCAGCGCGCTCATGTCCATGTTCAGCGCGGCCACCGGCAGATTGCGCCGCCGCACCCGGAAGGTGACCAGCGGCTGCTGGCAGCTGTTCGCCAGGAACAGCACCGCCGCGCACACCGCCAGGATCCGCACCCCCGCCAGTTCCTGCGAGAGCGCCAGCGCGACCAGCAGCAGCAGCCGGTACAGCTCCCGTATCCGCTCGCCGAACCCGAACCGCCGCATCAGACGGTTGATGTACCGCCCGCGCTTGCGCAGGGCCCAGTCGGCCACGTAGTTGAGCACCAGCGCGGTGAAGAAGACCGCCTCGTTGCCGTCGACAACGGTCGCGGAGAGCGCTGCCGCGCTCACCACGTAGACCACGAGCAGGATGCTTGGCCAACGGCCACCGCGCCCGATCAGTCCGGCCAGCATTCGGGTTATCACCTCGGTATAGATGGTGTGATCAGTGGAGGCGTCCGCTCACGCGGCGCCGCCGCCCTGCAACGCGGCGGCCAGCGCCCGGTCGAACGACCCCGCCTGCGTCGCGTCCGCCGTGGGGTCCTGCTGCCGCACATCAATCACATGCCCGGTCAGGCCCGAAAGGAGCACATCCAGCGAGGTACGGGCCACCGCCTCGGAGGACAGCAGCGTACCGGCCGGCTCCTGTCCGAACGCCTTGGTACGCATCGGGGTGGCCGTGCGCTCCGGGTTGACGCAGTTCACCCGCACCCCGTCGCCCGCCCACTCGTCGGCCAGCGCCTGGGTGAGATTCACCATGGCGGCCTTCGTCGACGAGTACAGGCTGTACTCCGCACGCCCGCGCGTGTAACTGCTGGAGGTGTACAGCAACAGCTGCCCGCCGGTCCGCTCCAGATACTGGTGCGCGGCCCGCGCGATCCGCACCGGCGCCAGATAGTTGACGGTGAGCGCTTCCTCGATCACCGAATCCTCGGTCTCGGCGAGCTTCCCGATCCGCAGCACCCCGGCGGTGTTGACCACATAGTCGATCCGCCCGGTCTCGGCGTGCGCCTTCGCCAGCGCCGCCTCGATGTCCGCCGGGTTCTCCACGTGCGTACCGGTCGTCGACCGCCCCAGCGGATAGACGGTGGCCCCGTACCCGGCCGCCAGATCGGCGATGTCCTTGCCGATGCCGTACGAGCCCCCGAAGATCACCACCGTCTTGCCGGTCAGCCGCTCCCGGTACGCCGCCTCGTCCGCGACCTGCGGTACGGCGGTGGTGGCCAGCTGGAACAGCTTGTCGGCGATGAAGACGTCGACCGGCTGGGTGACCTTCATGTTGAATTCGTCACCGGGCACCACATGGATCGGCACGTCCGGCAGATACTTCAGCACCACCGAGCAGTCGTCGGTGGCCTGGAAATTCGGGTCGCCGGCGGCTATCTCGTACGCGCGGCGGATGGTGGCGAGCTTGAACGCCTGCGGCGTCTGCCCGCGGCGCAGCCGGGAGCGGTCGGGGACCTCGGTGATGAACTCACCGTCCTCGCCGTGCGTACGCGTCACGATGATGGTGTCGGCGGACGGAATGGCCACGTCCACCGCGCGGTAGCGCTCCAGGGCGGTCACGCAGTCGCTGATGACGCGCTGCGACAGCAGCGGGCGCACGGCGTCGTGGAAGAGGAGGTTGCGGTCCTCCTCGCTCTCGCCGTCCGCCAGCGCGGCGCCCACGGCGGCGATGGCGCGCTCGGTGGTCTCGTTACGGGTGGCGCCGCCCTCGATGACCTGCGTCACCTTGGTCAGCCCCGCCTTGGCGACGATCTTCTCGACGTCCGCGACATACCCCGGGGTCATCAGCACGATGATGTCGTCGATGTCCGACGACTCCTCGAAGATGGCCAGGGTGTGCTCGATGACGGCCTTACCGGCGATCTTGATGAGCTGCTTGGGTATGGAAAGACCCACCCGCTGACCGGTGCCACCCGCAAGAACGACCGCGGTGGTACGAGGGCGAGCCCCCTTGGCATGCATAGACAAAACCGCTCCCGCCGGTTTGAAGAAGTGTCGCGTACGCGAGTAGAAGGTTAACCCCTGCGGAAGACTGACTTGTCATACGGATGAATCGTTGTCGCCCGTTACCGCCTTGTGATAACTATCAGGTACTCTGACCGGCTTCGCCGAGCCCCATCGGCTCAGCGAAACCGGCCCTCCGCAAGCGGCAACTCAAGCGAGCGTCACTTCGCCAATATCAGCCAAAGGGACGGAATTCATCGTATTCACGCTGAATGTCCCCGGCGTTCTTGGCTTCCTGCTCCTCACGCTCCGCCTCCCGGTCCCGGCGCCGCTGCACCGCCGGCCGCTGCGGGTCCTCCATCCGCCGGTCCTCACCACGCCGGCCCAGCAGCTCGGCGCCACCCGCCATGGTGGGTTCCCAGTCGAACACCACCGCGTTCTCCTCGGGCCCGATCGCCACCCCGTCGCCTTCCTGGGCACCGGCCTTGAGCAGCTCGTTCTCCACCCCCAGCCGGTTCAGCCGGTCCGCGAGATAGCCGACCGCCTCGTCGTTGCTGAAGTCCGTCTGCCGCACCCAGCGCTCCGGCTTCTCGCCCCGCACCCGGTACAGGCCCTCGCCCTCCTGCCGTACGGTGAACCCCGCGTCGTCCACCGCCTTGGGCCGGATGACGATCCGCGTCGACTCCTCCTTCGGCCGCGCCGCCCGGGCCCGCGCCACCAGCTCGGCCAGCGCGAACGACAGCTCCCGCAGCCCCTTGCGCGACACCGCCGACACCTCGAACACCGCGAGCCCGCGCGCCTCAAGATCCGGCCGCACGATGTCCGCGAGATCCTGACCATCAGGAATATCGGTCTTATTGAGCACGACCACCCGCGGCCGGTCCGCCAGACCCCCGTAGCTGGCCAGCTCCGCCTCGATCACATCGAGATCGGACAGCGGCTCCCGGTCGGACTCCAGCGTGGCGCAGTCCAGCACATGCACCAGCACCGAACAGCGCTCCACATGCCGAAGAAACTCCAGGCCAAGGCCCTTGCCCTCGCTCGCGCCCGGGATAAGCCCCGGCACGTCCGCGATCGTGTACACGGTCGATCCGGCGGTCACCACCCCCAGATTCGGCACCAGCGTGGTGAACGGATAATCCGCGATCTTCGGCTTCGCCGCCGAAAGCACCGAGATCAGCGACGATTTACCGGCGCTGGGATATCCCACCAGCGCCACGTCCGCCACCGACTTCAATTCCAGGACGATGTCCCGGGCCTCCCCGGGCTCCCCCAGCAGCGCGAACCCGGGCGCCTTGCGCCGTGCCGACGCCAGCGCCGCGTTCCCGAGCCCGCCCCGCCCGCCGGCCCCCGCCACGAACGTGGTGCCCTCGCCGACCAGGTCGGCCAGCACCGCACCGCTGCGGTCCAGCACCACCGTGCCGTCCGGTACCCGCAGCACCAGATCCTGGCCGTTCGCCCCGGTACGGTTGCCGCCCCCGCCCGGCTTGCCGTTGGTGGCCTTGCGGTGCGGACTGTAGTGATACTCCAGGAGTGTGGTGACCTCGGTGTCGACAACCAGCACCACATCTCCACCATGCCCGCCGTCACCGCCGTCCGGGCCGCCCAGCGGCTTGAACTTCTCCCGGTGCACGGAGGCGCAGCCGTGGCCCCCGTTACCCGCGGCGATGTGCAGTTCGACGCGGTCCACGAAGGTGGTCATGACGGATGCCTCCCGGCGAATGAAAACGTGGCTATGTCAACAGATGCAACAACGACGAGGGCGGATCCGCTTCCCCCGCTGTCCGCTGGGAAAGCTGATCCGCCCTCGGGGGTTGCTGAAGCGTCCCCGTGATTACTCGGCGACCGCGACCGGAACGATGTTCACGACCTTGCGGTCACGGTAGCGGCCGAACTCCACCGAGCCGGCCTCCAGCGCGAACAGCGTGTCGTCCTTGCCACGGCCAACACCCTTACCGGGGTGGAAGTGGGTGCCACGCTGGCGGACCAGGATCTCGCCGGCGCTCACGACCTGGCCGCCGAAGCGCTTCACGCCGAGAAACTGGGGATTCGAATCGCGGCCGTTCCGAGTGGACGACGCGCCCTTCTTGTGTGCCATGTCAGCTCAGTCCCTTACTTCGCAGCCGGGGCGGGGATGCCGGTGATCTTCAGCTGGGTGTGCAGCTGACGGTGACCGATGCGCCGCTTGTAGCCGGTCTTGTTCTTAAACTTCTGGATCCGGATCTTGTCGCCCTTGTGGTGGTCGACAACCTCGGCCGTCACCTTGACGCCGGCCAGCACCCACGGGTCGCTGGTGACGGTCTCACCATCGACGACGAGCAGCGTGGAGAGCTCGACGGTGTCGCCGACCTTGCTGCTGGAAAGACGGTCAACCTCGATGACATCGCCGACAGCAACCTTCTGCTGACGACCGCCGGTGCGCACGATCGCGTACACGCGGAACTCTCTCTCGCTCGATTCGGAACCCCTGATGCCAGCCGGACGGCGGACGACAAGCGGCCTGCCCGGCCTCTCCCGGGGCGCTGACGCGCACAACGCGGGAGGTGGATGCTCAGAAGCAATGACGGGTCTGCTGACACGCCGAGGATCAACTCTAGTTTTCACCCGACGACCGGGTCAAATCCCGGACCGCCCGACGTACGGCTGCCCCGCATCCCTCCGCGGGGGAGGGACACGGGGCAGCCGGTCCGTACGGGATCAGTCCTCGGCCGAAGCCGACACCGACGGCGGTGCCTGCTGCTCCGCCGCCGCCGTCTTCTTGGCGGTGGACTTCTTCGCCGTACCACTCTTCTTCGCCGCGGTCTTCTTGGCCGTGGCGGTCTTCTTCGCCGTCGCCTTCTTCGCCGCGGTCTTCTTGGCGGTGGTCTTCTTCGCCGTGGCCGTCTTCTTGGCGGCCGTCTTCCTGGTGGCCTTCTTCGCCGGCGCCGGCTCCTGCTCCTGCTCCTGCTCCTGCGGGGCCTGCTGCTGCGGCTCCTGGGACGTGGCCGCCGACGGGATCACCGTCACCGCCGCCTCCGTACCACCGTCGGGCGACCCGGCCGGCGCGGACACCCGCCGCACCGCCCGCCGCCGCTTCGGCGCGGGCTCCGCGGCCTCGGCCACCGGCGCCGGGGCCGGCTCCGGGACCGTCACCGGCTCGGACGGCACGACCACCAGGGCCGGCGCCTCGTCGGCCGCCGCCTTCGGCGACCCGGCCGGAGCCGACGCCTTACGGGTACGCCGCCGCGGCGCGGGCTCCTCGGCCACCGGGGCGGGTGCCACCGGCTCGGCCTGCGGCTCCTGCTCCGGCTGCGCCTCGGCCACCGGAAGGACGGTCACCGCCTCCTCCTTGGCCTCCCGCACCGGCTTCGGCGACCCGGCCGGAGCGCTCGCCTTGCGACCGGCCCGGCGCCGGCCACGCGGACCACGCCGCGCCGCCTCCTCGGCCTCGGCCACACTCCCGTACAACTCCTCGTCCGGGGTGAACACGGCCGCCGGCTCCCGCACCGGTACCACCTCGGCCTCGCGCTCCTCCCCCGCCTCCGGCAGCAGCGCCGGCACGGCCTCGGGCGCGGACACGGCCTCGGGCGCGGCCTCGGCCTCGGCCCCGGCCTCCGGAGCGGCAGCCGCAGCCGCCTTCTCCTTCCGCCCGGCCGCCTTGCCGCCCTTGCCCTTCTTGCCGCCGCCCCCAACGGCAGCCGCGTGCGTGTGCGGCTGCTCCATGTGGACGATGACGCCCCGGCCGTTGCAGTGCACGCACTGCTCGGAGAACGACTCCAGCAGCCCCTGCCCGACCCGCTTGCGGGTCATCTGCACCAGACCCAGCGAGGTGACCTCGGCCACCTGGTGCTTGGTGCGGTCCCGGCCCAGGCACTCCAGCAACCGCCGCAACACCAGATCCCGGTTCGACTCCAGCACCATGTCGATGAAGTCGATCACGATGATGCCGCCGAGGTCCCGCAGCCGCAGCTGGCGCACGATCTCCTCGGCCGCCTCCAGGTTGTTCCTGGTGACGGTCTCCTCAAGGTTGCCGCCCTGACCGGTGAACCGGCCGGTGTTCACATCGATGACCACCATGGCCTCGGTGCGGTCGATCACCAGCGAACCACCACTGGGCAGCCACACCTTGCGGTCCAGCGCCTTCATCAACTGCTCGTCGATCCGGTAGGTGGCGAAGACATCCACCTCCGAGGTCCACCGCTGGAGCCGCTCCGACAGATCGGGCGCCACCTGCGAGACATAGCCGTGGATGGTCTGCCACGCCTCGTCACCGCTGACGATCACCTTCGAGAAGTCCTCGTTGAAGATGTCCCGGACCACCCGCACGGTCATGTCGGGCTCGCCGTACAGCAGCGTCGGGGCGTTGCCCTTCTTCGCGCGCTTCTGGATCTCCTCCCACTGCGCCTGGAGCCGCTCGACGTCGCGGGTCAGCTCCTCCTCGCTGGCGCCCTCGGCGGCGGTCCGCACGATGACGCCCGCGTCCTCGGGGAGGATCTTCTTGAGGATCTGCTTCAGCCGCGCCCGCTCGGTGTCCGGCAGCTTGCGGCTGATCCCGGTCATCGAACCCTCGGGCACATACACCAGATACCGGCCCGGCAGGGAGATCTGGCTGGTCAGCCGGGCTCCCTTGTGCCCGATCGGATCCTTGGTGACCTGGACGAGCACGGGCTGGCCCGACTTGAGCGCCGCCTCGATCCGGCGCGGGCCGTTGCCCTGCCCCAGCGACTCGAAGTTGACCTCACCGGCGTACAGCACCGCGTTGCGGCCCTTGCCGATGTCGACGAACGCCGCCTCCATCGACGGCAGCACGTTCTGCACCTTGCCGAGGTAGACGTTGCCGACGTAGCTGGAGGACTGCTCCTTGTTCACGAAGTGCTCGACGAGGACGTTGTCCTCCAGCACCCCGATCTGCGTACGGTCGCCCTGCTGCCGCACCACCATGACCCGCTCGACCGCCTCACGGCGGGCGAGGAACTCGGCCTCGGTGATGATCGGCACCCGCCGCCGGCCCTGCTCACGGCCCTCACGACGGCGCTGCTTCTTGGCCTCCAGCCGGGTCGAGCCCTTGATGGACTGCACGCCGTCGCCACTCTCGGCCGACTCGCTGTCCTTCTTTTTACGGGGCTCCCGAACCTTGATCACCGTGCGCTCGGGGTCGCTCGCGCCCGTGCCACCGCTCTCATCGGCGTCGTCATTGCGACGCCGGCGCCGGCGCCGCCGCCGGGAGGACCCGGACCCGGACTCCTCGCCATCGGTGTCCTCGGGTGCCTCCGGCTCGGCGTCCTGCTCGGCCTCGGCGGGCTCGCCAGCGGGCTCCTCGCCGTCGCTGTCGCTCTCGGCGGCCCGCTCGGCGGTCTCTCCCCGCCGACGCCGACGCCCACCGCGGCGCCGCCGGCGCGAGGGCCGCTCACTCTCGTCGGAGGACTCCGCCTCGTCGCTCTCCTCCACGGCGTCGACATCGACGTCGAGGTCGAGATCGTCCTCCGGCTCCAGCTCCGGCTCGGACTCGGCCAGCGCGGCAGCCGCCTCGGCGGCGGCCCGCTCGGGCGTCTGGAACATCGGCGCCTGGAACACCGGCGGCTGGAACACCGCGGTCGCCGGCACCGGCACGGCGGGCGGCAGCGGCTCCGACTCGGAGCCGGCCACCTCGAAGGGCGCGGAACCGCCCCGCGTGGCCCGGCGACGCCGACGCGGCGCGGCGGCGTCTTCACCGGAACGGTTCACATCAGCCTCCACGGCCTCTCGCACATCCTGATCCTGCGCCACGCTCTCGCTCCGCCGACGCCCACGCGGAGCGGCGTCCTCATCGACGCCATCGGCACCGGCCGCCACGGCCTGCGGCTCGGGCGCCGACGCGGAACGCGTCGCACGACGCCGCCTACGCGGCACCGAGGCGTCCGCCTCGGAAGCCTGCTCGCCGGCGGCGGCGGTCTCACTCACCTCGGGCGCGGGCGCGGACTCGACGCGCGTCGCACGACGCCGCTGCCGCGGCGCGGAAGTCTTCTCATCGCGATCCGCACGGCCGCGCTCATCAGCGGTGTCGCCCGAATCGGCCGCCGCCACCGTGGGCTCGTCCGTGCTGTTGGCGCTGCCTGCCTCACTCACCGCGGGCGCGGACGCCACGCGCGTCGCACGACGCCGTCGCGGCGCGACGCCGGCCTCGGCCTCGGCCTCGGCGGGCACCGACTCCCCACGGCTCGCGTCCGACGCGGGGCCGGATTCGGCCTCAGAAGCGCTCACGCTCGCAGCGGGCGCCGACGCGGCCCGGCCGGCGCGACGCCGCCCACGCGGCGCGGTGACCTCGCCGGCAGTCGTCTCGGCGGAGCCGGACTCGGCACCCGATGCGGTGGTCTCGCCGGCGGCGGAGCCCGAACCGGCCTCGGCCGGCGCGGACGCGGCACGGGTCGCCCTGCGACGCCCACGCGGCGCGGCGGCGGAGCCGGAATCAGCCTCCGCCACGGTGTTCTCAGCGGGCGCCGACTCGGCGCCGCCCGCACCCGGCTTGCTCGTCTCCTCGTTATCGGCGGCACGACTCGCCCGCCGACGCGAAGCCGGGGCCGGCGCGGCCTCCGCCTCAGCCGGCGCGGACGCCGCACGAGTCGCCCGACGCCGCCCACGCGGCGCCGAAGCCTCCTCACCCTCAGCCACGGCGGAAGTGGTCTCCGCCGGCGAGGCCGACGTACCGCTCGCGCCCCGGCGGGCGGCCATCGGCTCCCTGTCGGCCGTCCCGGCGGCACCCGCACCCGATGCGGTGGGCTCGCCGGCGGCGGAGCCCGAACCGGCCTCGGCCGGCGCGGACGCGGCACGGGTCGCCCTACGACGCCCACGCGGCGCGGCGGCGGAATCAGCCTCCGCCGCAACCGCCACGGTCGGCTCGGCGCCGCCCGCACCCGGCTTGCTGGTGTCCTCGTTATCGGCGGCACGACTCGCCCGCCGACGCGAAGCCGGGGCCGGCGCGGCCTCCGCCTCGGCCGGCGCGGACGCCGCACGAGTCGCCCGACGCCGCCCACGCGGCGCCGAAGCCTCCTCACCCTCAGCCACGGCAGGAGTGGTCTCCGCCGACGTGACCGACGTACCGCTCGTGTCGGCCGTCCCGGCGGCGTCACCGGCACCGGTGGCCGGGGCGGCCGTCGCCCGGGTGGCGCGGCGGCGGCGTGGCGCCTTCGGCGCCTCCGCGCCGGCCGCACCCCCGGCTGTCGCCTCCACGCGCGTCACATCGCTCGTGGCGTCGGCACCGCCGACGCCACGCTCGGACGTACGTTCGGCACTCTCACTCGTAGAGGGCGCCACCTGTGGGGCCTGTCCCTCGTTGTTCGTAGCGGCCGGCGGTCCCGCCGGCCGGCTCGCTGCCCGGCGCCGCCGGCGCGGAGGCAGCGTGTCGCTGGGTGTGTTCTGGTCGCGGTGTGTTGTCACGTCCGCTTCGGCGGACTCGTTTGATTCGTGCATGCGGGCGGTTCTCCCGTCACGCTCCCGGGCGCCTCGCCGATGGGCGGCGGGCAGCGCCGCTCAGGAGCTGTCGTGTCGCTCGCCGGTTCCGATCCGTTCCCTGCGGTCCGGCTACGGCGAAAGTCTGCTGGTCGGTGCGCCTGCCGGTAACAGCCGGGCCCGAGTGGCTCCCTGGCACCATGCGGTTGGGCGGCGCGGTGACAACGTCACTGTCCGGTGATCTCCGGCACCGCCGCGGCCTGCTGTCCGGCGGCCGTGGGTAGGGCGGCCGAGGCAGCGTCGCGGTCAGGCGCAAACGGATCGATCACCGTCCCGGTCGCCTCATCGAGCGGCCCCTGCGCCAGCCTGGTCACCCCAGCGGGGACCGGCGGCGCCAGGTCGGCCACAATACGGAGACCGGACAGGACGTCATCGGGTCGTACGGCAGGTGTGAGATGCCGTACTACCAGGCGCAGTATCGCACAAGGGACGGACGCGAGCGCATCGGACCCGCCGGAGGGCGAAGGGGAGGCGTACGCGTCCGTGGCTTCCAGTGCGGTCACCGCGGCTCTGGCGTCAAACGTTCTGATGCCCTTCTTTGTTTCTCTCGACACCTCAATTGTCGAAGCGGCGAGAAAAAGTTTTACGGCCCGTTCCGCTTCCGCCGGCTCCACGCCGTCCAGGCGCAGCTCCCAGCGCGAAGCCTCCAGCCGTTCCGCGAACCCCGGGACCCGCGCCTCCACCGCGTCCACGATGTCCAGGCCGGCCGGCAGCGACTCGTCGAGCCGCTCCTTCAACCATGCCACCTCGCGCGGCGCGGCCAGCGCGATCTCCAGATATTCGGCCTCGCTGGCCGTCCCGGTCGGCGCCGCGTTCGCGTAGCTGACCTTAGGGTGGGGGGTGAATCCTGCGGAGTACGCCATGGGCACCCCGGCCCGGCGCAGTGCGCGCTCGAAAGCCCGCTGGAAGTCACGGTGGCTGGTGAACCGCAGGCGGCCACGCTTGGTGTAGCGCAGTCGTACACGCTGCACGGCGGGCGCCGGCGGCGGGCCTACGGGCTGTCGCTTGCCCAGTGTCGTCAGTCCCTCGGTCGGTGGTTCGGTTCGTCCGTTGTCCGCTTCCAGGTTACGCGCCGCCCGCGCGCGCCCCCGTCGCGATCCAGTAGCGCAGCTTCTCGGCCCGCCGGTCCTCGAAGACTCCGCCGGCCGCCTCGATCACCTTCTTCGAGCCGACATTGTCGAAATCGCAGGTCACCAGCACCTCATCCAGGCCCAGCGCGCGCGCCCTCGGCAGCGCCGCCCGCAGTATCGCCGTGCCGTGCCCGCGCCGCCGCGCCGAGGGCCGTACGTCGTAGCCGATCAGTCCGCCCCACTCCAGCAGCCTGGGGGTCATCCGGTGCCGGATCGACAGCCGGCCCAGGAACTCGGCGCCGTCCACCCACCACAGCACGGTGGACGGCACGAACCCCTCGGGCCGCCGGGCGTCGTCCCGGGCATCGGCCAGCGTCTCCTCGACATAGGCGGCGAACACGGCAGCTTCCTGCCAGCGCGGCGCCCACTGCGCGATGTCGCGCCCCAGCATCGAGTTGTCGCCGACCGCGCCCCGCCCCTCCCCCCGGAACTCCTCGACCGCCGCCAGAAACGACGCGCGTACGGTCTCGGTCGGCCGGACCAGCGCGGGCGAGGACACCCGGCTACTTCCCGACCACGGTCAGGGGCAGCAGCTTCTTGCCGGTCGGGCCGATCTGGATTTCGGTCTGCATCTGAGGGCACACCCCGCAATCGAAGCACGGAGTCCAGCGGCAGTCCTCGACCTCGGTCTCGTCCAGCGCGTCCTGCCAGTCCTCCCAGAGCCAGTCCTTGTCCAGGCCCGAGTCCAGGTGGTCCCAGGGCAGGACCTCCTCGTAGGAGCGCTCGCGCGTCGTGTACCAGGCGACATCCACCCCGAACTGCGGCAGCGCCCGCTCGGCGCACTCCATCCACTGGTCGTAGGAGAAGTACTCGCGCCAGCCGTCGAACCGGCCTCCCGCCTCGTACACGGCGCGGATCACCGCCCCGATCCGCCGGTCGCCGCGCGACAGCAGGCCCTCCACGATGCCGGGCTTGCCGTCGTGGTAGCGGAAGCCGATCGAGCGGCCGTACTTCTTGTCGCCGCGGATCTTCTCGCGCAGCTTCGCCAGCCGCTCGTCCGTCTCCTGCGCCGACAGCTGCGGCGCCCACTGGAAGGGGGTGTGCGGCTTGGGTACGAAGCCGCCGATCGACACGGTGCAGCGGATGTCGTTGGAGCCGGAGACCCGGCGCCCCTCGGCGATGACCCGGGTCGCCATGTCGGCGATCTGGAGCACGTCCTCGTCCGTCTCGGTCGGCAGCCCGCACATGAAGTACAGCTTGACCTGCCGCCAGCCGTTGCCGTACGCGGTCGACACGGTGCGGATCAGGTCCTCCTCGGAGACCATCTTGTTGATGACCTTCCGGATCCGCTCGCTGCCGCCCTCCGGCGCGAACGTCAGCCCGGAGCGGCGGCCGTTGCGCGTCAGTTCGTTCGCCAGATCGATGTTGAACGCGTCCACCCGGGTCGAGGGCAGCGACAGACCGATCTTGTCCTCTTCGTAGCGGTCCGCGAGCCCGCCCGCGACATCCGCGATCTCACTGTGGTCGGCGGACGACAGCGACAGCAGCCCGACCTCCTCGAAGCCGGTCGCCTTCAGCCCCTTGTCCACCATCTCGCCGATGCCGGTGATCGACCGCTCCCGCACCGGCCGGGTGATCATCCCGGCCTGGCAGAACCGGCAGCCGCGCGTGCAGCCCCGGAAGATCTCCACCGACATCCGCTCGTGCACCGTCTCGGCCAGCGGCACCAGCGGCTGCTTGGGGTACGGCCACTCGTCGAGGTCCATCACGGTGTGCTTGGACACCCGCCACGGCACCCCCGAGCGGTTCGGCACGACCCGCCCGATCCGGCCGTCCGGCAGATACTCCACGTCGTAGAAGCCCGGCACGTACACCCCGCCGGTCCTCGCCAGCCGCAGCAGCAACTCCTCGCGCCCGCCGGGGCGGCCCGCCGCCTTCCAGCCGCGTGTGATCTCGCTGATCTCCAGCACGGCCTGCTCGCCATCCCCGATCACCGCGCAGTCGATGAACTCCGCGATCGGCTCCGGGTTGAACGCCGCGTGCCCGCCCGCCACCACCACCGGGTGGTCGACGGTGCGGTCGGCCGCGCGCAGCGGAACGCCCGCCAGATCCAGCGCGGTCAGCAGATTCGTGTATCCCAGCTCGGTGGAGAAGGACACCCCGAACAGATCGAAGGCGCCCACCGGCCGGTGCGCGTCCACCGTGAACTGCGGCACCTCATGCTTGCGCATGAGCTCCTCCAGATCCGGCCACACGCTGTACGTGCGCTCCGCGAGCACGCCCTCGCGCTCGTTCAGCACCTCGTAGAGGATCATGACGCCCTGGTTGGGCAGCCCCACCTCGTAGGCGTCCGGGTACATGAGCGCCCAGCGCACATCGCAGGCGTCCCAGTCCTTGACGGTGGAGTTCAGCTCACCGCCCACGTACTGGATCGGCTTCTGAACATGCGGAAGCAGGGCCTCCAGGCGCGGGAACACCGACTCGACAGGCATGAACTCGTGTCTTTCGGAAGGGGGCTGAACCGGCTGCCCAGATTACAGCTCCCGCTCATAGCCCATCGCCAGCTCCGCCTCCCGCCCGTACAGCACCCCGTAGCTGAACGACGGCTCCCCGGCCGCCTCCGCCGCCGCCGCGATCGCGGGCAGCGCGGCCCGCACCAGCACGCTGTCCTGGTGCGCCCCCAGCAGTCGCTGCACCCGGGCCAGCTCCTTGGCCCGCTTGCGCTTGCCGGCCGTCTCGGCCGCGTAGCGGGCCCGCTTGGCCGCCTTGCGCGCACCGTGCCAGGCGGCGTCCCGCGCCGCGCCCGGCGGGGTACGGCCAGCCGTCGTCAGCCGCCGCTCCAGCCGCCGTACGTCACGCCGCAGCGCCGCCGCCAGCACCGGCCCGGCCGGCCGGTGCGCGTCCGGCAGCAGCGGGGGCTCGGCCAGCAGCCCGTCCAGCGCGGCCAGCAGCGCCCGGTGCCGCTCACTGTCCAGGGCCCGCACCGAGGCGCCGGTGCCGCCGGGCTCGCCCAGGTACGCGGCCACCCGCCGCTCCAGCGGGCCGCGCCGCAGCTCCTCGGGCAGCTCCGCCAGCCGCGCCGCGAGCCGCCCGGCCAGTACCTCACGGTCCCGGTCCACGCCCAGCTCGCCCGCCAGCCGGCGCAGCTCGCCGGCGATCGGCCCGGTCCGCCGCGGGTCGAGCACCGCCCGCTGCGAGCGCAGCGCGCTGCGCAGCCGCCGGGTCGCCACCCGCATCCGGTGCACGGAGTCGGGCACCCCGCGCCGTACCGCCGGGTCCAGCGTGACGATCAGCCGCGCCTGCCGCCGTACGTACGCCATGACCGCCGCCCCGGCGCTGCCGGCCGGCAGCTCGGGACCCGTCGGTGGCGCGGGCGGCGGGGCTCCGGTGGCGGCCAGCGCGCGGGCCGCCTTGGAGGGGGCGTCGCTGCGGCGCAGCCCGGCCGCCGCCAGCCGCTCCTCGATCTGGTCCAGCAGCCCGGCGGGGGCGGCCGGCCGCAGCTCCACCTCGTACTCCACCCAGTGCGCCGACAGCCGCCCGCGCAGCGCGCCGACCCGGTCCCGTACCACCTCCGCCAGCGGCTCCCCGCCGGCGTCGAGGAGCAGCCGCGGCTCGCGCTCGGTGCGCAGCTCCAGCAGGGGTACGAGGGCGGCGCCGCGGGTCCTGGACCGCACCAGGGCGGCCAGCTCGGCGGGCAGCTCCGCGCTGTGCGGGGCGTGGATCTCCTCGCGCCGGTCGCGGTCGATCGGCAGTTTCAGCTGCCAGCCGGGGTCATCGCCCCCGGTGCGGCGGCGCAGCGTGATGCCGTCGGCCGCCAGCCGCCGGTCGGTGGTGTCGTAGTAGCGGGCTTCCAGGACGATCTCGGCGCCCTGCGGCCCGCGCACGGCCGCCACCGGTCCGGTGCCGGTCAGTTCCGGCAGCGGCCCGGTGGCCTCGTACTTCCGCTCCGTCTCGGTCGCGCTGGTGACAGCCATAAGCCCCTCCCTTCCACGGTAGGGGCTGACCGCTCAGGCCGACAGCGGGCGCTTCATGCGGATGGACTGGAGCAGCCCTATGGCGATCCAGCCGACGAACATGGAGGTGCCGCCGTACGACAGGAACGGCAGCGGGATGCCGGCGACCGGCATGATGCCCAGCGCCATGCCGATGTTCTCGAAGGACTGGAACGCGAACCAGGCGACCACGCCGGCCGCGATCAGCGTGCTGTACAGGTCGGTGGCTTCCTTGGCGATGCGCAGCGCCCGCCACAGCACGATCCCGATCAGCAGGATTATCCCGCCGGCGCCGACGAAGCCGAGTTCCTCGCCCGCGACCGTGAAGATGAAGTCGGTCTGCTGCTCGGGCACGAACTGGCCGGTGGTCTGGGTGCCCTCGAACAGGCCCTTGCCGTAGAGTCCGCCGCCGCCGATGGCGATCCGGGCCTGGTTGGTGTTGTAGCCGACGCCGGAGGGGTCGAGCGCCGGGTTGGCGAAGGCCGCGAAGCGGTTGATCTGGTACTCGTCGAGGATGTCCAGCAGCCACACCAGCACGCCGCCGACGACGGCCGCGGCCAGCAGCCCCGAGGTCCACCACAGGGAGGCGCCGGAGGCCAGCAGCACCCCGAGGATGATCACGCACAGCACCATCGCGGTGCCCATGTCGTCGATGAGCACGATGGTCACCGGCACCATGGCCAGGGCCAGCGCCTGGAGGACGGCCCGGCGGCGCGGATGGTCGCTGTCACCGGCGTCGACCTGGGCGGCGAGGACCATCGCCATCACCAGCACCACGGCGACCTTGGCGAACTCGCCGGGCTGGATCGTGTAGCTGCCGACCGACAGCCAGTTGCGCTGGCCGTTGATCTCGGTGCCCAGCGGGGTGAACACCAGCAGCATCACCACGAGGGTGAATCCGAAGTAGACGGGGACCGCGCTGCGCAGCCGGTGGTGTCCCAGCCACATCACGGCCACCGCCAGGGCTATGCCGACGGCGAGGTTGATGGACTGCCGCACCAGGAAGTACTGCGGGTCGTCGTTGTTGATCTCGGTGCGGTTGCGGGTGGCGGACCACACCAGCACGCAGCCGATGACGGACAGCGCGCCGGCCGCCAGCAGCATGATCCAGTCGACCCGGCGGGCGAGCGAATCGCGGGCGGCCAGCCGCCGCCAGGCGCTCTTGCGGGGTGCGAACCGCCCGATGCTCAGGGAGTAATCGCCCACGTCAGCCGTTCGACCTCTCGTCCCGCTCGTCCCGTCCCGCCACATTGCCGACGTTCCACTGCTCGCCGGCCGGGTCGTCGCCCGGCGGCTGCTGCCGGCCGTCGCGGTCGCCGCCGGGGTCCAGGTTGTCGGGCAGTTGCCGGTCGCCCGGGTCCTGCTCCTGGCCTTCCTCGCCGTCCCGGTCGCCGTCCGCGCCTTCTTCGCCCTCGCCGGCCCCTTCGCCCTCTTCGCCGTCCTCGGCGCGGTCGGACTTCGGCTCGTCGCGCTGGGCGACGATGGTGCCGTTCTCGTCGATCTCCGGCAGCGCGGTCTGCGGGGTGGGCAGCAGCGCCAGCTCCTCGTTGACGGAGCCGTCCTCGCCGACGCCGTAGATCGCCTCGTAGATGTTGCGCACCGCGGGGCCGGACGCCCCGGAGCCGGTGCCCGCCTGGGAGATGGTCATCACCACGGTGTAGTCGGGCGAGAAGGTGGCCAGCCAGGAGGTGGTCTGCTTGTCGCCGGACGCCTCCGCCGTACCGGTCTTGGCGTGCAGCGGGATGGTGCCCTGCGGCCAGCCCATGAAGCGCCAGCTGGCGCTGCCGGTGGTGATCACGGACTCGGTGGCGGTCTGGAGGTCGGCGACGGTCTGCGCGTCGGCGGGCAGCTGCCCGGCGACGACGGGGGCGATCTCCTCCAGCACGGTGCCGTCCGCGCCGATGATGGCCTTGCCCACGGACGGCTCGTACAGGGTGCCGCCGTTGGCGATGGCCGCGTAGACGGTGGCCATCTGGATCGGGGTGACCAGGACGTCACCCTGTCCGATGGAGAAGTTCAGCATGTCACCGGCGCGCATCTTCATGCCCTCGGTGCAGTTCTCGCGGGCGATCCGGGCCGGGTAGTCCTGGCGGTCGGTGGCGGCGACCTCGCACCAGTTCTCCTGGTTGGCCTCCCAGTAGTCCTGCTTCCACTGCCGGTCGGGGATCCGGCCGCTGGCCTCGTCCGGCAGGTCGATGCCGGTGCGGGCGCCGAGGCCGAAGCCGTGCGCGGTGGTGAAGAGGAAGTCGTTGGGGTCGTCCTTGGGGTTGATGCCGCCGTCCCGCTCCCACTCGCGGTGCGCGATGCCGTAGAAGACGGTGTTGCAGGACACTTCGATGGCGCGGTAAAGGCTGATCATGCCGTAGCCCTGCGACTCGAAGTTCTTGAACGTCTGGTTGCCGATGCTGTACGAGGAGCCGCAGTCGTAGCGGCCGCCGAAGTCGTAGCCGGCGTTGACGGCGGCGGTGGAGGTGACCACCTTGAACGTCGAACCGGGCGGGCTCTGGCCCTGGATGGCCCGGTTGAGCAGCGGGTAGTTGGAGTCCTCGCCGGTCAGCGCCTGGTAGTTGTCGGTGGAGATGCCGCCGACCCACACATTGGGGTCGTAGTCGGGGGCGGAGGCCATGGCGACGACGCGGCCGGTGGCGTTCTCCAGCACCACCACGGCGCCGGAGTCGGCCTCGTACTTGCGGCCGGTGATCTCGTCCGTCTGGGCGCGGGCCGCCTCCATGGCGCCGAGCAGCTCCTGCTCGGCGACGGCCTGCACCCGGGAGTCGATGCTGGTGACCACGTTGGCGCCGGCCGCGGCGGCCTCGCCCTCGGCTTCGCCGATCACCCGGCCGAACTTGTCGACCTCGTAGCGGGTGACGCCTGGCTGGCCCCGCAGATAGCTGTCGTATGAGCGTTCGAGCCCGGCCCGGCCGATCTGGTCGGAGCGCAGCAGTGGCGCCTCGGTGTCCTTGGCGTCGGCGACCTCGTCGTCGGTGACCGGGGAGAGATAGCCGAGCACCTGCGCGGAGTGCGAGCCGTACGGGGCGGGGTAGCGGCGTACGGCGGTGGGTTCGGCGCTGACGCCGGGGAAGTCCTCGGCGCGCTCGCGGATCTGGAGCGCCTGCTGCGGGGTGGCCTCGTCCGTGATGGGGATGGGCTGGTAGGGGGAGCCGTTCCAGCAGGGCTGCGGGGTCTGCGCGTCGCACAGCCGCACCCGCTGGGCGATCTCCTCGTACTCCATGCCGAGGAGTTCGGCGAGATCGGTGAGGACGGCCTGGCCGTTGTCCTTCATCCGGGTGAGTTTGGAGCGGTCGGCGGAGACCACGAGCCGGGTCTCGTTGTCGGCGATCGGCACGCCGCGGGCGTCGAGGATGGCGCCGCGCACGGCGGGCTGCACGACCTGCTGGACGTGGTTGCCCGCGGCGGCTGCGGCGAACTCGTCGCCCTGCCGGATCTGGAGGTACCACAGCCGGCCGCCGAGCGTCAGCAGCAGGGAGAAGACCAGTATCTGGATGATGATCAGCCGGATGGTGACCCGTGAGGTCCGTCCGGTCTCCGGGATGTTACTCACAGTCGCTTGACCCCCTTGATGCGCCCGGCCCGGTTGCGGGCGGAGCGGCTGAGCAACGTGCTGCGCTGGCCGCCGATGCGGGCGGCCTTGCCGTAGCGGGTACGGCGGCCCCCGCCTCGGGTGCTGAGCCCGGTGCCGCCCGAGAACCAGCTGGTGGACAGGGCGTCGGCGCCGGCCGAGGAGCCGCCGGAGCCGTCGCCCTTGAGCGGGTCGTTCTCCAGCCGGCGGGCCATCGCCATCACCAGTGGCACGGTGAACGGGGCGAGCAGCAGGTCGTAGAGGGTGGCGGTGAACAACAGCCCGCTGAGCCCCACGTGCCGGGCGGCGGTGTCGCCGACGAGGGCGCCGACGCCCGCGTACAGCAGGGTGGAGGAAAGCGCGCCGCCGGCCACCACCAGCATCGGCACGGTCGCCGAACGGTGCTGGCCGGTCTCGGGCTTGGTGAGCCCGGCCGCGTAGCCGATGACGCACAGCACCAGGGCGTAGCGGCCGACCGCGTGGTCGGCGGGCGGGGCCAGGTCGGCGAGCAGGCCGGCGCCGAAGCCGACGAGGGCGCCGCCGACATGGCCGTACACCAGGGCCAGGCCGAGCACGGTGAGCAGCAGCAGATCGGGGACGGCGCCGGGGAGTTGGAGCCGGGCGAGGACCGTGACCTGGAGGATCAGGGCCACGACGACGAGGATCACCGCGAGGATCGTGCGGGAGACGCGCATGGGTCAGCTCCTGATGGCGGGGTCGTCGTCGTCCTGGTCGGCGTCCCGCTCGCGGCGGGCGTCACGGTCGTCGCCGCTGTCGTTGTCGCCGCTGCCGTCGCCGTCGTCGTCGTCGCGGTTGTCTCGGTTGTCGCGGGTGCCCGGCGACTCGCCCGGGGTGCTGCGGTTCTGCACGCCGCCGTCCTCGCCGCCGCCGGTGCCCTCGCCTTCCTCGCCCCGCTCGGTCTTCTTGTCCTCGGTCCTGTCGCTCTTGTCGGGCTCCTCGTCCTCGGGCCGGGGCGGCAGCACCGCGTCGCGCGGGTTGTCGCGCGGCGGTTCGACCACGACGCCGACCAGGTCGAGCCGGGTGAAGGCCACATAGGGGCGGACCTGCACGGTACGGGTCAGGTCGCCCACCGCGCGGTCCACGTTGATGACCTCGCCGACCGGGACGCCGGGCACGAACGGCTTGTCGTCGGCCGAGCCGAAGGTGACGAGCCGGTCGCCCTTCTTCACCTGGGCGGCCTGGTTGAGCAGTTGCACATCGAGCGCGTTGTCGCCGCGGCCGGTGGCGAAGCCGAGTTCGTCGCTGCCCTCCAGCCGGGTGCCGACGGTGAAGCCGGGGTCGTTGGCCAGCAGCACGGTGGAGGTGCTGGGGCCCACGGTGGTGACGCGGCCCACCAGGCCGTCGCCGTTGAGCACCGTCATGTCGCGGGCGATGCCGTCCCGGGTGCCGGCGTCGATGGTCACGGTCCAGGAGAAGCCCTGGGTGGCGCCGATGGCGATGACCTGCGCGCCGACAATGCCGTACTGGCCGGCGCCGGCGGTCTGGAGCAGGTCGTCCAACTGCTGTATGCGCGAATCACGGTGCGCCTCGCTGCCCAGTTGCTGGCGCAGTTCGGCGTTCTCCCGTTCGAGTTCGCCGATGCGGTCGTGCCGGCCGCCGGATTCGCGGACGGCGGAGATCGCGTTGCCGACCGGGTCGACCGCCGAGGCGACGCCGTTCTCCACCGGTCCGAAGAAGGCCGCGGCGGCCTCCCGGGGCCCGTTGAGCGGGGACTCGTCCCCGCCCCGGATGTCCATCGTGATCAGCGCGAACGCGATGGATACCAGCAGAACGAGAAGCAGTCGGCTCTCTCGTGTGTCCCTCACGTGCGGCGGCCGTGCCTTTCTGGAACAGGAAATCGATTTTCACGTCTCCACCGTCAACGATCCGCCGCGTGGATTGGTGTCCCTTCCACGCGGCGGATCTGACGGCGTGTCAGCCGGGGCGGTGACCGCCGCTGCCCGGCGCGGCGGTCAGCGGCGGGGCTGGGCGTCCAGCACCTGCTGAAGCGCCTCGAACTCCTCGACGCACTTGCCGGAGCCCAGCGCCACCGAGTCCAGCGGGTCCTCGGCGATGTGGATCGGCATACCGGTCTCGCGGCGCAGCCGCTCGTCCAGGCCGCGCAGCAGCGCGCCGCCGCCGGTGAGGACGATGCCGCGGTCCATGACATCGCCGGACAGCTCGGGGGGGCACTTGTCCAACGTCGTCTTGACCGCGTCGACGATGGAGTTGACCGGCTCCTCTATGGCCTTGCGGACCTCGGCCGAGGAGATCACCACGGTCTTGGGCAGCCCGCTGACCAGGTCGCGGCCCCGGATCTCGGTGTGCTCGTCCTCGTCCATCTCGTAGGCCGAGCCGATGGTGATCTTGATGCTCTCGGCGGTGCGCTCGCCGAGCAGCAGGCTGTACTCCTTCTTGATGTGCTGGATGATCGCGTTGTCCAGCTCGTCGCCGGCCACCCGGATGGACTGCGCGGTGACGATGCCGCCCAGCGAGATGACGGCGACCTCGGTGGTGCCGCCGCCGATGTCCACCACCATGTTGCCGGTGGCCTCGTGGACCGGGAGCCCGGAGCCGATCGCGGCGGCCATCGGCTCCTCGATGATGTGCACCTGACGGGCGCCGGCCTGGGTGGACGCCTCGATGACCGCGCGCCGCTCGACTCCGGTGATACCGGAAGGCACACAGACCACGACCCGGGGGCGGGCGAGATAACGCCGCTTGTGGATCTTGAGAATGAAGTAGCGGAGCATTCGCTCCGTGATCTCGAAATCGGCGATGACCCCGTCTTTCAGGGGGCGGACCGCGACGATGTTGCCGGGGGTCCGGCCGATCATCTTCTTCGCCTCGGCGCCGACCGCGAGAATGCCACCGGTGTTGGTGTTGATGGCGACGACCGATGGCTCATTGAGTACGATCCCGCGACCCCTGACGTACACCAGCGTATTGGCCGTCCCGAGGTCGACTGCCATGTCACGTCCGATGAACGACATATTGTTCGCCATAGGGATACATCTGGCCTTCCAGCTGGAGCGATGTGGGCGGGGAGGTCGGCACGGGGGTGCGATGAACGATGCGCGCCCAGCAAGTGTGGCGGCTGGTCCCATCGTATCCACGGCCGGTCGAACACGGAGCGCCGGAGCGCCGCTTTCGCCATTGTCGCGGGAACCGTGCCCGCCCTCCATCATGGTGACGTCGTGTTCGGGTGACGGGTTCCCTCGTTCGACTGTACATACCACAAAGGCGGAATGCGTTCAGGCTGATGCCGCTGGTCGGACCCCGTGTCGGACTGACAGGGATTCAGCGGGGGGCGCGGCGGGACCGCCGCGCCGAATCAGAAGCGCCCGGGGAAGAAGATTTTCAGCTCGCGTTCAGCGGATTTTTCGGAGTCCGACGCATGGATCAGGTTCTCCCGGACGATCGTCCCGAAGTCGCCCCGAATGGAACCGGGCGCGGCGGCGATCGGATCGGTCGGCCCGGACAGCGTCCGCAGCCCCTCGATCACCCGCTCACCCTCCACGGTCAGCACCACGGACGGGCCGGACGTCATGAACTCCAGCAGCGGCTCGTAGAACGGCCGGCCCTTGTGCTCCGCGTAATGGTTCTCCAGCGTGGCCCGGTCCAAAGTGCGCAGTTCGAGCGCGGTAACGGTCCAGCCCGCCTTCTTCTCGATGCGGCCGATGATCTCGCCGATCAGACCCCTCCTGACCGCATCCGGCTTCAGAAGGACAAGGGTGCGCTGGGACATGGTGGGTGGCTCCTGGGGAAACGAATCCGGGGAAGTCTGACCGGCACCTTACCCGGGATATCGACCCCGCCCCGCACCCGCCCCGGGGCTACTGGGCGGGGACGGTGACCGCCGCCTCACGGGCGGCCTTGATCTCGTCCACCTTCCGGCCGAAATGGACCGATGCCCACCACAGCCCGGCGAAGATCGCCCCCAGGACGAACATCGCCGGAACGACGATCCCGCTGGCGATCAGCGCGATGTGCAGCGCCCAGCCGAACTGCACCCCGCCGGGCCGGGTGACGAACCCGCACAGCAGCACGCACAGCACCATCGCCGTACCGGACACCGCCCAGACGGTGCCGGCGGAGATGTCGGTCAGCCGCACCGCGACCAGCGCCGCCAGCCCGATGACCAGCACCTCGGAGATCAGCGTGGAGGCACACAGGGTACGCATCAGCCCTCCCCCGCTTCCCGGCCGCGACCGCGCCGGCCCGGACCGCGCAGCAGCACCCTGGCCTCGCCGACCGTGATGACGGAGCCGGTGATCAGCACCCCGGCGCCCGCGTACTCGTCCTCCTCCTCGGCCAGCGAGATGGCCGCCTCCAGGGCGTCATCCAGGCGTGGCTCGACCACCACCCGGTCCTCCCCGAAGACCTCCACCGCCACCGCCGCCAGCGCGTCGACGTCCATCGCGCGATGGCTGGCGTTCCGGGTCACGACGACCTCGGTGAAGATCGGCTCGAAGGCTTCCAGCAGCCCGGTGACGTCCTTGTCGGCGCTGGGGCCGACCACGCCGATCAGCCGGCTGAACCCGAACGCCTCGGTCACCGCCGCCGCAGCCGCCTGCGCGCCGCCCGGGTTGTGCGCCGCGTCCAGCAGCACGGTGGGGCTGGAGCGCACCACCTCAAGCCGCCCGGGCGAGGAGACGGCCGCGAACGCGGCGCGCACCACGTCGATGTCCAGGGTGCGGGACGCCTGGGTGGCGCCGATGCCGAAGAACGCCTCCACCGCCGCCAGCGCCACCACCGCGTTGTGCGCCATGTGCTCGCCGTGCAGCGGCAGGAAGATGTCCGGGTACTCACCGCCCAGGCCGCGCAGCGTCAGCAGCTGGCCGCCGACCGCGATCTCCCGGGAGACCACGCCGAACTCCATGCCCTCGCGGGCCACGGTGGCGTCCACCTCCACGGCGCGGCGCAGAATCACCGAGGCGGCCTCGATCTGCTGCTGGGCCAGCACCACGGTGGCGTCCTGCTTGACGATCCCGGACTTCTCCACCGCGATCTGCTCGGGCGTGCTGCCGAGGCGGTCGGTGTGGTCCAGGCTGATCGGGGTGATGACGGCGACCCCGGCGTCCAGCACATTGGTGGCGTCCCAGGTGCCGCCCATCCCGACCTCGACCACGGCCACATCCACCGGGGCGTCGGCGAACGCCGCGTACGCCATCGCGGTGAGCACCTCGAAGAACGACAGCCGGTACTCCTGGCGGGCGTCCACCAGCTCCACGTACGGCTTGATGTCCTCGTAGGCGGCGATGAACCGCTCGGCGGACAGCGGGGCCCCGTCCAGGCTGATCCGCTCGGTGATGGACTGCACGTGCGGGCTGCTGTACCGGCCGGTGCGCAGCTCGAAGCCGCCCAGCAGCGCCTCGATCATCCGGGCGGTGCTGGTCTTGCCGTTGGTGCCGGTGATGTGGATCGCGGGGTACGAGCGCTGGGGCTCGCCCAGCACATCCATCAGCGCCTTGATCCGGGCGACGGACGGGTCGAGCTTGGTCTCGCCCCAGCGCTTGGCCAGCTCCGTCTCGACCTCGCGCAGTGCCCGGTCGAGGTCCGGATCGGCGGGCCGGTCCGGCACGCCGTCCCCGGCGGGCGGGCCCGCCTGGGTGCGCAGCGTACGGCTGCCGGCCTCGATCACCGCGAGATCGGGGTCCCGCTGCGTCTCGGCACCGATCAGCTCCTCGAAGGCGGCGGCGTCGAGGCCGTCGGGGGTGCCGGTCTCGTCGGAGTCGCCGGAATCGCCGGAGTCGGGGGGCTCGGGGCGGGAGTGCTCAGTCACGGTGCCAGTCTACGAACCCCCGCTGACAGTCAGCGCCCCTTGTCCGGATCGGTATCCAGGTGAGAGGTACGGGGCGGGGTGCTGGTGTCGCCGGCCAGCCGGCCGTCGCGCAGGGTCAGCACCCGCTCGCAGCGCTCCGCGACGGCGTCCTCGTGGGTGGCGATCAGGAGGGTGCAGCCGTGTTCGGCGGCGAGGCGTTCGATGAGGTCCATGATGCGGGCGCTGGTGGCGGAGTCGAGATTGCCGGTGGGTTCGTCGGCGAGCAGCAGCCGGGGCCCGGCGATCAGCGCGCGGGCGATCGCCACCCGCTGCTGCTGGCCACCCGACAGCTGGGAGGGCAGCGCCCGCTCCCGGCCGGCCAGGCCGACCGCCGCCAGCAGCCCGGTGGCGCGCTCGATCCGGTCGAAGCCGAGGCCGGCCGGTTTGCGGGGCAGCAGCGGGGCGAGCACGTTGTCGAACGCGGTGAGCGCGGGCAGCAGGTGGAAGCGCTGGAAGACGAAGCCGATCCGGCCCCGGTAGCGGGCCAGTTCGCGGCGGCGAAGGCCGGTGATCTCCTCCTCGCCGACCCGGATGATCCCGGAGTCGGCGTGCTCGACGGCGCCGATGAGGTGGAGGAGGGTGGACTTGCCCGAGCCGGACGGGCCGGTCAGCGCGACGGACTGCCCGGCGGGTATGTCGAGGTTCACTCCGTCCAGGGCGGTGATCCGGCCCTCGCCACGGCCGAACGTACGGTGCAGATCCTTGACGGTCACCGGGACCCCGGGACTGCTGCTCATCGGGTCGAGCCACCTTTCGAAGACGGGGAAGCCGGGTCGCTGAGGTCGGGTCGCCGGGGTCGGGTCGCTGAGGTCGGGTCACTGCCGGCTGAGCAGGGCGGCCAGCGGCAGCCCCCGTACCAGCCGGACCGGGAAGAGCGAGGCGGCCACCGCCAGCGCCACCCCGCCGGCGGCGGTGAGCAGCGCGGTGCCGAGCACCCCGGTGGGCAGCGCGCCCACCGTCCGGGCCACCAGCAGCGCCCCGGCGGCGGCGCCGAGCACCGCGCCCGCCACCCCGAGCAGCGCGCCCTCGGCGACCACCAGCCGGGTGAGCGCGCGGTCGCTCCAGCCGGTGGCGCGCAGCACGGCGAGTTCGGCGTCGCGCTCGCGCAGCCCGACGTACAGCACGTCGGCGAGCGCGAACGCGCCGAGCAGCACGGTGAGGGCGACGGCGGCCAGGTCCACGGCGCGGATCTGGAGGGACACCTCGGCGCCGAGCAGGGTGCCGGCGGCGGAGCCCCGGAAGTGCCACAACACGGCCGTGACGAAGGTGACGGCGGCGATGCCGATGGCGAGGGAGAGCACGGCGAGGGCGCCGCGTACCGGGACCCGGGTCACGTTGGCGGCGGCCAGCGCGAGGACCGAGCGCCGGGCGCGGGCCCCGCGCGCGGCCAGCACCGGCGGGCGCAGCACCCCGGCCGGGCCGATCCGGGCGGCGCGGGCGGCCGGGGTGGCGGCGGCCAGCAGCGCGAGGGCGAGCACCAGCGGGACGGTGAGCAGGACGGCGGCGGGCCGTACGGTCAGCCCGGCGAGGCGGGCGAGCGGGAGGGCGAGGGCGGCGGCCAGCAGGGCGGCGGCGCCGGTGACGACGGCGACCTCGCCGAGGACGACGGCGGCCAGCCGGCGTCCGGACCAGCCCAGGCAGGCGAGCGTGCCGAGTTCGGCGCGCCGGGTGCGGACGGAGGCGGCGACGAGGTTGCCGGTGAACAGGGCGGACACCAGCAGCACGAGGCCGGACAGCAGCACGCTCTTGCGGTCCGCCTCCTGCACGAGGGTGACGGCGGCGCCCTTGCGGGTCCAGTGCTCCTCGATGAGCAGCGGGGGCCGGCCGAACTGCCCGGCGGCGATCTCCACCTCGCGGGGCGCGGGTGAGGAGCCGACGGTGATGTCGACGGTGAGCCCGGTGGTGGTGGCGATCCGCTCGGCGACCTGCCGGACCTGTTCCCGGGAGGCGTCGTCGAGCCCGGTGATGCCGGCGACCCGCACCCGTACGGCGGACAGCGGGGCGGCGGCCTGCGGGTCTCCGGGGTGCAGGAGGTATGCGAGGGAGCCGAGGTCGGTGAGGAGTTGGGGCGGGGTGGCGAGATACCCGGTGGGGTTGCTGTTGGGCAGCCACGGCTGGTCGCCGAGCAGTTCCCGGGACCGGTTGTCGGCGCCGGAGGCGGCGGCGGGCCGGTAGGACTCCAGGGGGACCTCGGAGAGTCCGGAGAACTCCTGGATGGCGGCCGGGTCGAAGGTGCCGATCTGCCGGGGCCACACGGTGAGGTCGCTGCGGTTGATCTCGCTGTTGCCGTGCAGGGTGCGGAAGCCGGTGTCCATGGTCAGCCAGGTGGGCGGGGCGCCGCCGCTCTCCCGGGCCTGGCTCCAGACCTCCCCGGTGTCCTGGCCGGTCGGCTCGGGGCGCAGCGGGAGTCGGCCCTCTTCGTACGCGGGCGGGTCGGCCCGCATGGTGCGGTTGTAGGAGACGGGGGTGAACTCGTCCTGGGCGGTCAGCGCCCGGTAGCTGTCGGCGAACTCCCTTTCCTCGGTGGCCAGTTCCTCGTGGGGCGCGGCGAGCAGGTGCTGGGCGATGCCGGTCGAGGAGGCGCCGTGGACGGTGGCGGTGGGGTCGGTGACGACCCGGCTGATGTCGTACCGGACCGCTTCGTCGGACTGCGGCTGCTCGGAGACCAGCAGCGGAATGTACGTCAGCCGGGACCCGGTGGATTCCGCCGCCCCGGGCGGGAAGTACTCCCCGGAGGCGACCGCCGCGTCCAGGCCGACCAGACGGGCCTCGGCGGCCGGGTCGATGGCGGCGGTCAGCAACGTGGTGGGCCAGGGCATCCGGATGATCGCCCGGTCACCGGTTGTGGGGAAGTCGACGCCGCCGTGGCCGGTGGTGGTGAACTCCCCGCCGGGCAGCCACTCCACCACGATCAGCCGGTCGCGCCCCTCGGCGGACAGTTCGTCCGGGCTGGGCTCGTCGTCGAGCATGCACAGGGTGCGGGCCGTGCCGTCGTCCTGGATCTCCAGGGCGGGGCGGTGGGAGTTGCAGTGGCTGGTGTCCAGGGACAGCCGCCCGTCGTCGCGGTGGTACGTGTCGAGCAGGTGGTACGCGTCGGTGTCGTCGATCCGCTGGACGTCGGGGCGCAGCACCTCATGGGTGGTGACGTACACGTAGTCGACGCCGGGGTCGCGGGCCTCGGTCAGCCCGCGGTCGCTCAGCCAGGTGCGGTCGATGCGCAGCAACTGCCGGTCCAGGGACGGGTCCAGCAGGTCTGTGATGTCGAGTTCCGCCGCGACCTCGGCGCGCTGATAGCCGAGCATGGCGATGGGCGCCGCCACCTCCACCCCGTCCAGGGCGGCGATCCGCTCCCACTCCTCCAGCGTGATGCCGCCGTACTGGCCGGACAGGAAGTTCGGCCGCACCTCACCCGCTTCCCGCTCCAGCTCGCTGATCGCGTCCACCGGGCGGACCAGGATGTCGTACGCGGCGCGGAAGTTGGCGTCGGCGGTGGCCGCCACGCGCAGCCGGGAGGTGTCCACCGAGCCGGTGAGCAGGATGAACCCCATGCTCGCCACGAGCACTCCGGCGAGCAGCGTCACCGCCCGCGCGGAGCGGCGGCGCAGTTGCTGGGTGATCAGGGCGAGCATGGGGTTCCGTTCATCGTTGCCGTGTGCGTGCTGCCGGGGTTACCTGACGCAGCAGCCCGAGTTGGCCCACGGCGTGCAGCCGAGCGAGGTGCATTCGCGGCTGCGGTTGTTCCAGATGTTCGTTCCCGGGTAGCCGGGGCAGGCCGTGCCGACCTGGCAGTCGTAGACGACGGTGGCGGCCTCGGCGGTGGGGGTGGGGAGTACGCGGCGCAGGGCGGCGTCGGCGAGCTGGTTGAGGAACTTCATTGTTCTCACCTTTCGTTGAGCCTGCTTGCAGTGGCGGCGACGGTAGAACACCCGCGCATACAGTCGATACACGGACCGTGGCCGCGCGGTGTCGATACGCTTCGACGGCCGGGCCGGAAACCGCACCGGCCGGCCACCCCCGCACCGCCACCGCATACCGGTTCCCATGTGAAGCGCTTCACCTCTAGGGTCGGAAGCTGCGCCATCGTGAACAACTGTTCTGTCGTTCCACAGGTGTGGGAGAAGTCTTCGATGATGCCCGAACCACGACCCATGTTCCGGCTGCTGGGGCCCGTGGAGATATGTACCGGCGACCGCCCCCAGCCGCACCGCGCCGGCAAGCCGCAATCCGTACTCGCCGCACTGCTGCTGCGCCCCAACCGGGCCGTATCCGTAGGCACTCTCAGCGAAGTGCTGTGGGACGGCGAACCACCGCACTCCGCGCTGTCCAACCTGCGCACCTACATCCATCGGCTGCGCAAGGCGTTACCCGACGCGGGCGCCGGCATCCTGCTCAGCCACCCGGGCGGCGGCTACGAACTGCGCCTGGGCCCGCACGACAGCGACCATCTCGTCTTCGGACAACTCCTCCACCGGGGCCGCGACCTGCTCGCACTCGGCGACCCGCGCGGGGGCGCGGTCGCCCTGCGGCGGGCCCTGGAGCTGTGGCGCGCCGAGCAGTCCGCCGCCGGCCTGGAACGGCGCGGCCTGCTCGCCCCCGAACTCGCCCATCTCGACATCGAGCGGCTGCGCGCCCTGGAGGACCTGGCCGGCGCCTGGCTGGATCTCGACGAACCGCGCCAAGCCCTGGACACCGCCTGGCAAGCGGTGTCCGCCGACCCACTGCGCACCCGCGGCTGGCAGTTCGTCCTCCACGCCCACCACCGGCTCGGCGAGCCAGGACGACTCACCGAATCGTACGAAATGGCCCGCACCGCCTTCCGCTCCGCACTCGGCCGCGATCCGGACATCGAACTGGCGCAGCTCCGCGAACGGTTGATGTATCGGCCATATGCGGGGGCGTCCTAACGTACGGGGCCGTCCAGCCAACAGGCCGGAGGCCGACGTGAGGGGGCGGGCCGATGTCGTATGTCCTGCTGAGCTGCCAGGTGCTGCTGGCCGTGGTCTTCCTGGTGTCCGCCACCGGCAAGCTCCGCCCGGCCGGGGTCCGCGCCCTGCGCCGCACCCTGCGCGAACTCGGCCTGCCCGCCCCGCTGATCCCGGTCACCGCCCTCGCCACCATCGGCGCCGAGGCCGCCGCCGGACTGCTGGTGCTGCCCACCCCGACCGCCCCGTACGGCCTGACGCTCGCCGCCGCGCTGCTGGCCGCGCTCACCGCCGGAGTGGCCCGCGTCGTCATCGGCCGGCGCCCGGTCAGCTGCGCCTGCTTCGGACCCAGCGTCCGGCCACTGCGCGGGGTGCACCTGGTCCGCAACGGCCTGCTGCTGCTCGCCGCCGGCTGCGGCCTGGCGCTGCTGCCGGCCGCCGGGCCCGCCCACGCCGAGGTGCTGGCGGTGTCGATCGCGGTCGGCTCGGTGGCGGCGCTGGTGCTCATCGGCCTGGACGAGATCACGGAGTTGTTCTTCCCGTCCCCGTCGACGTCCACGGTCAGGAGCCCGAAATGATCGCGCTGGTGCTGTCCGTCCTCGCGCTGTGCGTCACCGCGCTCAACCTGCTGCTGTGCTACGGCATCATCAGACGACTGCGCGCGGAGTCCGTGCCGCAGCCGCCGACGCCGGGCGACCGCACCGTGACCGGCCTCACCGTGGGCACCACGATCCCGCTGCCCGCCGGAGCCGGCACCCCCACCCTGGTGGGCTTCTTCTCCCCCGGCTGCGGCGCCTGCAAGGACCTGCTGCCCGCGTTCACCGACGCCGCCAAGGCGCACCCGGGCGGCACCGAGCGGGTCACGGCGCTGGTCGTGGACGTGGACGCGGACGCCGACAGCCAGACCTACCTCGACGCGCTCTCCCCGGTCGCCGAGGTGCTGCGGGTGCCGCTGGACTCCCCCTGGGTCAGCGCCTTCTCGGTGGACGGCTTCCCGCAGGTGCACGCCCTCACCGAGGACGGCGCGCTGCGCTGGTCGGCGCTGGGCCCGACCGACCTCGAACGACGGCTCGCGGGGTGAGGGAGACCGCCCGCACGGCGTTCGCGCTCGCGCTGCGCGCCCGCCCGGCGGTACTCGCCGCCACCCTCGCCCTCACGGTCGTCGAGGCGCTGCTGCCGGTGGCCGCCGCCTGGCTCACCGCCCGCCTGGTGGACGGCCTGGCGGGCGGCGGTACGGGGCCACTCACCGGGTACGCGAGCGCCCTCGCCGGCTGCGGCATCGGCACGGCCCTGCTCCCCTACCTCCAGCGCCTGGCCGGCGGCGAACTCTCCCGCGCGGTCGCCCGCCGGGCCCAGAACCACCTCTTCCGCGCCGTCACCGCCCAGCCCGGCCTGGCCTGGTACGAGAACCCCGACCGGCTCACCCAGCTGCGCCAGGCCCAGGACTGCGGCCAGCACACGCCGACCGATCTGCTGGACTGCGCGCTGGCACTGGTGCGTTCGGCGCTCACCCTGCTGGGGTTCGCCGCCGTGCTGATCGGGATCCACCCGGTGCTGGCCGCGCTGGTGGCGGTGGGCACCGTACCGAAACTGATCGCCGAACTCCGGGTGGCCCGCGCCCGGGCCGGCGCCGTCCACGGGCTCACCGCGCACCAGCGGCGCGAGGTGTTCTACACGGTGCTGATGGCGGACACCCCCGGCGCCAAGGAGGTACGGCTCTTCGGCATCGGCGACCTGCTGCGCCGCCGCATGATGACCGAACGCCGCGCGGCCGACCGCGAACGCCTCCGCCTGGACGTCCGCGACCTCCTGGTGAACGGCCTCCCCACCCTGATCACGGCGGGCGTGGCGGCGGGCGGCCTGCTGTGGGCGGTGGGCCGGGTACGGGACGGGGCGCTGAGCGTCGGCGAACTCACCCTGGTGGTGGCGGCGATCGCCTCCGTCCAGACCACCCTCGGCGCCCTGGTGGGCGCGCTGGCCAACGGCCACCAGCACCTGCTGATCTTCGCCGCCTACACGGAACTGGTGAACGCGCCCCCCATCCTGACCACCCGCGAACCCCCTCACCAGGTGGGGGCACTCCGCGGATCAATAGAGCTGGAAGATGTGTGGTTCCGCTACGGCAAGGACCACCCCTGGATCCTGAAAGGCGTGACCCTCCGCATCGAAGCGGGCGAATCCCTGGGCCTGGTCGGCATGAACGGCGCCGGCAAGAGCACGCTGATCAAGCTGCTGTGCCGGTTCTACGACCCGGAACGCGGCAGCGTCCGCTGGGACGGTACCGATCTGCGGCACATCCGCCCCGAGGAGCTGCGGGAGCGGCTGAGCGTCGTCTACCAGGACTTCATGAGCTACGAGATGACGGCGGCCGACAACATCGCCCTGGGCGACCCGTCCCGTGCGGCCGACCAGCCCCGCATCGAGGAGGCGGCCCGCCGGGCGGGCATCCACGACGTCCTGACCGCCCTCCCGGCCGGCTACCGCACCATGCTCAGCCGCGGCTACTTCGGCGAGAGCGGCGAGGACAACGGAGTCGTCCTGTCCGGCGGCCAGTTCCAGCGCCTGGCCCTGGCCCGCTCCATGATGCGGGAGGACCGCGACCTGTTCATCCTGGACGAACCCACCTCCGGCCTGGACCCCCTGGCCCAGGCCGAGGTCAGCCACCTGATCCACACCCACGGCACCGGCCGCACCCGCATCCTGGTCTCCCACCGCCTGAGCGAAATCCGCACCGCCGACCGCATAGCCGTCCTGACGGACGGCCGCATCACGGAACAGGGCACCCACACCGAACTCCTGACGGCGGACGGCCACTACGCGGAGGCATTCCGCAGCCAGGCGGCGGGCTTCCAGCTGAGCGGCGAGTGACCTCACGCCCGGCGAGGGTCAGGACCGGATGAGCCGACTGGTGAAACCCTCACGGACCAGGGCGACATAGGCGGCATGTACGTCGCCCGGCACGTCCTGCGCTGCGGCGAACCCCATGCCCGGGTACTCGATCACCCGCTGGAGATCACCGACCAGCATGTCGATGACCAACTTCTCGTCGCCGATGCTCTTGAGATAGTCGTCGAACTCCAGCGGTTCGGAGGCGCAGGCAATCTCGACCTCGGGCCAGACCTTACGCGCCGTGGCGTAGGCGCGGCGCTCCATGTAGGGCTTGGAGATCAGCAGCACCCTCGCCGGCGAGATCCCGGCCTCGCCCAGCACCTCACGGGAGAAGGCAATGTTCTGCCCGGTGTTACCGGCCTTGGTCTCCAGCAGAATCGCCTCGGCCGGAACCCCGAGCCCCAACGCGTGCTCCCGAAAGTGCACTGCCTCACCACGGGGAAAACGCGCCCGGGTAGTCGGACTGTTACCCCCGCTGAACACGAGCGCGGGGAACAACCCGGCCCGGTACAACTCAGCGGCAAACCCGGCAACTCCCAGGTCATGACTACCGAGCCCGATCGCCACATCACAGGGCCGCACCTCGTGCCCCATCTGGTGGTACTCCCAGATCAGCCCCGCCCGCCACCTCACGTCCTCGCTGATGAACCGCTCACCATCCGTCACGCGTATCCTCCTGATCACCGTCGCCCGGGGGAACAACCGCTCAGCTCGCGGGCCTCAGTGCGGCGAGGGCCCTGTCCCACGGGAAGGCGGTCGGGTGGCCCTGCTTGGGTGGATGGGGGGTGTAATCGTCGAGATCCGGGCCGGTCAGGACCTGGACGCCCTGCTGTCGCAGCGCGGCGATGCTGTGCGGCACGGCGGGTTGGGCGGCCTGGGCCTGGTTGAAGTAGGGCACGGCGACCACCGGTACGCCCAGATGGACGCCTTCCGACACCAGCCCGATGGCGAGGGTGTCCGCGATGCCATGCCCCCACTTGTTGAGACTGGCACAACTCAACGGCGCCACCAGCATGGCGTCGGCGGGCGGCAGGGCATCCGGCTGGCCGGGAAGCTTGTACTGCGACCGCACCGGATGCCCCGTCAACTCCACCAACTCCCCCACCCGCTCCTCCCACCACCGGGCGGCGGACGGCGTCAGCACAAGACACACATCCCACCCCGCCGCCTGCGCGACACGAACCCCCCGATCCATGTACTGAGCCGGCCCAGCGGCACACCCGATCAAATACAGCACCCGCGTCATACACGCAGTCCACAACGTTGCGCCATCATGCGCAAGTCCCCGCTCACTGTCGCCGTGGCACCGAGGAGATCCTTCACCAAGCCACGCGTGGCCGGGCGGCCACGTACCTCTTCGGGGGCAAGGCGTTCGGCTTCAAGGAGCCGAACAACGGCTTCTTCCTTACGGCGGGCAAGAAGCGAAGCTCGGGCCAGCGAGATCAGGTGCTGGGCCCGCCGTTCCCTGGCCAACTCGGCGAGGGCTCCAGTGTCGATCTTCTTGGCCATCTCAAGTGCGGACCAACCATCTTCAAACCTGGTGAGCACATCGCAGCGATGTAGCGCCACATTGGTGGGGCCAAAGGCTGTCCAGTCCTCGTTTCGGTCCGTTCCCTGACGCTGGGCGGTCTCCTCAGCCATGTCCAACGCTTCCTGTGCCTGACGGACCGCATCGCTCGACTTGTCCCGCCCTGAAGCTGAAATGGCCGCGTTGAGATAGAGCATGCCCAGAGTAGACAGCCCGAGAGGACCACGCGTGGTGAGATCTCCTGTCAGGCGCTCGGCCGCCGCGAGTGCGAAGTTCACAGCCGTGACCGGTTGGCCTTGGTACAGCAGGCTCTTTGCCACCCGACGCGAGGCCGCGCCGATAGCAATCGCATCTCCCGATCTCTCGGCCGCTGTGAGCCCCCGGTCTGCGGCGACAGCGGCAGCAATACGGCTCGTCTCGCCGTACTTGTGCAGGAAACTTGCCGCGAGCTGGTAAACGCGAGAGAGCACCGCTTGACTCTCCTCACCCGTTCCGGGCGGACAGTGGGAGGCGACTCGCTGAGCGGACACAATCAACGGCGGCAGGTGTCGCCCGACAGCTGAGTAATGACTGACCTGGAATGCCTGACAGCAGTAGTCCAGATCGCGTTTGAGGTCCAGGAGCGACGGTACTGCCGACGGATCATTGAACTCGCCAGTGAGAACGTCATGGCGCTGCATCACATCGACAACGCTGACGATTTCCGGCGGCCTCATCCCCTCCACCGATGGGTGAGGTGAATCGGTCAACAGTGCCTCCAGTGGGATACGAAGGACTTCGGCCGCTCGCTCAAGCAGAGAGAGCCTTGGGTCAGCCTGTCGATGCCCACCCTCAAGATCCTGTACCCAGCGGCGTGACTGACTCATGAGCCGTCCAAAGTCAGCCTGGGTGAACCCTCGCCTCTCGCGCCAGTAGGCAATGCGGCGCCCGATACGGCCAGTCTGCAAGTGATCTCCTCCGTTAGGGCACGCACTTTGCGTGCTCGCAGAACGTTGTACCGCGCTTACGTTCCGCATGGGATTGGAACCGTGAGGAGATACCCATGATGGGTGAGCAGAGTCCGATGTGGCTACCGACAGTTGACGTCGGGGTTCATACCGTGCCGTGTGGGAGGTGGTTTGATGCGGTGCGGGTGCCGGAGGGGTTGGGGAGCCGGGCTGTTGCCGTGCTCGGGGCGGCTTCCCGTGGGGTGGTGGGGGACTTCGCGCGCAACTCGATGATCTGGTTGGTGTTTCCGGGGGTTGCGGATGGGTGGCGGCTTGCCGATGTAGCCGTGTTGGGGGCCGGGCAGGTGGTGGAGGTTCCGCCGGTCTCGTGGGTGCCGGGGTCGGGGCACGGGGTGCGGTGGGTGGTGGCGCCTCGGGGGGATTGTCTGACCGATGGTGAGGCGCTGTATGCGGCGTTGGTTTCGGCGCCGGGGCCGTCGTGTGGGTTGGGGGCGCAGCGGTGTGAGCCGGTAGACGGGCGGCTCGTGATCGTCGCCGACATAGGGGGGAATCGGCTCGTCTATGCGTGTCGGGCCTGTGTGGAGCGGTATCGGTTGCTGCCGGCTGTTGAGCATCCGGTGGGTGGGCGGCCGGGGATTCGGATGGTGGAGTGGTGAACGGGGTGTGGGTGCGGGCGGTGGAGATCAGCGCTGACACGGTCATGGTGGGGGATGTCATCACCGTGGGTGGCAGACAACTCATGGTGGCGGACATGGTGTCCGTGCCCGGTGGGCGGCGGCTGCGCTTCGCCAGTGGGGAAGTGCTCATGCTGCACCACCACTCACGGCTGACCGCGACACGGTCCGGACCGTACCGCCGCAGGCGACGGTGAGCTTCCGCCCAAGGCCACCCAGGATCGGGGACGGCAACGAGTGGGTCCTCGGACGCTGCTGGCTGTGGTGCGGCAACCGGCACACCTGGGTGGTGTGGCTCGGACCCGCCCAGACCACCGGGCACTACGCCCAGGTGTATGCCTGCCAGTCATGCGTCGGGCGGTTGCATCACACCATCGTTGATTACAGCGAGGCCATGTGTGATGCGCCCGTTGATGGCATGGGCGTTCGGGTGCCGCTGTATGTTGCGCCCCTCGATCCGGCCCGGCCCCCGCCCATTCGCTACCGGCGCGGGCGCTACCGGCAGCCCCGTACCGTACTCGGACGGATGTGGCACCGGGTCGTCACCGGGCGGGGTGGCTGACTAGGCTCCCGGCATGACGGCGCGTGGCGGGGCAATGGCATTGACGGCGTTGGCCGTTGGGGCGGGAATCATCGCCTGGGGGCGGCGGGGGTTTCTGTACAGCTCGGTCAGTGGTCGGAGCATGGAGCCGACCCTGTACGACGGGGACCGGCTGCTCGTACGGCGGGTGCCGGCCGGGCGGTTGCGGGTGGGGGAACTGGTGGTGTGTCCCGTGCAGTTGGCGGGTGGGGCCCGGCTGTTTCCGGTGGACGGGGAGACCCACCCCCGTCTCTGGGTGAAGCGGCTGGCCGCACTCCCCGGGGACGCGATGCCGCCGGGGATGGTGGACGCGGGCTACGGCGGCGGCACCGTGCCGCCGGGTGTCGCCGTACTGCTCGGCGACAACCCGGCGGCCAGTATCGACTCGCGGGCCGTAGGCCCGGTCCCCCTGGCGGAGTTGCTGGGGCGGGTGGTGTGGCGGGTCGGGCTCAGCCGGGGAGGCTCGCCAGCTGCGCCGTCAGGCGGGTGATGTCCGATTCCGCCGTTTCCTTGCGGGCCTTGATCTTGTCGACGACCTCCGCCGGCGCCTTGGCCAGGAAGCCCTCGTTGCCGAGCTTGGCCGTGGCCTGCTTGAGTTCCTTCTCCGCCGCGCCCAGGTCCTTCGTCAGCCGCTTCCGCTCGGCCTCGAAGTCAATGGCACCCGACAGGTCGAGAGCGACCACCGCCCCCGCCACCGGCAGGGAGGCAGTGGCCGTGAAGCCGTCGCCGGCCGGGTTGAGGCGCAGCAGCGAACGCATCGCGTCCTCGTGCGCGGCCAGCCCCGTACCGTCCAGCTCCAGGGTGGCCGGCACCCGCTGGCCGGGCTGGAGGCCCTGGTCGGCGCGGAATCGGCGGACCTCGGTGACCAGGTCCTGTAGAGCGGCGATCTCGCGTTCGGCAGCCGCGTCACGGAAGCCGGAGTCCTCCGGCCACGCCGCGACGACAACCGACTCACCGCCGGTCAGCGTGGTCCACAGCTTCTCGGTGACGAAGGGGATGACCGGGTGGAGCAGCTTCAACGTCACGTCGAGGACCTCGCCGAGCACCCGCTGGGCGACCTCGGCCGGTCGGCCGCCGGCCGCGAAGACGGTCTTGGACAGTTCGACGTACCAGTCGAAGACCTCGTCCCACGCGAAGTGGAAGAGGGTGTCGCTGAGCTTGGCAAACTGGTAGTCCTCGTAGTAGGCGTCGACCTCGGCGACAACCGAGTTGAGCCGGGAGAGGATCCAGCGGTCGGTGGCCGACAGTTCGGCGGCGTCCGGCAGCGGGCCCTCCACCGTGGCACCGTTGATGAGGGCGAACCGGGTGGCGTTCCAGATCTTGTTGGCGAAGTTGCGGGACGCCTGCACCCACGATTCGCCGATCGGGATGTCCACGCCGGGGTTGGCGCCCCGGGCCAGGGTGAAGCGGACGGCGTCGGAGCCGTAGGCGTCCATCCAGTCCAGCGGATCGACCGCGTTGCCGAAGGACTTCGACATCTTCTTGCCGAACTCGTCCCGGACCATGCCGTGCAGCGCGATCGAATGGAACGGCGGGGTGCCGTCCATCGCGTACAAGCCGAACATCATCATCCGGGCGACCCAGAAGAAGAGGATGTCGTAGCCGGTGACCAGCACCGAGTTCGGATAGAACTTCGTGACGCTCGGGGTCTGTTCGGGCCAGCCGAGGGTGGAAAAGGGCCAGAGACCGGAGGAGAACCAGGTATCCAGGACGTCCGTGTCCTGGGTCCAGCCGTCGCCGCTCGGCGGCTCCTCGTCGGGGCCGACGCAGACGACTTCGCCGTCCGGGCCGTACCAGACGGGGATGCGGTGTCCCCACCACAGCTGCCGCGAGATGCACCAGTCGTGGAGGTTGTCGACCCACTCGAAGTAGCGGCCGGACATCTCCTTGGGGTGGATGGTGACCCGGCCGTCACGGACCGCGTCGCCGGCGGCCTGGGCGAGCGGTCCGACCTTGACCCACCACTGCATGGAGAGCCGTGGCTCGATGGTGGTCTTGCAGCGCGAGCAGTGACCGACCGAATGCTGGTACGGGCGCTTCTCAGCGACGATTCGGCCCTCGGCACGCAGTGCGGCGACCACGGCGGAGCGGGCTTCCAGCCGGTCGAGACCCTGGAACGGGCCGTGCACGGTGATCACCGCGTGCTCGTCCATGATCGTGAGCTGCGGCAGGTTGTGGCGCTGGCCGATGGCGAAGTCGTTCGGGTCGTGCGCCGGGGTGACCTTCACCGCACCGGTGCCGAACTCCGGGTCCACGTGGGTGTCGGCGACCACCGGGATGGTGCGGTCGGTCAGCGGCAGGGTGATCTGCTTGCCGATGAGGTGGGCGTACCGCTCGTCGTCCGGGTGGACGGCCACGGCGGTGTCGCCCAGCATCGTCTCGGCGCGGGTGGTGGCGACGACGATGGAGTCGTCGCTGTCCCCGTAGCGGATGGAGACGAGCTCGCCGTCGTCGTCCTGGTACTCGACCTCGATGTCGGAGATCGCGGTCAGGCAGCGCGGGCACCAGTTGATGATGCGCTCGGCGCGGTAGATCAGTTCGTCGTCGTACAGCCGCTTGAAGATGGTCTGGACGGCCTGGGACAGGCCCTCGTCCATGGTGAACCGCTCGCGCTGCCAGTCGACACCATCGCCGAGCCGCCGCATCTGGCCGCTGATCTTGCCGCCGGACTCGGCCTTCCACTGCCACACGCGGTCCACGAACGCCTCGCGGCCCAGGTCGTGGCGGGACTTGCCCTCCTTGGCCAGCTCGCGCTCGACCACGTTCTGGGTGGCGATGCCGGCGTGGTCCATGCCCGGCTGCCACAGGGTTTCGTAGCCCTGCATGCGCTTACGGCGGGTGATGCCGTCGATGAGGGTATGTTCCAGTGCGTGGCCAAGGTGAAGGCTGCCAGTGACGTTGGGCGGCGGGATGACGATGGTGTACGGGGGCTTGTCGCTGGACGCGTCGGCTTCGAAGTAGCCCCGTTCTACCCAGCGCTCGTACAGCGGCCCCTCTACCTCGGCCGGCGCGTACTGCGTCGGGAGTTCGGTGGCGGCGCTGTGGTGCCCGGGGGTGGCGGGCGGCTGAGTGTTGTCGGTCACGGCGCTCAGTCTACGGGCGGGGTGGTGTTCCCCTCGAATCGGTTACGGGGGCCTGGGCCGCCCCCGCCGCCCCGGCGGCACGTACGGGTTCGTCGGTTCGGTGGTGCACAATGCGCAGGCACGGGAGACATCCCTTCCGATGAGATGCTCACCCGGACTTCGGACCACAAGGGGGACCTTCGATGACCCAGCCACCGCCGCCCGGCCAGCAGCCCGCGGGAACCCCGTACGGGAGCCCGGCGTACGGGAGCCCCGCGTACGGGAACCCGACGCACATCGGCACCCCGTACGGCCAGCAGCCCCCGTACGGTCAGCAGCCGCAGCCCACCCCGCCCCCGCCCGCCGGGGGCGGCAACGGCAAGAAGATCGGCATCGCCATCGGCGTCCTGACGGCCGCCGCCGCGCTCGGTGTCGGTCTGGTGCTGGTGCTCAACGGCACCGGCGACGGCAACGGTGGCGGCACCACGGTCGCGGACGACGGCAAGAAGTACACGCTGGTCGCCCCCCAGACCGTCGGCGAGTTCACCCAGGACTACAGCGACGACAGCGATTCCGCCTTCACCTCCGAGGAGGCGGCCCGGGCCGGCTTCACCGAGGACGGCGCGGTCATGGCCGTCTACAGCGGCGCCACGGAGGACGACGACGGCCTCTTCTTCCAGGGCGCCTGGGGCACCGTGGAAGATCCCGCCCTGGTCGCCGACGAGCTGCTCGCCATGCTGATCGAGGAGGACAACGAACTCACGCTCGCCGGCGAACCGCAGGCCATGCGCCCCGCCGGGCTGGACAACGCCCACCTGTCCTGCCAGGAGATGAACCCGACCGACCCCGAACCCGGCTTCCCCGACATGGCCTTCGTCTGCATCTGGAGCGACTACAGCACCATCGGCGTCGTGTACGCGATCCCGCCCGAGGGCAACTCCGAGCTGTCCATGGAGCAGACCGCCCAGATCACCTCCGACCTGCGCAACGCCGCGCTGACGGAGATCACCACCGGCGGCGCCGGCTAGCACGGCCCGGGGGCCGGATGTACACGGGGGCATTTCGTCGGACAGGATGAGCGGTAGACGCCATATCGCATTGATGCACCTCGATCAACAGTGATCAGCAGTGATGAGGGGAAGAGCATGAGTCAGTACCAGCCGGGCCCCTACGGGCAGCAGCCCCCGCAGGGCCAGCCCGGCCAGCCCGGCCCGTACGGGGCACCGCCGCCGCAGGGGCCGCCGCCCGGCGCGCCCAACCCGTACGCGCAAGGCGGCGCACCGGGAGCACCGGCCGGCCCGGGCTACGGTTATCCGCAGCAGCCGGGTCAGCCCGGCCCGCCCCCGCCGCCGCCCCCGGCTCCCGGTGCCTACCCGGGTCAGCCGGGTCAGCCGGGCCAGCCGGGTGTCCCCGGCCAGCCGCAGGGCGGCCCGTACGGACCGCCGCAGCCGCCCGGCCCGTACGGTGGCCCGCCGCAGGGTCCCCCCGGGCAGTACCCGGGGCAGCCGGCCTACGGCCACCTGCCGCCCCCGCCCGCCGGTGGCGGCAACGGCAAGAAGATCGGCATCGCCGTGGGCGCCCTGGCCGTGGTCGCCGCGCTGGCCGTCGGCCTGGTGGTGGTGCTGGGCGGTGACGAGAAGAAGGAGACGCTCGTCGGCTACGCGCTGGACTTCCCCGAGCAGTCCGGCGAGTTCGTCCTGGTGGATTCCCAGGACAGCAGTGACATGACCGCCGAGGAGCTGGCCCAGTTCGGGCTCGGCCCCGACGCCGACGGTGCCACCGCCACCTATCTGGCCGGGATCGATCCCGCCGAGCTGGACGCGATGAACGATCCCTCGGAACTCGCGGACACGGTCCTCACCTCGATGATGGGCATGGGGATCTGGGGCGAGATCGACGACCCCGAGGCCACCGTGGACGCGCTCCTCGCCTACGCCGCCACCCAGGCGGACGACAGCGAGGGCGGCGAACTGCTCGGCAGCCCGCAGTCGGTGAAGCCCAGCGGGCTGAACGGCGCGACCATGAAGTGCCAGTACGCCGAGACCGAGGACGCCACCCTGAACGAGACCGTGCAGGTCCCGATCTGTGTCTGGGCGGACAACAGCACCATGGGCTTCGCCGCCTTCCAGCGGCAGCAGGGCATCGTCAGCGGCATCGAGATGTCCATCGACGAGGCCGCCGCCGCGACGGCGCGGCTGCGCGCCGACGCGCTCGTGGCTCCCAGCGGTGACGCGGCCGGCGACAGCGCCGACAGCTGAGAGCGGTCACCCACCAGCGGCAACGGCACGAACGGCGGGGCCCGGACACCATCCGCATCGGTGTCCGGGCCCCGCCGTTACATGCGCCGTTACATGCGCCGTTACGTGCTCAGGCGGTCTTCTCCTGCGGCGGAACCCCGCTGCTGCCGCGCTGCTTCGCCAGCCGGGACCGGGGCACCAGCGTCGGATTGACGTTGGAGCGGACCACGTCCTCGGTGATCACCACCTGGCCCACGTCCTGCCGCGACGGCACCTCGTACATCACCGACATCAGGACCTCTTCCATGATGGCGCGCAGCCCGCGCGCCCCGGTGCCGCGCAGAATCGCCTGGTCGGCGATCGCCTCCAGCGCCGGAAGGTCGAACTCCAGCTCCACGCCGTCCAGTTCGAACAGCCGCTGATACTGCTTGACGAGCGCGTTGCGCGGCTCCACCAGAATCCGCAGCAGCGCCTCGCGGTCGAGATTGTGCACCGAGGTGATGATCGGCAGCCGGCCGATGAATTCCGGGATCATCCCGTACTTCACCAGGTCCTCCGGGAGCGCGTCCGACAGCAGCTCCGCCTGATCCCGCTCCCGCTTGGAACGGATATCGGCCCCGAAGCCAATGCCCCGGCCGCCGGAACGGGCCCGGATGATCTCGTCCAGACCCGCGAACGCGCCGCCCACGATAAACAGCACATTCGAGGTGTCGATCTGAAGGAACTCCTGATGCGGATGTTTCCGCCCGCCCTGCGGCGGCACCGCCGCGGTCGTGCCCTCCAGGATTTTCAGCAGCGCCTGCTGCACACCCTCGCCGGACACATCCCGGGTGATCGACGGATTCTCGCTCTTCCGGGCGACCTTGTCGATCTCGTCGATGTAGATGATGCCCTGTTCGGCCTTCTTGATGTCGTAGTCGGCGGCCTGGATGAGCTTCAGCAGGATGTTCTCGACATCTTCGCCGACATATCCCGCCTCCGTGAGCGCCGTGGCGTCGGTGATGGCGAACGGCACATTCAGCATCCGGGCCAGCGTCTGCGCCAGCAGTGTCTTTCCGGAGCCGGTCGGGCCCAGCAGCAGGATGTTGGACTTGCCGAGCTCGATCTCCTCGTCGCGCGCCGCGCCCGCCTCGGTCTCGCTCGCCCGGACCCGCTTGTAATGGTTGTAGACGGCGACCGACAGCGCCCGCTTGGCGTCGTCCTGGCCGACCACATAGCTTTCCAGGAAGTCATAGATCTCGCGCGGCTTCGGCAGCTCACTCAGCTCGGAACCGGGCGACTCCGCCAGCTCTTCCTCGATGATCTCGTTGCACAGGTCGATGCATTCATCGCAGATATAGACCCCCGGACCCGCGATGAGCTTCTTCACCTGTTTTTGGCTCTTGCCGCAGAACGAGCACTTGAGCAGATCGCCGCCATCACCGATGCGTGCCACGAGGTGCTTCCCCTTCGCCTGCGCACCGCCGGGGAGACGGTGCCTGGAGCTTGCTTAGACGACGGTACCCTGTCGCCCCGACGGAATGGCCCCCCTTGGCGGGAATCCCCCACCGCGGGGGCCTTCCCGTCCAAAAGGGGCGGCCAGTTACAGCCTTGCCTTGCACTGCCTCTTGCTTGCTCAGACCGAGACGGTGGAACGGGTGGTGACGATCTGGTCGATGAGGCCGTAGTCGACGGCCTCCTTGGCGGTGAGGATCTTGTCCCGCTCGATGTCGTCCCGGATCTGCTCGATCGGCCGGGTGGAGTGCTTGGCCAGCATCTCCTCCAGCTGATCACGCATCCGCTGCACCTCGCGGGCCGCGATCTCCAGGTCGGAGACCTGACCGCGACCGGTCTCGGAGTACGGCTGGTGGATCAGCACCCGGGCGTTCGGCAGCGCGAGCCGCTTGCCGGGGGTGCCCGCCGCCAGCAGCACGGCCGCCGCCGAGGCCGCCTGGCCCATGCACACGGTCTGGATCTCCGGCTTGACGAAGTCCATCGTGTCGTAGATGGCGGTCAGCGCGGTGAAGGAGCCACCGGGGCTGTTGATGTAGATCTGGATGTCCCGGTCCGGGTCCATCGACTCCAGGCACAGCAGCTGCGCCATGACGTCGTTGGCGGAGGCGTCGTCGATCTGCACCCCGAGGAAGATCACCCGCTCCTCGAAGAGCTTGGCGTACGGGTCGTACTCGCGCACACCCTGCGAGGTGCGCTCGACGAAGCGCGGGACGATGTAACGGGACTCGGCCGGGAGACGGTCGTAAATGCCGGAGCCCGGGAAGCGCTGGGAAGAAGTCATCTGATGTCTACCGCCTTGCCTTAAGGAAGGGCCTGCTGGGAGGGGGGTACGGGGAACGGGGCTCAGGCGCCCGTACCGCCGCCGCCCTCGATGTCGGCCGCGCTGGTGATGACCCGGTCCAGCAGACCGTAGTCGCGGGCCTCCTCCGCGTTGAACCAGCGGTCGCGGTCGGCGTCGCGGTCCCACTGCTCCTCGGACTGGCCCGAGTGCAGGGCCGAGAGCTTCGCCATCTTGCGCTTGGTGCGCAGCAGCTGCTCGGCGTGGATCTTGATGTCCGAGGCCGAGCCGGCCAGGCCCGCGGACGGCTGGTGGATCAGGATCTCCGCGTTCGGCAGCGCGAACCGCTTGCCGGGGGCGCCGGCGGTCAGCAGGAACTGACCCATCGAGGCGGCCATGCCCATGGCGATGGTGACCACGTCGTTCTTCACGTACTGCATGGTGTCGTAGATCGCCATGCCCGCCGTGATCGAGCCGCCGGGGCTGTTGATGTAAAGGAAGATGTCCTTGTCGGGATCCGCGGCGAGCAGCAGCAGCTGCGCGGTGATCTTGTTGGCGATGTCGTCATCGACCGGCTGGCCGAGGAAGATGATGCGCTCGTTGAGCAGCCGGTTGTAGACCTGGTCGCCGAGACCGCCGTTGGAGGGTTCAGCGGCGGCGGAAGGCATCGGGAGCGTCACGTATCCACCTGCTCGTTGTCGGACGGCGGCACTGTCGCCAGGCCGTCGCATGGCTTTAGCGTTGTACTTCTTACGGACCCTAACGCGCGGCACCGCCGGACCCGTCCCGGCCAGGGAACTGTTCGCTGTGAGCGCAGGGTGCCCGCGGGGTAGGGCCGGCGGCGGGCGGCCGGCGGGCAGCCGGGGGCGGCCAGGATGCGCGACGGGGCCGGACATTGTCATATCCGGCCCCGTCCCTGACGCTTCCGCGCTCGCCCGCGCGGTGGGGGTGAATCAGGCGTTCTCGGCCTTGTCGCCCTTGTCCGCCTTGTCGGCCTGCTCCTCGGCGCCCTCGGTGCCCCCGGTGGTCTCCACGGCGGCCTCGGCGGCGCTCTCCTCGTCCTCCTCGTCGAGGTGGACGGGCGCACCGTTGGTGTCGGTCACCTTCACCGACTCCACCACGGTGGCCAGCGCCTTGCCGCGGCTGACCTCGCCGACCAGCATCGGCACCTGGCCGCCCTCGACGACCGCCTGCGCGAACTGGTCGGGGGACATGCCGGAGGACCGGGCCCGGCGCACCAGGTGCTCGGTGAGCTCTTCCTGGCTGACGGTGAGATTCTCCGTCTTGGCGATCTGGTCCAGCACGAACTGGGTGCGGATGCCCTTCTCGGCCTGCTCCTTGAGCTCGGCCTCGAACTCCTCGGCGGTCTTGTCCTGAAGCTTCAGGTACGCGTCCAGGTCCATCCCGAGCTGCTGGAGCTGGTGGTGCTCCAGGTTGTGCTTGCGGGTCTCGACCTCGTCCTTCAGCAGCTTCTCGGGCATCGGGACCTCGACCAGCTCCAGCAGCGCGTCGAGGACCTTCTCCTGCGCCTCGGTGGCCTGCTGGTACTTCTTCTGGTCGGCGAGCCGACGGCGGCTGTCCGCGCGCAGCTCCTCCAGGGTGTCGAACTCGCTCGCCAGCTGCGCGAACTCGTCGTCCTCGGCCGGCAGCTCACGGGCCGAGACGGTGATCACCTTCACGGTGACCTCGGCGTCCTGGCCGGCCGCGGAGCCGCCCTTGAGGGTGCTGGTGAAGGTGGCGGTGCCACCCGCCTCCAGGCCGGTGACGGCCTCGTCGATGCCCTCCAGCAGCTGACCGGAGCCCACGGTGTAGTCCAGGCCCTCGGCGACGCCGTCCTCCAGCACCTCGCCATCGACCTTGGCCTCCAGGTCGAGCTTGACGACATCGCCCTCGGCGGCGGCGCGCTCCACCACGGAGGTGGAGGCGAAGCGGTCGCGCAGCTGCTCGACGGCCTCGGCCACGTCCTCGTCGGTGACCTCGGCGGCCTCGACGGTGACCTCGATCCCGGAGTAGTCGGGGATCGTGATCTCGGGCCGGATGTCCACCTCGGCGGTGAACGTCAGCAGCTCGTTGTCCTTCAGCTCGGTGATGTCCACCTCGGGCTGACCCAGCGGGTTCAGCTCGCCCTCGGACACGGCCTCGTTGTAGAACTTCGGCAGCGCGTCGTTGACGGCCTCTTCCAGCACGGCGCCACGGCCGAAGCGCTGGTCGATGATGCGGGACGGGATCTTGCCCTTACGGAATCCGGGCACCGTGACCTGCTGGTTGATCTTCCGGTACGCCGCGTCGAGGCTGGGCTTGAGCTCCTCGAAGGGCACCTCGACAGTGAGCCGAACCCGGGTGGGGTTCAGGGTCTCCACGGCGCTCTTCACGGTCGGTCTCCTTGGGGCTGACTTCTGGGAGGCAATGCTGTGCGGTCTGTGCTGTGCTGTGCTGGCTTTGTTCCGGGGTAACGCTGTGCTGTCTCGTGCTGCGGTGCTGCTCCGTGGCCGAGCCTACGGGTGCCGGCTTGGCCGTTGGTACCCGGGACCCGGACCCCGGGCACGCCACAGGCGCACGATCTCTTCATAGTACGTGGTCGGGGTGGCCGGATTCGAACCGACGGCCTTCCGCTCCCAAAGCGGACGCGCTACCAAGCTGCGCCACACCCCGTGATGGCTCTTGACGCGACACGTAGCGTACAGGCCCGCTCGCCCCCCGGCTCCCCCGCCTCCGGGCAGCGCGGCGCTGGTACGATGCTGTCCGCACGGTGATCGTCGTCCAGCGCGATCCCCGGTACGCGGGCGTAGCTCAATGGTAGAGCCCTGGTCTTCCAAACCAGCTACGCGGGTTCGATTCCCGTCGCCCGCTCCGTCAGGCCCCGGCCCGGCTCCCTCGGGGGCCGGGCCGCCGCTTTGCTCAGGGACCGCTCGAATTGATGGAATCGTCCACGGAGCTGACGGAGTTGGAGATCGACTCCAGGAAGTCCCGTATGGGGTCGGCCGCGCCGGTGGAGGCGAGCGAGAAGCCGAAGAGGATGGCCACGATGGCCGGCCCCCACTTGAGGTTGCCGCTGCGGGCGAGAAAGAACAGCACGACGCCCAGCAGCAGCGTCAGGGAGAACGAGATAACCACGACAGATCACATCACCTTCGGACGGTACGCCTGCGCTCCAGCGGGAGCCTGACCACGGCTGTCCTACCCCCGCTGGGCACCTATCGTGCCATCAACCGGGTGACACATGGGGGTTGATGGGTGACGGGATCCGGCCGTTGACGTGTTCGCCCGGTATGGCGTGGTGCACGCGGGCGTACGGCCCGGGCCGGAACCGCACCCCCTGCCGGACAGCACCGGCCGCGAGGCACTATCGTGCGGTCAATGTTGCACGTCCGTAATCGACGAGCCCCCCTGCCCGCCGCCCGGGCGCGGACGGCTGATCCCCCACCGGAGGCCACGGACGGCCCACCGAAGGGCAAGCCCCGCGACCCCTATTTCGACAACGCCAAGTATCTGGCGATCGTGCTGGTGGCGATGGGCCATGTCTGGGCCCCGCTGATGCCCGACTCCCGGGCCGCCACCGCGCTGTACATGTTCGTCTATGCCTTCCACATGCCGGCGTTCATCATGCTGGCCGGCTACTTCTCGCGCAGTTTCACCGGGAAGCCCGCCCAGATAGGGCGGCTGATCTCCGGTGTGCTGGTGCCCTATCTGATCTTCGTCGTCGCGTACACCCTCTTCGACCGCTGGGTGAACGACAGCGACAAGCCGCTGTTCGAGCCGTTCAGCCTGCTCGACCCGTACTACCTCACCTGGTTCCTGATCGCGCTGTTCTGCTGGCGGTTGTCCGCCCCGCTGTGGCGGGTGCTGCGCTGGCCGCTGCCGGTCTCGCTGGCGGTCGCCGCGATCGCCTCCGTCTCCCCCGATCTGGGCAATGACTTCAACATCATGCGGGTGTTGCAGTTCCTGCCGTTCTTCGTGCTCGGGATGCTGCTGCGGCGTGAGCACTTCGACCTGCTGGTACGGCGTGAGGCCCGGATCGCGGCGGCGGTGGTCGCCCCGATCGCGCTGGGGTTCGCGTACTGGGTGGCGCCGCGGATGGACTACCACTGGTTCTACCGCAGCCACAGCGCCCAGGGTCTCGGCTTCACCTGGGACTACGGCGTGATCATGTCGCTGGCGCTGTTCGGCTGCGGACTGCTGCTGACCGCCTGTTTCCTGGCCTGGGTGCCGCGCCGCCACATGTGGTTCACGGCGCTGGGCGCCGGCTCCATCTACGGCTATCTGCTGCACGGGTTCCTGGCCAAGGGCTCGCGCTGGTGGGGCTGGTACGACCTGGACTGGGTGCAGACCCCGGCCGGTTATGTGGCGATCACCCTCATCGGGGTGGCGGTGGTGACACTGCTGTGCACCGGCCCCGTGCAGCGGCTGTTCCGCTGGGTGGTGGAGCCCCCGCTGAACTGGGCGTTCAAGAAGGACGACCCGGCCGCCCGGGTTCCGGCGGCCAAGTAACCGACCCCACAACGTCCGAAAGGGGGGTGGTCCCGGTGACCACCCCCCTTTGCCGCGCTCGTACGGGCTCGTACGGGCTCGTACTGGTGGCGTACGGGCCGTACGGGGTCAGCCGGTGGCGACGCCGTGGGCGGCCAGGTACGCCAGCGGGTCCACGTCGCTGCCGTACGCGCGGGAGGTGCGCACCTCGAAGTGCAGGTGCGGCCCCGTGCTGCGGCCGGTGTTTCCCGACAGCCCGGCCCGTACCCCGCCGTTGACGGTCTGGCCGTCCTTGACCTGGATCTCCGACAGATGGGCGTACAGGCTGTAGTGCCCGTCGGTCATCTCGATCAGCACGGCCTTGCCGTAGTCGCCCCAGTCGCCGGCGAAGACCACGGTGCCGGGGCCGACCGCGTACACCGGGGTGCCGGTGGGGACGGCGAAGTCGGTGCCGGTGTGGCGGCCGGCCGCCCAGCCGCCGGGGATGCCGTACGCGGCGCTGATCGGGAAGCCGCTGACCGGCATCATCCAGATCTCGGCGTTCGCGGCGGCGGAGACGGCGGCCGGCCAGCTCGCGCGCAGCGCGGCGATGTCGGCGACGGCGGCGCGGGGCGCCTCGGCCTCCTCGGGCGCTGCGGGGGCGACCATGGCGGACCGCTGGGCGTGGGAGGGCGGGCCGTGGGCCGCGCCGAAGGCGGCTGGGCCGTACGCACCGGTCGCCGGGTACGGCTGCGGCACCTCGCCGCGGGCCGCCGCCGCCGGTACGGACCACGGTCCCGCTATCACCAGCCCGCCGAGGAGGGTGCCGGCCAGGGCGCGGCGCAGCGTACGGGGGGCGGCGGCAGGGGCGGGGGCGGCGGTGGCTCGCTCGGTGCTCATGGGTCGAGCCAAGATCAGCGCCCGGCGCTTCGCATCCCCCCGCGCGGCCCCGGCACCGCCGTTCGGCGCACGGCGGACCGGGCCCCGTACGAGGCGTCGGCGCTGGTGGGTGCGGCCTGTCGGCACGCCGTACGGCCCGCCGCCACGATCACCTGCGCGGGTGACCGTACGGTTACTCTCTGGTGATGAGCAGCAGGGCGCGGTCGTCGTTGACGTCCTTGGCGACCGCCTCGATCAGATGCCAGGCCGCGTCCCGGAAGCCGAGTGGCACATAGCGGTCGGCCTCGCCGGTGAGCCGGTCGATGCCCTCGGACAGATCGCGGGCGGGCCGTTCCACCAGGCCGTCGGTGAACAGCATCAGGACGTCGCCGCGCCGCAGGGTGCCCTTGGCCGGGTGGAACTCGGCGCCGTCGTACACGCCGAGCAGCGGCCCGTCCGCGGCGGTCTCCGTCCAGCGGCCGGTGCCGGCGTTCAGGTGCAGGCCGGGCACGTGACCGGCCGAGAGCAGTTCGTAGTCCCCGGTGTCGAGATCGAGCACGAGATGGATGGAGGTGGCGAAGCCCTCGTCCCAGTTCTGGCGCAGCAGATAGCCGTTGGCGGCGGGCAGGAAGGAGTGCGGCGGCAGCGAGCCGAGCAGCCCGCCGAACGCGCCGGACAGCAGCAGGGACCGGGAAGCGGCGTCCATGCCCTTGCCGGAGACATCGGTGAGCACCGCCTCCAGGGTCCGCCCGCCGGGACCGGTGCGGGCGGCCACCACGAAGTCGCCGGAGAAGGACTGGCCGCCGGCCGGGCGCAGCGCCATGTCGTGGTACCAGCCGGCCGGCAGCTTCGGCAGCGTGCTCTGGGCCTTGATGCGTTCGCGCAGGTCGAACAGCATGGTGCCGCCGCGCCGCCAGGGCACCCCGACCCGGCTGCGGAACTGGGCGATCAGCAGCCCGGCCAGCGCCACGGCCGCGACCACCAGGATGGTGCCGGGGGTGACCGGGTCGATGTTGGCCCGGCTGTTGTCTATGAGGGCGGTTTCGGCGACCAGCGCGGTGGCGGCGACCCCGTACAGGCCGAGCAGGCTGGCGGGGCGCAGCAGCAGCCCGCCGGCGACGAGGGGAAGGGCGAGGGCTTCGGGCGGGCACCATTCGGAGCTGATGAGGGTGCCGGCGGCGAGCAGCGGTACGGAGCACAGCAGCACGGTGAGCGCCCCGGAGTCCGAGCCGCCGCCCCGGAAGGAGTCGACGGCGGCGCGGCGGACGGTGGTGCGCAGGCGGTGGAGTGCCTTGTGGACCCGGTGTCTCCAGGTCGTCGGGGGTGGATTGTCGCTACCGCGTGCCATGTCCTAGGACCTTATCCACCCATTCGGGGGTGCGTCGAACCTCCCACGCTCCCGTACCTGCGTGCGGGGTGCCGAATCGGCGGAAATCTCTTCGCCCTGTGTCCAACAGCACTGATAGGGATGGGGGTATGACCGTTGAACTGCGCGTGCTGGCCGAGGAAGACTGGGACATCTGGTTCCGCACCCTGAACTGGGCGTTCGGCGGCATGATCCAGAGCGATGAGGAACGCGGGCTGTGGCGGTCGCTGACCGAGGTGGAACGGTCGATCGCGGCGTGGGACAGCGATCGGATCGTGGCAACGGCGGGCACCTTCTCGTTTGGCCTTTCGGTACCGGGCGGCACGGTGGTGCCGGCCGGTGGGCTGACGATGGTGGGAGTGGCCCCCACGCACAGGCGGCGGGGCATTCTGCGGCGGATGATGCGGCAGCAACTGGACGATGTGCGGGCCGCCGGGGAACCCCTGGCGGTATTGACGGCCTCCGAACCCTCGATCTACGGCCGCTTCGGTTACGGTACCGCGACCTGGAAGCTGTCGGCCGAGATCCGGACGCGTGATGTGCGGCTTTCACCGCCGGCCGGCATCGATGCTGTGGAGATCCGGGTGGCGGCACCGGCGGATGTGGCCGATGCGTGTGAGGAACTGTACGCCCGTCAAGTGCTCCGCAGGCCAGGAATGCTGGAACGCCGCCCGGGCTGGGAGCGGGCGCCGCTGGTGGTCCCCGGGCACCAGCAGGCGGGGGCTTCGCGGCAGTTGTGCGTGCTGGCGGAACGCGCCGGCGAACTGCTCGGCTACGCCCGTTACGTGACCCGGCCGGCCTGGACGGAGGCCGGTCCGGACGGGGCCGTGATCGTCCAGGATCTGGAGGCGAGCGAGCCGGCGGGGTACGCGGCGCTGCTGCGCTATCTGCTGGAGATCGACCTGATGTCGACGGTACGGCTCGCGAATCGGCCGGTTGATGATCCGCTGCTGCATGTGCTGTCGGACGTACGCCGGTGCGCGCCCCGGTTGCTGGACGGCATGTATCTGCGGCCGGTGGAGGTGGGCGCGGCCCTGGCGGCGCGGCGGTACGCCACGGAGGTGGATGTGGTGCTGGCGGTGACGGACCCGTTCTGCCCGTGGAACGAGGGCCGCTGGCGGCTGTCGGCCGGCCCGGGCGGGGCGGTGTGCGAGCGCACCACCGATCCGGCTGATCTCGCTCTGTCGGTGCGGGAGTTGGGGGCCGTGTATCTGGGCGGCACCACGGTACCGGCCTTGGCGGCGGCCGGCCGCGTCCAGGAGTTGCGCGCCGGGGCCCTGTCGCGGGCCGGCCTGGCCTTCGCCTCCCCGGTGGCACCGTGGCTGCCGCACAACTTCTGAACGGGTTCGCGGGTCAGCGGCGGATTTCGTACTGGAAGCAGCCGTATTCCACCGCTCGTACGTGCACCAGGGCGACGTCGGGGTCGGTGAACGCCTCCGCGAGCGCCTTGTCGAAGACGGCGTCCGCGTGGTCGTGGTCCGGGAGGTCGTGGTCCGGGAGGTCGTGGTCCGGGAGGCCGAGGAGCCGGCCGCCGACGATGTGGCCCTGCGCGTTGTAGCGGCGCAGGGTGCGCAGGGCGCCCGGGTGGGCGCAGGGGTGGTGGGGGGTGTCCGGTGGGCCCGGGCAGGGGTCGGCGTGGATGAAGACCGGGCCCGCTTCGTTGTACGCGCCGGGTTCGGCTCCCGTCGCCGCCGCCCAGCGGCGGAGCGGCGCGTAGGAGACGAGGGCGATCCGCTCACCGGGGTCGATGGGGCGCAGGCAGCAGCGCAGCGGGCTGCCCACGCTGTGCTCGTCGGCGGTGCGGGCGCGGGTCGGCCGGCCGCTGTCGTCGGTGGTGCGGAGCTCTTGGAGCGCGGTGGGCGGGATGGCCAGTGGCCGGTAGGCGGTCATGTCACCAGCTTGGGCGGCCGGTCGGCCGCCGGCTGGCGGGAATCCGACGTGGTGGTGGCGGTGGTGCGGATGCGGCGGCCGGGGATGGCGGTGAGGAGTTCCTGGGTGTAGGGGTGCTCGGGGTGGTCGAAGACCTGGGCCACCGGGCCGGTTTCCACGATGCTGCCCCGGCGCATCACCGCGACCCGGTCGCAGATGTGGCGGACCACCGCCAGGTCGTGCGAGATGAAGAGGTAGCTGAGGCCGAACTCGGCGCGCAGTTCGGTCAGCAGGTCCAGGACGCTGGCCTGTACGGAGACGTCCAGGGCCGAGACCGGTTCGTCCAGCACCAGGAGTCTGGGGGTGAGGGCCAGGGCGCGGGCGATGGAGACGCGTTGTCGCTGGCCGCCGGAGAGTTCGGTGGGGCGGCGGCGGGCGGCGGTGGCGGGCAGCCGTACCAGGTCGAGGAGTTCGGCGATCCGCTGCTGCCGGGCGCGGCGGCCCGTCGTACGGAAGGCGCGCAGTGGTTCGGCGATGGAGTCGGCGACGGTGAAGTGCGGGTCGAGTGAGCCGTACGGGTCCTGGAACACCGGCTGGATGTCGCGCCGCAGCCGGCGCAGCGCGGCCGGGCCGACGGTGGCGAGGTCCTGGCCGGCCAGGGTGATGGTGCCGCTGTCCGGCCGGTCCAGGCGCAGGACGAGCTGGGCGGTGGTGGACTTGCCGGAGCCGGATTCGCCGACGATGCCGAGCGAGCCGCCGGCCGGGAGCGTGAAACTCACGTCGTCGACGGCGACGGTCCGGCCGCCGTCGAACGTGCGGCGCAGGTTCCGCACTTCCAGGAGTGGGTGGTTTCCGGGTGCCGGCGCGGCGGGTTCCGCCGTCATGTCGGGGACGGACGACACCAGTTCCCGGGTGTAGGGGTGCGTGGGCGCCGTCAGTACCTGGCGGCCGGGGCCGCGTTCGACGATCCGGCCGCGGGACATGACGGCGATCTCGTCCGCGCGGTCGGCCGCCACGGCGAGGTCGTGGGTGATCAGCAGGAGGGCGGTGCCACGGCGTTCGGTGACGGTTTCCAGGTGGTCCAGGATGCGCCGCTGTACGGTCACATCGAGGGCGCTGGTCGGCTCGTCGGCGATGAGCAGCTTGGGTTCGCCGGCCAGCGCGATGGCGATCAGCACCCGCTGGCACATCCCGCCGGACAGCTCGTGCGGCAGTTGGCGTGCCACGTGGGCGGGTTGGGGGAGGCCGGCGTCGGCGAGGAGGTCGACGGCCCGCTCCGCGGCGGCCTTCCGGTTCTCCGCGAGGCCGTGGATCCGCAGGACTTCGGCGACCTGATCGCCCACCCGCTGCACGGGGTTGAGCGAGACCATCGGGTCCTGGGGTACGAAGCCGATCTCCCGGCCCCGTACGGTACGCCACTCCCGCTCGCGCAGGGTGGTCAGTTCGCGGCCGGCCAGCCGTACCGAACCGCCCTCCACCCGCGCCCCGGGTGGCAGCAGGCCCAGTGCGGCGAGACCGGTGGTGGACTTGCCGGAGCCGGACTCCCCGACCAGGGCGAGGGTTCGGCCGGGGGCGAGGTCGAGGTCCACGCCGCGCACCGCCCGCACGGTGGCGCGGCGGGAGCGGAAGGTGACCCGCAGGTCCTTGATGGTGAGCATCAGCGTGCTCCCGTCCTTTCCAGGGCCCGTCCGATGCGGTTGGCGGAGAGCACGATCAGCGCGATGGCCAGGCCGGGGAAGGTGGTCAGCCACCAGGCGGTGGAGATGTAGTCGCGGCCCTGGGAGACCATGGCGCCCAGTTCGGGCGCGGGCGGCGGGGCCCCGTACCCCAGGAAGCTGAGCGCGGACACCGACAGCACCGCGCCGCCGATCTCCAGGGCGGCCAGCACCAGGACCGGCTGGGAGGCGTTGGGCAGGACGTGCCGGGCCAGGATCACCGGGGTGCGGGTGCCGCTGGTGACGGCGGCCTGGAAGTAGACGCTGGACTTGATGCGCAGGACTTCGGCGCGGATCACCCGGGCGAAGCTGGGCACCCCCGAAATGCCCACCGCGATGGCGACGTTGGTGACGCCGAAGCCGAGGATGGAGACCACGGCGAGGGAGAGCAGCAGCCCGGGGATGACGATCAGCACCTCCACGAACCGCATCAGGGTCTGGTCGACCCAGCCGCCGAGGTAGCCGGAGAGCACGCCGAGGACGGTGCCGGCGATCAGCGACAGCGAGACGGCGATGAGGGCGGCGGTGATGGAGGTACGGGTGCCGTGCACGACGCGGGTGAACAGGTCGCGGCCCAGGTTGTCGGTGCCGAACCAGTGTTCGGCACCGGGTGGGGTGAGGGAGGCGGCCGGGTTGACGCGCAGCGGGTCCTCGCCGGCGAACAGCGCGGGCAGCAGGGTCCAGGCCAGGATGACCGCAAGGTAGAGGACGGCGAGCGCCAGCCCGGGGTGGGCGGCGACCGTGCCGAGCGCGGCGCGCAGCCGGGCGGCCCGGGTGTGCGTGTGCTCCTGGTCCTGGTCCCCGTCCTGGGCGTGGTCCCGGTCCTGGGCGTGGTCCCGGTCCTGGGCGTGGTCCCGGTCCTCGGTGGTCGTCGTCGTCATGAGGTCGCTCCGGCCTGGAGGACGATCCGGGGATCGACCTTGGGGTAGATGAGATCGACGGCGAGATTGACCACCACGTACATGGCGCCGGCCAGGAAGATGATCGCGCGGATCACCGGGAAGTCCTGGGCCGCGATGGCGTCGGCGGTCAGCCGGCCGACGCCGGCCCGGGCGAACACGGTCTCGGTGATGATGGCGCCGGCCAGGATGTTGCCGATCATCATGCCCAGCATGGTGAGCGCCGGGATCGAGGCGTTGCGGAAGGCGTGGTGCCACACGGTGCGCAGCCGCCCGGCCCCCTTGGCGCGGGCGGTGCGTACGTACGGTTCGGCCAGCGCCGTGCGCAGCCCCTTGGCGAGCAGTTGGGCGAGCACCCCGGCGTTGGGCAGGGCCAGCGCGACGGCGGGCAGCACCAGCCGGGAGGTGTCGCTGTCGCCGTACGCCGGGAACCAGCCCAGCCCGAAGGAGAACACCTGGATCAGCAGGATCGCGGTCCAGAAGCTGGGCAGTGAGATCCCGGCGACGGTGGTGGACAGGATGGTGTTGCGCAGCGGCCCCCAGGGCGCCAGGGTGGCCGCCAGCGCGGCGGCCACCCCCAGCACCGCGGAGATGAGGAGCGAGGCGGTGGCCAGCTCCAGGGTGGAGGGCAGGGCGCGGCCGAGCATGGCGCTGACCGCGTCGCCGGTTCCGAAGGAGTTGCCGAAGTCCAGGGTCAGGGCGCGGAAGGCGAAGTCCGCGTACTGCTGGAACAGCGGGCGGTCCAGGCCCAGTTCGGTACGGAGCGCGTCCGCCTGCGCCGCGTCGACGCCGACCGGGTCGCCGCCGCCCGCGGAGCGCAGCATGATCGACACCGGGTCGCCGGGGACGAGATGCAGCACCAGGAAGGACAGGCTCAGCGCCGCCCACAGGACGATCAGTCCGTTGCCGAGCCGGACCAGGACGTAACGCCTCACTTGGCGATCCACACCTCGTTCAGCAGCGGCTTGCCCTCGATGTCGGCGTGGAAGCCGCCGACCTTGGGGCCGTAGCCGTAGGACCAGTAGCGGTCGTAGACGGGGATGGTGTAGCCCTGCTCGACGATGCGCTGCTGGGCCTGGTCGCCGATGGCCTGCCGCTCGGCCGGATCCACCGTTCCCTGGAGGGAGTTGAGGAGGGTGTCGAGCTCCTCGTCGGGGTGGTTGTAGAGCATGCTCATCTCGGGGTGGGACGAGCCGTAGACCAGGCGGATGACGTCGACGTCGGCGCGGCCCTGGCTCCAGGTGGTGAGGTCGCCGGGGAACTCGTCGATCGGGACGTCGGGGAGGGTGGCGACCGGGTTGAGGACGAGTTCGACGCCGATCTCCTTCCACTCCTGCTGCACCAGCTGGTGCTGTGCCTCGGCGTCGGTGCTGCCGGACTGGTAGGTGATGGAGAGGGAGAGCCGGTCGCCGGCGGCGTTGGCGCGGATGCCGTCGCTGCCGACGGTGTCGTAGCCGGCGCCCTCCAGGAGGGCGATGGCGGCGTCGGGGTCGTAGCGGATGTCGTCGGACTGGTCGGTCCAGCCCGGGGTGGCGGCGGTCAGGACGCCGGTGGCGGGCTGCTGGGTGCCCTGGAAGATGGCGTCGACGATGGCCTGCCGGTCGATGCCGAGGCTGAGCGCGCGGCGTACCTCCGGGTCCTGGAGCTTGGGGCTGGAGGCGAGCGGGATGTAGGGGATGGCGATGCCGGGCGAGGCGCCGGTGGCCAGGCCGTAGCCGGGGAGGTTGGTCAGCTCGGCCTGGTTGGTGAAGGGGATGCCGTCGGCGAGGTCGATCTGGTCGCTGGTGATGGAGCCGTAGCGGACGCCGCCCTCGGGGACGACTTCGAGGGTGATCTTGTCCAGGTAGGCGGCGCCCTGGTTGGCGGCGATCGGGGAGGCCCAGGCGTAGTCCTCGCGCTTGAGGAGTTCGACGGACTTGTCGGGGGTGAAGGCGCCGAGGGTGAAGGGGCCTGAGGCGGCGAAGTCGCCGAGGCACAGGTCGGCGGGGTCGTTGCCGAGGGAGGCCGGGGAGAGCTGGACGAAGGAGGCGGTGGCGGTGGCCTGGAGGAACTGGGCGTTGGGTCCTTCGAAGTCGACGCGCACGGTGTGCTCGTCGAGGACGGTGGCTTCCCGGTAGCCGGCGAGGAAGCTGCCGGCCTGCGGGGCGCGGGCGCCGAGGTCGATGATGGCGTCGAAGTTGGCCTTGACGGCTTCGGCGTTGAAGGGCGCGCCGTCGGAGAAGGTGACGTCCTCGCGCAGGTGGAAGGTGAACGAGCTCACGTCATCGCTGATCTCCCAGGAGGTGGCGAGCCAGGGCTTGATCTCCTTGGTCTCGGGGTCCTGTTCGGTGAGCTGGTCGCCGAGCTGGCGGCCGACGTTGCGGGAGGTGAGCTGGGGGCGCTGGCGGGGGTCGACGCAGTCGATGGGGTTGGCGAAGGCGTACTTGAGGGTGCCGCCGGCCACCGGTTCGCCGGTGGCGCCGCCCGCGCCGCCGTTGCCGGAGCCGCCGTCGCCGCTGGTGTTGTCGCCGGTGCCGCAGGCGCTGAGGGTGACGGCGAGCGCGGCGAGCAGCGCGGTGGCGTGGGCGGGGCGGGGTGTGCGGCGGCTGCTGAGCCGTCTGGGCACGGGCGTGGAGGCCACGACGAAGGGGTCCTTTCAGGACGATTCCCCCGGCCGGCGGCGCGCGTGGGCGCGCGAGGCGGCAGGGCGGACTGAGATGAGGAGGTGCTACGGAGCAACGGCGCGCGGAAATCCCGTTGAACGGGGGGCGGTTACGGGCCGGCCGGGCCGAGGCCGGCGGCGGCGCTCACCGCCGCGCGGTGAGGAGAGTCAGCAGCCCGCACAGGACGCCGACGTGACGCGGAGCAGGTCCACGTGTCGGCGCGATGTCAAAAGCGGCAGGGCTGGCATGCGGCAAATATCGGCCACCGCTCGGCGGGCTGTCAAGCGGCACTCTCGCGCCGCCGGATCTCGCGATCCGGACACAACCTGTTCACCACCGATCGGAATGGCATAGTCTGCGAACAGGTCACGAGTGACAGCGATCAAGGCCCCGGCCCGCTGTCCGGCAACCCTCCAACCGTCGGCGGGGTGCCCCGGGTGATGACCGGGCCGCAGGCAGCGAGGTCTGCGGCAAGCACGGTTCTTTGAGGGAGTCCTCCGATGAGCAAGCGAATGCGTTAGGGCGCACGCCCCCAACTCAGCCTGCCCCTGCCTGCCTTCACCCCTTCCCGGAGCTACGCCATGCCCGCGACGCTGATCACCCCTGCCCAGAACCCCACGGCCCACAGCTGTCCCCTCCCGCTCCCCGTCCTCGGCGACGAGGTCCGCGCCCCGCTGGCCGGCGGCGACGGGGCCGGCGACATCGCGTACGCCGCCCTGGACTACGCCGCCAGCGCCCCCGCCCTGCGCGCGGTGTGGGACGACGTCGCCGCGTACGCCCCGTACTACGGCAGCGTGCACCGCGGCGCCGGCTATCTCTCCCAGCTGTCCACCGACCTGTACGAGGAGAGCCGCGCCACGGTGGCCGAATTTCTCGGCTGCCGCCCCGACGATCAGCTGATCTTCACCCGCTCCACCACCGACTCCCTCAACCTGCTGGCCGGCGCGCTGCCCACCGGCACCCAGGTGTTCGTCTACGAGACCGAACACCACGCCGCGCTGCTCCCCTGGGCCCGGCACGGCCACCCAGTGACGTACCTGCCCGCCCCCCGTACCCCCGGGCAGGCCGTCGCCACCCTGGTCAACGCCCTCGCCGACGCCGCCCCCGGGCCCAAGCTGCTGTGCGTCACCGGCGCCTCCAACGTCACCGGCGAACTGTGGCCCATCGCCGAACTCGCCACCGTCGCCCGCCGCTCCGGCGCCCGCACCGTCCTGGACGCCGCCCAGCTCGCCCCGCACCGCCCGGTGGACATCACCGCCCTCGGCGTCGACTGGGTGGCCTTCTCCGGGCACAAGCTGTACGCGCCGTTCGGCTCCGGCGTGCTCGCCGGGCGCGCCGACTGGCTGCGCCGCGCCGCACCGTACCTGGCGGGCGGCGGGGCCAGCCGTACCGTCACGGCCGGGGCGGACGGCACGGTCGATGTGGAGTGGCAGGACAGCGTCGCCCGGCACGAGGCCGGCTCGCCCAACGTGATCGGCGCGTACGCCATCGCGGCGGCCTGCCGGGCGCTGACCGACGCCGGGTTCGCGCGACTGGTGGCGCGCGAGGAGGAACTGCTGGCCGGGCTGCGGGCCGGGCTCGCCACCATCCCCGGGGTACGGCAGCTGTCGCTGTTCGGCGCGGACGCGCCCCGGGTGGCGGTGCTGTCCTTCGTGGTGGACGGGTGGCAGAGCGCGGAGTTCGCCACGGCGCTGTCGCAGCGGTACGGGATCGGGGTACGGGACGGGCTGTTCTGCGCGCACCCCCTGGTGCGTACGCTCCTCGGCGCGGCGGAGGACGGCGCCGGGGCGGCCGGCTGCGAGGGGCCGCTGAAGGCGATCCGGGTGAGCTTCGGGGTGGGCACCCCGGCCGAACATCTGGAGCGGCTGGTGCGCGCGGTGCGGGAACTGGTCGCCGAGGGTCAGCCGGTCGCGGCGGCGGCCGGCTGACAGGACGGGCACCAGAACAGATTGCGGGCGGCGAGCTCCGCGTACCGGATCCCGCCGCCGCACACCAGACACGCCTGGCCGGCCCGCCGGTACACGTACACCTCTCCCCCGTGATCGTCCACGCGCGGCGGGCGGCCCATCGCCTCCGGGGTGTGCTCGGGGCGCACCGTGTCGATCCGGTTGGTGCGGACCCCCTCCCGCATCAGCGCGACGAGATCCGCCCAGATGCCGTTCCACTGCGCGGGCGTCAGCCGCAGCCCCGGCAGGTAGGGATCGATGCCGTGCCGGAACAGCACCTCGGCCCGGTACACATTGCCGACCCCCGCGATGATCCGCTGATCCATGAGCAGCGCGGCGACGGTGGTGCGGCTGCGGGAGATCCGCCGCCAGGCCAGGCCGGGCTCGGCGTCCGCGCGCAGCGGATCGGCCCCGAGCCGCTGCCGTACGGCGCGCTTCTCCTCGTCCGAGATCAGCGCGCAGGTGGTGGGCCCGCGCAGTTCGGCGTACGCGTCGGCGGTGGCCAGCCGCAGCCGGATCTGCCCGACGGGCGGCGGTGGCGGCCCGTCGCCGAACGCGACCTTGCCGTACAGGCCGAGATGGATGTGCACCCACTGCTGGGCGGCCCCGAACCCGAGGAACAGATGCTTCCCATGAGCGTCGGAGCGTTCAAGAACCTGACCGTCGACAAGGGCGGCCCCGTCGGAGAACTTCCCCTGCGGCGAATCCACCCGCACCGCCCGGCCGCCGAACCGCTCGCGGTAGTCGGCGGCCAGCCGGTGGATGGTGTGCCCCTCCGGCATCAGGCGCCGGCGGGCAGCGGCGGCAGCGTGCCGTCCGTCTCGTACGCGCTGAGCATGTCGATGCGGCGGGTGTGCCGGTCCTCGCCCGAGTAGGGGGTGGCGAGGAAGACCTCCACGAAGGTGGTGGCCTCGTTGGTGGTGTGCATACGGGCGCCGACGCTCACCACGTTGGCGTTGTTGTGCTGCCGCCCGAGCCGGGCGGTCTCCTCGCTCCAGGCGAGGGCGCACCGTACGCCCTTGACCTTGTTGGCGGCGATCGCCTCACCGTTGCCGCTGCCGCCGATGACGACGCCCAGCGCGTCGGGGTCGGCGGCGGCGGCCTCGGCGGCGCGCAGACAGAACGGCGGATAGTCGTCCTGCGCGTCGTACGCGTGCGGACCGCAGTCGACCGGCTCATGGCCGTGTGCCGTGAGCCAGTCGACGAGGTGGTTCTTCAGTTCATAGCCGGCGTGGTCGGAGCCGAGATAGACGCGCATGGGACTGAGTCTGACATGCGCGCAGCGGCCCGGTTACGCGTGCCCCCGCCGCCCGGCGATCCGCCACGCGGTGGGCAGCGCGCCCATGGCGAGCGCGGCCTTGAGGGCGTCACCGATGAGGAACGGCACCAGACCGGCCGCCATCGCCTCACTCGCCGACATGCCGGTGGCCAGCGCCAGGTAGGGCACACCGATGGCGTACGTGACGGCCATCCCGGCCACCATGGTGCCGGCGGTGCGCAGCACGGTACGGTCCCCGCCGCGCCGCGCCAGCTCACCGACGAGGCCGGCGGCGACGGTCATCCCGATGATGTAGCCGAAGGACGGCATGCCGAACCCGGAGGACGCCTCGGCGAACCAGGGCATCCCGGCCATGCCGGCCAGCGCGTACAGCAGCATGGACAGCAGGGCCCGGGCGGGGCCGAGCGAGGCACCGACGAGCAGGGCGGCGAAGGTCTGCCCGGTCACCGGCACGGGCGACCCCGGCACGGGCAGCGCTATCTGCGCGGCCACCCCGGTCAACGCGGCGCCACCCACAACCAGCGCCACATCCCGCACCCGGGCCCGGGACAGGGTCGGAGCGGGCAACAGATCCGCGAGTACAGCGGTGCTCATACACATCCTCCAAAGAACGTTTTCCCCCTACCCCTATCCGACCTCACCCCACCCACCCCGAACAAGAGCCCAACCCACCGCCCGAACCCCTCCCCCCTTATCGACACCCCACAACAAGCCGCGAACAGGTCGCGCCGTAGCGCCCTGACTTGGTGCGATGCGCCCCCACCATCCGTTGTTGACGAGTGACCGAGGGCACTACGCTGAGTGTGACCCCCAGCACAGCTCACCCACGATGAGTGGAGGAACCATGGCACGGCCATGGGAGGCGGACCCGTCCGCCTCATTCGCCCGGCGGTTAGGCAAGACGGCCCAGGAGCTCGGCGCCTCTGAGGACGAAGAGAAGTGCCCGGACATCTGGCAGCTCGACAACGGGGATGTGGCGGTGATCGGCCGCGATCTGACAACTGCCTACGGCTCCCGGCTGCCGGCCGGGGTACAACTCGGCCCTGATGAGCGCCTGGTGATCATTCCCGGCAGCATGCTCAGCGCGGCGAAGCCGGACATCCCCGATGCTTGACCTCCAGCCCCCCGCCCTCGACCCGGCCCTGGGCACCTGGCTCGACGACGACGACTATGTGCGGGACTTCCGGCAGCGGGCGGCGGGAATCCACGACGGATTGTCGTGGAAACTCGAACGTCTCCAGCACTTCGAGGAGACCAGCGCCAGCCGTGAGGCCCTGCGACAGGGGGATTGGGAGAGCGCCCTGAACCTGCTGGAGGACCGCAGGGAGGGCTTGGCCAGGACCCAGCGTGAGCGGCAGTCTCGCGGCTATGTCTTCCAGCGGGTCCGAGTGGTCGAGCAGCCGCTGACTCCGTATGTGCATTGGGAGCTTCATGCGCTGTCTCTCGGAGCGGAGTACGGCACGCCGGTCCGGGTGATCGGAGCGGAGGCGGTGCGGGATCTGGAGCGTGCCGGTCCGCTCCCCGAGGTCGTGGTACTCGCCGACGGAACGCTCTATCTGATCAACTACACCCCGGCCGGTGTCTTCCACTCCGCGACCCGCTTCACCGAGCCGGATCTGGTTGCCGCCTGGCAGCGGCTGATCCGGGCACTGTTCTCCGAGGGCGAGGACATCTCCTCGTACATGGCCCGCGAGGTGGCTCCACTGCCACCCCCGACCCTGACAGCGGAACCCGAATCGGGGTAAACGTTCGCCATGCACAAAGAAGAGGGGAACGAGGGGAACAGCGTGGCGCCCGGCAGTACGCACTCCGAGCTGTCGGGCACCACCCGCGACGCCGTCCAGGCCGGACGGATCAGCGGGGGTGTGCACTTCCACGAACACGGCGCGACCCGGCAGCAGCCGGAGGAGGGCGTGCCCCGGCAACTGCTGGCCGATGTACGCGGTTTCGTCAACCGGGTGGATGAGCTGGCGGAGCTCAACGCCGTGCTGCCCGGCGAGGACGGTGCTCCGCTCGTGGTCTCCGTGTGCCTCATCGCCGGCACCGCCGGTGGCGGAAAGACCTCGCTGGCCCTGCACTGGGCACACCGGATCAGGGAGCGGTTCCCGGACGGGCAGCTCTACATCAATCTGCGCGGCTACGACGCGGGCGAGCCGGTCGCCGCCCACGAGGCGCTGCACCGCTTCCTCACCGCGCTGGGGGTTCCGCCGGGCACGATCCCGGACGACACCGAGGCCGCCTCGGCACTCTTCCGGTCCCGACTGGCCGATCGCCGCATCCTCATCGTGCTCGACAACGCGGCCTCCGCCGCCCAGGTACGACCACTGCTTCCCGGCCATTCACAGTCCCTGGTCATCGTCACGAGCCGGGGCAGGCTGTCCGGCCTCGCCATACGGGACGGCGCGCGCCGTCTCACTCTGGGTACCCTTCCCCAGCCCGAGGCCGTCGCCCTGCTGCGCGCGGTCACCGCCGGCTACCGCCCGGCGGACGACGCGGACAAACTCGCCGAACTGGCCCGGCTGTGCGCGCATCTGCCACTGGCCCTGCGGATTGCCGCAGAGCGGGCCGCCGGCCACCCTCATATGAGCCTGGATGACCTGATCGCGGATCTGCGGGACGAGTCCGCGTTGTGGGATGCCCTGAGCACCGAGGACGAGGAGGAGGCCGAGGCCGTACGGACGGTCTTCGCCTGGTCCTATCGGGCCCTGTCCGCCGAGGCCGCTCGGCTGTTCCGGTTGCTGGGGTTGCATCCGGCGCGCGAGTTCGGCGTCAAGTCGGTCGCCGCGCTCGGCGAGATCAGCGTCCGGCGAACGCGGCAGTTACTGGATGTCCTGGTCAGCGCACATCTGCTGGAACAGACCGCGCCCGACCGCTACCAATTCCACGACCTGCTGCGGGCGTACGCCACCAACCAGGCCCAGCAGGACGAGCCGGCGCAGGGCCGCACGGAGGCGCTGCGCCGGGTACTCGACTGGTACCTGGAGTCCGCCGAGGCAGCCCGGGAGTGGCTCAGGCCCGGCCCGGTCACGCGGACCCCTCCGGCCCTTTTCCCCGACTACGACTCGGCTGTGAACTGGGCGGAGCGCGAACACGACAATTTTCTGCCCGCCGTACGAGCCGCCGGGGCAGCCGGTGAGGACCGTCGCGCGTGGCAGCTGGCCGTGGTGCTGTGGCACGCCAAGGCGCCGTCCGCGACCGTGCATGCCTGGCTGATCATCGCGGAGATCGGCCTCCGCGCTGTCCGCCGGCTCGACGACCGGGCAGGTGAGGCCCAATTGCTTGAGTACTACGGCATGGGCCACACCCGGATCAACCGGCTGGCGGAGGCCCGGCACTGTCACGAGCAGGCGCTGGGGATCCGCCATGAGCTGGGAGACCGGCGTGGCGAGGCATCCTCACTGAATCTGCTGGGCATCGGCGAGCTCCGCGGTCGGCAGCTCGGCGCGGCGGAGGATCACTTCGCCCGAGCGGGCGCGGTGTTCGAGGAACTGGGCGAGCGGCACCGGGCGGCGATGGCCCTGTCGAACCTGTCGAGCGCCCGTTACGACGCGGGAAAGCTCGAAGAGGCGGAGGCGGACGCCCGGCGGGCCCTCACGATCCACCGCGAGCTCGGCGCCCGGCGCAGCGTGGGAAACGCCTTGCGGCAGCTGAGCGAGATCCACGGCGAGCGCGGTGAGACGGAGGCCGCGCTGCTGACTGCCCAGGAGGCGGTGGATCTGGCGCTCGATCTCCGGAGTGACAGTCTTGAGGGTTTCTGGCTGATCGCCTTGGGCGACGCCCAGCGGGAGAGCGGGGAGTCGGACGAGGCGCTGGCTTCGTATCACCGGTCCGCCGCGCTGCACCGGCGGCTGGGTGACCGGAGTCGGGAGGCGATGGCCTGGGTGGGGGCCGGGGAGAGCTATCGGCGGCTGGGGCGGGAGAAGGAGGCGGCCGACTTCTTCCGGCGGGCGGCTGTTGTGCACCGGGAGCTTGGCGATGCCTGGTACGAGGCGCTGGCCCTGGAGCGTCTCGCCGAGGCGGTGGCGGCGGCTGATCCTGGCCGTGCCGTGGAGCATCGCCGGGCGGCGCTGGGGCTGCTCGGTGGTTTTGCGGACCGCCGGGCGGTGGCCCTGCGTGAACGGCTCGGTTCGGCGATCTGACGCACAGCGGGCCGCACTTGCTGCTAGGTTGTTATTGCAAGTGAGTCGCAATAAGCCGAGCGAGATGGACAGGGCAACCGGCATGGCCACCTACACGCTTCCTGAGCTGCCGTACGACTACTCCGCCCTGGAGCCGGTCATCAGCGGCGAGATCATCGAGCTGCACCACGACAAGCACCACGCCGCCTACGTCAAGGGCGCCAATGACACCCTCGAACAGCTCGCCGAGGCGCGGGAGAAGGATCAGTGGGGGAATGTCACCGGCCTGGAGAAGAACCTCGCGTTCCATCTCTCCGGCCACATCCTGCACTCGATCTACTGGCGCAACATGACCGGCGACGGGGGCGGGGAGCCGCTGGAGAAGGACGGGACCGGTGAGCTGGCCGATGCCATCGCCGAGTCGTTCGGGTCGTTCGCCCGGTTCAAGGCGCAGCTGTCCAAGGCGTCCGCCACCACCCAGGGCTCGGGGTGGGGCGTGCTCGCCCATGAGCCGCTGTCCGGGCGGCTGGTGGTCGAGCAGGTGTACGACCACCAGGGGAACATCGGGCAGGGGTCCATCCCGATCCTGGTCTTCGACGCCTGGGAGCACGCCTTCTATCTCCAGTACCGCAACCAGAAGGTGGACTTCGTCGAAGCCATGTGGCGGGTGATCAACTGGCAGGATGTCTCGGCCCGGTACGCCGCCGCCAAGGCCGGCGGCGGAAAGCTCCTGCTCGGGTGATCGTCTTCTCACCGTTTCACCGGGCAGGTGAAAAAGGGCCGGCCCCCGCGTCAGGTATCCGCGGGGGCCGGCCCGGTTTCGGGGCGCGGGATCAGTCGAACTGGGGCTTGGCGTCGCGGGTGCGCTTGATCTCGTAGAAGCCCGGAGTGCTCGCCACCAGCAGGGTGCCGTCCCACAGCCGGGCCGCCGCCTCGCCCTTGGGGGCCGGGGTGACCACCGGGCCGAAGAACGCGATCTGCTCACCGTCCGAGCCCGGCACCGCGATCACCGGGGTGCCGACGTCCTGGCCCACCAGGTCGATGCCCGCCTTGTGCGAGGCCCGCAGCTTCGTGTCGTACGCGTCGGTGTCCGCCGCGTCCGCCAGCTCCGCCGGGAGGCCGACCTCCGCCAGCGCCTCGATCAGCGTCTCCTTGGTGCGCGGCTTGTCCTCCAGGTGGAAGCGGGTGCCTATCGCCGTGTACAGCGGCCCCAGCACCTCGCCGCCGAACCGTTCCTCCGCCGCGATCAGCACCCGTACCGGGCCCCAGCCACGGGTGAGCATCTCCCGGTACTGCTCCGGCAGCTCGTCGATCTTCGGCTCGTTGAGCACCGACAGGCTCATCACGTGCCAGCGCACTTCCACCGGCCGTACCTTCTCCACCTCCAGCATCCAGCGCGACGTCAGCCACGCCCACGGGCACAGCGGGTCGAACCAGAAATCGGCGGGGGTCTTCTCCGGCATGGTCTCGGCTCCTCCACACGGGGACAGCGATGCTCCAGACCACAACAGTGGCATCCCCCCGGGCATTCCCGGGCGTCACCGGTGATCCCTCCCGCCCATGACATGCTGGCCGCGCCCCTTCCGCACGCCACACCCAAGGAGAAACGCCGTGCCCGGAGAGAACCTGACCCGCGACGAGGCGGGAGCACGGTCCCGGCTGCTCACCGTGCACGGGTACGAGGTGGTGCTGGACGTCCGCGACGCGGCCGGGCCGGCGCCGGCCACCGGGCCGCGTACCTTCCGCTCCACCACCACCATCCGGTTCTCCTGCGCCGAGGAGGGCGCGAGCACCTTCGCCGACCTCATCGCCCCGCACGCGCACTCGGTCACCCTCAATGGGGAGTCACTCAACGTCGACCGGGTCTTCGACGGGACCCGCGTGCGCCTCGACGGGCTGCCGGCCGGTGACAACGAGCTGATCGTCGACGCCCGCTGCGCGTACAGCCGCACCGGCGAGGGCCTGCACCACTTCACCGACCCCGAGGACGGCGAGACCTACCTCTACACCCAGTACGAGCCGGCCGACGCCCGCCGGGTGTTCGCCAACTTCGAGCAGCCCGACCTCAAGGCCCCGTACGACATCACCGTGCTCGCCCCCGCCGACTGGGTGGTGCTCAGCAACGGCGCCGAGGTCGGCAACGACGGAATCCGCCGCACGTTCGCCACCACCAAGCCCATCTCCACCTACATCACGGCGATCGTGGCCGGCCCGTACCACCAGGTGCGCGACCACTACTCCCGCACGTTCGCGGACGGCACCACCCTCGACATCCCGCTCGGCGCGCTCTGCCGCAAGGGGCTGGCCAAGCACTTCGACCCGGACGAGATCTTCGCCACCACCAAGGCGGGGCTGGACTTCTTCCACGATCACTTCGACTTCCCCTACCCCTTCGGGAAGTACGACCAGGCGTTCGTCCCCGAGTACAACCTCGGCGCCATGGAGAACCCGGGCCTGGTGACCTTCCGCGAGGAGTACGTCTTCCGCGGCCGGACCACCCGCGCCGCCTACCAGGGCCGGGCCAACACCCTGCTGCACGAGATGGCCCACATGTGGTTCGGCGACCTCGTCACCATGGAGTGGTGGGACGACCTGTGGCTCAAGGAGTCCTTCGCCGACTTCATGGGCGCCTTCGCCTCCAAGGGCGCCACCCGCTTCGACGAGGCGTGGATCACCTTCGCCAACCGCCGCAAGGCATGGGCCTACCGCGCCGACCAGCTGCCCTCCACCCACCCCATCACCGCCGACATCCGCGACCTCCAGGACGCCAAGCTCAACTTCGACGGCATCACCTACGCCAAGGGCGCCTCCGTCCTCAAGCAGCTGGTGGCCTATGCCGGCGAGGACGCGTTCCTGGAGGGCGCCCGCCGCTACTTCAAACGGCACGCGTACGGCAACACCCGGCTGTCCGACCTGCTGGCCGTGCTCGCCGAGACCTCCGGCCGCGACATGGCGCAGTGGTCACGCGCCTGGCTCCAGACCGCCGGGCTCAACTCCCTCACCCCACGGGTACGGCACGACGCGGACGGCCGGATCGCCGAGCTGGCCATCGAGCAGGACGCGCCCGAGGACCACCCCACGCTGCGCCCGCACCGGGTGCAGGTCGGCCTCTACCGGATCGAGGACGGCGGGCGGCTCGTCCGGTACGCGAAGGCCGGCGCCGATGTGAGCGACGCCCGCACCGTGGTGGAGGCGCTGGCCGGCGCCGAGCGGGCCGATCTGATCCTCGTCAACGACGAGGATCTGACGTACTGCAAGACCAGGTTCGATCCGCTCTCCCTCGCCACCTTGATGGACCATCTGGGGGACGTCGAGGATCCGCTGGCCCGCGCGCTGTGCTGGTCGGCGCTGTGGAACCTCACCCGCGACGCGCTGCTGCCGGCCGCCGACTTCCTCACCCTGGTACGGCGGCACGCCGGCGCCGAGACCTCGATCGGCGTGCTCCAGATGGTGCTCAGCTGGGCCGACGCGGCGCTGGAGTGGTACCTGCCGCGCCCGGCGCGCGAGGCGGCGGCCGGGCAGCTGGCCACCACCGCGCTCGGTGAGCTGCGGCGCGCCGAGCCGGGCAGCGACCATCAGCTGGCCTGGGCCCGGTTCTTCGCCGGCCGGGCGGTCTCCGACGCCGACTTCCGGCTGCTGGAGGCGCTGCTGGCCGGCAAGGAGCGGATCGAGGGCCTGGTGGTGGATCAGGAGCTGCGCTGGACGATGCTGCTGCCGCTGGCCGCGCACGGCCGGATCGGCGAGACGGAGCTGGCGGAGGAGCTGACCCGGGACGACACCGCCTCGGGCCGCCGCCACCAGGTACGGGCGCTGGCGGCGCGGCCGTCCGCCGCCGTCAAGGAGGCCGCCTGGGCGGAGGTGGTGGAGTCGGAGCGGCTGTCGAACGCGCTGGTGGAGGCGACCATCGACGGCTTCGCGCGGGCGGGGCAGCAGGGGCTGCTGGCGCCGTTCACCGACCGGTACTTCGAGGCGATCGAGCGGGTGTGGCAGGAGCGGTCCATCGAGATCGGCATGGCGGTGGTACGCGGCCTGTTCCCCGGTCTTCAGCAGGACCGGGCCACCCTGGAGGCGACGGATGCCTGGCTGAGCGCGCATCAGGACGCGGCCCCGGCGCTGCGCCGGCTGGTGCTTGAGGAGCGGGACGATCTGCGCCGGGCGCTGCGGGCGCAGCGGGACGACGGAGGGTAGCCGCGCCGGTTGGCGGATGAACGCCCGTGGCGGCTGCGGCCGTTGCGGGCGTTCAGCTATCCCGCCAGCGTTATGCCCGCTTTTGTAGCGATCCTCGCGCGTAGATACCCCACGCATGTTTCATTCAATCGCTCGTGACAGGAATGCGACAACTATCTTCTAAAGCCATTACATCAAGTGATCATTTACGTATGATGACCGGTCATCCGGTTCCGGAATCCGAACAAGGATGCCCATGTCTCATACTTCCCCCCTGTTCCCGACTGCCACCGGCAGGAGACGCTCGGCCCGCGTGGCCCGGGTCGCGCTCGCCGCCGGGCTGGTGAGCGCCCTCTCCGTCACCGGGGCGCTGCCCGCCTTCGCCGCGGAGAGTGACACCGTCACTCCCACGGTCGACAAGCCGATCGACGACAAGTTCGGCACCCACGACGCCACCCTGCTCGCCGAGGCCAAGGCCGCCGGCGAGCCGCATGTGACGCTGCTGATCGCCACCGAGCCCGGCCAGACCGACGAGGTCAGCGACGCGCTCGACGCGATCCCCGGTGCCTCCGTCGGCTACACCCTCGACGAGATCGGCTACGTCCGGGCCACCGTGCGCACCGGCGCCGCCGACGAGGCCATCGACGAGGCGCGGGCGCTGTCCTCCGTGTACGCGATCGACCTCAACGAGGAGATCCAGGTACCGGACCCGCTGCCCGACACCGGCCAGGGCCACGGCAACGGCGGCAACGGGAACGCCACCCCCTACCCGGCGCCCGACAAGAACACCAAGGCCGTCAACCCGTACCAGCCCGCCCACGAGACGGGCGCCGTCGACTTCGTCAAGCAGAACAAGAAGTACGACGGCCGCGGCATCACCATCGGCATCCTGGACACCGGCGTCGACATCGCGCACCCGTCGCTCCAGGAGACCACCACCGGTGAGCCCAAGATCACCGACTGGGTCACCGCCACCGACCCGATCATCGACAACGACGGCTCGTGGCGCCCGATGACCACCGCGGTCTCCGGCGAAACGTTCAGCTACAACGGCCGCGACTACAAGGCCCCCCAGGGCGATTACTACATCTCCATCTTCCGGGAGAACATCGCCACCGGCGAACTGGGCGGCGACCTCAACCGCGACGGCCGCACCGACGGCTCCTGGGCCGTGCTGTACGACCCGGCGGCCGGCACCGTACGCGTGGACCTCGACGACGACGGCGACTTCACCGACGAGGCCGTCATGAAGCCGTACCGCGAAAACCACGACGTCGGCTACTTCGGCACCGACAACCCGGACACCGAGATCGCCGAGGCCGTCCCGTTCGTGGTGGAGATCCGCAAGGACGTCCCCATGGACCCCTATGGCGGCAGCTGGATCGGGCAGCGGCGCGACTTCGTCAACATCGGCATCGTCTCCGGGCGGCACGGCACCCACGTGGCCGGCATCACCGCCGCCAACAGCCTGTTCGGCGGCCAGATGAACGGCGCCGCCCCCGGCGCGCAGATCGTCTCCTCGCGCGCCTGCCGGTTCAGCGGCGGCTGCACCGCGACCGCCATGTTCGAGGGCATGATCGACCTCGTCGTCAACCGCAAGGTGGACGTGGTCAACGTCTCCATCGGCGGCCTGCCCGCGCTCAACGACGGCAACAACGCCCGCGCCCGGGTGTACAGCGAGCTGATCGACACCTACGACGTCCAGCTGTTCATCTCGGCCGGCAACGACGGCCCCGGCGTCAACACCGTCTCCGACCCCTCGGTCGCCGAGAAGGTCGTCAGCGTCGGCGCCGCCATCTCCAAGGACACCTGGGCCGCCAACTACGGCTCCGGCGTGACCAAGAAGTACGCCATGCTGCCGTTCTCCTCCTCGGGACCGCGCGCGGACGGCGGCTTCAAGCCCACCATCACCGGGCCCGGCGCCTCCATCAACGCCATCCCCACCTGGCAGCCCGGCGCGCCGGTCGCCGAGGCCGGCTACAGCCTGCCCCCCGGCTACGGCATGCTCCAGGGCACCTCGATGTCCTCCCCGCAGGTCGCGGGCGCCGCGGCGCTGCTGCTGTCCGGCGCCAAGCAGCGCGGCCTGGACCTGTCGGCCGCCGATCTGCGCACCGCGCTGACCTCCTCCGCCAAGCCCATCTCCGGGGTGCAGGCGCACGAGCAGGGCGCGGGCCTGGTGGACACCGTCGCCGCCTGGAAGCTGATCACCAAGGGCGCCACCGCGCACCAGTACACCGTCAAGGCGCCGGTGAGCAGCGACCTGGCCGAGTTCCTGGCCACCCCGGGCTTCGGCACCGGCGTGTACGACCGCGAGTCGGCCCCCAAGGTCGGCGAGCGCAAGACGTACGACATCACCCTCACCCGTACCAGCGGCCCCAACCGCAACGTCCAGCACAAGCTGACCCTGGACAACAACCACGACAACACCTTCTCGCTGGTCGGCAACAGCACCGTGGCGCTGCCGCTGAACAAGCCGGTGACCGTCAAGGTGCAGGCCAAGCCGCGCTCGACCGGGGCGCACAGCGTGCTGCTCGGCGTCGACGACCGCTCCACCCAGGGCGTCGACCTCCAGGTGCTCAGCACCATCCTGGTGACCGAGAAGCTCGCCGCCCCCTCCTACGCGGTGACGAAGACCTCGACGGTGCAGCGCAACTCCAGCACCTCGTACTTCGTGAAGGTCCCCGAGGGCACCAAGACCCTTGAGGTGAAGCTGACCGGTCTGACCGACGGCAGCCAGACCCGGTGGATCGCCATCACCCCGTGGGGCACGCTGGCGGACTCCTCCTCCACCGTCAACTGCTACCCCAACTACACCAACCCGGCGAACACCTGCCGCCCCGATCTGCGCTCCTACGAGAACCCGACCCCGGGCGTGTGGGAGTTCGAGGTCGAGGCCCGGCGCACCTCGCCGCAGCTCAACAACCCGTACACCCTCACCGCGACCGCGCTGGGCACCGCCTTCAACCCGGCGACCGTCACCGTCGAGGAGGCCGTCATCGGCACCCCGGTCCCGGTGAACTGGCAGGTCTCCAACACGCTGGCGCCGATCGAGGGCACCCTGGCCGCCGGTGAGCTGGGCTCGGTGGCCATCGACCGGCCCACCATCGCCAATGGCGCCTACCAGACCAGCACCGTGGAGCTGGCCGCGGGCGTCACCCGCTTCGAGGCCGTCATCGGCTCCACCTCGGACCCGGCCGCCGACCTCGACCTGTACGTCTACCGGGACGGCACGCTGGTCGGCCAGTCGGCCTCCGGCGGCTCCGAGGAGGCCGTGGTGCTGACCAACCCGGCGGCCGGCACGTACACCATCGAGGTGCACGCCTACGCCGTCCCGTCCGGGTCCACCTCCTACGACTACCGCGACGCGTACCTCTCCCCCGACCTCGGCTCGGTCGCCGTGGACGAGGGCAAGGTCATCTCGCTGGCGAACGGCGCGACCGCGGCGGTCGACGCCGAGGTCACCGTCGTCTCGGCGGCCGACGACGCCTCCGCCGGGCGCGAGTTCTTCGGCGAGGTGAAGCTGCTGAACGCCTCCGGTACGGTCACCGGCAGCGGCGGCATCATCATCGAGCGGGTGAGCGGCGCGTAAACCGGTCACCCACCGGATCAACGGCACCGGGGCGGGGCGCGGCACGACTCGCGCACCGCCCCGGTGTGCGTGACGCGTGGAAGGATGACCGGACGGAGTACATCACGCTAAGGAGAACTGGTGCCTGGCACGAATCTGACCCGCGAAGAGGCCCAGGAGCGGGCCCGGCTGCTGAGCGTGGAGAGCTACACGATCGCGCTCGATCTCTCCGGTGCCCAGGAGGGCGGCACCTTCCGCTCCGAGACCACCGTGCACTTCACGGCGCGCGAGGCCGGGGCGACCTTCATCGATCTGGTGGCCCCCTCGGTCAGCCATGTGGCGCTCAACGGGGAGGTGCTGCCGGCCTCGGACGTCTTCGCCGACTCGCGGATCGCGCTGCCCCACGTGGTGCACGGCCACAACGAGCTGGTGGTCGTCGCCGACTGCGCCTACACCAACTCCGGTGAGGGCCTGCACCGGTTCGTGGACCCGGTGGACGAGCAGGCGTATCTGTACACACAGTTCGAGGTGCCGGACGCGCGGCGGGTGTTCGCCTGCTTCGAACAGCCCGACCTGAAGGCGGCGTTCCAGTTCACCGTACGGGCCCCCGAGGGCTGGACGGTGATCTCCAACTCGCCCACCCCGCGGCCGGCCGACAACATCTGGACGTTCGAGCCGACCCCGCGCATCTCCAGCTACATCACCGCGCTGATCGCCGGCCCGTACCACTCGGTGCACAGCAGCTGGGAGGGCGGCGAGGGCCGGTCGGTGCCGCTGGGCATCTACTGCCGGCCCTCGCTCGCCGAACACCTGGACGCCGAGGCGATCTTCGCGGTCACCCGGCAGGGCTTCGACTGGTTCGAGGAGAAGTTCGACTTCCCCTACCCCTTCGCCAAGTACGACCAGCTGTTCGTCCCGGAGTTCAACGCCGGCGCGATGGAGAACGCGGGCGCGGTCACCATCCGCGACCAGTACGTCTTCCGCTCCAAGGTGACGGACGCGGCGTACGAGATGCGGGCCGAGACCATCCTGCACGAGCTGGCGCACATGTGGTTCGGCGACCTGGTCACCATGGAGTGGTGGAACGACCTGTGGCTGAACGAGTCGTTCGCCACGTACACCTCCATCGCCTGCCAGGCACACGCCCCCGGCAGCCGCTGGCCGCACGCCTGGACCAGCTTCGCCAACTCGATGAAGACCTGGGCCTACCGGCAGGACCAGCTGCCCTCCACCCACCCGATCATGGCCGAGATCCGCGATCTCGACGATGTGCTGGTCAACTTCGACGGCATCACGTACGCCAAGGGCGCGTCCGTGCTCAAGCAGCTGGTGGCGTACGTCGGCCAGGACGCGTTCTTCTCGGGCGTGCAGGCGTACTTCAAGCGGCACGCGTGGGGCAACACCCGGCTGAGTGATCTGCTCAGCGCGCTGGAGGAGACCAGCGGCCGGGATCTGGGCGCCTGGTCGAAGGCGTGGCTCCAGACGGCCGGCATCAATGTGCTGCGCCCGGAGATCGAGGTGGACGGGGACGGGGCGTTCACCTCGTTCGCGGTACGGCAGGAGGCACCGGCGCTGCCGGCCGGCGCCACCGGCGCCCCGACGCTGCGCCCGCACCGGATCGCGATCGGCCTGTACGAGCTGACCGACGGCGCGCTGGTGCGCCGGGACCGGATCGAGCTGGACATCGACGGCGAACTGACGGAGGTGCCGCAGCTGGTGGGTCAGCAGCGGCCGGCCGTCGTCCTGCTGAACGACGACGACCTGTCGTACGCGAAGGTGCGGCTCGACCCGGAGTCGCTGGCCGTGGTGCGGCGGCACCTGGGCGACTTCACCGAGTCGCTGCCGCGCGCGCTGAGCTGGGCCTCGGCCTGGGACATGACCCGCGACGGCGAGCTGGCCGCCCGCGACTATCTGTCCCTGGTGCTGTCCGGCATCGGCAAGGAGACCGACATCGGCGTGGTGCAGTCGCTGCACCGTCAGGTGGCGCTGGCGCTCGACCTGTACGCCGACCCCGAGTGGCGCGAGAGCGGGCTGCTGCGCTGGAGCGAGGCCGCGCAGCGGCAGTTGGCGGCTGCCGAGCCGGGCAGCGACCACCAGCTGGCGTGGGCGCGGGCGCTGACCTCGGTGGCCCGCACGGATGAGCAGCTGGCGCTGCTGGCCGGGCTGCTGGACGGCTCGCGGAGCGTGGACGGGCTCGCCGTGGACACCGAGCTGCGCTGGTCGCTGCTCCAGCGGCTGGCGGCGACCGGGCGCGCCGACGAGAAGGAGATCGCGGCGGAGCTGGAGCGGGACCGCACCTCGGCGGGCGAGCGGCACGCGGCGTACGCGCGGGCCGCGCGGCCGACGCGGGAGGCGAAGGCCGAGGCGTGGGCGCTGGTGGTGGAGGGCGACAAGCTGCCCAACGCCATGCAGGAGGCCGTCATCGGCGGCTTCGTCCAGACGGATCAGCGCGAGCTGCTGGCCTCGTACACGCCGGAGTTCTTCGCGGCGCTCAAGGGCGTGTGGGAGTCCCGCAGCCATGAGATGGCGCAGCAGATCGTGGTGGGCCTGTACCCGGGCATCCAGGTGAGCGAGGCGACGCTGACGGAGACGGACGCCTGGCTGGAGGCGGCGAAGCCGTCGCCGGCGCTGCGCCGGCTGGTGACGGAGTCCCGTGCGGGCGTGGAGCGTGCCCTGAACGCCCAGGCGGCCGACAAGGCCGCCGCGGCGGCGCAGGCGTAACGCCGAAGGGGGGTGCCCGGACCTGCGGGCCCGGGCACCCCTCGCCGAGCCGCGCGAGTCAACCGCCCGACAGGGCCCACGAACCACCCGGCGGCGGCACCGGCCCGCACACTCCGACGGGCGACAAGACGGCGGCGCGGTAGGCGCAATGCCGCAGGGGTACCCGGACCGAGCCGCGCGAGTCAACCGCCCGACAGAGCCGACACACCACCCGGCGGCGGTCACCGGACTGTGGCGCGGGCGGCGGCACCGGCCCGCGTGGCACAGGGCGCCCGGCCCCGTACGGACGAAACGGGCCCCATCGGGGCCCGCGCACGGCGGACGCGGCCGGTTCGGGCCGCGTCTCACCGACGGGACGGCACACCGGCACCGGCACTGGCCCCGTGTTCACTCGCCGTCCCCGCGAACGGGGCCCCGGCCCGGGGCCCTTCGCGGGAAGCGGGAAGCGGGAGGCGTTCAGCCCCGCTGCTTGCTCGGCTTCTTCTTCTCGCCCAGGATGACCAGGCCCGCGATGACCGCGAACAGCACGATCGGGGTCACCACGAACAGGCCGAGGGTCTCGATGACGCTCAGGCCGGTGCCCGGGTCGTCGCCGTCCTCCCGGTGCAGCGCGTGCGCCGCCGGGGACGTCATGAGCAGCATCAGCAGCGTGCCGGCCGTGAGGGCTCCCGCTCGCAGGCCGCGCCTGCTCAGTCGCTTCTGCTCACGGGCGTTCTTGTTCGCGTTGACCACGCCCCCACAGTAACGAACCCCTCCGGAGGCTTCTCCCACGCCCCCGCCGTTTCGTCACCGATCGGTGCGTTCAGTGCGGGCTGCTCCCCGTCGGCTCGCTGGTCAGCGGCAGTTCGGCGGCGGCCAGCGGCTGCTCGGAGGTGAGCGGCGCGATGTCGGCCGGGGCCGGCTCGCTGGTCAGCGGCGGGTCCAGGGCGCGCGCGGCGGCGTCGGGGTCGGTGAGCTGGGACAGGTCGAACTCGCCGGTCTCGTCCCAGGGCACGGCGGGCAGTTCGTCCTGCGACAGCGCGGGGGCGCCGATCAGGGCCGGCGGATGGACGGTGGGAGCGGGTTTGCTGGGTGCGGCCACGGGCCTCACTCCGTTCACGGGCGGTAACGCGGACGTCGATGCCCTCGTTGCCCTACCCAGTGAACGCCACCCCATCCGTCCCCGCGACCGGAATCACGGGAAAGCGATCGATATCACCCGTGATCGGCGAAAAGATTTACGGCCCGTCGTTCACTCAGGCGGACGACCGCCCCTCCACCCTGGCCAGCGCGTCGTCCGCGCCGTACGGCTGGAGATACGGCAGCCACCGCGGATCGCGGTGGCCGGTGCCGATGATGCGCCAGGCGAGCCCCGACGGTGGCCCCGGCTTGTGCCGCAGCCGCCAGCCCAGCTCGGCGACCTGCCGGTCGGCCTTGATGTGGTTGCAGCTGCGGCAGGCGGCGACCACGTTCTCCCAGGCGTGCGCGCCGCCCCGGCTGCGCGGGATCACATGGTCGACGCTGGTGGCCACGGCCCCGCAGTACGCGCACCGGCCGCCGTCACGGGCGAACAGCGCCCGCCGGGTCAGCGGCACCGAGCCGCGGTACGGCACCCGGACGAACCGTTTGAGCCGCACCACACTGGGGGCGGGGATGGCATGGGTGGCGCTGCGCATCAGGGCGTCCGAGTCCTCAAGAGACACGGCCTTGTCGTTCAGCAGCAGGATGAGCGCGCGGCGGATGGGAACGACGCCCAGGGGTTCGTACGAGGCGTTGAGGACCAGAACGTGCGGCACGGATGCCCTCCAGTTCCGTCGGCGGCGCGTGGCTCGCGCCGGGACGATCTCCCACAGTGTGTCCCGGGCGCGGCCGAAAGCGCCACCACGAACAGGCAATGTACCGATGGTGTCTTTCGCCACACCTGCCCCGTATCGCTCAGATTTCCCGGTCATCCCGGGTGCCGTCCGGCGATTACGGTGGACGGGTGATACGGGAGCACTGGGATGCCTGGCTGGGTACCGGGGTGAAGATCGCGCTGATCGTGGTGATCGCCTTCGCGGTGCGCGCGGTCGTACGCCGGTCCATCACCCGGCTGCTCAAGCGCCTGCACCGCGACGACAAGCGCCGGGGCGCCAGGGAGAACCGGGCGCACCCCGAGCGGCGCGTCCAGCGGGCCGCCGCCATCGGTTCGGTGCTGCGCAGCGCCGCCTCCGTTCTCGTGCTGGGCACGGCCGCGCTCATGATCCTCGCCCAGCTGGACATAGAGCTGGGCCCCCTCATCGCCAGCGCCGGCTTCCTCGGTGTGGCGATCGGCTTCGGCGCCCGCAATCTCGTCACCGATGTGCTCAGCGGCATGTTCATGCTGCTGGAGGACCAGTACGGCGTCGGCGACCGGATCGATGCCGGCGAGGCCACCGGCACCGTGGTCGAGATGGGGCTGCGGGTCACCACGCTGCGCGCCGACAGCGGCGAGCTGTGGTACGTGCGCAACGGCGAGATCAAGCGGGTCGCCAATCTCAGCCAGGGCTGGGCCACCGCCCAGCTGGACATCGAGGTGCGGGCGGACGCCGACTACGAGCGGGTCCGCAAGCTGATCACCGCCGCCGGCGAGGACCCGGGGCTGCGCGACCAGCTGTGGGAGCCGCTGGAGGTGCTGGGCCTGGAGTCGGTGTCGCTGGACTCCATGGTGGTGAGGGTGCGGGCGAAGACCGCCCCCGGCCGGGCCGTCGCCGTCGAGCGCGAGCTGCGCCGCCGCGTCAAGGAGGCGCTTGACGGGGCCGGAATCGCGCAGGTGGACGCGGCCGGGGTGGTGCTGGAAAAGCTCCGAGCTGCGCCGAGCGGGACGCTCCGTAACACTGAGGGGTGAGGAGCGAAGCGACCTGGGAGGCGATCTCACGATGCGCGCACTGACGTACACGGATTACGGCGACCCTTCGGTGCTGCGGGTGACCGAACAGCCGGAGCCGCACGCGGGGCCGGGCCAGGTCCGGATCGCGGTCCGCGCCGCGGCCGTGAACCCGATCGACTGGAAGATCCGGCGCGGGCTCTTCGACGAGACCTCGCCGCTCGCCTTCCCGGCGATCCCGGGCTCGGACGCCTCCGGGGTGGTCGACGAGGTCGGCTCGGGGGTGGGCGGGGTGTCGGTCGGCGACGAGGTCTTCGGCTCGGGGCAGAGCGCGTCCGCGCAGTACGCGGTGCTTGACCACTTCACCGTGAAGCCGGCCGAGCTGACCTGGGAGCAGGCGTCCGGGCTGCCGGTGATCTCGGAGACCGCGCGCCGGGCGCTGCGGCTGCTGGGCGTGTCGGCCGGGCAGACGCTGCTGATCGAGGGCGCGGCCGGCGGGGTGGGCAGCGCGGCGGCGCAGTTCGCGGTGGCCGACGGCATCACGGTGGTCGGCACCGCGAGCGACCGCAACCAGGACTATCTGCGCTCGCTGGGGGTGCTGGCCACCACGTACGGGGCGGGCCTGAAGGAGCGGGTGGCGGCGCTGGCGCCACAGGGCGTGGACGCGGTGTTCGACACGGCGGGCTCCGGGTCGCTGCCGGAGTTGATCGAGATCGCCGGCGATCCGGGCCGGGTGGTGAGCATCGCGGACTTCTCGGCGCCGCAGTACGGGGCGCGGGTCACTTCCGCGATGTCGGACGAACCGGCGTACGACGCGCTGCCACAGGCCGCCGACCTCGCGCGGGAGGGACGGTTCACGGTGGCGATCGATTCGGAGTACCCGCTGGAATCGGGCGCGAAGGCGCACGAGCGCAGCGAGGGCGGCCATGTGCGCGGAAAGATCGTGCTGACGCTGTAGACAGACGGACGGAGGGCGGACGGGGGCGGACCGGGGCGGACGGACGCGGCCGGCCGTGGGCGGGGTGGCCGGCGTCTGGTGGCCGGGCGGGCCCCGGCTCCACAATGGCCCGCATGACAGGAACCGACGTTCAGATCCGCCGCTACCGGCCGGGGGACGCCGCCGACGCAGCCGCCCTGCGGCGGATCTGTGTGCGCACCGGGTACAACGGCGGGGATGCCCGGGGGCACTACCGCGATCCGGGCGTCCTGCCCGCGCTCTTCGCCACCCCGTACGCCGAACTGGCCCCGGAGCTGGTCTTCGTCGCGGACGAGGGCGAGGGGGACGGGCCGATCGGCTACATCGTCGGCGCGGCCGACACCGAGGCGTACTACCGCGCCTTCCGGGCCGACTGGCTGCCCCGGGTGCGCGACCGCTTCCCGGTGCTGGACGGCGGTACGCGGGACCTGGACGTCGAACTGCGCGGACTGCTGCACGCGCCGGAGCGGATGATCAGCCCGGAGGTGGTCCGCGACCACCCCGCCCATCTGCACATCGACCTGCTGCCGCGCGGGCAGCGGCGCGGGCTCGGCACCCGGCTGATGACGGCGTTCTGCGACGCGCTGCGCGAGCGCGGCGTCCCCGGGGTGCACCTGGGCATGAACCCGGAGAACACCGCCGCCCACGCCTTCTACACCCGGCTGGGCTTCGGCACGCTGCGCGAGCCGACGAAGGACGCGCAGGTGCTGTACCTGGGGCTGCGGCTTTGACGGGCAGCGAGGCCGGCGCGGCCCCCTCCAGCTCGGTCAGGCGCTCGGTCAGGCGCTCGGTCAGGCGGGGTGGCGTTCCCAGGTCAGCAGGGTGACCGCGCGGCCCCGGATCTCGCGGTGCAGCGGCTCGTCGGGGGCCGGGGCGAAGCCGGCGGCGCGGGCGACGGCGTTGGAGGCGGCGTTCTCCGGCTCGATCCGCAGGATCACCCGGGTGGGGCGCAGCTCACGCAGCGCGTACTCGGCCAGCACCCGCACGGCACGGGCGGCCAGGCCCCGGCCGCGGTGGGCGGGGCCCACGGTGTAGCCGAGTTCGGCCTCGCGTTCGGCGTCGGCGTTGGGGAAGAGCACCACCTCGCCGAGCGGGGTGGCGCCGTCGAGGGTGATGGCCAGTTGCACGCGGCGGCCCGCCGAGCGGGAGTCGAACGCCTTGGCGAGGTAGTCGTGGGCCGCGTCGAGGTCGAACGGAGAACGCAGCGGGGTCCAGCGGGCGATCGCCGGATCGTCGAACAGCGCCACCATGGCGGCCCCGTCGGCCACCGTCCACTCGCGCAGCCGCACGCCGTGGCCGGCCAGCAGCAGCGGGGCCAGGGGCAGCACATATACGGGTTCGTCGCCGCTCATGCTGGTGATCTTGCCCGGTGATCACTGATCTTGGAAGCGGTCGATCGCATCACGGAACATGGCGTGGCGGCCGGCCGGGGAGAACGGCGCGTGCCGTACGCTCCCGGCCGACCGCCGTGCCGCGGTGTGTCAGACCCGGTCGCGGACCCAGATACCCGCTTCCTTCAGGGCGCCGGTGCCGGTCCACTGGCCGGCGGCGCAGGCGCCGGTCCGGAAGACGGCGCCGGTGCGCCAGTCGTCGGAGAAGTTCCAGTTGGTCCAGCTGATGCCCTTGGCGGCCATCAGATCGAGGTAGCGCTGGGAGTTGGCGAAGTCGTTGGGGCCCTCGCCCGAGTAGTCCTGGGTGCCCCACTCGGTGACGAAGATCGGCAGCCGGTCCGAGGCCCGGTCCAGGGCGTTCAGATAGGCGTCGCGGTGCGAGGCGGCGTAGAAGTGGAACGTGTAAGCGATATTGGTGGCGTTGACCGGGTTGTTGATGATCTCGCGCTCGTCGGAGCCCTCGGAGACGCCGAGGGAGGACCAGCCGCGGGTGCCGACCAGGACGACGGCGTCGGGGTCACCGGCGCGTACCACCGGGATGAGCTCCTCGGCGTAGCTCTTGATGCTCTGCCAGCTGACGCCGTTGGGCTCGTTGGCGATCTCGTAGAGGATATTGTCCTGGTGGCCGTGGCGGGCGGTGATGTCGGTGAAGAACTGCTTGGCCCGGGCGGTGTTGACGTTGGGGTCGCCGGGGCTGAGCATGTGCCAGTCGACAATGACGTACAGGCCGCGCGCGGTGGCCTGGTTGATGACGCGGCTGGCGAGGTTGGTGAAGTACGCCGGATTGGTCTCGTAGCCGCCCTCCTGCACATAGGTGGACACCCGCAGCACGCTCGCGCCCCAGTCGTAGGCGAGGGCGTCCAGCGAACCATCGGTCAGGCAGTGTTCGAACCATTGGGTGCCGTGGCTGCTCATGCCGCGCAGCTGTACGGGGGTGCCGTTCTCGCCGCACAGCCTGAGGCCGCAGATCTCCAGGGCGCCGTACTGCTGGTACGGGGTGACGGCCTCGGTGGTGGGGGGCGGCGCGGCCTCGGCGTCGGACTCGGGGCCGGTGGCGGTGGCGGTGCCGCCGCCGAGCCAGAGCGCGGCAGCCGCGCCGGTGGCGGTGAGCAGCGCGGCGATCGAGGCCAGCGCGCGGATGGGGCGGGGGCGGCGGGTGTGACGGGGTAAGGAGCGACTCATCGGATCTCTCGCATTCGTGGTGGGGGGACGGACAAAAGATCGATGCGACGGTAGGTGCAACCTGACGGGCGGTCAATGCGTGTCAGACAGTGAAGGGGACGCAAGGACGCGAAGGGAAGAGTTGAGGAGGGGAGGCAAAGCGGGGCCAGCCCCGCGAAGCGCCGCGGGCAACATCGCGATCGCGACAAGATCCCCGCAAAGACTGTCTGGATCCCGGCCCAGCGGCCATACTGCTGGCCGTGGCCACACACGAGGGGGGAGGGCCCGACCGTGACGCAGCCACCGCACACCCCGGCACCGCCCGGCCTGCCCCCGGACACTCCGCCGGCCTCGGTACCGTCACCGCCCACGCCTCCGCCGCTGCCCGTGGTGCCGCCGGTGCTGCCCGCGCCGCCGGCCCCGGAGCCGTCACCCCGGGCGTCCCGGGCGTCCCGGCAGCCGAGGCTGTCGGACTGGGCGAAGGGCGCGCGCTCGCTGCGCGCCGCGGCACGTACCGAGCCCGGCCGGCTGCGGATCATCGGAGCCGCGGTGGTCGCGGCGCTGCTGCTGTTCGGGGCGGCCACGGCCTGGCAGATCGCCGACCGTTCGGAGGCGGCCGACACCCTCATCAACAGCAGCCAGCCGCTCAGCGCGGAGGCGGCCGACATCTACCGCTCACTGGCCGACGCCAACACCACGGCGGCCGTGGCCTTTCTGACCGGCACCGGCTCCGATCCGCAGGTGCGCGAGCGCTACGAGGAGCGGATCGCCACCGCCGCCGCGCTCCTCACCCGGGCCGCCGCCCACACCGGCAACTCCGCGCGCGCCCAGCAGCTGATCGCGTTGCTCAACGCCGAACTGCCGGTGTACACGGGCCTGGTGGAGACCGCGCGGGCCAATGACCGGCAGGGCTTGCCGCTGGGCGGCGCCTATCTGCGCTACGCCGACGGCCGGATGCAGGAGGTACTGCTGCCGGCCGCCGAATCGCTGTACGCGCTGGAGACCGAGCGCTTCCAGGGCGACGCCCGGCGGGCCGGGGAGTGGCCGTGGTTCTCACTGGCCGCCGCCGCGCTGGCGCTCGCCGTGCTGGCCTGGGTCCAGCGGCGGCACTGGCTGCGCACCCACCGGGTGTTCAACCAGGGGCTGCTGGCGGCCACCGGGGCGGCACTGGTGCTGCTGCTGTGGCTGGTGGGCGCCCACACCGTCGCCCGTACGGCGCTGGACGACGCCGACCGGGGCGGGGCGCAGTCGCTGAGCGCGCTCAACGACGCCTGGATCGCGGCGCTCCAGGCCCGGGGTGCGGAGAGCATGACGCTGGTGGCGCGTGGTTCCGGCACCGGGTTCGAGGAGAGCTACCAGGAACGGATGACCGAGCTGGCCGGGCCGCCCGCCGATGGAGCGGAGGGCGAGGCGGACGACGGTACGGACGACGGTACGGACGGCGGTACGGACGGCGGTACGGACGGCGGTACGGACGGCGGTACGGACGGCGGAGCGGATCCGCGGGGCAGGGTCGGCGCGGCCTGGCGGCTCGCCGACGACGAGGACGGACGGGCCCCGATCGAGGCGGCCCACACGGCGATCGGCGAGTGGCGGAGCCTGCACGAGGAAGCCCGGCAGCAGGAGAACGCCGGGGCCTACCAGGAGGCGGTGGAGCTGGTCATCGGCGACACCTCCACCGGGGAGTCCTTCGACCGGGTCGACGAGGCGCTGGCGGCGGCCGTCGCGCACGAGCAGGGCCAGTTCACCCGCGCCGCCGAGCGGGCCGCCACCGCGCGCACCGGGCTGCCCGCCGGGGCACCGGCCCTGGCGGTGCTGGCCGCCGCAGGCACCGTGCTGGGCATCAACCGCAGGCTGGCGGAGTACGGGTGAGGACGAGGGCAGAAGGTGCGGCGATGGGAGCGATGGCAGCGATGACACGGCGGGGCGGGCGCCCGCTGCTCGCGGCGGTGTGCGGCCTGGCGCTGGCCGGCTGGATGCTGGCCGGCTCCCTGCCCGCCGCGGACGACGACGCGGCCCCACCGCCCCCGGTGGCGGGCGGACAGGTCATCCAGGTGGATGACGGCGACGACGGCACCGGCACCGACACCGACGGGATCGGCTCGCTCGCCGCCCGCGAGACCTGCGCGAGCGGCCTCGACCCGGCGGCGAACAGCTGGTCCCCGTCCCGCGACCAGGGCGAGGCGGTGCGCCGGATCATCGACCGCGGCCGACTGATCGTGGGCGTCGACCAGAACAGCTACCTGTGGGGCTACCGGGCCCCCGACGACCCGCAGACGGTCATCGGCTTCGACATCGATCTGGCCCGCGCGGTGGCCGCCGACCTCCTCGGCGACCCCGAGCTGGTCACCCTGCGCCCCATCCCCACCGACCAGCGGATCCCGCTCCTGGAGAACCGGGAGGTGGACATGGTGATCCGCAGCATGTCCATCACCTGCGCGCGCTGGGACTCGGTGGCGTTCTCCGCCCCCTACTTCGACACCGGCCAGCAGTTGCTGGCGCCCCGCTGGTCCACCATCACCGGATTCGACTCCTCGCTCGCCGGTATGCGGGTGTGCAGCGGCAACGACACCACCGCCCGGGCCCTGTTGGAGAGCGAGCCGCACGGCGCCGAACTGGTCGAGGCAGGCGGCCATCTGGACTGCCTGGTACGGATCCAGCTCGGCGAGGCAGACGCCCTGATGACCGACGGCGCACTGGCCGCCGCCCACGCCGCCCAGGACCCCACCATGCGGCTGGTCGGCGATCCCATCAAGGAAGAGTCCTACGGCATCGCGATGAATCTGGCGGACGAGGACCTCGTCCGCCGGGTCAACGCCATACTGGAGGACTACCGGGCCGGCGGCGACAGCAGCGACTGGCGGCTCTCGTACCGGGCCTGGCTCGCCGACTACTTCCCGCCGGACCAGTCCCCCGAGCCGGCGGCACCCCGGTACCGGGACTGAGCGGTGAACCGCATCCGTACGGGGGAAGGATCAACGAGCGCACATGCAGCGAAGGCAGAGCCACAGGCGAGGACAGAGGGGAGAGCGATGGCCCCGGACTCCGGTCAACGGGTGCTGAGCCGGGAGGAAGTGGACCGCGCCCTGACGCGGCTCGCCGCCGAGCACGAGGCGATCGAATCCTCCCTGCTGACGCTCCAGGACCACGCGGGCCGCCGGCTGCTCGAAGGCGCGCAGCTCACCGGGCTCACCCTCGAACGCTGGCGGCACGCCGAGGCCACCGTCACCGACCTGTGGTCCTGGTTCGAGACCTGCACCGAAACCCTCACCACCGCCCGCGAGCTGCGCGGCCGGCGACGCTTCCCCGGCCGCGAGGAGCTGACCCGGCTCAGCCTGCTGCTGGAAGGCCGCAACCTGGTGATCTCCGGCGGCGAACTCCTCGCCGAACACACCAGCTGGCAGCAGCTGGTGGCCCGGATGAACCGCGGCTACGCCGAAGTCCTCGACGTGGTCGCCGCCGCCGACTCCGTATGGTCCGCACTGCCCGCCCGGATAGATCTGCTGGCCGCCGAGCTGCGCCGGGTCAGCGAGCTGGCCCACTCCGCCGGAGTGCGCCCCGGCACCCACCCGGCCGGCGACGACCTGGAGCGGGTCACCGGCGAACTGACCGCGCTGCGCGCCGAGGTGATCGCCGACCCGCTGGCGTTCTGGCTGCCGGCCGGCGGCTCCAGTGCCCCCGGCGGTGGCCGCCCCGACACCACCCGCTATGACACGGCCGCCCGCACCCTCGACGACATCCGGCGCGAGGTGGACGCCGTGTTCGGGGTCCGCAAGGACGCCGAGTCCCGGCTGGTGGGCCTGCGCGACGTGCTCTCCCGCGCCGACCGCACCCTCGCCGAGGCCCGCGCCGCGCGCGTCGAGGTGCTGTCCAAGATCGCCGCCAGCGAGGTGCCCGCCGTCAGCGGCCCGCCCGTCGTCCTCCAGCAGCAGCTCGCCACCGCGGGCGACTACCGGCGGCGCGCCCAGTGGCACCGGCTCTCCCCGCTCCTGGACGCCCTGGAAGTACGCGCCGAGGAGGAGCTGGAGCGGGCCCGCTCCTCGCTGTCCGCCGTCACCGCCCCGCTCGCGATACGCGCCGAACTGCGCGGCCGGCTCGATGCCTACCGTGCGAAGGCCGTCCGGCTCGGCAAGAACGACGACCCGCTGCTGGCCGAACGTTACGACGCCGCCCGCCGGCTGCTGTGGACCGCGCCCTGCGATCTGCGCGCGGCGGAAGGCGCCGTGCAGCGCTACCAGGAGGCGGCGGCGGAACTGCTCACCGGGCGGAGCGAGCCGTGACCGACACCCCACCCCTGCCCGTGCCCTGCCAGCGGCCCGGCTGCGCGGGCCAGTACGAGGACGTCGGCGACGGCCAGCTGTACTGCGACCTGTGCGGTCTCGCCCCGGTGGTCTCGGCGCGCGGCGACATCGGCGGGGTCGGCACCGGGCTGACCCACACGCCGCAGCCCGGCTCCGTACCCTCCCAGCGCTCGGCGCCCGTATCCGCGCCCGGGTCCGCCCCCGCGTCCGCGTCCGCGTCCGCGCACTCGCTGCCCAGCTCACGGCTGTCGCACCGCTCGGTGTCCGGGGCGCTGTCCCGCTCCATGTCGGGCCCGATGTCGGGCCGTTCGGTCTCGGTGCGCAGCTCCCGCTCGACCGCCACCCGGCACCGCTCCCGGCTGGGCGCCGGCCTGGTGACCGTCCCCGCCGTGCCCCGCCCCGACCCGCTGGACCAGGTGCTGGCCGACCCCGAGGTGCCCGAGCGCAAGCGGTTCTGCGGCAACAGCGACTGCGGCGAACGGGTCGGCCGTACCCGGGGCGACCGCCCCGGCCGCAGCGAGGGGTACTGCACCCGCTGCGGCCACCCGTACTCCTTCGTGCCCAAGCTGCATCCCGGCGACCTGGTGCACGACCAGTACGAGATCGCCGGCTGCCTGGCGCACGGCGGCCTCGGCTGGATCTATCTGGCCAAGGACACCAAGGTCAGCCACCGCTGGGTGGTGCTCAAGGGCCTGCTGGACACCGGCGACCAGGACGCCATGGAGGTGGCGATCTCCGAACGGCGTTTCCTCGCCGAGATCGAGCACTCCACCATCGTGCGGATCTACAACTTCGTGGAGCATCTGGACCGCCGTACCGGCAGCCTGGACGGCTACATAGTGATGGAGTACGTGGGCGGCCGGTCGCTGAAGGAGATCGCCAACGCCCGCCGCACCCAGGGCGGGCGCCGCGATCCGCTGCCGGTGGAGCAGGCGTGCGCGTACGGCATCGAAGCGCTCGACGCGCTGGGGCATCTGCACAGCCGCCAGCTGCTGTACTGCGACTTCAAGGTGGACAACGCGATCCAGCAGAACGACCAGCTGAAGCTGATCGACATGGGCGCGGTGCGCCGGATGGACGACACCGAGAGCGCGACCTATGGCACGGTCGGCTACCAGGCCCCGGAGGTCGCCGAGGTGGGCGCCTCCGTCGCCTCCGACCTGTACACGGTGGCGCGGACGCTGGCGGTGCTGACGTTCGACTTCCAGGGCTACACCACGGTCTTCACGGACAGCCTGCCCGAGCCGGAGCATGTGGAGGTCTTCCAGCGGTACGAGTCGTTCTACCGCCTGCTGGTCCGGGCCACCGACCCGGACCCGGAACGGCGGTTCGCGTCCGCGCAGGAGATGTCCGAGCAGCTGACGGGCGTGCTGCGCGAGGTGGTGGCCCTCCAGTCGGGCCAGCCGCAGCCGGCGCTGTCGCAGTTGTTCGGCCCGGAAGTGCGGGTCCCGGACACGGAGCTGATGCCGCCGGTGGGCCGCGAGGTATCAGCGCTGGGCGCGCGGAAGAAGCCGAAGGGGAAGCCCGGCGGACGACGGGAAACCCCGTCACCGGCCAAGGCGCCGACAGCGGCACCGACAACGCCCCTGACCACCCCCCTGAACATCGAGTCCACGGCGTTGTCCCTCCCCGTACCGAAGGTCGATCCCGCCGACCCCAACGCGGGCTTCCTCTCCGGCCTGATGACCAGCGCCCCCACCGATCTGCTGACCGCGCTCAACGCCGCCCCGGTGGACTCGGTCGAGCGGCGGCTGCGCGAGCTGCGCGCCCTGCTCGAACTCCCGGACGGCCGAGGCCGGGACAGCGCCCGCTGGCTGCTGTCCGCGCTGGCGGACGAGTGCGGCGAGGACTGGCGGGTGGTGTGGTACCAGGGCGTCGCCGCACTGGCGACCGGCGATCTGAGCACGGCGGCGCTGTCGTTCGACGCGGTGTACGACGCGTTCCCCGGCGAGGTCGCGCCGAAGCTGGCGCTGGCGGTGTGCGCGGAGACCCTGGGCCAGCTGGACAACGCGGCCGACTACTACGAGCTGGTGTGGCGCACCGATCCCAGCCATGTCAGCGCGGGTTTCGGCCTCGCCCGGGTACGGCTGGCGACGGGCGACCGGGAGCGGGCGGTGACCGCGCTGGAGTCCGTGCCGGACACCTCGGCCCACCACATCGCCGCCCGGGTGGCGGCGGTACGGGCCCGGCTGCGACAGCGCTCACCGGCCGAATCCCTGCTGCCGGACCTGCTGGCGGCGGGACGCCAGGTGGAGGCACTGCTCGCCGGGGGCCTGGAACCATCCCTGGGTGAACAGCTGTCCTGTGAAGTGCTGGGGTCTGCGCTGGACTGGCTCCTATCCGGCCATTCCGGACAAGAGGGGCGGATCCTGGGTGCGCCGCTGGAGGAGACGGGCATCAGACTTGGTCTGGAACGCTCCTACCGGCGACTCGCACAATGGGCGCCGGACAGTAGTGAACGGATCGAACTGGTGGAGGCGGCCAACCGCTTCCGCCCTAGGACATGGGTGTGACGATGCCGCAGCTCGACCAACTCTCCGCCTGCCCCGGCTGCGGGGAGCCGCTGGAAGCCGACGACGAGTTCTGCGGCAACTGCGGCAAACACCTGCGCACCCCTCCGCCCATGACCGCCCGCGCTCCCAAGAGGAACACCCCGCCGCCCTCCCCCGCCGGGTCCGGCTCCCCCCGGACCAGCACCGCCGGACCACTACCGCCGGGCGGCGGCGCGACCGGCCCGAACGCGACCGATGGCAGCCGCCCGGCGGCAGCGCCGCGGGGTGGCCGGACGGCACCCGGCAACCCGGCAACACCGCGGGCGGCCCAGCCTTCTGCCGACCCGGCGGCGCCGAACGCGCACACCGATTCGGCTCGGCAGGCGCCCGTCGGCGGCGCGCCACCGGCGCCGCGGGCCAGTGGTGCGCCCGCGCCCGGAGCTGCCTCCCCGACCCGCTCGCCCGACACCCCGGCACCGATCACCCCCGGCAGCCCCCGGACGGCAGGAGCCAACGCACCGACGCCACCGCCGACCGCCAACGGCGGCGCGGCAGCACCGAAGACGACCGGAGCCACCACTTCCCCAGCACCGCAGGGCGGCCACGCCGCACCCGGTGCCACAGCGGCGCAGCCGCCGCAAGGCACCGGCGGCGCGACGGCGCCGCAGGCGGCCGGGGGCTACCCACCGCAGACGACCGGGACGACGCCTTCGGCGGCGGCACGGGGCGGCCACGCCGCACCTGACTCAGCCGTCGGCAACCCGCCGCAGGCGCCCGTGCAGAGCCCCCAGCCCACACCCACTGCCGCCACAACCAACCCCGCCACACCCACCCAACCGCCCCAGGGCCACGGCGGCGCGACGGCGCCGAAGGCGGCCGGCGGCTACCCACCGCCGACGACCGGGACGACGCCTTCGGCGGCGGCACGGGGCGGCCACGCCGCACCTGACTCAGCCGTCGGCAACCCAGCCACACCGCCGCAAAACCATGCCAGCGCGGCGCCGAAGGCGGCCGGGGGCTACCCGCCGCAGGCGCCCGCGCAGAGCCCCCAGCCCACACCCACTGCCGCCACAACCAACCCCGCCACACCCACCCAACCGCCCCAGGGCCAGGGACCGACCGGCACCGGCGGCGCGACAGCGCCGAAGGCGGCCGGGGCGACGTCTTCGGCAGTGGCGCAGGGTGGGCCCGGCAGTCAGCCGGGGCAGGTTCCGGGGGCGAGCCGAGCCGGCCGCGTGACAGCGCCGATCGGACAGACTCCGGTGGGAACATCCCAGGGGGCGGCCGGGGCCCAGGCCGGCCCGAGCGGGCGAGCTTCCGGTGGCGGTGTGCCCGCGACGCCGCAGACCGCTGCCCCGGCGGCGGGTTCGCACGGACAGAGCCCGACGCCCGGTGTCACCCACGGGAACCCGCCGGCGCCGGGCCCAGCCACCACCCGGACCGGCCAGGACGCGGCTAACGGCCCGAGGTCAGCAGCGCAGCCGGGCCCGGGACGGCAGGCTCCCGGTGACGCAGTGCCCTCAACATCGCAGACCGCTACGCCGGCGGCGGGTTCGCACGGACAGAGCCCGGCGGGCGGTGCCGCCGGTGGGGCGGGACGGGGTGGGGTCCCCTCCTCCGATGCGGGCTATACGCCCACCGAGGCGGATTTCACGCTGCCGCCGCCGCAGCCCCAGCCCCAGCCCCAGCCCCAGCCACGGATTCCTTCGCTCGATCCGCGGGCCACCGCCGCCGCTTCGGCCGCCGCCGCCCCTGCGGCTCCCGCTCCCGCCCCCGCCCCCGCGGATCCGCGGGCCGCCGATCCGCGCACGCGCGATGCCCGGCCGCCCACCCGCGAAACGCATCCGGTGCTCTGCGCCGTCTGCGGCAAGGGCCGGGTGGACGCGGACGGCTACTGCGCCGACTGCGGCCGGGCGCAGCCCGGGGAGCGGGATCATGTCGAGCGCGCGCTGGGCGGGGTGGCCGCCGTCAGTGATCTCGGGTTGCGGCACCACCGCAACGAGGACTCGTTCACGGTCTCGGCGACCGCGCTCGCCGATGGTTCGCCGGCGATCATCGCCGTTGTCTGCGACGGGGTGTCCTCCTCGACCCGTCCGCACGAGGCGTCCGCCGCCGCGTCCGAGGCGGCGGCCGAGTCGCTGCTGGCCTCGCTCCCGCGCGGTGTCTCCGGCCAGCAGGCCATGCACGACGCCGTGCTGTCCGCCGCCCGCGCCGTCGCCGACTTGGCGGACGCCGCCGCCGAGCCGGGCCAGAACGCCCCGGCCTGCACCCTCGTGAGCGCCGTCACGGCCGGCGGCATCCTCACCGTGGGCTGGGTCGGCGACAGCCGTGCCTACTGGATCCCCGCCGAGCGCGGTGCCGCCGCCGCCCGGCTGACGGAGGATGACTCCTGGGCTGCCCAGATGGTGGCCGCCGGTCTGCTCAACGAGGCCGAGGCGATGGCGGACCACCGCGCGCACGCCATCACCGCCTGGCTGGGCGCGGACGCGGTGGATGTCGAGCCGCACACCGCGTCGTTCAAGCCGGACCGCCCGGGTGTGGTGATCGTGTGCACGGACGGGCTGTGGAACTATGCCGAGTCCGCCGAGCAGTTGTCCCGCCTGGTGCCCGCCGGGGCCCGCGAGACGCCGCTGCCGACCGCGCAGCATCTGGTGCGGCATGCCCTGGACTCGGGCGGCCACGACAATGTCACCGTCGCGGTCATCCCCTTCCCGGTGGTGGAAGTGGCCGGATGATCAGCCGGATGAGTACGGGTACGGAGCCGGTCTTCTCCATCGATGTCGACCAGAACGAGTTTCTGCACCGGGGCGCCGACGAGGTGCACGCCATCGTCACGGTGACCGCCACCGGCGGCGACCGTCGCGGCGATGCCGCCGTGGTCATCATGGTGGACTGTTCGGGGTCGATGAACTACCCGTCCTCCAAGATGGCCGGCGCCCGCCGGGCGACCGAGGCGGCCATCGACACGCTCCGGGACGGTACGGCCTTCGCCGTCGTCGCCGGCACCCACCGGGCCACGGAGGTGTTTCCGGGCGAGGGCCGGCTGGCCTGCGCGGACGAGGCCACCCGCCGGGCGGCCAAGGAAGCCCTCACCGGTCTCAGGGCCAACGGCGGCACCGCCATCAGCACCTGGCTGCTGCTCGCCGAGCGCCTGCTGGCCACCTCGGCCGCGCCGATCCGGCACGCCCTGCTGCTGACGGACGGCCGCAACGAGCACGAGGAGCCGGCGCGGCTCGGCGAAGCACTCGCGCGCTGCGCGGGCCGCTTCACCTGTGACGCGCGCGGGGTGGGTACGGACTGGGAGGTCGGGGAGGTCACCCAGATCGCCGGCGCGCTGCTGGGCACCGCCGACATCGTCGCCGAACCGGACGCGCTGTCCGCCGACTTCACCTCCATGATGGAGTCGGTCATGGGCAAGGCGGTCGGCGATGTCAGCCTGCGGCTGTGGACCCCGCTGGGTGCCGGTGTCCGGTACGTGAAGCAGGTGGCGCCGGCCGTCGCCGATCTCACCGGACGCCGTACCGAGGCGCCGCCGCGCGCCGGGGACTATCCGACGGGTTCGTGGGGTTCGGAGTCCCGCGACTATCACCTGAGCATTCAGGTGCCGGCCTGTGATGTCGGCCAGGAGATGCTCGCGGCCCGGGTGTCGCTGGTCGGTCCGGACGGTGTGACCGTCTCCCCCCGGCAGGGCCTGATCCGCGCCGTGTGGACTTCCGACATGGCGGCGGCGACCGCGCTCAATCCGCAGGTGGCCCACTACACGGGACAGGAGGAGTTGGCCCGGGTCATCCAGCAGGGCATCGACCTGCGCAAGCGCGGCGACGCGCGCGGCGCCGTCTCCAAACTGGGCCGGGCCGTGCAGCTGGCGCATGCCTCGGGGAATGTGCAGACCTCACAACTGCTGGCAAAGGTGGTGGACGTGGAGGATGCGGCGAGAGGTACTGTTCGGCTGAAGGCGAAAGTCGCCGAGGCCGACGAGATGACCCTGGAGACGAGGTCGACGAAGACGGTCCGGGTAAAGAAGTAGTCGACATGAGACGAATCAGCGGAAGCAGGGGGAGGCAGTAACATGCCGACTTGCCCGAATGGCCACCAGTCGGCGGCCGAGGACTGGTGTGAGGTGTGCGGTTACCGCATGCTGGCGCCCGCCGCCGCGGTGCCCCCGCCGCCCGGCGCTTTCGGTCAGCACCCGGTTCCACCGGGGCCGGCCGGCCCGCCGCCCGGTCCGCCCGGCTATCCCGCCGCTCCGCCGATGCACTCCGGGCCGCCGCCGGCCGCCGAGTTGTGTCCGCAGTGCCGTACCCCGCGCGAGGCGCAGGCACCGTTCTGCGAGGGCTGCCGGTACAACTTCCTCACCAACTCCCCCACCACCTACATACCTCCGGTGCGCTCGGACGGCCCGCCGATACCCGGCGCGCCGCCGCAGCATCAGCAGCCCCACCCGCAGCCGCCCCCGTACCAGCCGCCTCACCAGCCTCACCAGCCTCACCAGCCCCAGCAGCCGTACGGTCATCAGCAGTCGTCCGGCCAGACCGGCGACTGGGTGCTGCCGCCGCCCATGCCCCACCAGCAGCAGGCCCCCGGCGGCTACGGCTACCCCGGCCAGCAGCCCCCGCGGCAGCAGGGCCCCTGGATGGTCACGGTAGGCCCCGACCCCGACTACTTCCAGGCGATGATGCGCCGTTCGGGCCCCGAGGCCGCCCAGCTGAGCCTCCCCCCGTACGTCCCGCCCCAGCAGCTGCCGCTGGCCGGCCCGCAGATCACCATCGGCCGCCGCCGGCAGTCCACCGGCGAAAGCCCGGACATCGATCTGTCCCAGCCCTCCGAGGACCCCGGCGTCTCCCATCAGCACGCCGTCCTCGTCCAGCAGCCGGACGGCAGCTGGGCGGTCGTCGACCAGGACTCCACCAACGGCACCACGGTCAACGGCTCCGAGGATCCGATCCAGCCCTTTGTCCCGGTGCCGCTCCGCGAGGGCGACCGGGTGCATGTGGGGGCCTGGACCACGCTCACCCTCTATCGGGGATAGGACAGAGACTTTGGAAAAACCCGCCATATCCGTCAGCGGGCTGCGCAAAAAGTACGGGGATGTCCAGGCGGTCGACGGCGTCAGCTTCGAGGTGGCACCGGGCGAGTTCTACGGCATTCTGGGCCCCAACGGCGCCGGCAAGACCACCACCCTGGAGCTGGTCGAGGGCCTGCGCCGCCCCGACGAGGGCACCGCCGAGCTGCTCGGCATCCCGGCGTGGCCGCGCAACCACGAGCTGCTGCGCCGGATCGGCGTCCAGCTCCAGGCGACCGCCTTCTTCGACAAGCTCTCGGCGCGCGAGCAGATCCACACCTTCGCCGAGTTGTACGGGGTCTCCGCCGAGCGCGCCGACGCCATGCTGGAGTCGGTGGGGCTCGCCGAGAAGGCGGATGTCCGCGACACCCAGCTGTCCGGCGGCCAGGCGCAGCGGCTGTCGATCGCCATCGCGCTGGTGCACGATCCGGAGCTGGTGTTCCTGGACGAGCCCACCACGGGGCTCGATCCGCAGGCCCGCCGCAATCTGTGGGATCTGCTGCGCGAGATCAACGCCGCCGGCCGCACCGTGGTCCTCACCACGCACTATCTGGACGAGGCGGAGATCCTGTGCGACCGCGTCTCGATCATGGACGCCGGCCGCATTCTGCGTACCGGGCCGCCCGCCGAGCTGATCCGTGAGCTGGGCGTCGACACCCTGGAGGATGTCTTCCTCCAGCTGACCGGCCGGGAGTTCCGCGAATGAGCCGCGCCACGGGGCTGCTGCCCCTGTCCAGGACGATGGCGCTTGGTCTGCTGCGCGACCGTACCGCCGTGTTCTTCATGCTGCTGTTCCCGCTCATGTTCCTGGTGCTGTTCGGCGCTCTCTTCCAGGACTCGGCCATCTCCCGCTCGCCCGTCGCGCAGGTCGGCGAGGTCGCGGTGCTGGACGAGCTGCCGGCCGAGGCCCGTGCCGAGCTGGACCAGGTGCTGGAGATCCGGCGGGCCGCCGATCTCGACGGGGCGCTGGAGGCGGTCCGTACCGGCGAGGTGGCCGGGGTGATCTGGCAGTCCGGCGACACCGTCGAGCTGCGCTACTCGGAGGCGGACGGGGTACGGGCCGGGACCGTCCGCAGTGTGCTCCAGTCGCTGGTGGAGTCCGCGAACCTGGCCGCCACCGGCCAGCCGGCCACCTACCGGCTCGCGATCGACAAGGTCGAGGACGATTCGGTCCGGCCGATCCAGTATCTGGCGCCCGGGCTGCTGGGCTGGGCAGTGGCGATGGGCGGGGCGTTCCTGGCCGCGCTGACCCTCGTGAACTGGCGCAAGACGCGGCTGCTGCGCCGGCTGTGGCTGGCCCCGATCCATCCGGCGACGATCGTCGGGGCCCGGGTCGGGGTGACGCTGGCGCTTGCGCTGGTGCAGACGGCGCTGTTCCTGGGGATCGCGGTGATCCCGTTCTACGGGCTCAAGCTCACCGGCTCGTGGTGGCTGGTGGTGCCGCTGGTGCTGTGCGGTTCGCTGGCGTTCATGTCGATCGGGCTGGTGATCGGCTCGGTGGCGAAGACGGAGGAGGCGGCCAACGGCATCCTCCAGGTCACGATCATGCCGATGGCGTTTCTGTCGGGGTCGTTCTTCCCCACCGATGTGATGCCGGGCTGGCTGACGCCGATCGCGCAGTTGCTGCCGCTGCGGCATCTCAATGACGCGATCCAGGAGGTGCTCAGCCGGGGCGGCGGCTGGGAGGCGGCGCTGCCGGTGATGGGCGGGCTGCTGCTGTTCACGGCGGTGCTCACCGCGATCGCGGCGCGGCTGTTCCGCTGGGACGCCTGACCCGGCGCGCTCAGCCGGGGGTGTTGATCATCGAACCGGCCGCGTACACCATGTAGCGCCACAGCTCGGCCTCGTCCTCCTCGGCGAGGCCGAGCGTGTCGATGGCCTCCCGCATGTGCCGCAGCCACGCGTCGTGCGCCGCCCGGTCGACCTGGAACGGGGCGTGCCGCATCCGCAGCCGCGGGTGGCCGCGCCGATCGCTGTAGGTGCGCGGGCCGCCCCAGTACTGGATGAGGAAGAGGGCGAACCGCTCCTCGGCGGGCCCCAGGTCCTCCTCCGGGTACATGGGCCGCAGCAGAGGGTCACCGGCCACGCCCTCGTAGAAGCGCCCCACGAGCGTGCGGAAGGTGGCCTCGCCCCCGACCCGCTCGTAGAAGGTCTCGGTGGGCAGTGTGCCGCGTCGGATCTCAGTCACTCCTCCATGGTCGCAGACCCGTTCCGTGGGGCGGGAACTCACGGAACGTAGACCGGGGGCGACGCGGCGCGGCAGACTGTTGCGGTCGCGGATGAGGAGGGCGAGGATGCCACCGAGGGATCTTCCGAGCGCACGTGAGGCGCGGCTCGGGGCCGAATTGCGGAAGTTGCGGGAGCGGGCCGGTAAAGCGGCGCACGAGGGGGCCGCGTGGATCGGTACGGATCGCGCGAAGATGTCGAATATCGAATCCGGCCGGCGCGGTATCAGTGAGGTACGGATTCGGCGGCTCACCGAGTTCTACGGTTGTCAGGATCAGCGGCTCATCGGGGAATTGTGCGCGATGGCCAGGGAACACCGGGGCGGTAACTGGTGGGACGAATTCCGGGGCAAGGTGCCGCCGGGCAATGTGGACATGGCGGAGCTTGAGCATCACTGTGTGCGGCTGCGGATGGTGCATCTGCTGCTGGTGCCGGGGGTGTTCCAGACTCCGGAGTACGCGCGCGCGGTGATGGCGGGATCGGTGCCGCCGCCGGACGAGGAGCTGTTGTCGGCACGGGTGGCGCTGCGGCTGCGGCGGGGGGAGCTGTTGCAGGGGGAGAACCCGCCGCCGTGTCAGGCGATCATCCACGAGGGCGCGTTGCGGATGCGGTACGGGGGCCGCAAGACGGCACGCGGACAGCTGGAATGGCTACTTGAGGTGGCGCAGTGGCCATCGGTGGAGCTGCGGGTGATTCCGTTTTCACAGGAGGACATTCCCGGACACGGGCAGTCTTTTCTCTATGCGTACGGCCCGGTGACGGAGCTGGACACGGTAGAGGTGGACACGCCTTTCGGCGGTGATTTCCTGCATGCCGCGCCGGAGTTGGAGAAGTACCGGAAACTGCTGGAGGTTTCGGAGCAGATCGCGCTGGACGAGACGGAGTCGCGGCAGCTGATCCAGTTCATCGCCCGCGAGATGTGACCCGCCGGCCCTGCCGCGCCGCGCCCCGTCGGGCCACATGTCAACCGCATGCCGATCGGACACTCGAAGGAGTGAGTACGAGCCGGTCACCTCTCCGGCCACGCCGCTCACGCCGCTCACGCCAACCCGCTGACCACGCCGTCGGCGCGAGCGGCCCGGTCAGCGCGGGGTGACCGTCAGCCCGGGGGTGGTGGAGCCGGGGCGGCGGACCGCGATGGAACCCAGCGGGGTGCGCAGCCGCAGCCACACGCCCCGCGCCAGCACCGCCACCGGCCCCCCGGCGGCCCGCAGAAAGCCCAGCGAGCGGGCCGCGTGCACCGCCCGCAGCGGCAGCGGGGTGCCGGGCAGCGGGCGGCTCCAGATCTCCTCGGCCAGCGCGTCCAGCGCGTCCCGGGTGCGCTCGCCGGGGGCCAGGGCCTCCGTACGCTCCCGGAACTCCGCCACCACGGCCTCGGCCGCACTCCGTACCCCCGGGTGCGCCAGCTCGGCCAGCGGCTCCCAGCCGCCGCGCGGCGGCAGCACCCCGGCCCAGGACGGGCCGGTCACCGCCGCCGGCACGGCGGCCGTACCGGCGGCCTCGTCGATGCCCTCCAGCAGTTCCCCCGCCGACACGGTGACATCGAGGCGGACCGGCGCCACCAGCCGCAGCGGCCGGATCGCCAGCACATCGAACCTGGCCGGCTTGGCGAACACGCCGAGCACCGGCCCGTCCGCCTGGAGCCGGGCCGCGGCGGCCTTCTCCCAGCGCAGCAGCCGGGCGAGGAGGGCCGCCAGTTCGGCGGCCTCCCCCCGCTCGGCGAACGACACGCTCAGGCCAGCGCTCACGCGGGACCGCTCCCGGCCGCGTCGTCCTGGTACTGCCCCAGGAAGCGGCGCTCCTCCTCGGTGATCCGGCGCGGCCGGCCCGCCTGGAGGTCGTACGGCACGACCACCGTGGCGGCACGGACGTACACCTGCTCCGCGTCCTTGATCTCATAGCCGACGGTCACCGAGGCGCCGCCGAGCTTGGCCACCCACAGCTCGACGGACACCGGCGCGTGCCGGTGCACCAGCGGGCGCAGATAGTCGATCTCGTGCCGTGCGACCACCGAACCCCCGGTGAAAGCACCGGAGTCGGCCTGCCGCGCCAGCCGGAACATGAAGTCGATCCGGGCCTCTTCCAGATAGCGCAGGAAGATCACATTGTTGACATGCCCGAAGGAGTCCATGTCCGACCAGCGCAGGGGGCACTCGTACACATGTCGCACGGCTGTGTTCCTCCGCCCCTCAGCCCCGGGTGAGCTTCTTGTACGTGGCCCGGTGCGGCCGGGTGGCCTCCGGGCCGAGCCGCTCGATCTTGTTCTTCTCGTACGCCTCGAAGTTGCCCTCGAACCAGAACCACTTGGAGTCACCCTCGTAGGCGAGGATGTGGGTGGCGATCCGGTCCAGGAACCAGCGGTCGTGGGAGACCACCACGGCGCAGCCGGGGAAGTCCAGCAGGGCGTTCTCCAGCGAGGAGAGCGTCTCCACGTCGAGGTCGTTGGTCGGCTCGTCGAGCAGCAGCAGGTTGCCGCCCTGCTTGAGGGTCAGCGCCAGGTTGAGGCGGTTGCGCTCACCGCCGGAGAGGATGCCGGCCGGCTTCTGCTGGTCCGGGCCCTTGAAGCCGAAGGCGCTGACGTAGGCGCGCGAGGGCATCTCGACCTGGCCGACGTTGATGTAGTCCAGTTCGTCGGAGACCACGGCCCACAGCGACTTCTTGGGGTCGATGTTGGCGCGCGACTGGTCCACGTAGGAGACCTTGACCGTCTCGCCGACCTTGATGTCGCCGGTGTCCGGCTGCTCCAGGTCCAGGATCATCTTGAACAGGGTGGTCTTGCCCGCGCCGTTGGGGCCGATCACCCCGACGATGCCGTTGCGCGGCAGGGTGAACGACAGGTCGTCGATCAGCACCTTGTCGCCGAACGCCTTGCCCAGCTTGTCGACTTCCACGACCACATTGCCCAGCCGCGGGCCCGGCGGGATCTGGATCTCCTCGAAGTCCAGCTTGCGGGTCTTCTCGGCCTCCGCCGCCATCTCCTCGTAACGGGCGAGCCGAGCACGGGACTTCGCCTGCCGGCCCTTGGCGTTGGAGCGGACCCACTCCAGCTCTTCCTTGAGCCGCTTGGAGCGCTTGGCGTCCTTCTGGCCCTCGACCTTGAGCCGGGCGGCCTTGGTCTCCAGGTACTTGGAGTAGTTGCCCTCGTAGCCGTGCAGCCGGCCCCGGTCGACCTCGCAGATCCACTGGGCGACGTTGTCCAGGAAGTACCGGTCGTGGGTGATCGCGACCACCGTGCCCGGGTACTTCGCCAGGTGCTGCTCAAGCCAGTTGACGGACTCGGCGTCCAGGTGGTTGGTGGGCTCGTCCAGCAGCAGCAGATCGGGCTGCTCCAGCAGCAGCTTGCACAGCGCCACCCGGCGCTTCTCGCCGCCGGAGAGCTTGGTGACGGCCCAGTCGCCGGGCGGGCAGCCCAGCGCGTCCATGGCCTGCTCCAGCTGGGCGTCGAGGTCCCAGGCGTTCGCGTGGTCCAGCTCCTCCTGGAGCTTGCCCATCTCCTCAAGGAGCGCGTCGGAGTAGTCGGTCGCCATCAGCTCGGCGATCTCGTTGAACCGGTCGAGCTTGCCCTTGATCTCGGCCACGCCGTCCTGGACGTTCTCCAGAACGGTCTTGGTCTCGTCCAGCGGGGGCTCCTGGAGCAGGATGCCGACGCTGTAGCCGGGGGTGAGGAAGGCGTCGCCGTTGGAGGGCTGCTCCAGGCCGGCCATGATCTTCAGCACGGTGGACTTGCCCGCGCCGTTGGGGCCCACGACACCGATCTTGGCCCCGGGCAGAAAGCTCTGGGTGACGTCGTCAAGGATCACCTTGTCGCCGTGCGCCTTGCGCGCCTTGCGCATGGTGTAGATGTACTCAGCCAACGGAAACCGTCCGGGGGGATCAGTGAAGGGGGGCGGAAGAGTGGATGCGTCCATCCTGCCGCATGGCATGCCCCGGGCGGAAACCGGCGGGGACGGTGAAGGGGCGGGCCCCGGTGGGACCCGCCCCTTCGCGGTGGGTGGCGATGACCGTACGGTACGGCCGCTCACCGCGGGTGGTGCTGGTGGTGCTGGTGCTTACTCAGCGGAGCCGGCGGCCCGCTTGCGCATGAAGAACACCGCGCCACCGCCGACGGCCAGCAGGGCCACGGCGACACCGGCCATCATGCCCAGGTTGGAGCTGGAACCGGTCTCGGCCAGGTCCGGGCCGGTGGAACCACCGGTGCTGGCCGGGGCGGGCTCGTTCTCGGCGGGGGTCTCCGGCTCGGGCTCGGCGACGGGCTCCTCACCGGCGGTGTCGCAGTTCAGGACGCCCTTGAAGACCCAGGGCTCCTTGCCTTCGAGGTTCTCGACGGTGATCTCGTACGCCTGGCCCTCGTCGACCGGGACCAGGACCTTCTCCTCGGCGCCCGGGGCGATCTCGTAGGACTCGCCCTCCAGCTCGAAGGTGAACGGCTGGTCGCCGTCGTTGGTCACGGTCAGCTCGACGCCGCCCTCGGCACACACCTCGTTGGCGGTGATCGCCGGGTTCGGGCCCTCGCTGGCCCAGTGGACGGTGGCGCCGGTGGTGACGGACGACTCGGAGGACCCGGCCAGAATCATGGTCTGGGTCTGGACGTCGATGCCGGTGAAGACACGGCCGACCGGCACCGGGGAGGTGGCGGTGGCGGTCAGGGCGGCGGAACCGTCCTCGGCGCCCTCGGGCACCGAGAAGAACAGCTCGGTGCCGTCGGTGACCGGGGTGGACTCGGTGATGGTCTCACCGGCACCGTTCACGACGGTGACCCCGGCAGCGGCGGCGGCCGCGTCGGTGGAGACGACCACGGAGTTGGCGCTGGTGTGCACGGTGACCGGGTCGGACAGCTGGCCCGGCTTGGCGGTCACTTCCTGGGGCGTGAGCTCCAGGGAGGCGCGGGGCTCCTCGACGGCCTCGGCGTTGTCGCCGAGCCAGTCCGCGAGCTTCGCGGCGTTCTCGTTCTTCGGGGTGGCCTCGACACCGTCCGACAGCTCCCAGATGGCGGCCTGGGTACCGGCGGCGGCCTGCTCGGCGGTCAGCGAGTTCGCGCCGGCGGCCTGGGCGAGGGCGTTGAGGTCGTCAACGACGGGGTAGGAGTTCTGGAGGATCCAGTGGATCTTGGCAGCCTCCTCCTGGAGGTCGTGCAGACGCGAGGAGTTCCAGTCGGTCTCCTTGTACTTGGCGTTCGGCTTGGTGGGCGTGCCGAAGTCGATGCAGTACGTCTTCAGGGTGCCGCCGTCGTCCGCCTTCAGGTAGAACAGGCCGCCGTTGTAGGTGTTGGCCCGTCCGCCCTCCCGCTTCACGTCGATCTTGTCGCTGACCCGGAGACCCTCCAGGGTGGCGGTGGCGCCGCCATTGCCCGGGTTCGGGTCGGCGGAAGCCGGGCCGGCGGCCGCCAGCACACCCGCGGCGGCGAGGCCGGTGGCGACGGCGGTAGCCGCAAGGCGGGCGGCGACCCGCTTGCGTGCAAACATCATGTAAGTCCCCTCCACGGCGATCACGGGGGCGCGCAGCCGCACTTGAGGCGGCACGCTCATCAACTTCCCCGTGCGTACTGCCGGATCGTAGAGAGGGAGTTGCTGTGTGTCCCCGCCCGTAGACCGTCTTAAGCCTACCGACGTGGAATCGTTACCTGAGAATCGCGCGGAATGGGAACATTCACGGCACCCGCCCGACCGGCCGGTCGGAGCCGGTCCGGTGCCGACCGGGGGCCTCAAACATGTGTTGCCCCGGCGGAGGGCCGGGGCAACAACTGGCGCGGGCGGCGGGGGTCAGAGCGCGGGCGGGAGGGGGTCCTCCGGGGAGCCGGTGGGCGAGGCGGTGATCGCGTACTGCTCGCGGACCTCGCGGTAGCGCAGCAGCTCCGCCGCCACCGGCTCCAGCACCTGGCTCTGGCCGGCGTCGGCGGCCAGCCGGCGCAGCCGCCACTCCTCCTTGCGGCCCCAGCTGTGCGCCGGGCCGCGTGCCGCCAGCCGGCAGATCCAGGCCAGCAGCGGGCCGCCGACCGAGCCGCCGAGCAGCAGCACCAGCGGCAGCCAGCGGCCGGCCACCGGGAGGCCGACCAGCGCGGCCAGCAGCCAGCTGACGCCCAGCAGTTGGGCGCCGAGCAGCAGCGCCTGCCCCAGGGCCGCCACCGACCACCAGCCGGGGCGCGGCAGTTGCAGCGCGGGGGCGGCCGGGCCGGTCGGCAGCGGGGCCGCCGGTACGGTGCCGGGCGGCGGCTTCAGTACGGTCAGCTCAGGCTGCCGGTGGCGGGCGAACCAGCGCCGCGGCCGGCCCGGACCGCCGTTCTGCCCGCTTTTCGCTGTCCCCGCTTTCCCCTCTTTCCCCTTCTTCTGTTGCTGTGTCGACTTATCGCCGTCCTCCCGGGCCGGCGGGCGCGCCAGCGATGCCTCCAGCGCGCGCGGCAGCCCCTGCGCGCCGCGCCACGCCGCGTCGTGGACGGCACTCGCCCACGGCAGCGGGAGCCCGCGCGCGGCGTCCTCGGCCAGTTCCCGTACCGCCTGCTCAAGCCCCGGCCGGGACACCGCCGGCACCGGGTCGCCGGCCAGCCGGCGGGCCAGCAGCGCCGGCGGCTCGCCGCGCCGCTGCGCCTGCCGGAACGCCATCCGGCGGGCCAGCTGGGCCCACGGCGTGCCGCAGGCCCGGTCCGCCCGCCGCAGCCAGCCGCGCTCGGCGGCCTGCCCGGCGGCCTGGGCGCCGACCGCCAGCGCCAGCGCGTCCTCGAACTCCTCCCGGGTGCGCTGGGTCAGCCCGGCCGGGCTCTCGGTCCCCTCCCCCACGTACAGCGGGCGCAGCCGCCGGGCCACCCCGTCGACATCCGCCGCGAGCCGCTTGGCCGCCGCGCTCCGGCCGCCGACCAGCTCGCCCACCAGCTGCCGCAGTTCGGGCACGCCCTGCCCGGTGAGCGCGGAGACCGCCAGCACCCCGGCGCCGGGTTCGCCGTGCTCGCCGAGCGCGATGCCGCTCTCGTCCAGCAGCCGGCGCAGATCGTCCAGCACGGCGTCCACCGCCTCGCCGGGCAGCCGGTCGGCCTGGTTGAGGACGACGATGCTGACCTCGGCGTGCCCGGCGAAGGCGCGCAGATAGCGCTCGTGGAAGAGGGCGTCGGCGTACTTCTCCGGGTCGACCACCCAGATCACCGCGTCCACCAGGCCCAGCAGCCGGTCCACCTGTTCGCGGTGGTCGGGGGCGATGGAGTCGTGGTCGGGCAGGTCGAGGAGGATCAGCCCGCGCAGCGCGGGGTCGGGGAGGTGGGCGCGGCGCCTGGCGCGTACGGGGATGGCGAGCCGTTCCAGCAGCCCGTCGCCGCCGCGGCCCTTGCCGGCCGGCCAGCTGCACGCGACCGCGTTGGCGGTGGTGGGGCGGCGTACCCCGGTCTCGGAGAGGTTGGCGCCGGCCATGGCGTTGAAGAGGGTGGATTTGCCGCTGCCGGTGGCGCCGGCGATGGCGATCGTGGTGTACGTCTTGGGCAGCCGGTCGCGGGCGGCGGCCTCGTCCAGGACTTTGCCGGCCTCGGTGAGCACGGTGGCGTCGAGCCGGGCGCGGGAGAGGCCGATCAGCTCGCGCAGGGCGCCGAGCCGGGTGTGCAGGGCGCGGTCCTCGGGGGCTTCGGCGCCGTGTGCGGGGGCGGGTACGGCGGTGGCGAGTTCGGTGGGGCGCCCGGCCGGCGCGTCGTCGATGAGCGCGCGGCGGGCGATGAGGCCGTCGTCCCAGCCGTTGCCCTGGTGTTCCGCCGTCATGGTTCTCTGCGGCACCGGCGGTCTCCTTGTTCGTGGATGGGGTGGGGGCGGGCGGCGGTCAGGCGGCGGTGCGCAGCCGTTCCGCCTGGAGGGTGGAGAGGGCGGCGATCAGCTCGACCTGGGGGCCCGCGGTGATGCCGAGGTGGTGCAGGGGGGCGCCGCGCCGGTCGCGTTCCTCGCCGAGGACCTGGTCGACGCAGTCGCCGAGCATGCGGCGGCCGTTGTCGCGCATCCGGTTGGCGGCGAGGGTGCCCAGGACGCCGGCGAGGGTGTGCTGGGCGATCTGGGCTTCTTTTCCGCCGAGGAGGCCGGCGGTGAGCAGGGCGGCGAGTTCGCCGTCGTCGCCGGTCTTGACCCGGGCGGGGCCGCCGCGTTCGCCGATGACCGGCCCGGAGTGGCCGCCGGACGCGGCGCGGGCCTCGTCGGCGAGTTCCTCCAGGCAGCGGCGCAGCCGTCGTACCCGGACGCCGACCCGCTCGCGTACCTCGTCGGGGGTGTCGCAGCCGCCGGGCGGGGCGCCCCGCTCGCGGCGCCAGGCGGCGGTGGTGTGTTCGTCGGCGGCGGCGACGGCCTCGGTGAGCAGGGCGGTGAGCGCGTCGGTGAGGGCGTCGAGGAGTTCGGAGCTGCTGGTGTCCTCGGGGAAGGCGGCCCAGTGGGCGCGGGCGGCGCCGGTGAGGACGCCGCCCGTGGTCAGGCACTGGCGCACTCTCTTGACGGACTCCTTATAGGCGTTCTGCAACTGTTGGTCGAGGCGGACGGCGGTGGCGTACTGGCCGGCCGCGGCGGAGGCGAGGGCGGCGACCGAGCCTTTGAGCGCGGTCAGTGCCCCGGTGGCGGTGCGGGCGGCGGCCTGGGAGCGGGCGGCGGGGCTCTGGGCCTGGTGTGCGAGCCATTCGCGGAGCGCGGCCACGGCGGTGCGGGGCAGCAGCCCGTTGCCGCCGGCGGCGGACTCGGGCAGTTCGGGCACGGTGAAGCGCGGGATGTGGTCGAGGCCGGCTCTCTCCAGCAGGGCGGCGTAGTGCCGGGAGACCTCGGCGGCGATCTGGTGCGGGACGCGGTCGAGCACGGTGGCCAGCGTCACGTCGTACTCCTGGGCGCTGCGCAGCAGGTGCCAGGGGAGGGCGTCGGCGTAGCGGGAGGCGGTGGTGACGAGGATCCAGATGTCGGCGGCGCACAGCAGGTCGGCGGCGAGGTCGCGCTGGCCGGCCACGAGGGAGTCGATGTCGGGGGCGTCGAGGAGGGCGATGCCGGGGGGCAGGGTGCGGGTGGTCTCCATGGTGAGTTCGCCGCTTCCCCGGTCGAGCTGGGGCAGTACGCGGTCGCCGGCGAACCAGTGCCGGTCGTCCGGGTGGCAGACCAGGACCGGGGTGCGGGTGGTGGGGCGCAGCACGCCGGCTTCGGTGACCGGGCGGCCGATGAGGGAGTTCACGAGGGTGGATTTGCCGGCCCCGGTGGAGCCGCCGATCACGGCGAGCAGCGGGGCGTCGGGGCGGCGCAGCCTGGGCAGCAGATATCCGTCGAGCTGGGCCAGCAGTTCCGCGCGCGAGCGCCGCGCCCGCGGGGCGCCTGGCAGCTCCAGCGGGAAGCACGCGGCAGCGAGGCGCTCCCGCAGTACGGTCAGCGCTTCGAGCAGTTCGGGCCGTGCGTCCAAGATCGCCACATGCGAAGAATGCCCAATTTCACGCGGTTTCCAAAGCATATTCGCCCGAACGCGCCCGATTCCGGGCGGCAAACCCGGCGCTGTGGCATAACGAGTGCGCAACACCCCTCGCGCGAGCCCGCGAAATCGCTGCGCGCATCGCACTCGCCTGCGATTATCGGGGCTGCTTCACTGGATCTCCACACGACGGCGTCGCCGTGAAGCATCCGGGGCGAACCTCGCGACGCTCTATCCTGTGCGTCGAGGTCAGCGAGGGCATCCGTCCCGGGCCGTGATGGAGCTCATGCCCCGGTAGCTCAGTGGATAGAGCAGGTGCCTTCTAAGCACTTGGCCGCAGGTTCGAGTCCTGCCCGGGGCGCGCACATCATCTGATCTGCTCTTTCAGCCCCTCCGTCCACCGTGTGCCGCCGCGTGCCGCCGTGCGGCCACCCGCGGCCACCATCGGGACAGCGCTCATCTCTCTGCTATACATGAATACATGTTCACGTCTGCGTACGTGCGGCTTCCCGAGGCGCGCTGGGCGCTCGCCGCCCTGCTGCTCTTCCTCCTCGCACTGCCCCTGCACCTCCTCGACGCCCCCGCCTGGACCTGGGGACCGCTGTACGCCGCCACCTATGTGTGCGGCGGCTGGGAACCCGGCTGGGAAGGGCTGAAGGCGCTGCGCGAGAAAACCCTCGACGTGGACCTGCTCATGGTCGTGGCCGCCCTCGGCGCCGCCGCCATCGGCCAGGTGCTCGACGGCGCGCTGCTCATCGTCATCTTCGCCACCTCCGGCGCGCTGGAGGCGATCGCCACCCACCGCACCGCCGAATCCGTACGCGGCCTCCTCGACCTCGCCCCGGCCACCGCCACCCGCCTGCTGCCGGGCTGCCCGGGCAGCCCGGCCGGCCCGGGCGGCGCGCGCGAGGAGACCGTACCCGCCGACACCCTCGCCATCGGCGACACCATCCTGGTCCGCCCCGGCGAACGCGTCGGCGCGGACGGCCAGGTCCTGGCCGGCGAGAGCGAGGTCGACCAGGCCACCATCACCGGCGAACCGCTCCCCGCCGCCAAACGGCCGGGTGACGAGGTGTTCGCCGGTACGGTCAACGGCACCGGCGCGCTGCGGGTGCGCGTCACCCGCGATCCGGCCGACTCCGTCATCGCGCGGATCGTGAAGATGGTGGCCGAAGCCTCGGAGACCAAGGCCCCCACCCAGCTCTTCATCGAGAAGATCGAACAGCGCTACTCCTGGACGATGGTCACCGCCACCCTCGCGCTGTTCCTGATCCCGCTCGCCCTCGGCGCCACCCTGAACGACACCCTGCTGCGCGCCATGACCTTCATGATCGTGGCCTCCCCGTGCGCCGTCGTCCTGGCCACCATGCCGCCGCTGCTGTCGGCCATCGCCAACGCGGGCCGGCACGGCGTGCTCGCCAAATCGGCCGTCGTGATGGAACGCCTCGCCCAGATCGACGCCGTCGCCCTTGACAAGACCGGCACCCTGACCGAAGGCACCCCGCGCGTGACCGCCGTGGACGTCCGCCCGGACAGCGGCCTCGACGAGGACACCCTCCTCACCCTGGCGGCATCGGCGGAACACCCCAGCGAACACCCCCTGGCCCACGCCATCACCGCGGCGGCCCACGAGCGCGGCCTGGTCCTCGCCGAAGCCACCGCCTTCGCCTCGGCCCCCGGCACCGGAGTCACCGCGACGGTCAAGGGCCAGCAGGTGCGGGTCGGCACCCCGGCACGGATCCTCCCGCCCGGCACGGCCCATCCCGAGCCATCGGGCCACACCGTGGTGGCGGTCCTGCGGGACGGCACCCTCGTCGGGTTCATCTCCCTGGCCGACCGCCCCCGCCCCGACGCCGCCGCCACCGTGGCGGCACTCACCGCCCACACCGGCCGCTCCCCCGTCCTGCTCACGGGCGACAACGACGCAGCCGCCCGCCGGCTGGCCGCCGAGGTCGGCATCACCGAGGTACGCGCCGGGCTGCTGCCGCAGGACAAGGCCGCCGCCGTACGCGAGTGGGAACAGGCCGGCCGCAAGGTCCTGCTGGTCGGCGACGGCGTGAACGACGCCCCGGCCCTGGCCGCCGCCCACACCGGCGTGGCGATGGGCCGGGCCGGCTCTGACCTCGCCCTGGAGACCGCCGACGCGATCGTGGTCCGCGACGAACTCGCCACCATCCCCGCCGTCCTGGACCTCGCCCACCGCGCCCGACGGCTGGTCCTCCAGAACCTGGTGATCGCCGGCACGTTCATCGCCGTCCTGGTCACCTGGGACCTGGTCGGCCACCTCCCCCTCCCCCTGGGCGTGGCCGGCCACGAAGGCTCCACGGTCCTGGTCGGCCTCAACGGCCTCCGCCTCCTGAGGGAATCCGCCTGGCGCCGCGCCACCCAGCGCCTGCCTTAGGCCAACTTCCCACGAACCGCCGGATGTTGACCCCCGGGGCCGTACAATACTGTGGCTGACATGACAAAAAATGCCTCGGGGGAACCATGGCGACGCAGATACCCACCACACCACCGGCCAAGGCCGGACACACCCGCCGACTGAGCGCCTGGCTGCTGGACTTCACCGTGATCCTGGCGCTCGTCGCGTTCCTCAGCTGGGTGACGTTCAGCCGGATCAGCGCCAAGGTCACCGATGTGCCCGGCCTGGTCGGGGTGTCCGCCTGGCAGGTGATCACCTCCAACGGCGATGTGGTGGACGCGGGGCAGGGCGTGGGAATGTCCCTGTGGCGGTCCTCGGTCCGCGCCGTCTGGCAGGCGTTCGCCGCGCTGGTCGTGCTCACCTTCCTCTACCGGTTCACGGCACTGGCCCTGATGGGCCGCACCCCGGGACAGGCCCTGCTGGCGCTGCGCGTGGTACGGCGCCGGGACGGCGGCCGGATCGGCACCCGGGCGTCAGCGGTCCGCGCCGCGTCGGGCACCCTGGTCGACGTGGGCTGGTACTCCCTGGCCTGCTGCCTGCTGGTCGGCGGCGCGATCGGCCTGTCCGTCCTGTGCTGGATCCTCGCGGTGGCCGTCTTCCTCACCAGCGCGCTCCTCGCCCTGGTGGGCCCCCGCCGCTCCCTCGCCGACCGCCCGGCCGGCACCACCGTCACCAACGCCTTCCAGCTCACAACCACCTGGACCCGGCTCTCCGGCACCTGGCGACGCGACCCGTCCGGGGAGGAACAGCAACCGAAGCAGCAGACCGAAGCACCCCCTCCCACCCCGCCATCGGCCTGATCCGGGCGGCGTAACGCGAAGGCCCTCCTCACCAGCGGGTGAGGAGGGCCTTCCCTGCGTGGAGACCGAGCTAGAGCGCGCCCTCGTTCACGGCCTGGCAGAAGGAACCCCACTGGCTGGCCGGGCAGCGCAGGATTCCCTTGGCCGGGTCCTTCGAGTCCCGGACGGCGATGCCGCCCGGCAGGCCGGCGACCTCGACACACTGCTCCCCGCCGTTACTGAACGACGACGTGTACCAAGCGGCGTCGCCGAGGTCGAAGGCATACAGATCGCCTGCGTTCATGTCTTGTCCTTCATAGTGGTTTCGATGAGCTCCCGTGAGTCGTCCACGGACAGAGCGGTCGCGACGACGCGTTCAAAGGCGGTTTCGAACACCGCCACGTCGTCGGTCCCCTCTACAAAATAGCCGCCTCGGATGTTTTCGAGATTGACGATGGTCGGCCAAGGTTTCGGGAACCGCACAATCTCGAAGAGCCCCAGCATGCCGGGGTGCGGGGTGGCCGTCAGCGGCATGATCTGGATGGTGACGTTGGGCAGTTCGCCCATGTCCAGCAGGTTTCTGAGCTGCTCGCGCATCAGATTGGAGCGTCCCGCGATGCGCTGATGCAGGACGGCCTCATGGATCACGGCCCAGAGATTGAGCGGGCTGCCACCCGGTCGGGCCGTCAGGATGGCCTGCCGAGCCCGGCGGACTTCGGCGAGCGCGGCGACCTCCTCCGGCGAACGGGTGATGGCGGTTGCCGCGATGATCTCACGGGCATAGCCGGCGGTCTGCAACAGACCTGGGATCAGATCCGGCGAGTAGATGCGAGTGGTCTCGGCGTCCGATTCCAGCGTCAGATAGTCCTTGTAGCCGGAACCGACGACCTCTCCGTACCCCTGCCACCAGCCCTGCTTGCCGGCGTCCCGGGCCAGGTCCTCCAACGGCTCGATGACGGTGCGGTCCGTCACCCCGTACATCTCCAGCAGGGGCGCGACCGACTGCGGAGGCATCCTGGCCTTCGCGTTCTCAATCCGGGACATCTTGCTCTCGTCCCAGCCCAGCGCCGTCGACGCGGTCTCCATGCTCATCCGGGCCGCGTTCCGGTACTTGCGAAGGGCCTCGCCAAGTCGCCTACGGCGAAGGGTGGGTACTGCGCGCTGGTTCGGCATGGTGCTGTCCAACACCTCCAAGGTGCATCAGTGAAGTACAAGGTGAAGTCTGCCCAGTTGCCGGTGCACAAGTCGATAGCAAAGAGGTTCGTTCGCTTGTTCTTATGGGTTCCATATCTTGCAACCCATCCAAGACGTCCGGCATCCTAAGCTGGCAACAGCGTTGGTCGGCACCGAATCTGACAGCTGATCGCGCCACTTCCCCCTGAGCTGCCAAGCGCTGGAGGTGTCATGCCGAGTTCCTTGCAAGCGGCGTACAGCCGCAACGTGTACGGGCAGTCGTTAATGGCGGACGCGGTGGGCATCGAGTCGTGTCGGCGGGAAGCCGCCGAGGTGGTGCGGGGGTGGGGTGGGTCGGCGTCCGCTGTGGAGTTGGTGCGGTTGGGGGTGAGTGAGCTTGTGTCGAATGTCATCCGGCATGTGGCGGAGCGGCGTTGCTATCTGCGGATCGTGCGGATCGGGGACGAGGTGACGGTGCAGGTCTTTGACCGTTCGACGGCCATGCCGGTCATCGGCTCGGCGCCCGGCTGGGACGCGGAAGGCGGGCGAGGTCTCTGGCTGCTGCGGGAAATGGCGACCGGGTTCGGATACGAGCGCACCGGCCATTGCGACGGCAAGATCATCTGGTTTTCGTGCGACCTGTTCGGGGAGGCGGAGTGAGGGAGCCGAAATGGGTGCGGGTGACACTCAGTGTGACGGTGGAGCGGGTTCGGCCCTGGGACCGGATCGACGTCGGCGGCCAGCTGGAGAAGGTCGAATCGGTGACCGTGCTGCACAACGGGCGGCGGCTGCACTTCATCCGGGGCGGCAGGCTGCCCCTCAGCAGTGGGCGGCTTCTCACCGTCACCCGGACCGTCGACAGCGCACAGGAAGGGTGACGCGCATGACCGTTCCCACACCGCTCGCCTGGCTGCACGCCGAGGAGTTCACCGGGTGGGCACAGACGGGCAGTTGCTCGATGTGCCGGGCCGAGGACGTACCGGTGGTCTGGGCCGGGGCCGTGGTCGCGCACGGGCGGGCGCGGGGGGTGCGGGCCTGTGGTTCCTGCCTGCGGACCCTGCGGGAATTCGTCCAAGGGGACTACGACGGCCTTTGCGGGCCGACCCAGCACGGAACCGGAGTCTCTCGCCCGCCCGCCCCGCCCGCCACCGCCGCCACCCGGACGGCCGCGGATCGGGCGTTCGCCACCATCACCGTGCTGGGCGTGACCTCCCTCGTCGCGAGCGTGGCCAGCGCCTGGTGGACGGTTCGCTGACGTGATGCAGGTGGTGTCATGGGTGTGGGGCCGGATCGGCGATGACGGAAGGTCCGCTGAACTCCGTGGCCACCGCGTCCATGATGACCTCGTCGCACACCCGACCCAGCCAGTACCCGGCTTGCCGCAGCGTCCTCGCCTGCCGGAAACCGGCCTTCTGGTAGGCGCGGACAGCCGCCGCGTTCGGCGCCAGCACGCTGAGTCAGACCATCCGCAGGTTGGTGACGTGGAAGGCGTAATCCAGGGCGAGTTCCGTGGCGGCGCTGCCAAGGCCTCGCCCCCTGGCTTCGGGTGCGAGCATCACGACGTACTCGGCGGTGCGGACACTGTGATCGGGCAGCAGAGTGGCGACACCGGCCGGGACGGGCTCGTCGCCCGTGAGGTCGTAGATGGTGAAGCGGATGTTCTCCCCGCGCAGTTGCCGGGCTATCCCTTCAATCCGCGCTTCCAAGGACTCCGGGGCCGGGCGCCCATAGCCGACCAGCAGCGCCGGGTCCTGCTCCCACCGCCAGTAGGTCTCCGCCAGGTCGGCGCGGTAGGGGCCCAGGCCACACGTCTCGTTGCGCAGCCACAGGATCGGGTCAACGGGGGTGGTGATGGCGGTCTCCGATGGTCAGTACGGGTGTGTAGGCGCGGGTCGAGTCGGGCTCGGCGACGTTGGCGCCGTCCATAGTCTGCACCCATGCATGGAGGCATACGGGGTCTGACGCGATCCCATGGCACCAGCGCACCCGGCGGTGCCGGGCGGCGAGCAGGAGTACGGCGGCGGCGGATTCTTCCAGGCATGCGGTACGGCCTGGGGAGTACCAGCCAGCCCGCCGGACGGCGCGCACGGCGGCGGTGGCCTGGGCCTGTGTGGCCGGCCGGTCGCATCGTTCGGATGCCTTGGTGAGTATGGTGATGGCCTGCCGCATGCCGGATTCACCCGGGGTGGCGGCGAACACCATGGCGAGCGCCGCACCGGCCGCAAGGGTGGCGCCGAGCGGAGTCCGGGACGGACGGCTGATACCGGCGTGGTGTTCGGTGCTCCCCCAGCTGGCACCGGCCGGAGCGACGGAGATCGGGGCGGGCCACCGCGTGGGGTGGTCGGTGGGGGTGAGCAGCCCGAGAACAAGCAGCTGCCGGACAGGCCCGGCAGCGATCGGGTCGAGGACTCCCGTGCGGGCCGCGGCATGCCAGCGGGTGGACACCGGAGGCAGGAGGCATTGCGCGCGGCCGGTGCGGTAGTTGATGAGAACCAGGACGTGCCCGAATTCGATGGCACGTACGTATCGGGGGCAGGTCGCTCTATGAAGAAGTAGCTGCTCGGTTCGTCAGAACTGGTCGCCGAAGGCCGCGCGTTGGCGGCGTTCCAGGCGGGAGCGCATCAGGGCTGCCACCGGTTTGGCGGGGATGCCAGCGCGTTCGGAGTCCTCCGCCACCGAGGCCAGCCAGGGGGGCATGAAGGTCAGGGTCCAGCGGGCGGCGGTCTTCACCATGGACTTCTCGAAGCGCGACCAGAGTTTCGCGTCCAGGACCGGGGCCAGCCGGCCGGCCAGTTCGCGTTCCTCGTCGGCCGTGTGGACGGCCAGCAGCTCCCGTACGGCGGTGGCCGCCTCGGACAGCGCCCCGGCGCCGGTGCCGTCCAGGGACAGGGACTCGATCGCCTTGGCGAAGGCGGTAAGTTTGCCTTCCAGGGCAGCGTGTTCCGACTGGAGCAGGGCCAGTGCCTCCTCATCCGCGCCGCGCTCGCGCAGCATTGGCCACAACACCTCGTCCTCACCCTCGTGATGATGGTGGATCAACTCCGTCAGCCGGCGGGCGTACGCCGCCAGGGCCCGGGTACGGTCCAGGTCCGGGGCCTTCGCCAGGGCCGTGGCGGTGCGGGCGATCCGGTCCAGGTCGCGCAGCATCGCGCGGTGGGCGAGGACCATGGTCAGCATTCCGTTGCCTTTCGTCGTAGGTCACCTGATGGCCGAAGGAAGCACCCACACTCATTCATGTGGGCACGAACTCGGCTTCCCACGTGGCGGGGCGAGAGGAGCCGAATTACCGCTGGGCGATTCGATATCCACCCCGGTGGCGCGGAGGCCAGCCTCCAGCATGTAGACCATCTCAGAGTTGAGGGACCGTCGCTCACGCTTGGCGTGCGCGGCAAGTTGGGCGTGGGTGTTCTCAGGGAGGCGCAGTGTGATGCGTACTTCTTGATCCATGTCGTTCAGCCTAGTGCTAAAGTGGTTACATGGCGACACTTCATCAGGCGGGAAACTCCGGGCACGCCCGGTGGACTTTCCGGCTTCGTGTGTCGTCCACAGCCCTTGTGGGTCTCACTGCGGAGTGGGACCGGCTCCGGTGGGTATGGAACGAGTGCTGCGCCAAGTCGAAGCAGACGCACCTGTGGAACAAGAGCCGCCCTGAAGGGACGAACAAGCGCACGTGCGGGCCAGCGCAGCTCGACAAGATGCTGACCGAAGCCCGTGCGAAGAACGCCTGGCTGCGTGAGGGGAACTCGGTTCCGCAGCAGCAGTTGATCCGGGACTTCGCCAGGTCCCGCGCCAAGGCGCAGAAGGATGCCATGGGACGGCTGCCAATGCAGCGGCGGGCCGGGATGCCGAAGTACAAGAGGAAGCGCGATGCCCTGCCGTCCCTGAACTACACGAAACGTGGCTTCCGGCTGAAGAACGGGAAATTGCACGTGGCGGGCGGCATCGCGCTGACTGTGGTGTGGTCGCGAAACCTTCCAGCCGACCCGTCCAGCGTACGCGTTTATCAGGACAGCGTCGGACACTGGTACTGCTCCTTCGTGGTTCCTGTCAGGATCGAGCCGCTGCCCGGAACCGGCCGCGTGATCGGCATCGACTGGGGCGTCAAGACGACCGCGACCACAACATCCGACGCCCACGACCTCCCCCACGCCCAGCACGCCAGGAAGTCGGCGGCCAAACTCGCCCGATATCAGCGGATGATGGCCCGTCGGAAGCCCCCGAAGGGCAAGCCAGGATCGAAGGGCTACCAGACCGCGAAGCGCCAGACGGCGAAGCTGCACAAGAAGGTTGCCCGCCAGCGCCAGGACACCGGCCGCAAATGGGCAAAATCTGTCGTCCGCGACCATGACGCCCTGGCTGTCGAGGACTTCCGTCCGAAGTTTCTCGCAAAGTCCACGATGGCCCGCAAGGCCGCTGACGCGGCGATTTCCGCGACGAAGACGGCCCTGATGGAGATGGGGCGCAAGCACGATCGTGCCGTGCACCTGGTGCGCCCCGCGCACACCACCATGGATTGCGCACAGTGCGGAGCGAGAGCCAAGCACGCACTACCCCTCTCGGAACGTACCTACTCCTGCACCGCGTGCGGAGCTGTGTCCCCCAGGGACAAGAACTCCGCTCGGGTGATGCTGGACCGGGCTGGTCTCAACCCGGCTAGTGCTGATCGCGGAAGCCCAGGTGGGGCGCTGCCCCACTTGGCAGCGTGAGCTAGAAATCCCCGATCAGCCCTGAAGGGTGGAGCCACCCTCCCCTCAGGCCAAGGGAGGATTCAAACCAGGCTGCCGCCGGCCGCCACCAGGGCTCCGGCGTCGAACAGGCGGACGTAAGTCGGGTCCACCTTCGCCGGAGTGCGGTACAAGTGGCCGTATTTCTCCTGGTACTTGGCGAACCAGTCGGGGCGGTGGTGGAGGAACAGGATGTCGTGGAACGCCATCCGGCGCACCACCATCTGGGGCAGCGGCGAGCGGTTGGCGGGGAAGAGCGGGTTGCGGGCGGCCCGGGCGTCGCACTCGGGGTGCATCTGGCCGAGCATCAGGCCACGCGCCACCGCCTCGTCCTTCACCTCTTCGTAGACATCGTCGATCAGCCGCCAGTCGCGCCGCTCCAGGCCGTCGAAGACCACGATCAGGCTGTCCAGGGACGTGGGGTGGGCGGCGAAGCGCTGTTCGAAGGCGTTCATCGCGGCGTGGATGAGGCGTGACATCGCCGGCAGCCCATCGCCCGGATGCCACCGGTAGCGCGCGCTGTGCAGCGCCTCGGAGCGGATCGACGGGGCCACGAAGGGGCAGACCGGGCCCTCGCGGCCCAGCTCGGGATGGGGTGCGGTCACATAGCCGGTGAGCCAGCCGGACAGCACCGCCTCCTGCTCGGGGGTCAGGGGCAGCAGCATCTCAGAACGCCTCCTCGGGGAGGGCCATCAGGCGCTCATCGGGGCGGGCCACCGTGTGCAGCTGGGCCGCGACGAGCGGAAGGACGTCATGGGCGAAGACCGAGGCGGCGGCGATCTTGCCCTCGTAGAACGCCCGGTCGCCGCCGCGCACGGCGCTCCGCAACTTCTCCGTCGCCACCGCCGCTCCGCGCAGCAGCAGCCAGCCCGTCACCACGTCGCCGGCCGCCATCAGCAGGCGGGTGGTGTTGCGGCCCACCTCGTACAGGGCCTCGGGGGTTTCGAAGCCGGCGAGGAGGTGGGTGCCCAGCGTTTCGGTCATCTTCTGCAATGCCGTTGCCGCTTCGAGCAGTTCGCCGCTTCCTCCTTCCGAACGTGCGAACTGCCGTATCTCGGTCAGCAGTGCCGTCAGTGCCGTGCCCTGGTCGCGGGCGATCTTGCGGAAGAAGAAGTCCATGCCCTGGATCGCGGTGGTGCCCTCATACAAGCTGTCGATCCGGGCGTCGCGCAGATACTGCTCCAGCGGGTGGTCCGCCAGATAGCCGGCGCCGCCGAAGATCTGGAGGGCCGCGCTGAGCTGCTCCCAGGAGCGTTCGGCGCCATAGCCCTTCACCAGCGGCAGCAGCAGATCGCTCAGTGCCCGGTTGCCGTCGTCCTGGGCGCACGCCGTATACAGCACCAGCGCGCGCAGGCCCTCCGCGTACGCCTTCTGGGTGAGCAGTGAGCGGCGGATCTCGGGGTGGCGGATGATCGGGACGCGGGGGGCGCTTTTGTCGGTGGCCCGGGTGAGGTCCGCGCCCTGAAGGCGTTCCTTCGCGTACGCCACGGCGTGCCGGTGGCCGCTGGAGAGGGTGGCGATGGCCTTGGTGCCGACCATCATCCGGGCGTGTTCGAGGATGGTGAACATCTGCCGGATGCCGTCGTGCTTCTCGCCCACCAGGTGGCCGACCGCCGGTTCGTCCGCGCCGAAGGTCAGCTCGACGGTCGCGGAGGCTTTGAGGCCCATTTTCCGTTCCAGCGCGGTGGCCCGGACGCCGTTGCGGGCGCCCAGTTCGCCCGTACTCCAGTCGGTCACCCGGTACTTGGGCACCACGAACATCGACAGGCCCTTGGTGCCCGGACCGTGCCCCTCGGGGCGGGCGAGCACGAAGTGCACGATGTTGTCGGCGAGATCGTGTTCGCCGGAGGTGATGAAGCGCTTGACGCCCTCGATGTGCCAGCTGCCGTCCGGCCGCGGCACGGCGCGGGTGCGCAGCGCGCCGACGTCGCTGCCCGCGTCGGCCTCGGTCAGCACCATGGTGCCGCCCCACGCGCGCTCCACCATCGTCCGGGCGAGCCGGCGCTGCGGCTCGGTGCCCAGGGCGTGCAGCACGGCGGCGAACCCCCCGAAGGACTGGTACATGTGCAGGGCGGGGTTGGCGCCCATCACGAGTTCGGTGACCGCCCACTGGAGCGAGGGCGCCACCCGGGTGCCGCCCAGCTCGGGCGGCAGCCACAGCCGGTGCCACCCGGTGTCCATCCAGGTGCGGTACGCCTTGGCGAAGACGTCCGGCAGCGTGACCGCGTGGTCGAGGGGGTGGTACTCGGGCGGGGTACGGTCGGCGGCCACCGTGGCGTCGGCCAGCTCGTCGACGGCCAGCCGGGCGACCTCGGCGAGCAGGGTGCGCGCGGTGTCCTCGTCGGCGTCGGCGTACGGGCCCGTCCCGTACACCTCGCCCCGGCCCAGGACTTCGAAGAGCGTGAACTCGATGTCACGGACATTCGGGCGGTAGTGGCTCATGACGGTTGCTCCATGGTGCTCAGGACGGCGGCGAGTGCGGCGACCGCCCGTTCGACCTGGGGGACCGTGCCCACGGTGATCCGCAGCCGGCCCGGCAGTCCGAGCAGAGTCAGATCGCGTACCAGGACGCGGTGTTCGGCGGCCAGCCGGGCGGCGGTCCGGGTGCTGTCGGCACCGTCCGGCAGCTCGGCCATCACGAAGTTGGCGGCGGAGGGGGTGGCTGGCACCCCGATGGTGTCCAGGGACTTGATCAAGTGCTCCCGGGCGCGGGCGGTTTCGCCGCGCACCCGGTCCAGGTGGCCGGGTCGGGCCAGGGCGGCGAGCACGGCGCGCTGGGCGGGGCGGCCGACCCGGAACGGGAGGGCGCGGGCGGTGCGTTCGACGCGGGCGATGCGGTCGGGCGGGCCGATGAGCACGCCGAGCCGGACGGCGGCCAGGCCCCATGCCTTGGAGAAGGTGCGGGTGAGCAGGGCGGGGGCGCCGGCGCGTACCCGTGCCAGGGCGTGGTCGTGTGCCGGGCCGGCGAAGTCCAGATACGCCTCGTCGAAGAGCAGCGTGCCGGGCGCCCGTTCCGCCGAGGTCAGCAGGGTCTCCACGTCCGCCGCGTCCAGCACCGTGCCGGCCGGGTTCAGTGGGTTGCAGACGAAGGCCAGGTCAGTGCCGTCGGTGAGGGCGTCCGCCACCGCCGCGCCGGGGACGCCGTGTCCCGCCGTCAGGGGCAGGGCCCGGATCCGGGCGCCCGCCGCGCGGGCCGCCTCGGCGTAGCCGGGGAAGGTCCGTTCGGTGCAGGTGACTTCGGCGGCCGGGCCGGCGGCGAAGGTGAGGGTGGTGAGCAGGAGCAGTTCGTCGACGCCGTTGCCGACGGTGAGCATCGCCGGATCGACGGCGAAGTGTCGTGCCAGCGCGGCGCGCAGCGTACGGGCGGCCGGGTCCGGGTAGTGCGGCAGGTGGTCGGCGGCCTCCTCCCGTACGGCTTCGGTGGCGCCGGGCGGCGGGCCGTAGGGGGTCTCGTTCAGATGCAGGCGCAGCCAGTGCGGGCGCTCGCCGTCATCGCCACCGGTGTCGGCGTCGGCGTCGGGATCGGCGGCGGGATCGGCGGCGGACTGGAAGAAGGAGGCTGCTTCGCTCATCGTGCTGGGTCTCCCTGGGCTGGGGGGATGTACCGTCCGGCCGCCCGGGTCGGTGGCACCGGCGCGGCCGGACGGTGGCCGGTGGCTACTCGACGTCCACCAGGGAGGGCTTGGCGTCGGCCGAGCGCTCCGCCAGCGGGACGATCTGCTGCTGGCTCTCCAGCAGCGTCTGCCGGTCGGCGCCGGCCGCGCTCACCCTGGAGATCCCGGCCTCGCGCAGGGTCAGCCGCTCGGTGTCGATGCGGACCACCTTCCAGGCGAGCCGGGTCTTCTCCAGCGACCAGATGAAGACGGCGCTGATGTCCACCTCGTACCACCGCATCCCGTGCCGGGCGGAGCGCGGGAAGGCGTGGTGGTTGTTGTGCCACGCCTCGCCGAAGGACGGGATGGCGAGCCAGGCGACGTTGCGGGACTCGTCGGTGGTGGTGAAGCGGCGGCGGCCGAAGACATGGCCGATGGAGTTCACGGCGTAGGTGAGGTGGTTGACGAGGAACAGCCGCACCAGGCCGCCCCACAGCATGCCGGTGAGGAAGCCGCTGAGGGTGCCGCCGGTGAAGGCCAGGCCGAGCAGGCCGGGGAGGGCGATGCCCGCCAGGACGACGAGGACGAAGTTCTCGCTGATCCAGCGCAGCGGCTTCTCGCGGGTGAGGTCGGGGCAGTAGCGCAGCGGGTCGGAGGTGAGCCCGGTGTCGAAGAGCCAGCCCAGGTGCGCGTGCCAGACGCCGGCCAGCGTGCCCTTGATGCCGGGTTCGAAGCCCAGGTGGGGGCTGTGCGGGTCGCCTTCCTTGTCGGCGACGCGGTGGTGCCGGCGGTGGTGGGCGGCCCAGATGATGGGCGGGCCCTGGCCGGCCATGGCGCCCCAGGTGGCCAGGGTGTAGCGGATCGGCCTGTACGTCTCGAAGGAGCGGTGAGTGAGCATCCGGTGGTAGCCGGTGGAGACGCCGAACCCGCAGATCACGTACATGATCACGAGGGCGGCGAGGTCGCTCCGGCCGAAGACGCGGTTCCAGAGCAGGATCATCGCGGCGATGATCCCGAGTACGGGGATGATGGACGCCGCCAGGATGAACCAGCGGTGTTCCTTGCCGTCCATGGGCAGTTGCCTTTCTCGGTCGGGTCAGCTACTGGTCCTGGCCGCCGCGACCACGCGGTTGAGCCGGTCCATGCGGGTGGCGAGCGTCATCCGGCCCTCCAGGCGGAAGGCGGGCGGCCGGCGGCCGTCGATGTCGTCGAAGCCGTACTCCTGCGCCAGTTCCCCGGTGGTGAGGACGGTGCCGGCCCGCTCGGCGACAGCGGGGTCGGCGGCCAGTTCGGCGACGGCGCGGCCCACGTACTCCACGGAGTGCAGTACGGCGGCGGGCCCGCTGCTCAGCGCCTCCCAGGCGGCCTCGACCCGCTCGGTGCGCACGAACCCGGGGTGCAGGGCGAGGGCGGTGACGCCGTGCTTGCGCAGGTCGGCGGCGAAGGCGCGGCCCAGGCGGTCGGAGCCGTGCTTGAAGACGTCGTACGCGGCCTGACCGAGGTAGGTTTCGCCGTCGGTGAAGCCGATGCCGATGACCAGGCCGGCCTTGCGCGGCAGCATCAGGGGGACGAGGAGGCGGGTGACGTCGTACTGGGCGCGCAGCGACGCGGCGCACAGGTCGTAGCGCCACAGGGGCTGTTGCCAGAACGGGGCGTCGAACCGTACCTCGGCGGAGCGTTCGTAGCCGGCCCAGGCGTTGTTGACGAGGAGGTCGAGCCGGCCGTGGCCGTCGCCCCGTACCCGGTCGGCGAGGGCCTGGTTGTCGGCGTCCACGGTGTGGTCGCAGCGCACCGCGATGCCGGTGCCGCCGCGTTCGGTGATCTCCTCGGCGACGTCCTCGACGGTGCCGGGCAGTCCCTCGGTGCGGGCGCCGGTGCGTGAACTGCGGCCGGTGACGTAGACGGTGGCGCCGGCCGCGCCGAGCGCGAGCGCGATGCCGCGTCCCACGCCACGGCTGGCGCCGGTCACCACGGCGACGGTGCCGGCCAGTTCGGGCGGCTGCCAGCCCTTCGCCGCTCCGGTTGCGGCTCCGGTCTCATCTGACATGGGGTCAGCTCCCTTCCGGGGGCGGCGGCGCCGAGGCGTGGCGCAGGGTGCGCAGGTACGCGTCGGTGTCGCTGACGACGGGCAGCGCGAAGCGGGCGCGCAGTTCGGGCATGGAGGTGGGCAGGACGCCGCCGGAGGCCATGGTGACCTCGCTGACGTCGCGCAGCACGGACAGATACGAGCGGGTCAGCGGGGCGAGGCCGGACAGGTCGCGGCCCCGTTCGCTGTCCGGGTGCTCGATGGGTACGGGCGGCAGGGTGCGGCCCAGCGCGGTCGCGGCGTGCTGGGCGCAGACGGCGAGGGTGGTCGCCATGTCCATCGCCTCGGGGCCGTGGGTCACCCAGAACTCGCCCTCGTTCACGTCCTGTTCGATGGCGCGCAGCACGGCCTTGGAGAGCAGGTCCTGCGGCACGATGTCGGTGCGGTTGCCGGGGTGGGCGAGGATGAACGGGGCGCGGCCCCGGCACATCCAGTCGGAGAGCAGCTGCACGACCTGGGGGCGGGAGGTCCAGCCGGTGCGGGAGTCGCCGATGAGGTTGGTGGGGCGGAAGACGGTGTGCAGGATGCCGCTCTTGGCCAGCAGTTGTTCGGCGGTGAGCTTGGATCGGACGTACGGCTTGGTGATGTTGGTGTCGGGCAGCGGGGCGGTCGCGCCGGGGAGCAGCGCGGCGACGAACGCCGTGGACATGAAGTGCACGGGCGCGCCGGCCGCTTCGGCGAACTCGGCGACGCGGCGGGTGCCTTCGATGTTGACCGGCGCGTAGCGTTCGGCGGGCAGGCCCCATTCGGTGAGCCCGGCCGAGTGGATCACCACATCGATCTCGGCGGCCAGCGCCCGGTAGGCGTGGGCGTCGAGGCCGAACCGGTCCCGGGTGAGGTCGCAGTGAATCACCCGCTCGGCGCGGCCGGCGTCGATGGGGCCACGGGCGGCGGCAATCAGCCGTACGGTGGTGGGCTCGCGCAGCAGGGACTGCCCGACGACGCCGCCGGCGCCGGTCAGCAGCACGGTGGGGCGGGCGGTGGCGGTCATCCGCGTCCCTCCCGCCACTCCAGCAGCCGGCTCACTCCGCGTACCCCGGCCGACAGCAGCGGCTCGGGCGGGAACGACGGCTGTCGGCGCCCCGGGCCGTCGACGTACAGCAGCCGGGTGAAGTCGGAGTCCCTGCCGAGGATCAGATCGCGCAGCACCTTGCCGCCGGTGTGGGTGGCGGAGATGCCGTTGCCGCAGAAGCCGTACCCGTACAGCACATTGCCGGGCAGCGAGCCGAAGTGCGGGGCGAAGTCGCGGGTGATGTCGATGGCGCCGCCGTACGCGTACCGGAACCGTACGTCGTCCCACATCGGGAAGAACCGCCGGAAGTCCGTCAGCAGTTGCCGGTAGGCGCGTGGCTCGTTCATCCGGCGGCGGCGCAGATCGCGGCCGGTGAAGTACAGCACCGGGCCGCCGGCCCACAGCACCCGGTTGTCGGCGGTGAGGCGGGCGCAGGTGAGGAATGTCTTGGCCTCCACCAGGCCCTCGCGCCCCGCCCAGCCGATCCGGCCCAGCTGCACGTCGCTGAGCGGGTCGCTCACCAGCGCGTAACTCCACACCGGCAGCACCTTGTCGCGGAAGCCGGGGAAGGTGAACTGGTGGGCGTTGGCGGTCAGGACGACCTTGTCGGCGGTGATCCGCCCGCCCGGGGTGTGCACGGTGGGCCGGACGCCGGGGTGGACGCGCAGCGCCGGGGTGCGGTCGTGGATGACGACGCCCTGCTCGCGCACCACCCGGGCCAGGCCGCGGGCGAGCTTGTACGGGTTGATCAGCGCGCCTCCGGTGCGCAGCGCGCCGGTGAGGGCCGGGGAGCCGATGATCCCCTGGGCGGCGCGGGCGCTGAGCAGTTCGGGTGCGGCGCCGCCGCTCAGCCGGGCGACCAGGGCGCGGTCGTGGGCCAGCCGGCGCAGTTGGGCGGGGCTGGTGGCGGCGAGCAGGTAGTCGTTGGCCTCGTAGTCGGCGTCGATCTTGTTGCGGCGCAGGAAGCGGCCGATCTCCAGGATGGAGCGGCCGACCGCCTGGGAGGCTTCGGCGGTGCGGCGCTCGCCGAACCGTTCGACGAGGGCCTGGATGTCCTTGCCGATGGTGGGGGTGACAAAGCCGTCGGCGCGGCCGGACGCGCCGTAGCCGGAGTGTTCGGCCTCCACGATGTGGATGTCGAGGGCGGGTTCGGCCTGCTTGAGGAAGTGGGCGGTCCACAGCCCGGCATAGCCGCCGCCGACGACGGCGACATCGCAGTCGATGTTCTCGCGCAGTGGCGGGCCCGGCGCGGCCTGTTCGGTCTCATGCCAGTACACCACCTTTTTCAGGCCGTCGAGTTTCGGCCGCATCCGGCTCACCTGACCTTTTCGAAGGTGATACGGGCCAGGCCGAGATGGCGTTTGTCGAAATGGTCGGCGGCCGAGCTGAGATAGCGCTCGTAATGCGCGGTGGTCTCCGGCCCGACGAGGGCGACGGCCTCGGTGCGGCGGGCGACCAGCCGGCGGTGCCATTCGCGCAGGGTGCGGCTGTAGTGCGGGGCGTCGTTGCGGAGCGAGATGACGTCGAATTGCCGCTCGGCGCCGTGGATGACCTCGGAGAGGGCGGGAATCTCGGACTCCGGGAAAATCATGTCCATGATGAAGAGCTGGTCCCGGACGGTGCGCCGGTCCATGACCACGTTGTTTCCCTTGACATTCGTCTGGAGCGCGAGCCGGCCGCCCGGCGGCAGCCAGCCGGCGCAGCGCTCGAAGAACTCGCGGTAGGCGGCCACCCGTCCGGCGCGCGGCAGGCCGGGCGCGGCGAAGTGCTCGAAGGCGCCGATGGAGATGATCGCGTCATAGCCGCCGGCGTGCTGCGGCCGGTGCTCCTGCCAGGGTTCGAGCCGCACCTCCACGCCGGGCGGGGCCTGCTCCCGTACCCGGGCGGCCTGGGTGGCGCTGAGGGTGAGACCGACGGCGTGCGGCACCTCGTGCACCTGCACGAGCCGGCGCAGCAGGCTGCCCCAGCCGCAGCCGATGTCCAGCACCCGGCGGGCGGTGCCGGCCCTGGCCTCCTCGATGAGGTGGTCCAGCTTGCGGCGCTGGGCCCGCTCCAGGGTCTCGGCGGGGTCGGCGGACTGCCGGTACAGGGCGCAGGTGTAGGTGAGGGAGGTGTCGAGCCACAGGGCGTAGAAGTCGTCCGAGACGTCGTAGTGGTGCTGGATGGCCTCGGCGGTGGCGCCCTGGTTGGGTACGGCGGTGGCGGGGGCGCTCATGCCTCGACGCCGCCGAGCTCGGTGGCGCGGGCCAGTTCGACGAGGTCGCCGACGGTTTTCACATTGGCCGCCTGGCCCGGGTCGAATTCGATGCCCACCTCATCCTCGATGGCATAGACGATGTCGGCGATCTGGAGACTGGAAAGGCCGACGGTCTCGAATTCGGTATCGGCGTCGAGGGTGAGCTGGGCCGCCTTGCCGCCGAGCTTCTTCGCCATCAGGTCGCAGACCATGGAAACGGTGACCATCGGGGAACCCCCTGCTTGCTTTTCCGGTGGATGAGGGCTCACACCCTAGGTCGGCGGCACTCGGGTACGGGATGACAAACGGCTAGCAGCAATCTGCCAGCGGCGGGCGGCGACGGGGGTGACAAGTTGCTGCGGGTGGCGGGCCGTTGGCCGGGCGCATAGAAAGGCCGGACCCCCGCACCACGACCTCTCTCGGGAACGGGCCACCACCATGGGTCACTCATCGCGCACGGTCGATTACCTCGTCGATTTTCTGCGCCGGCAGGAACTGCACGATGTCTTCGGAGTGGACGGAGCCAATATCGAGGATCTCTACGACGCGATCCACGCGGCCCAGCGGGCCGGGGCGCCGTTGCGGGCGCTGGTGGCCAAACACGAGTTCTCGGCGGCGACGATGGCCGACGGCTACCACCGGGCGGCGGGCCGCCCGGCGGTGGTCGCGGCCACCTCGGGGGCCGGGGCGATGAACCTGGTGCCCGGGCTCGCCGAGCTGCGCGCCTCACAGGTCCCGGCGCTGGCCCTGATCGGCCAGCCCCCGGCGGCACTTGACGGCACCGGCTCCTTCCAGGAGACATCGGGCGCGGCCGGCACGATGGACGCGGAGCGGCTGTTCGCGGAGATCGGCGTGTTCTGCGCGCGGGTGAGCGAGCCGGCGGAGATCGTCACGCTGCTGCCGCGGGCGCTGGCGGCGGCCCTCGCCGCCCCGGGGCCGGCGGTCCTGCTGCTGCCGAAGGACGTACAGCAGTCACTGATCGACGCGTGGCCGCCGCCGGGGAGAGTACGGGCACCGCAGGTGCCCCTGTCCCCGGCGGCGGTACGCGCGGAGGCGAACCGGGCCCTGACGGCGGCCCGCGCGGCCGGGCCGGCGGGCGGCGGTGCCGGTCGGCCGGCAGTGCCGACCGGAGCGAACGAGGCGACCGAGGCGACCGAGGCGCGGAAGGACGCCGATAGCACCGGACCCGTCGCCGCCGACGGGGGCAGCGGCGTGGTCGTACTGGCCGGGACGGGGGTGATCCGGGCCGACGCGCGGGCCGAACTGGCCCGGCTGAGCGAGGCGTTGGACGCCTTCGTGGCCGTCGCGCCGGACGCCAAGGATGTCTTCGACAACACCCATCCCCGCTACCTGGGGGTCCTCGGCCCGTCCGGGGTGCCGGAGACGGACCGCCGGATCGCGGAGGCGTCGGCCGTCGTGCTGGCCGGCGACCGGCTCTCCCAGATGGCCGGCGGTGCGTGGCGCGAGCGGTTGAAGGGCGTCCCGGTGATCAGCGTGGACGGCGGCACGGAGCCGCTGCTGCCGCACGGCCACCCCGCCCTGATCCGCCTGACCGGCCCCATCGCGGCCGAACTGACCGCACTCGCGACGGCGGCGTCGCGCCCATCACCGGACCCCGGCCCACGCGAAACGCCCGCGTCGGCCAACGGCGACCGGCCACGCGCGGCGGCCCATGGCGTCGGCTCCGTATCCGCCGTGATGACGACTGCCGGGGCCGGGGCCGGGGCCGGGGCATCGGTGACCGCTGTCTCCGCTCCCGTCACCCCCCTCGATCTGCCCGCCGCGCTCGCCGTGCTCGGGCGCCGGCTCCCCGAGGACGCCAATCTCGTCGTCGACGCCGGCAATACCGGGGCCACCACCGTGCATCAGGTGGCCGCCCCCCGCCGCGGGCGGTTCATCACCGCGCTCGGGATGGGCGGCATGGGGCACAGCTTCGGGGCCGGGATCGGGGCCGCGCTCGCCACCGGGGCGCCGACCTACGTCGTCGCGGGCGACGGCGCCTTCTACATGCACGGCATGGAGATCCACACCGCCGCCGAACTCGGGCTGCCGATCACCTTCCTCATCGTCAACAACAACGCCCACGCCATGTGCCACACCCGCGAGCAGGTGTTCTTCTCCGGCGACTACACCTTCAACCTCTTCCGGCCCGCCCACATCGGCGCCGGGGTCGGCGCCCTGTTCCCCGGCGTCCGCGCCCAGCACGCCGCCGACGCGGCCGAGCTGGACCGGGCGCTGGCCGCGCCGGCCACCGACCGCCCCGTGGTGATCTCCATCGATGTCGACCCGCGCCAGGTACCGCCGTTCCGGCCGTTCCAGCCCTCCCAGCCTTCTCAGCCTTCTCAGCCGCTCCACACCAACAGTTAGGACCGCCATGTCCAGCAGCATCGACGACATCCCCGGCCTCATCCGGATCGAGAACACCCCGCAGGACCGGGCCATCGGCCTGGCCACCACCTACACCCGCGACACCGCCTCCCCCTTCGTGACCGTCGAGGAGTACATCGACGCCCCGCCGCAGGCCGTCTACGACTACCTCAGCGACATCCACCACCTGGACGAGTTCACCTACAGCACCCGCGCCTTCCGCCCCGTGCGGGGCAAGCCCGGGCTGTACGAGGGCCGCGACCCGCTCGCCCACCCGGACACCAGGATCTTCATGCGCGTCGAGGCCGACCCGGCCGCCCGTACCGTCGACATGCACTGCGCCTGGGACCAGGGCGAGGAGCTGTGGATGGTGTATCTGCACCGGATCGTCGACGCGCGGACCGTGCTCGGCAAGCCCGGCTCCGTGGTGCTGTGGACCAACAGCCGGCACCCGTACTACGACAAGAACCCGTTCCCCGAGCTGGCCCCCGTCCCCGAGCGGCCCTGGGTCGGCGACTTCTGGGACATCTTCGGCGCCGCCCACGCGCTCGAACTCCAGAACCTGAAGAAGATCCTGGAGCACCGGCACGGCTCGGGCGCCGCCGCGTGAGGACCGTCAGCCTGCTGGAGGTCGCCTCGTACCTCCCGCCCCGCCAGGTGCCCACCCAGTACTTCCTCGACCACCGGGAGCAGGACAGCCCGCTCGCCGACAGCACCATGTTCGGCGCGCCCGCCTTCCGGCACCATGTCAGCCGCGACGAGAGCGCCGCCGACATGATCGAGCAGGCGGGCCGGGTGCTGCTGGACCGGATCGGCCCGCGCGAGGCGGCGCAGATCGACCTGGTGATCACCAACGTCCTGCTGCCCGATCTGCCGATCACCGGATCCGGCGCCGAGATCACCCACCGGCTCGGGCTGCGCCCCGGCTGGGTGCTGGACGCGCACAACGGCGGCTGTGCCTCGTTCATCCACATGCTGCGGCTGGCGCGGGCACTGATCGGCAGCGGGCAGGCGCGCGCCGCGCTGCTGTGCAATGTGCAGAACTGCGCCGGCAATGTGATGACCCAGTCGGAGGTGCGCAAACTGCCGGAGGCGGTGGTGCCGGGGGACGGCTGCGGGGTCGGGTACGTGGCCGCCTCCGAGGAATCCCCGATCCTCGCCGTCGAGACCCGCAACCTCGGTGAGTACGCCAAGGACTGCGGGCTGACGCTGAGCGACGGGCGCAAGTACTGGGAGGCCGGCACCTCCCAGGTGCATGTCGGGTTCACGCCGGGCAAGGTGGCCGACATCGTCGAGCGCGGCAACCGGCTGGTGCCCGAGATGGTACGGGCGGTGTGCGACCGGCTCGACATCGAACCGGCGGATCTGGACACCCTGATCACCAACCAGCCCAACCGGGTGTTTCTGCGGAAGTGGCAGGAGCGGCTCGACATCAAGCCGGAGCGGCATCTGGATACCTACGACCGGTTCGGGAATCTGTTCGGCGCGGGGGTTCCGGTGACGTTCGACCACGGGGTGCGGGAGGGGCGGATCGCGGACGGCTCGCTGGTGATGCTGGCGGGGTTCGCGCACGCCGGGGACTTCGCCGGGGCGGCGGCCCTGCGGTGGCGGGCCGGGGCGTGATGGTGCGGGGCGTGATGGTCCGGCGCGTGATGGCCCGGGGCCCGGTGCGGCTGCACCCGCGCCGGGCCCCGGATCGCTGCCGGCTACGGGCCGGCCGGTTGCCGTACCGGGCCGGCCAGGGCACCCACCAGACGGCGGCCGAGCGGGAGTTCGGCGACCGGCCAGTCCGGGCGGCCGGGGCGGCGGACCACCGCAGAGCGGTGGCCCGGCGGCCAGGCGCCGGCCAGCACCTCGACCGCGCCGAGCCCGCCGCCGCCCGTACCCAGCCCGGTGCCCCAGCCCTTGGTGACGGCCTCCTTCCGTACCCAGCCGCGCAGCGCCTCGCGCTGCCGCCACGCGGCGGGCAGCGCGGCGATCCGCTCCCGCTCGGCCGGGCTGAAGCAGCGGCGCAGCGCCGCCGGGCCGACGCCGGCCCGCGCCTCCTCCAGGTCGACGCCGACCGGCCCCGCGTACGACAGCGCCAGCAGCCACCACGGGCCGGAGCGGGACACGCTCAGCCACAACGGGTGCCGCTGTCCCAGCAGTACGGGCGGCCCGTGCCTGCGGCTGCCGCAGCCGGGGCACGGCGCCCGGCCCCAGGTGAGGTCCGCCGGGGAGACGCCGAGCGTGGCCCCCAGGGTGCGGCGGATGCCGGCCCGGGCGGCGATGTAGTGGGCGCGGGCGGCCGGTTCGCTGAGGTGGTGGGCGCGGGCCAGCTCCGTGGCGTCCAGCAGTGCGCCGTCCTCGGCGGGGCGCGGCGCCGCGGGGGCGTGGCCGAGCCACAGCGCGACGCACCGCCCGCCGGGTGCGGTCAGCCGGCGCGCTGGCCCAGGATGCGGGCCACGTGAACGCGGGAGGGGCAGCCGAGCTTGCGCATCACCTGGCGCAGATGGTTGACGACGGTCCATTCGGAGATCTCCAGCTCCCGGCTGATCTGGCGGTTGGTAAGGCCCTGGGCGACGAGTTGCGCCACCTCGTGCTGGCGTGGAGTGAGCCCGCCGGCGGGGTGCCGCGGGGGCGGCGGCGCTTCCGGCAGGGGTACGGACGCGGACGCGGTCGCGGGTGCCGGCGAGGTCGCGGGTACCGGCGAGGTCGCGGGTACGGGCGCGGGCTGTTCGCCGCCTTCGAGTGCCGCCAGCAGTTCCTCGGCCCGGTCGGGGATGGGGTGGTGCGGGTTGCGCCCGCTGAGGGTGATGGCGCGGCGCAGTGCGGCGGCGGCGCGCTCCGGGTCGCCGCTTCGGGAGGCCAGCCGGGCCAGGGTGAGGAGCGCCGCGGCGGCCGGGCCGCGCCCCTCCGGGCCGCAGTCGGCGGCGGCCCGTTCGGCGCTCTCCTCCAGTTGTGCGGTGCACTCGATGCCGCCGGGGCCGTCGGGGCCCGCCATGACCAGGAGCAGCCGCAGCACATCGGCGTACCGGCCGGCCTGCCGCAGGTGGCGTACGGCGGCCCGCAGATCGGGCATCCGGCGGGCGATGGCGGCGGCCCGGCCGGCGTCGCGCCCATCGGATGCCCAGCCGCCGACGCCGATGGCGCCGCCGCCCAGGCCCCCGGCGAAGTCCAGGAACACCTCGGCGTGTTGGGAGCGGGCCATGGCCAGGGCGGCGGGGTCGCGTTCCAGTTCCCGCCGGTAGTGGCTGCGCGCCATGTGGGTCATGGCGAAGGAGTAGCCGCCCAGGCCGTTGTCGACGCTGGTGAGCAGGCCCTGGTGGACCAGCCGGCGCAGCCCGCCGGCGATCTCGTCACTGCCGATGCCGCTCAACTGCCGCGCGGTGCCGATGTCGATGAGCGATTCGCACACCGACAGCCGTTTGAGCAGGGCGATGTCCTCCTCGCGCTGGGCGGACTCGCCCCAGGTGAGGGCGTGTCCGGCCGACCGGTGGCGCTCGGGAAGATCGCGCAGCCGGGCGCGGGCGGGGTATTCGCCGCGCCGCAGCCGGGCTTCGAGTTCGGCGGGGCTGAGCGGGCCGACCGCTTCGGCGGCGATCTCGATGGCCAGCGGGAGGCCGTCCAGCACCTCGCAGATGCGGGCGATCGCGGCGCGTTCGGGGGCGCCGGTGATGCCGTGCCGGTAGTACGGGCTCACCCGCTCGGTGAACAGCCGCACCGCGTCGCCGTCCGCGCCGAGCCGCAACGGGCCGACCGGCATGATGCGTTCGGCGTAGACGTCGAGCGGGGTGCGGCTCGCGCACACCACGGCCGTCCAGGGGGCGGCGGCCAGCAGCCGCAGCACGCCTTCGGCGACGGCGTCGATGACCGGGTCGCAGTTGTCGAGGAACACGAGCTGCCGGCCGCCTTCGGGCCGGGGGCCCTGGGTGGTCAGCGCCCGCAGGGTGGCGTCGACCGTGGCCGGGTCGCGTACCTCGGCGAGGTCGAGCGCCACGGCGGCGCACCGGCCTTCGGCGGCCTGCGCGGCGACGGCCGCGCGGGCGAGGGCGCTCTTGCCGACGCCGGCCGGGCCGCTGAGGGTCAGCAGCCGTGGCCCGGTCGGGGCGAGCAGTTCGGTGACGCAGGTGAGTTCCTGGTCCCGGCCGATGAGCGGCGGTGCCGGGAAGGCCCAGACGGACGGTTGCTTGTCGTCGGTGTTGTCGGCGGTGTTGTCGGCGGCGGTACGTTCGCGGTGATTGCGGTTCGTCTGACTCACTTCATAGCGAAGGAGCATGCGGTTCGCCCCCGTTCACCAGCGTGTCTGCGCACATATTTCCCCGTGATGCACTTTCGATTTCATCCCGCCGTGCCCCAGTCGCGGATTTCGACGGAATCAAACCGGTTGACGAATGAACTTGCCGGACCGTGCAGCCGTATGCCCCGGGTACGGCATCGCGTACAGCCGTTCACCTGGGGCCGGGCAGGCTCATCCTGCCCGACAAGTGCCCCCTTCGCCAGTACTTTCGACACATTGATTCCGGCTACACATAACCCCACTACGGATCTTCCCCGTGCGCCGCTCCGGTTGTACTGTCGGCCCCGGGCGCCCGCCGCCGCACCCAAATCCCATAACAGCCCCGGCCGCATTCCACGGGGCAATCCCGAAGCACCTCGATAAGGACCTGGCCAATGGCGGCACCGTCCGATCGGAAAGAAACAAGGGGGACATTTCGATGCGCTTGTGGAACGCGCTCACCGATGGCTCGGCGCGCGGCACCCTGCACGCCTGGGCGGGCCAGGACTTCGAGCACACCTCATGGCGCGAGGTCGCCACCCGCGCCCACGCGACGGCCGCCACCCTGCGCGCCGCCGGCGTCCGCCCCGGCACCCGGGTCGCCACCATCGCCACCAACAGCCCGGCCACCGTGCGCGGCCTGCTCGCCATCTGGCTGGCCGGCGGCACCCCCGCCTCGCTGCCGCTGCCCACCCGGGGCCAGAGCCCGCAGGAGTACGGGCAGTTGCTCACCGCGCTGACCGAACGCCTGGACCCCGTGCTCTTCCTGGCCGACGAGTGGATCCTGTCCCTCATCCCGCCCGCCCTCACCCGGGCGCTGCCCACCCGCACCTGGCAACTGCCCGACACCGGGCGCCGCGTGGACCCCAGCCCGCCCGGGCCGGACGATCTCGCCTTCATCCAGTACTCCTCCGGCTCCACCTCCACCCCCAAGGGCTCGGCGCTGACCACCCGCGCCATCGAGGCGCAGCTGGACCTGCTGCTGCACCTCACCGGCGGTCGGCCGGGGCGGGACACCGGCGTCTCCTGGCTGCCGCTCTCCCACGACATGGGCATGTTCGGCTGCCTGCTCTACTGCTGGGCCCACGACTTCGACTTCGTGCTGTCCACCCCGGAGCGGTTCGGGATGGCCCCGCGCAGCTGGTTCCGCGATCTGACCGCGTACGGGGCCACCCTGACCGCCGGCACCAGCACCGCCGTCCATCTGGCCGCCCGCGCCCAGGGCCGGGGCACGCTGCCCGGCGGCGGCCTGGACCGGCTGCGTACGGCGGTGATCGGCGCCGAGCGGGTCGACTGGGGCAATCTGCTGGCCGCCCGCGAGACGTTCGGCCCCTACGGCCTGTCACCCACCGCGTTCCAGCCCGCGTACGGCATGGCCGAGGCCACCCTGGCGGTGGCCGGCAAGCCCTGGCGACAGGAGCCCACCGCCCGGGTGTTCGACGGCGCGGCGCTGGGCGAGGGCACGGTGCGCGAGGTCGCCGAGGACCATCCCCGCGCCACCCGGCTGGTCTCCAACGGCGTGGCGCTGCCCGGCGTCAGCCTCACGGCGGGCACGCCGGGCACGACGGGCGGGATAACGGTCGGCTCCCCCGCCCTGGCGAGCGGCTACTACGCCGACCCGGACCGTACCGCCGCCCGCTTCCCCGGCGGCCGGCTGCGGACCGGCGACCTCGGCTTCCACCACGAGGGCGAGCTGTATGTGGTGGGCCGGGAGGACGACATGCTGTCGGTCGGCGGCCGGAACGTCTACGCCGCCGAGATCGAGTCGGCGATCGAGGGGCACTCCCAGGTCCGCAAGGGCTGCGTGGCGGTGGTCGACGCCGGCGCGTCGGGACTGCCCCGGCTCGTACTCCTCCTCGAACCCCAGGGCCGGCCCCGGGACTTCGCGCCGATCGCCGACCACGCCGCCACCGTGGCGCTGGAGAAGTCCGGGGTGGCGCTGGCCGAGTGCCTGTTCCTGCCGCGCGGCGCGCTGCCCAGGACGCCCAGCGGCAAGATCCAGCGGTTCCGCTGCCGGACGCTGCTCACCGGTGGCCGGTTCGATCCACTGGCCCGGGTAACATTCGCCGACTGAGGATGAGAAAGGCCACCAGCATGAAGCCTCGGATCGTTCCCACCGGTCCGCACGCGGGCGGCGGCGCGCCGCACGCCCGGATCTCCGGCGTGGGCGGCTACCGCCCGCACCGGGTGGTCGGCAACGCGGAGGTGTGCGAACGCATCGACTCCTCCGACCAGTGGATCCGCGAGCGCACCGGCATCGTCACCCGCCGCTGGGCCGGGCCGCAGGAGACCCTCCCCGAGATGGGCACGGCCGCCGCCGGCAAGGCGCTGGCGGCGGCGGGGATCACGGCGGACGAGCTGGACTGCGTGATCGTGGCCACCTTCACCCACCTGTGGCAGACCCCGGCCGCCGCCACCGCGATCGCGCACCGGCTGGGCGCGCACCGGGCGGCGGCGTTCGACCTGTCGGCGGGGTGCGCGGGGTTCGTCCACGCGCTGTCGCTGGCGGCCGACACGGTACGCGCCCGGGGCGGCCATGTGCTGGTGGTCGGGGCGGAGCGGATGACGGATCTGCTGGATCTGGAGGACCGTTCCACCGCGATGATCTTCGGCGACGGCGCGGGCGCGGTGGTGGTCAGCCCGTCCGAGGTCCCGGCGATCGGCCCGGTGGTGTGGGGCGCGGACGGCGGCCAGTGGGACGCGGTCACCCAGACCGCGCCGTGGGACGCGCTGCGCACCGACCCGGGGCTGCGCTGGCCGGCGCTGACCCAGAAGGGCCCGGAGGTCTTCCGCTGGGCGGTGTACGAGGTGTCGAAGGCGGCGGGCGCGGCGCTGACGGCGGCCGGCCTGACGGCCGAGGACGTGGACGCGTTCATCCCGCACCAGGCGAACGTCCGCATCATCGACGGCCTGGCGAAGCGACTGGCGCTCCCCGAGCGCACGGTGATCGCCCGGGACATCATCACCACCGGCAACACCTCCGGGGCCTCCATCCCCCTTGCCATGGAGGCGGTCCTGTCGACGGAGGACGTCGGCAGCGGCGATCTGGCTCTGCTGGTGGGCTTCGGCGCCGGGCTCTCCTACGCGGCCACGGTGGTCACGCTGCCCTGAGCGCCGCGCAGCAGGGTCTCCACGATGCGGGTGGCCAGGGTGTCGGTGTCCCGGTCGTGGTCGGGGCCGTGCAGGGTTTCGCCGATCAGGGCGTAGTAGACGCGGCGGGTCCACTCCAGGTCGGCGTCCGGGGCGAGCAGGCCGGCGTCGCGGGCGCGGGCCAGGAGTTCGCGGCAGCGGCTCATGATGTCCTCGTGGGCGCGGGCGGCCGGGGAGCCGTCGGCCGGCGGCTGGTGCAGGGCGTAGGCCCAACCGACCTTGACCCGCAGGACGTTGGCGGTGATCCGGTGGAGCGCCACCAGCGGGGGTACGGTCTCGGGGCGGGCGGCCTCGATGGCGGCGGACAGTTGCTCGGCGCCGGTGACGGCGAGGGCGTCCAGCAGCGCCTGGCGGCTGGCGAACCGCCGGTGCACGGTGGTACGGGCCACCCCGGCCGCTTCGGCGATCTGTTCCAGTGAGGCGGCGGGGTCGCGGGAGAGCAGCCGCTCGGCGGCCTCCAGAATCGCCCGCACACTGCGTTCCGCGTCGGCGCGCACCAGTTCTCCTTCTTTTTCCGGGTTCAGGGCAGTACGGTACCCCGGGACAAAACTGCGACATGCATGTACCATTTAAAGGGTTAGTCAAGACACTGATGATGCACTTAGGAGTCCGGACATGCCCACCGCCCTCATCACCGGCGCCTCCGCCGGCCTCGGCGCGGAGTTCGCCCGCCAACTCGCCGCCGACCGCCACGATGTCATCCTCGTCGCCCGCTCCGCCGACCGGCTCGACGCGCTCGCCGAGCGACTGCGTACCGAGCACGGCATACGGGCCGAGGTCATCGTCGAAGACCTCACCGACCCGGCCGCCCCCGGCCGGATCGCCAAGCGGGCCGGCGAACTCGGCCTGGAGGTCGACCTCCTCGTCAACAACGCCGGCTTCGGCAGCATGGGCCGCTTCGAGGAGATCCCCGACGGCCACGACCGCGACCAGCTGCTCGTCAACGTCGTCGCGCTGACCGCGCTCACCCGCGCCCTGATCCCCGGCATGCTGGACCGCGGCCACGGCGCGGTCCTCAACGTCGCCTCCACCGCCGCCTTCCAGCCCGCCGCCTACTTCGCCACCTACACGGCCGGCAAGTCCTACGTCCTCAACTTCTCCCTCGCGCTGCGCGCCGAGTACCGCAAGCGCGGCATCAAGGTGCTCGCACTGTGCCCCGGGCCCACCCGTACCGAGTTCTTCGACAAGGTCGGCGAACGCGCCGCCCTGCGCGGCAGCATGATGGACGCCGCCCCCGTGGTGACCGCCGGTCTGCGCGCCCTGCGCCGCGACCGCGCCTGGCTCGCCCCCGGCCTCCCCAACGCGATGGCCGGCCACCTCACCCCGCGCCGCCCCCGCACCCTCACCGCCTGGATCTCCGAACGCGTCACCCGCAAGGTCCTCGCCCCCTAGGCTTTTTCACGGCACAGCGCACCCACCGCAGTCGAGAGGGCCACCGTGGACATCGCCGACGCCCAGCAGCGGGCCTGGCAGAACAAGCTCGCCAAGGGCTTCAACACCACCGACATTCCCATGGAGTTCGGTCTGCTCACCGCCGAGGTCGGGGAAGCGTTCACGGCCTGGCTCAAGGGGCTGCCGGACAGCGGCGAGGAGCTCGCCGACGTCTTCCTCTACCTCGTCGCGCTCGCCGAGATGCAGGGGGTCAGCCTCGACCACGAAGTGGCCCGCAAGATCGAGAAGAACGCGCGCCGTACCTACGCCCCGGGGCCCAACGGGACCCTCGTCAGGGTCAGCGAGGGCTGACCCGATCAGGGGAGCTTGGCCCCGCCGCGCCAGATGGTCAGGTCCACGGTCACGTACACGCTGGGTGAATCGGTGGGCGAGTAGCCCTGGATGGTGACCAAAGCGATGTCACCCCTGGCCGTGGTGACGCAGATCTCCGCGCCGGGCGGGGCCAGATCGGTGGGCATCCGCAACGTGTAACGGGTCACCGTGCGACAGGTGTCGAGCGACCCGGTCTCTCCCGCCTCCAGCAGAACCATGGTGTTGTTCGACCGATCGGTGGCCAGCTCAACGCCGTTGCCGAGGTCGTCGGTGAAGCCGAAGTCGCCCTCCATCGTGACCGCGGACCTCGCCCGCTCCGGTTTCGGCGGGTCGTCGTAGAACCGGACGAAGTGGCTGTCGGGGATGCTGACGCCCTCGAAGGTCACCGGTTCCGGGTCGGCCGGCGGCTCCGGGTCGGTCGCCTCGTCACCGGTGTCGTCGGTGGGCTCCACGGGGGGCTCAGGGCTCTCGGGTGCCGCCGGGTCCTCCTGCTGTTCCGCGCCACCGGTGCTGTCGCCCTGCTCCTGCGCCTGCTCCTGGCCCTGCGCCTGGTCGGAGGGTTCGGAATCCCCGGTCAGCAGCTTGACGCCGACGCCGACCGCCGCCAGCGCCACGACCACGCCGAGCGCCGCCAGCAGCACCGTGCGGCCCCGCCGCTTCGGCGCCGGCGGCGGGGTGGGCGGCGCAAGCAAGGGTGCCGGGGGTGCCGGGGGTGCCGGGGGTGCCGGGGGCGGGGGTGTCGGCAGGGAGGTGACGGTCGCCGCGCGGTGCACGATGTCCGTGGCCAGCGCCGGCGGCAGCCAACTGCCGCCCGGGGCCGGGGCATCGCCCGACAGCGGACGGCACAGCTCGATGATCTCGGCCGGCGACGGGCGCTGGGCCGGGTCCTTGGCCAGACAGCGGGACACCAGCTCCCGCAGCGCCTCCGGAACGCCCGAGATGTCCGGCTCCTCGTGCACGATCCGGTACAGCACCGCCGGGGAGGACCCCTCCCCGAACGGCGGCGCCCCGGACGTCGCGAACACCGCGATCTGCCCGAGCGCGAACACATCCACGGCCGGCGTGATCGACTCCCCCATCGCCTGCTCCGGCGCCATGAACGCCGGAGTCCCCGCCGTCACCCCGCTGCGGGTCAGCGACGTGGCGTCGGTGGCCCGCGCGATCCCGAAGTCGATGACCTTCGGGCCGTCCTGGCTCAGCAGCACGTTCGACGGCTTGAGATCCCGGTGCACGACGCCGGCCCCGTGGATCGCCTGCAACGCCTCCGCGATGCCGGCCAGTGCTCGTACCGCCGCCCACACCGGCAGCGGGCCGTGGCTCCGCACCGCCTCGTGCAGCGAGGGCCCGGCCACGAACGCGGTGGCGAGCCACGGCTGCGCGCCCTCGGTGTCGCTGTCGATGACCGGCGCCGTGTACAGCCCCTGCACCCGCTCCGCCGCCCGCACCTCCTGCTGGAAGCGCCGGCGGAACTCGGGGTCGGCGGCCAGCTCGGGCCGCACCACCTTGACGGCGATCGGCCGGCCGCCGGGGGTCTGCGAGAGATACACCCGGCCCATGCCGCCCTCGCCGAGCCGCTGGATGAGCCGGTAACCGGCGATGAAGGACGGATCGTCAGCCGTCAGTGGATTTGGCACGGCCACACCCTACTCAGGGTGTTGTCACCGTATGTGCGCCAAGTGACTCAGTTCTGCGACAGGATCGCTCCCCGTCAGCGCACCAGCGCCGGCCGCTTCGGGTCGAACGTCCAGCCCGGCACCAGGGTGCGCATCGCCCGCGCGTCGTCGCGGGCGCCCATCGCCCGCTCCCGGTACAGCTCGCCGGCCGCCGCCAGCCGGTCGCGGTCCACGGTGATGCCCAGACCGGGGGCGTCGTACGGAACGGCGATCTCGCCGTCCACGATGCGCGGCGGGGTCACGGTGAGCCGTTCCAGGCCCTCCTGCCAGATCCAGTGCGTGTCCAGGGCGTTGTACGCGCCGGGAGCCGCCGCACCGCAGTGCGTCATCATCGCCAGCGAGATGTCGAAGTGGTTGTTGGAGTGGCAACCCCAGGTCAGGCCCAGGGCGTTGCACAGCTGCGCCACCCGTACGGAGCCGCGCATGGTCCAGAAGTGCGGGTCGGCCAGCGGGATCGACACCGACTGGAGGGCCAGCGCGTGGGTGAGTTGCCGCCAGTCGGTGGCGATCATGTTGGTGGCGGTGGGCAGCCCGGTGGCGCGGCGGAACTCGGCGAGGACCTCGCGGCCCGAGTAGCCGTCCTCCGCGCCGCACGGGTCCTCGGCGTACGCGAGGGTGTCCAGCAGCGGCCGGCACAGCCCGATCGCTTCGCGCAGTGACCAGGCGCCGTTGGGGTCGAGGGTGATCCGGGCCTCGGGGAAGCGTTCCTTGAGCCGCCGGACCGCCGCCACCTCCTGCTCGCCCGGCAGAACGCCGCCCTTGAGCTTGAAGTCACGGAAGCCGTACCGCTCATGGGTGGCCTCCGCCTGCCGGACGATGGCCTCCGGGGTAAGGGCCTCCTCGTGGCGGATCCGGTGCCACGCCGCCTCCGCCGCCGGTTCGCGGTGGTAGCCGGGGCCGCCGCGGTCCGGGTCGCCGACGTAGAAGAGATAGCCCAGCACCCGTACGGCGTCCCGCTGTTGCCCCTCGCCCAGCAGCGCCGCCACCGGGACCTCCAGGTGCTGGCCGAGGAGATCGAGCAGCGCGCACTCCACGGCGGTCACCGCGTGCACGGTGGTGCGCAGATCGAAGGTCTGGAGGCCGCGCCCGCCCGCGTCGCGGTCGCCGAACCGGGTGCCGATCTCGGCGAGTACCCGCTGGTAGTCGCCGACCCGGGCGCCGAGCACCAGGGGTCCGGCGTCCCGCAGGGTCTGGGCGATCCGCTCCCCGCCGGGCACCTCGCCGACCCCGGTACGGCCTTCGGAGTCCTCCAGGACGACGACGTTGCGGGTGAAGTACGGGGCGTGCGCGCCGGAGAGGTTCAGCACCATGGAGTCCCGGCCGGCGACCGGGTGAACGGCGTACGCGGTGATGACCGGCTGTCGGGTCGGCATAGGGCTGCTCGAACCTGTCCTCGTACAGAGACACCGTCTACATATGAGGATGGAGATTAGGCTCGCCGCCCCCGGCGGTCAATACGGGCGATCGCCCGGCCCGGAACGCCACGGCCGCGCTCCTCGGGTGGAGGAGCGCGGCCGTGGGTGTGGGGGTGGGGGGTGAGATGCGTGGGGGTGGGGGTGGGGGTCAGACCTTGGCGGGGGTCTTGTCCAGGCTGGGAGCCTCCGGCTCCGGCGGGGGCGGCGGGGCGCCGTGGCCGTCGTCCACCAGGGTGGCCTCGTCGAACGGGTGCTGGCCGGCCAGGACTTCCCGCATCCGGGTCTTGTCGACCTCCTTGGTCCAGGTGCCGATGATCACCGTGGCGACCGCGTTGCCCGCGAAGTTGGTCAGCGCGCGGGCCTCGCTCATGAAGCGGTCGATGCCGATGATCAGGCCGACGCCGTCCAGGAGTTCGGGGCGGTGCGAGGAGAGCCCGGAGGCCAGGATCGCGATGCCGGAGCCGGAGACGCCGGCCGCGCCCTTGGAGGCGATGATCATGAAGACCAGCAGGGAGAGCTGCTCGCCCAGGCCCAGCGGGGAGCCCATCGCCTCGGCGATGAACAGCGAGGCCATCGTGAGGTAGATGGCGGTGCCGTCCAGGTTGAAGGAGTAGCCGGTCGGGACGGTGATGCCGACGACCGGCTTGCTGACGCCCGCGTGCTCCATCTTGGCGATCAGGCGCGGCAGCGCGGTCTCGGAGGAGGAGGTGGAGACGATCAGCAGGAACTCGCGGCCCAGGTACTTCAGCAGCGAGAAGATGTTCACGCCGGTGGTCAGCTTCAGCAGGCCGCCCAGGACCACGAGGATGAACAGCACACAGGTGACGTAGAAGCCGATCATGATGACGGCCAGCGACTTGAGCGCGTCCACGCCCGTCTCGCCGACGACGCCCGCGATCGCGCCGAACGCGCCGATCGGGGCGGTCCACATGACCATGCCCAGCACCCGGAAGACGACCTTCTGGATGGAGCCGATGCCGCGCAGCACGGGCTCGCCGGCCTTGCCCATCGCCTGGAGCGCGAAGCCGACCAGCAGCGCGACCAGCAGGGTCTGGAGGACCTCACCCTCGGTGAAGGCGGAGACCAGGGTGTGCGGGATGATGCCCAGCAGGAAGTCGGTGGTGGACTCGCCGGCCTTCTCGGCGGCTGCGGCACCGGCGTTGGTGTCGACGTCGGCGAGGTTGAGGCCGTGGCCGGGCTCCAGGAAGTTGCCCACCAGCAGGCCGATGGCGAGCGCGAAGGTCGACATGACCATGAAGTAGCCGAGCGCGAGGCCGCCGACCGCGCCGACCTTGGCGGCCTTCCGGACCGAGCCGATGCCGAGCACGATGGTGCAGAAGATGATCGGCGAGATCATCATCTTGATCAGTGCGATGAACCCCTGGCCCAGGGGCTTCAGCTCCACGCCCACGCCCGGCGCCAGCAGCCCGATGGTGATGCCCGCGGCCACCGCGATGATGACGGCGATGTAAAGCCAGTGCGTACGGTCACGCCTCTTGCGCGGGGCGCCGCTCGGCGCCTCGGGCGGGCTGGTGGTGGCCACGGTGGTCTCCTCGTCCTTGTGGAGTCATGACGGCTTGGGGGCCGGATTGCACTTGACGCAATATCCACCACGGGGTGACCTGGGTCTCGCTTACGTTCATTTCGTTCGCAAGGATTTTCGTATGACTGTCATCGGGCCGTCACACGCCCGACATCGGCACCGCCCTCACCACACCAGGAGTACGGGGCACGGCGCGTGATCCACCACGAACCGGGTGGGCGGCGACAGGGTGTGCGGGCCGGGCCGGGAACGGTCGCCGTCCCGGGCACAGATCAGCACATCCCCCGGGCCGCGCCCGGCCAGCGCCGCCAGCACCTCGTGCTCCACCCGGCCGGTGCGCGCCACCCGCCGCGCGGGGCGGCCGAGCCGGGCGGCGGCCCGCTCCAGCAGGCCGGCCGCGGCGTCGGCCGCCGCCCGCTCCAGGGCGCGCGCCGGATCCTCGCCGGAGCCGTGGCCGCGCCCCAGCAGCCCGGTGAACGCGCCGTGCGCCGCCGCCGCGATCCCCTCGTCCGTGACATGGAGCAGCGTCACCGGCTCCCGCGCGCCGCCGCGCTCCCGGGCCGCGTCCACGCAGGACGGCCAGGTGCTCTCGCCGACCCAGATCACCACCGTCATGCCCCTCGCCTCACCCTCCGGTCAGCCGCAGCCCGGCCCACAGCGCCACCGTCGCCGCCACCAGGGAGGCGGGCACCGTCAGCAGCCCGAGCCGGGTGAAGTGCCCCAGGCCCGGGTCGGTGTCGTGGGCGTGCAGGACCCGCCGCCACAGCAGGGTGGCCAGCGAGCCGACATACGTCAGGTTGGGGCCCAGATTGACCCCGATCAGCGCGGCCAGCACCGGGCCCGCGCCGCCCTGCGCCGCCAGCGCGGGCAGGATGACCAGGATGGCCGGCAGGTTGTTGATGAGGTTGGCGAGTACGGCGGCCAGCGCCGCGATCGCCAGCAGCCCGGCGAGTGAGGAGCCGGCCGGCAGCAGCCGGTCCACCGCGTCCCCCAGCCCGTGGTCCACCACCGCCTTCACCACCACGCCCAGCGCCAGGACGAAGAGCAGGAAGGGGAGGTTGGCCGCGCGGATCAGTACGGGCACCGTCGTACGGCGCGCCGCCAGGCCGCGTACCGCCAGGGTCAGCGCCCCGGCCAGGGCCGCCCAGGCCGGGTCCAGGCCGGCCAGTGAGGTGACCGCGAAGCCGGCCAGGGTCAGGCCCAGGACGGTCAGCGCGAACACTGGGCGGGGGGCAGCGGTGTCCGGGGCCGCGTCCGGGTCCGGGTCCGGGTCCGGGTCCGGGGGCCGGGAGGGGGACGGGTCCCGGTACGCGGCCCCCTCCCCCGCCAGATCGGCCGCGAACCAGCGCCGGAACACCGCGTACTCCACCGCGATCGCCGCCAGCCACGGCAGCGCCATCAGCCCCGCGAACCGGGTGAACGTCAGCCCGCTCGCCGCGAACGCCAGCAGATTCGTCAGATTGGACACCGGCAGCAGCAGCGACGCCGAGTTCGCCAGATGCGTGCACGCGTACACATGCGGCCGGGCCGCCGCCCCCACCCGCGCCGCCGTCGCGAACACCACCGGTGTCAGCAGCACCACCGTGGCGTCCAGGCTCAGCACCGCCGTCACCCCCGCCGCCACCGCGAACACCCCCGCCAGCAGCCGTCGCGGCCGGCCCCCGCACCAGCGCGCCACCAGCCGCCCGGCCGCCGCGAACAGCCCCTCCTCGTCGCACAGCCGCGCCAGCACCAGCACCGCCGCCAGAAAGCCGACCACCGGCAGCAGTTCGCGTACCTGCCGCCCCGCCCCGTCCACCGTCACCAGGCCGAACGCCAGCGCCGCCCCGGCCGCCGGCACCGCCGCGACCGCCTCCGGCAGCCCGCGCGGACGCCACACCGCGAACGCCAGCACCCCCAGCAGCAGCACCACCGACAGCGACTCGGCGACCAACGTACTCAGCGCGCCCCTCCCCGCTCACCCGGATCAGCCCGATCACGGCACCAGCTTCGCACCCGGTGTGATCCACGTCTCGTCGACGGCCGCCCGCACCATGTCACATTCACGGCGCCGCGCCCCTCTCCCCTGGCAAGACCAAGGCTTCCGGAAAAGGGGACGCAACGATGTTCGCGAGGCTTTCCGCGCTGGTGCTGGGGCACCGCCGGGCCGTGCTGTGGGTGGCCGTACTGCTGGCGCTGATCGGCGGGGCCAGCAGCGCCACGCTCTTCGACGAGGTGAAGGGGGGTGGCTTCACCAACCCCGGCGCGGAATCCGGGCAGGTCACCCGGATACTCGCCGAACGCTTCGGGCAGCACGACCCCAATCTGGTGCTGCTGGTGCACGCTCCCGGCGGCGTGGACGAACCCGCCGCGCAGGCGGCCGGCACCGCCCTCGCCGAGCGGCTGGCGGCGGAGGACGGCATCGACGGCGTCATCTCGTACTGGACGGCGGGCGGCGCCGGCGGCGCCCCGCAGCTGCGCTCCGGCGACGGTGAGCGCGCCCTCGTCCTGGCCACCCTGGCCGGCGACGAGACCGAGGCCGGGCACCGGCTGGCCGAACTGCTGCCCGACTACCAGGGCGAGCACGACGGCCTGTCGGTCGCCGTCGGCGGCCCCGCCATGGTCACCAACGAGGTCAGCGAGAACAGCGAACGCGATGTGATGAAGGGTGAGGCCATCGCCTTCCCGATCATGCTCGTCGTCCTGGTGCTGGTCTTCGGCAGCCTCGTCGCCGCCTCCCTGCCGCTGGCCACCGGGCTGATCACCATCCTGGTGTCGATGGGCCTGCTGTGGGTCATGGCCCAGGTCACCGAGGTTTCCATCCTGGCCGTCAACGTCGTCACCCTGCTCGGGCTCGGACTCGCCGTCGACTACAGCCTGCTCATGGTCAACCGCTACCGCGAGGAGCTGCGGGCCGGCCGGGACAGCGCGACCGCCATCCGGGTGATGATGGGCTCCGCCGGGCGCACCGTGCTCTTCTCGGCCGTCACCGTCGCCGTCACCCTCGCCGGGCTCGCCTGGTTCCCGCTGCTGGCGCTGCGCTCCATCGCCTACTCCGGCATCGCCGTCGCCGTCCTCACCGCCCTCGCCACCCTCACCGTGCTGCCCGCGCTGCTCGCCGTGCTCGGCCCGCGCTTCGAGGCCGGCCGGGTGCTGCGCCGCCGGGCCGGCGCCGGCGACGCGAGCGCGGAAAACGGCTTCTGGCACCGGCTCGCCTCCCTCGTGATGCGCCGCCCCATCCCCTTCGCCACCCTCGGCACCCTCTTCCTGCTGCTGCTCGGGCTGCCCTTCCTCTCCCTCAACATGGGCTCCCTGGACGAACGCGCCCTGCCCCCCTCCTCCGCCGGCCGGCAGGTCGCCGAGGTCATGCGCGCCGAGTTCGACAGCGGCGAGAGCATGGCCGTACGGGTGGTGCTCCCCGACGGCGCCCCCGAGGCCGGACTCGCCGCCTACGCCGCCGCCCTGTCCGCCCACCCCGACGCCGCCCGGGTGGACGCCGCCACCGGCTCGTACGCGCACGGCACCCAGGTGGCCGAACCCGGCCCGCCGCACGCCGCGCTGACCGCCACCGACAGATCGGCCGGCACCACCCTCACCGTGGTGCCCGCCCCCGGCGACCAGGGCCGCGCCGAGCAGCTGGTGCGCGACATCCGCTCCGGCGCCGCCGCGCAGCCGCCCTCCCCCGCCCTGGTCGGCGGCCCGGCCGCCGTCGCGCTGGACGGCATCGACGCCATCACCGACCGGCTGCCGATCGCCGCGCTCACCCTGGGCGTCGCCATGGTGGTGCTGCTGTTCCTGCTCACCGGCTCCGTACTGCTGCCGTTCGTCGCCATGCTGCTGAGCGCGCTGGGCCTGACCGCCACCTTCGGCGCCCTGGTGTGGGGCTTCCAGGACGGCCATCTCGCCGGGCTGCTGGGCTTCACCGCCACCGGCTCCATCAACGGCACCGTCCCCGTGCTGCTGTTCGCGGTCGCCTTCGGCCTGGGCATGGACTACCAGGTGTTCCTGCTCTCCCGGATCCGGGAGGAGTACGAGCGTTCCGGGGACCCGACCGCCGCCGTCGCGCTCGGCCTGGAGCGGATCGGCCGCATCGTCACCGCCGCCGCCACCGTGCTGTCCATCGTCTTCCTGGCCTTCCTGGTCTCCGACATCAGCTTCATGAAGGCGATGGGCATCGGGCTGCCGCTGGCCGTCCTGATGGACGCCACCCTCATCCGGGGCGCGCTGCTGCCGGCCGCCATGCGGCTGGGCGGACGGGCCATCTGGTGGCTGCCCGCGCCGCTGCGCCGCTTCCACGACCGGTTCGGGCTGCACGACGGCGAACCGGCCGGGGACGGGCCGGCGGCGGGCGATGCCGTACACCGGGCGGAGATGTCCCGGTTGATCTAATCTGACGGCGTGGCCGAAGAGACCGATGTGATTGTGCTGGGCATGGGCCCCGGCGGCGAGTACGTGGCGGGCCGGCTCGCCGCCGCCGGGCTCGACGTGGTGGGCGTGGAGGCCGAACTGGTCGGCGGCGAATGCCCGTACTGGGCCTGTGTGCCGAGCAAGATGATGGTCCGCGCCGCCGGGCTGCTCGCCGAGACCGGGCGGGTGCCCAGCATGGCGGGCGACAGCGAGGCCCGGCCCGACTTCACCACCGTCGCCACCCGCATCCGTACCGAGGCCACCGACAACTGGGACGACACCGTCGCCGCCGACCGCTTCACCGATGCCGGGGGGCGCCTGGTACGCGGCCGGGGGCGGCTGTCCGGGCCCGGCCGGGTGGCGGTCAAGCCCTCCGACGACGGCCCGGAGACCGAGTACGGGGCGCGGGTCGGCATCGTCATCGCCACCGGCAGCCGCCCCCGCGTCCCGCGGCTGCCCGGGCTGGCCGGGTCCCCGTACTGGACCAACCGCGAGGCCATCTCCGCCGAGGCCGCGCCGCGCTCACTGCTGGTGCTCGGCGGCGGCCCGGTCGGGCTCGAACTCGCCCAGGTGTACGCCCGCTTCGGCACCGCCGTGACCATCGTGGAGGGCGGCGAGCGGCTGCTGGCCCGCGAGGAGCCCGAGGCGTCGCGGCTGATCACCGACGTGCTCACCCGCGAGGGCCTGATCGTGCACGTCCGCTCCCGGGCCGCCCGGGTCGGCTACGACGACGCCACCGGCTTCACCCTCTTCCTGGAGGACGGCGAGGAGCTGACCGCCGAACGCCTCCTGGTCGCCACCGGCCGCGCCCCCGACCTGGCGTCGCTGGGCCTGGAGCACGCCGGCATCGAGCTGGACCCGAAAGCACGTGCGCTCCCGGTGGACGACAAGCTGCTGGCCGCGCCCGCGCTGTGGGCGATCGGCGATGTGACCGGGGTCGGCCAGTTCACCCATGTCTCCATGTACCAGGCGCAGTTGGCCGCCCGTACCATCCTCGGCGAGCAGACACCGGCGACCGACTACCGGGCGCTGCCCCATGTCACCTTCACCGACCCGGAGATCGGCTCGGTGGGCCTCACCGAGGCGGCGGCCCGCGAGGCGGGCATCGACGTACGCACCGGGACCGCCGACATCCCGGCCAGCACCCGGGGCTGGATCCACAAGGCGGGCAACGACGGCTTCATCAAGCTGGTGGCCGACGCCCGCCGCCAGGTGCTGGTCGGCGCCACCTCCGCCGGGCCGGCCGGCGGCGAGGTGCTGTACGGGCTGGCCGTGGCCATCCAGGGCGAGGTGCCGCTGGAGCGGCTGCGCCAGATGATCTACTCCTACCCCACCTTCCACCGCGCGGTGGAGACGGCGCTCGCGGACCTCTCGTAACGCGCTGATCAACCCGGGGCGGCCCGTACACGTCCTGGTAGGCGCCGCCGCCATCACCCGGATCCAGGAGGTACGCGGGCTCCCGGCCGAACCCCCGTCGGCCGGCGCCCGGCCGCCCGCCGCCGCACCGGCCGCCGTCTCCTTCCACCAGGTCCGCTTCCGTTACACCGAGGAACTCCCGGAAGTCCACCACGGGGTGAGCTTCGCGATCCCGCCGCGCGGCATGACGGCCTTCGTCGGCCCGTCCGGCGCGGGCAAGACCACCGTCTTCTCGCTCATCGAGCGGTTCTACGACCCGACCGGCGGCCACATCACCCTCGACGGCCGGCCGCTGGCCGACTGGGAGCTGGGCGAACTGCGCGCCGCCATCGGCTATGTCGAGCAGGACGCGCCCGTCCTGTCCGGCTCGCTGCGCGAGAACCTGCTGCTCGGCGCCCCGGACGCGGACGAGGCGGCGCTGGCGGAGGTGCTGCGCACCACGCGGCTGGCGGCCCTGGTGGAGCGGCTGCCGGACGGCCTGGACACGCTGGTGGGGCACCGCGGCACCAAGCTGTCCGGCGGCGAGCGGCCGGGGGCACCTCCCGGCCGAAGGCTGGGGGAGGATCGCGATCGCCCGCGCGCTGCTGCGCCGCCCCCGGCTGCTGCTGCTGGACGAGGCCACCTCGCAGCTGGACGCGGTGAACGAGGCGGCGCTGCGCGACACGGTGGCGGACGCGGCGCGCGGGACGACGGTGCTGGTGGTGGCGCACCGGCTGTCGACGGTGACCTCCGCCGACCGCATCGTGGTGATGGACGCGGGGCGGGTGCAGGCGGTGGGCACGCACGCCGAACTCGTCGCGGACAACGCCCTGTACGCGGAGCTGGCGGCCACTCAGTTTCTGGCCGCGACCTCGTGAAAACGTCCGTGGTCAGGCAACGCTCACCTAAGCTACGAGGCATGCGCATTGGGACGCTCGCACATGTGGCGGGGGTGACCACCAAGACGGTGCGGTTCTACGAACAGGCCGGGCTGCTGCCCGAACCCCCGCGCACTCCTTCCGGCTACCGGGACTATCCGCCGGAGAGCGCCGACCGGCTGGTGTTCATCCGCACCGCCCAGTCCGCCGGTCTCTCCCTCGCCGAGATCGGCGAGTTGCTGCGGTTGTCCGAAAGCAGCCACCCGCCGCCGGAGACGGCCCGGCTGATCTCCACGCATCTGCACCGCATAGAGTCCCGGATCGAGGCGCTGACCCACACCCGGGACGCGCTGCGCGCCCTGCACGGCTGATCCCCGGCCTAATCCCCGGCCCGCCGCTGGCGGGGGAAGCGGCCCCGGTCGGCGTTCTCGACGACGGTGCGCTCGTCGACCACCACATGGCTGATGTCGCCGCGGCCGGGGATCTCGTACATGAGGGGCTGGAGCACCCGTTCCATGACGCCGCGCAGGGCCCGGGCGCCGGTGCCCCTGCTGATCGCCCGATCGATGATGGCGTCCAGTGCGGGCCGGTCGAACTCCAGGCGTACGCCGTCGAGTTCGAAGAGCCGCTGGTACTGCTTCACCAGCGCGTTGCGGGGCTCGGTGAGAGTGCGCAGCAGGGCCGCCCGGTCCAGCGCGGTGACCCGGGTGATGACCGGCAGCCGGCCGATGAACTCCGGGATCAGCCCGTACCGTACGAGGTCGGCGGGCTGGACCCCGGCGAAGGGGTCGCCGGGTGGCGGGGCGGCGGCGGCGCGCAGTTCGCCGCCGAAGCCGATGCCGCGCCCGCCGAGCCGGTCGCTGACGATGGTCTCCAGGCCGGCGAAGGCCCCGGCGGCGATGAACAGCACCTGGGAGGTGTCGAGTTCGATCAGCTCCTGCTGCGGGTGCTTGCGCCCGCCCTGCGGCGGGATGGCGGCGACCGTGCCCTCCATGATCTTCAGCAGCGCCTGTTGCACGCCCTCGCCGGAGACGTCGCGGGTGAGGGAGGGGTTCTCGCTCTTGCGGGAGATCTTGTCGATCTCGTCGATGTAGATGATGCCGGTCTCGGCGCGCGCCACGTCGAAGTCGGCGGCCTGGAGCAGCTTGAGCAGGATGTTCTCGACGTCCTCGCCGACGTAGCCGGCCTCGGTGAGGGCGGTGGCGTCGGCGATGGCGAAGGGGACGTTGAGGGAGCGGGCCAGGGTCTGCGCGAGGTAGGTCTTGCCGCAGCCGGTCGGGCCGAGCAGCAGGATGTTGGACTTGGCGAGTTCGACGGGGGGTTCGCCGCCGGAGCCGCCCCCTGCGGCGTCCTCGGCGGTGCCGCGCACCCGCTTGTAGTGGTTGTACACGGCCACCGCGAGGGCGCGTTTGGCGTCCTCCTGGCCGATCACGTACTGGTCCAGGTAGCGGTGGATCTCGCGGGGTCTGGGTGGTTCGGTGGGCTCGCTCTCGTCGGGCCGGCCGAGTTCCTCCTCGATCAGGTCGTTGCACACCCCGACGCACTCGACGCAGATGTAGACCCCGCCGGGGCCGGCGATCAGCCGGCGTACCTGCTCCTGGGTCTTGCCGCAGAACGAACACTTGAGCGAGTGGTCGGCGTCATCGTCGCGCGCCATGACCAAGTGTCAGCCCTCCTCGGAGCCCTTCACGACATGTCATCAGATGATCTTGCCACCTGATCGCAGGTGAGGACCCCGGGGCGGGCCGTCCCGTTACCCGGCCGCCGCCACCGTGCTCCGCCACCCCGGCAGCAGCTCGTCCAGCAGCGCCTCCGTCTGCGCCGGCAACGCCTGGGCCGGACCGTACAGATGCGCGTGATGCGCGACCAGCCAGTCGGCCGCGCCGCGCAGCCAGTCCGGCTTCCCGGTCGCCTTCGCCGACCGCAGCAGCTCGTTCCACAGCCGCTCATCGGTCGGCGAGGCGGCGAGCGCGGAACGGATCGCCACGTACGCCTGCTCACTGCTCCCGCCCGCCAACTGCTCGGCCGCCAGCTTCAGCGCGATCTCCGAGACCAGCAGCGGGTATTGCGCTTCCACGATCTCATGCTCCAGCCAGCCGAACCGGCCGCCCTCCCGCAGGCCCTGCAACAACGGCCCGCGCGCCAGGCTCAGCGCGTCCGTCAACTGCCGCCTCCGCTCCGCCGCGACCCCGCCGCCGACCGACACCGCCTGATGGTGCAGGGTGCGCAGCACATCCCAGTCCGACACGATGCCCGCCGCCAGCGACAGCCGCCCGTCCTCAGCGGTCAGCAGCCGGGGGGTGCCCGCCGCGTCCGTACCCAGCCACTCCCGCAGCCGCCCGATCAGGGCGTCCCGTACGTCGTCCGGCACCCCGCGCGGCCACAGCGCGGACGCCAGCACCCGGGGGTGCACGCCCTCCCGGTGCAGCAGCAACAGCGCCAGCGCCTCCCGCAGTTGCCCGCCGCGCTCCGGGTCCGGCTCCGGCAGGCCGGTCAGCTCGTAGCCGCCCATCACCTGCGCGTACACATCGGGCTTGCCGCGCTGGCTCAGATCCACCGTGAACGCCGGCCCGTCTCCCGGGCCCTGCCCCTCCCGGGTCAGCTCCGCGAACAGCTCCACCACCGCGGCGCGCTGCCCGGCGGGCAGCAGCTGGGCGGACAGTTCCAGACCCATCTCCGGCTCGGTCAGCACGCCACTCGGCGAGATCTCGAACTCCCAGGCGATGCCCGGCAGATCGGGCCGGTCCGAGGTCACCAGGTAGCCGATGCCCAACTGAGCGGAGACCGAGGCGAGTCCGGCGAGCCGGTCCGCCTGCTCGGGGGTCGGCACCGCGCCGATCAGCACCAGATGCGGCGCCCACTGCTGCTGCCTGGCCGGCCCGGTCCGGCCGGTGAGAATCGACTCCTGCCCGGTGTGCCGCAGCGCGCCGCGCCGCAAGTTGGTCTCGGTCTCCATGACTTCGAGCAGCCCGGCCACATCGTCCAGATAACGCGCCCGGGTCGGGGCCAGCGCGGTCAGCTCGCCGCCGAAGCCCACCAGGGTGACCGTCATCCGGTCCGCCCAGCCGCTGGTCGCCAGCTCGGCCGCGATCGACGCCAGCACCGCCTCCCGGTCGGCGCGGGCCCCGGTCACCGAGACAATGCCCGGCACCGCCTCCAGATTGAGCAGCAGCCGCATGTCATCGCGTACCCCCAGCGACACCAGACCCGGGTACGGGGCCTCCGCCGCCGGCGGCTCTCCGGTGACCTGGAGCAGGTCGCGCCGCACCGTCCAGTACGTGGCGGACTGGCCCGGCCGCCACGGCGCGGGCGGGCGGCCGGCCGGGGCGGCCAGCTGGAGATGGAGCTCGTGGTCGGTGAGCCAGGCCGCGTACACCGGCGGCAGCGTCTTGCCCTCGGCGTCGAGCGCCGCGGACAGGGCGCGCAGCGCGTGGTCCAAGAAGGCCACCGCGTCGGGCGCGGCACCCACCAGCAGGGCGTCCCGTACGTTGTGCGCGGCGGCCGATCCCGGCGCCAGATCGTCGCCGACGCCCCGGCCGGTCAGCGTGCCGGCGGCCGACGCCCACAGGGCGTTGCGACGGGTACGGCCCAGGGCCATCAGCAGCCCGGCGGCCAGCAGCGGGGCGCCGAGCAGCGCCTCGGGCAGCCCGAACCCGCCGTCCTCGGCGGGTGCTTCGGCCGCCGCGTCGTCCTGGAGCGGGGTGGTGTCAAAGGCCGGCAGCGAGGGCCCGCCCCCGGTCTCCTCGGGCGCCAGCCCCAGCTCGGGCAGGCCGATGCCGGCCTGATCCGGGCCGCCGCCGGGCGCGGCATCGGGGGCCGGGTCGGGGTCGCGGGCCGGGTCGGCGGACGGCCACTCGGTGTCCCCGGTGCGCTGATAGTCCCGGTACTCCTCGACCTCGTCCCGCGACAGCTCCTCGACGTGGGTGGGCATCTCGACGAGATCGCCGCCGTGGGCGTCGGCCGGCATCTCCAGAATCCACCCCGGGCGGATCAGCGACGCCTCGGTGAGCTTCGAACCGTCCGGCTGCACCCGGTCCTTGTTCAGCTGGTAGATCTCCTTGTAGCGCAGCCCGTCGTCCAGATGCCGCTCGGAGATCTCCCACAGGGTGTCGTGATGCCGGCCCTCCGGCGGCTGGATGCGGTAGTACTTGGTCGGCGCCTCGGCCGAATCCTCCTCGCCCGCCGCCTCGTTGGGCAGCGCCATGGCCGGCTCGACATCGTGGCCGCCACTCCCGTCGAGCCGGTACGCGTGCTCCACCCCGCCGCCCCCGCCGCCCGGGATCTGCTGGGCCTCCGCCACCACCTGCGAGGAGTTGCCGCCGTCGAAGGCCCCGCCGATGCCGCTCAGCCCCGGCACGAACGACGCCGCCGAGGCGGTGATCAGCAGCAGCATCCCCACCAGCTGCCGTGCCAGCAGCTGGCTGGGCCCGGCCCCCGGCACCCGGGCGGGAATCCCCACCCCGGACAGCGCCGCCTTGACCTCCACCAGCACACAGGCGGTGAACTGCGCCCAGGCCACCCACACCAGCAGCGCCAGCACCTTCAGGAAGGCGGTGGTGCTGATCTCGTTCTGGAGGGTGTCCAGGCCCGGCACGGTGCGCGGCAGCGGCCAGCCGATCAGCGTCGCCAAAGAGAACGGCACGCCGACCACCAGCGCGGCGAGGGCGACGAAGGCGAAGAACGCCTTCACGATGTCGCCGAAGCTGCGCCCGGCCTTCACGGGCACCGGCGTACGGTTCGCCATGACGTGAACTCCCCGATGGTGGTGGATCAGTTGATCTGGGCCTCGGCGGTGGCCGTGCCCCAGACCTCAAGCGGACGGTCGAAGAAGAACCCGGTGAACACCGGGCGGTAGGTCAGCCGGATCCGTACGGTGACCCGGTCCACGGACGCCTGCGAGCACTCGGCCGCGGCGATGTCTGCCGCGTTCATGCCCACCGAAGCAGCGTACTCGGCGACCCGGTTCGCGCAGTTGCCGAAGTTGATGGGGGCGTTGCCGAGCCCTTCCCGCAGCGCCTCCTCGTCGAGGTCCTGCGCGGCGTACCTGGCGGCCTGCTCGGCGATGTCGGCGGCCCGCTCCCGCTGCTGGATGGCGAGCCCGCCGTCCACCACGAAGGCGGCCAGCGCCAGCACCACGACGGCGAAGAAGATGACCAGCACGGCCCCCGACCCCCGGTCTCCCCCGGGGCCCCCGATCCGTCTCATCCGGACCTCCGATAGGGATCGATCGGCGAACTGGACGCCCCGGTCAGGGTGGAGGCGATCGGCACCCCCAGCATGTCCAGGGCCCGCACCTTGCAGCTGACCCGCACGCTGAACAGCGAGCCCGCCTCGTGCCCGCCGTCCGAGGTGACCTCGACCCGGACCGTACCGCCGACGCACACCTCGCCCAGCTCGCGCTCGGCGGTCCTGGCCGCCGCCGAGGCGGCCGAGACCCCGTCCCGCTCCAGGGAGCCGGCCCGGGCGGCGTCCCGGGCCGCGCCGCTGACGGCGCCGCGCCCGGACACCTGCTGGCCGATGGCGACCAGCACCAGGATGAAGGCGACCATGAGCGGGGCGAGAAACACCACCTCGATGGAGGAGAGGCCCCGATCGTCGCGCGGTCCGCCGGACATCACCCTCACCCCTCATCCGGGACGAAGCGCTCGACCGGCCCCTCCGAGGAGGCCCGTACGGTCATGGTCATGCCCGGCAGGATCGACGGCACGGTGGCGTGCACCTCCACCCGTACGGTGTCGGGCGCCGGCAGCGTGGTGTACACCGAGGGCTGGGAGCTGAACAGACCCCGGCCCAGCTGGTCGATGTAGTCGTAGGACTTGTCCCGCGCCTTGGTCTGCCAGCCGACCGGATCGGCGTCCGCCTCCGCACGGGCGGTACGGGCGCCGGCCTGGGCGGCGGCCTTGGCGACATCCTGGGCGAAGGAGTACATGGCGAACTGCACGGCGCCGAAGATCAGGAAGAACATCAGCGGGGTCAGAAACACGAACTCGATCGCCGAACCCCCGCCGTCGGCGCCGTCCCGCATCCGGCGGCGCAGCCGGCTGCCCGCTCGCTTGATCATCCCCGTACTCCCCGTGAATGGCTGGCCCAGGTCGTCTCTTCTGGATCTTCGTGGATCAGGCCGCGTCGTCGGATGCGGTGCATCGCAAGGCGCCCGGGGTGCCCTCCCAGTGATGTCCTTCGGGCAGTCCGGCAACGCTCCGAGGCTCCCCCAGCTTTCGGCCGGGAGGTGCCCCTGCACCAGACAACGCGGGCCTGACCGGCGCCATTTGTCAGACCGGACCTAGCAGTCGGCGTAACTGACCGCGCCCTGAATGCAGTCACCCACACCGCTGGCCCGGTCGTCGAGCGCGTTCATGATCACGGCCGCGACGCCGGCGACGATGCCGACGACGACCGCCGCGATGATGACCCACTCGATGGCGGAGGCCCCGCGCTCGCGGTCGGCACCCGCCGTCCGGGACCGCACCAGGGCAACCAGATAGTCGGCCACCGGAAAACGAAACTTCCTCATGTCACATACCTCTCAAGCTGGTCATGCCGAGAACACCCGCATTCCGGCGGGGTAGATCAGAAAGATCAGAAATCCCAAGCACAGCAGCAGCTGCGCGATCAGCATCGACTGCGATTTCTCCCCCGCGCTTCCCTCGATCTCGGCGAGTTCGCGGTGCCGCATGGTCTCCGAACGGGCGGAGAGCGAGGCCCGTACCTTCGCGCCGTCGTCCGCGACCAGCGCCAGCGACGCGGACAGGTCCTTCAGCTCGTCCACCCCCACCTCGTCGCCGAGCTTGCCCAGCGCCTGCCACTGGGTCAGCCCGGTGATCCGGGCGTCCGCCAGCGCCGACTGGATGCGGCGCAGCGCCCAGCCGTCGCTGACCTCGGCCGCCGCCTTGAGCGCCTCGGGCAGCCCGCGCCCGCCGGCCAGGCTCATGGCCACCAGATCCAGATAGGCCGCCACCACGCGGCGGAAGTCACGCCGCCGCTCCTTGGCGTCGCGGCGTACCTCCAGGTCGGGCAGGAAGAAGAACACCGCGGCGAACACCAGGGCCATCCACAGCGGGACGACGGGGCTGGCCCCGAAGCCGATCAGCCAGCCCATGGAGAACAGGAAGGGCCCGAAGAACAGTCCGGCAGCCGACAGCACCACCTTCGTCGCCAGAAAGGACTCCCAGGTGCGGTCGAGCAGCGCCAGGTCGGCGCGCAGCGAGCGCTGTTCCCAGCCGCGCTGCACATACAGCTCGGCCAGCCGCTCCCCGACCCGCTGCTGCGCCTCGGCGAACCGGCTCGCCTTCTTGCCCCCGTCCCCGGCACCGTGCGCGGTCGCGGACGGGTAGGCGGGGAAGGAGGCGGGACCGTACCCGCTGCCGCGGTGCCGCAGGGCGTCGATCCGGGCGACGGTGGCGACGGAGCTGCGCCGGGTGGGCAGCAGGGCCCGGATCAGGGCGTACACCCCGAGGCCGAAGACCGCGCCGACCACAACGGCGGTGGTGATGTCGGAGCTCACGACCGCACTCCCTTCTCGGGCCCCTCGGGTGCGGCCGGACGCTCCCGAAGCTGCTCGGAGGCGTCCGCCCGGGACATGAACCGCTCGGGCACCTCGATCTTGGCCAGCCGCCGCATCCACCAGAAGCCGAGGCCGAACAGGCCGCAGACGATGGCGAGTACGGCCTGGCCGAGGGTGTCGCCGAACGGTTCGACAAAGCTGGGGTTGAAGATGGCGAGCCCGAGCGGAAAGGCGACGGACACGCCGACCACGATCTGCACACTGCGCCGGGTGGAGGCGCGTTGCGCCATGACCCGCTGGCGCATGTCCACTTCCTCCCGCGCCGACTTGGCGAGCGCGCCCAGCACTTCACGCAGCCCCGGCCCACGCAGCCGGGCATTGAGTATCAAGGAGGCAATAATGATATCCGCCGAGGAATCATCCAGTTCCTCCGCGAATTCCTGCAATGCCTCGGGCAGCGGCATCCGCGAACGCAGCCGGTCCACCAGGTTGTTGAGCGGTACGCGCAGCGCGGGGGCGGCGGCGCGGGCCGAGGAGGGGATGGCCTGTTCGAGGCCGACCGCGCCGGCGATGGTGTCGCGCAGCGACTCGGTCCAGCCGGCCAGCGCCTCCACCCGGCGCATGTTGGCGCGTTCCTCGGCGGCACCGCCGAACAGCTTGTCCCAGCTGAAGACGAGCAGCGCGGTGCCGATGGCGGCGATGGGCCAGCGGGTGAGCAGCAGCACCAGCAGGGCGGCGGCCCCGGCGATGGTGCCGCGACGGCCGGCGAACCGGGCGAGTTCGGCGGTACGGCGCTCGGCGCGGGCGCGTTCCTCGGCGGTCTTGGGCGGGATGCCGCGCAGGGCGGTCACCAGCAGCGCGATACCGCCGCCGACGGCGACGCCGCAGACCAGCGCGTACAGGGCGGTGAGCGAGAACATCCCCGATCCACTCATGCGCCGCTCACCCCCAGGCCCCTCGATAGCCGTGCATCGCCAGTTCCTCACCGCAGGACAGCGCGGCGTGGGCGCGCGGCACACCGTCCGGACCCTCGGCGAAGACCTCGCTGGAGAGCACCCGGCCGTCCACGCCGTTGACCTCACGGATGGAGGAGACCAGCCGGTGCAGCTTGCCGCCCTGGGCGTAGGTGTTGCGGCGCTCGATGAAGACCACGAAGTTGACGGCGCCGGCGATCAGCATCTGGCTGGCCTCGATGGGCAGCCGCTCACTGGCCTGCAACGCGTAGGTCGAAATGCGGTTGAAGACCTCGGCGGAGGAATTGGCATGGATGGTCGACAACGACCCGTCGTTCCCCTGCGACATGGCGTTGAGCATGGTGACGATCTCATCGCCCAGCACCTCGCCCACGATGACGCGCGAGGGGTTCATGCGCAGCGAGCGGCGTACCAGCTCGGCCATGGAGATGAGCCCCTGCCCCTCGGAGTTGGGCAGCCGCTCCTCGAAGGCGACCACGTTGGGGTGCAGTTCGGGAAACTGGTCGAGCCCCAGCTCCAGGGCCCGCTCCACGGTGATGAGCCGCTCCTCGGCGGGGATCTCATTGGCCAGGGCCCGCAGCAGGGTGGTTTTCCCGGCGTTGGTGGACCCGGCGATCATGATGTTCTTCCTGGCCCGGACGGCGGCGCTGAGGAACGTCCCCAACTCCGGTGTGAGGGTGCCGTTTCCGACGAGATCGGCGAGAAAGACCTTCCCCAGCCGGGCCCGCCGGATGGACAGGGCGGGCCGCCGGGTGACGTCCATGACGGCGGAGAGCCGCGACCCGTCGGGCAGCCGCAGGTCCAGCTGCGGATTGGCGGAGTCGAACGGCCGGGAGGAGAGCCCCGAATAGGCGCCGAGAATCTGGATGAGCTCGATCAGCTCCTCGTCACTCTCGGCGACCGGATCCCCCCGGACCTCCCGCCCGTCGGAGTAGCCTATGAATACCTGGTCGCACCCATTGATATCGATGTTCTCCACATCGGTGTCGTCGAGCAGCGGCTGCAACCGCCCCACCCCGAAGAGCGCGGCGTGCACGGCCGACGCGTAATCCTCCTCGGACTGCGCGTCCAGCGGCGCCCGGCCCTCGGATATCTCGGCCCGCGCGTACTCCTCCAGCACCCGCGCGATGACGGCGCGCGCGTAATGCCGCTCGTCCTCGGAGGTCATCGGCCGTACGCCGCTGGCCTGGTCGATGCGCCGCTGCTCGGCGAGCCGGTCGCCCGCCTCCTGCCGGAACCGCTTCACCAGCTGGTGATTGACCTCGCTCATGCGCCGGCCCCCGGCTGACCGTAGGACGGCGGCGGGGCGTAGGCCGTGGCCTGCTGCGGAACAGTGGGCCGGACCGGGCCGGGACCGCTGGGCGTGAGGTCGCCCCGGTAGGTCTGGTGCAGATCGGTGACGACCTTGCGCGCCGACCGCACCAGCAGCGACTTGTCGAGCCGGCCGCGCTTGCGCCCGGCCAGCTGTTCGGCGCCGGTGCGGTCCTCGGCGATCAGCCCGATGACCCGGGCGCCGCTCTGCGAGGCGATGAGCATCTCGTTCACCTGCGTGGCGATCTTGGCGCCGTGCTGCGGCTCGGCGATCAGCAGCACCCCGATCCGGGGCTGTCCCAGATGCGAGGTGCCGCGCTGCTGCCCGTGCAGCTTGTTGTGCAACGCGGCGGCCCGGTCCCGTACATGGGCGATGTTCTCCGGCTGCCCCCGGGCGACGAGCAGCAGCAGCGCGGCGTGCGGCAGCAGCGCCTGCGCCGGGGAATGCGCGTCCAGCCGGCCCAGATCCGCGAGCACATCGGCGGCGGCCTCCTGGTACGGGGACTGCGCCAGCTCGGCGAACGCCCGCCCCAGCGCGCCCCATTGGCCGGTGAGCCCACCCGACTGATCGGAGGAGGCAAGGCCGATGATGACGTCGAGCCCGCCCGCCATGCGCTGCGCGTGGTCCCACAACTGCTCGGCGGCGATCCCGCGCCGGGCGGTGGCGGCGAGCGACAGTATCCCGGTACCGGGATCGAGCGGCCGGCCGCCCGCGCCGACCGACCGGTAGACGAGATCCCCGCCGGCCGGATCGGCCTCGGCGAGCAGCACCCGGCGCGGCCACAGCGCGGCCAGCGCGACAGCCGTGGTGGTGACCCCCGGGGCCCCCTTGTCCGCGGCCAGTGCGATCAGCGCCATCTGCTCAGCTTCTCCCTGTCACTTACTTGCTGGCGGCGATGACGACGAGCGAGACCTCACCGGCGGAGGCGGCCCGGGTCAGCGCGGCGGCATCCGACCGCGCGACCCGCAGGGTCACGGGGAGCGAGGTGTTGCCGATGGAGTCCCCGCTGCCGTGCACGACGGACACATGGGCCTCCTCGGTGATGACCGCCTGCTGCGGAGTGCTCTCCGCATCCCCGTTGTTCCGCTCCCGCCCGACCCAGTAAGCGGCGACGGTGTCCCCCGCTTTGAGCCCGGCGGGGAACTGCCCCGGCTGAAGGGAAACTCCGACAATGACCTCGTCATCGGGAAGGGTCTCTTCTCCGGTCAGCATTTCCCCGACCAGAAGAGTGCCGCCCACCAGATCGGTGGCGGCCCGGAGTTCATCCTTCAACTGCCCCCGCTGTTCCCAGCGCACATAGTTGACGGACGAATCGTCGGCGACCAGCACCGGTGTCATGGCGGATTCCGGAATGGTCCCCCCCATCGGCACCCGCTCCGTGATCTTGATCGCCTCGATCCGGTCCCCCGCCTGCATGACCAGCATCGTCGCCCCCAGCGCCCCGGCCAGCACCAACAGGGCGGCAAGAGCGGCCAGCGCCGGCTTCCGCTCCCGCGGCGGGGCGGGCAGCCGATCCCCCATCACCGGCCCGGCAGCGATGGACTTCTTCGCGGCCGCAGATGCCCGGTCCTGAGTTCTCATGCGATCATCCCCGCCATCGAAATGCCCAAGCAAAGGTGCAATCTTTACATCTCCCGTTAAGCCGTCGAAACGCTATCAGCCACTCCGGACACCCAACAACGCCACCGGCGTCACACCTGGGCAACAGCTCCGCGACAGCCTTGGGGCGGAGCGCGTTACGGGACCGGGGTGGTCACGGTGAACGCGTATCCGTTGCCGAGATGCAGGATGGCCCGTCCCGGAGTGGGCTGTTCGCTCGCTTCACTGCGGGACAGCTTCACCCCGATCAGCTCCCCATAGCGATGGCTGCTCGGCGACAGCAAAGCGCCCCGGCGGGCCTTCTTCGCGTCGACCTGCCATCCCGAGAATCCGGAGCAGACCTCAGCCTCATCGCCCGCCAGCACGAGGTACCGGCCACGCTGGGCCCCCGTGGTGATCAGGCTCCTGAGCTCCTTGTCGGCCTCACACCTGCGCAGGTCCTCGGCGTCATCCACCATGAGGACGACAGGATGTTCCGGCGACGAGGTGGCGAGCGCCTCGCTCACCTCTGCGCCGGTGAGCTCGGCCTCGGTGAACACCCGCAGCACACCGTCCTGACCGGCCAACCCCTGGAGAGGCGAGGGCCGGGGGGCCGCGACCACCAGGCGCACGCCCTGCGCCAGGTAGGACTTCGCCAACGTCATCAGCACCGTGCTCCGGCCCGACTTGGTGGGCCCCGCGATCACGAAGGAAGGCGTTCCCTGCGCCAGATCCGGACCATAGCCCATGAGTTCATCGCCACCCACCCCGATGAGCCCCCACAGCCGGGACTCCGAGGCGTCGGGATCACGCATCTCCCACGCGTCCCGGAAGGTGAGCCGGCTGGGCAGCACGTCCACCCGGAAGGGTCGACGGGACCGGGGCACCGCGGCGTCCCGCCGCGTCGCCGACTCTCCGATCTCGGCGAGGGCCGCGGCCTGGGCCTGTCCGGTCACCTCGGGGACGAGGACCGCGATCTGCACTTCGGTGTGTACCTGATTCCGGAACATCCGGCCGTCGATGATGTCCTCCGGGACTTTCCGCACCGACAGCCCGATATTGGCGTAATCCCCACGATCGGGCAGCCGCAGAGCGAATCTGTTCTCCGTCAGCCCGCCGAGCCTGCCGGAAATCGTGGTCCGGTCGCCCACCACAATCACATGAATGCCGACGCTCGCCCCTTCGCGGAGAATCACATACAACTCATCGGTGAGACTCCCGTGGTCGATCTCGCCGAGAGTCGTGACCCAGCCCTCCCAGCGATCCAGCAGCACCACGATGTGCGGCAGCCGCTTGTCCGGCTCGGCCGCGGCCCGCTGCTCACCGATGTCCGCCAGCGCGCCGTCGCCCAAGAGGTCCTGTCGTCGCGCCATCTCCGCTTTGAGCCGCTGGATCAGACGCTTCACCCGTTCCGTCTGATTCCGGCCGACCACCGCACCGCAGTTGGGCAACCGGGTCAGGGCATTGAGGGCGCCGTTCCCACAGTCGATGCCGTAGATGTGCACGTCTTCTGTGGAATGGGTCCTGGAAAGCGATCCGGCGATGGTGCGCAGCAGCTGCGAACGCCCACTGCGCGGGCCGCCCGCGACGAGCATGTGACCGAAGTCGTGGAAGTCGATGGAGACCGCCTGACGCGCCTGCTGGTCGGGGAGGTCCTCCAGCCCGAAGGGGGCGGCGGGCAGGGCACCGGCCGACCGGGGCTCGGGGAGATCGCCGAGGAGAACCTTCTCCTCCAGCGCGGGCAGCCACGGGCTGTGCTGCTTCGGCAGCCGGAGCTGGGCATCGGTTCGGACGATGGAGTCCACCAGCACCTTGAGGTCGGTGATCTCCTCTTCCTCCCGCTTCGCGCCGGCGGGGCGCTTGAGGGCCGCCCGGCCGAGGTTGCTCCACTCCAGCAGGCCGCTCCACACCGGATCCTCCGAGGCGGCGGCGGCGCCGGGCCGCCGCCCTCCGACGCGGCCGGACTGGAACGGCACGAGCGAGGCATGTCCGAGCCGTACATACGCGCGTCCCGGGGTGGACTTGGCGATGAAGCCGGCGTCCGGGGCGCTGATCACATCCGAGGACTCACTCGCGTCGGTCACCCGCAGTGCGATGCGAAGGTTGGTGTTCGCCTTGATCTCGGGGGACACCACGCCGGTCGGGCGCTGGGTGGCCAGCAACAGGTGAATGCCCAGGGACCTGCCGCGCTGCGCGATGTTGACCAGACCTTTCACGAAGTCGGGCAGCTCGCGCACCATGGAGGCGAACTCGTCAATGACGATGAGGAGTCGGGGAAGCGGCGCGATCCGGCCGGCCGCCCGGCGGACAATATCCTGATAGTCCTCGATGTCCTTGGCCCCGACCTCGGCGAGGACATGTTCGCGACGGGTCAGCTCGGCCCCGAGCGAGCGCAGCGCCCGCCCCACCAGGTGGTTGTCGAGGTCGGTCACCATGCCCACGGTGTGCGGCAGTTCCACGCAGTCCTTGAACGCGGATCCGCCCTTGTAGTCGACCAGGACGAAGGTCATGTTCTCGGGGGTGTTGGCGACCGCGAGCGAGGCGACGATCGTCTGGAGCAGCTCCGACTTGCCGGAGCCGGTGGTTCCCGCGATCAGCCCGTGCGGACCGTCCCTGCGCAGATCGATCGCGAACGCGCCGTCGTAGGACTCGCCGATGAGCGCCTCCGTGGACTGTCCGCCGGCCCGCCAGCGGGCGGCGATGTCCCCGACCGTGGGGGGCTCAAGGCGGAGCACGTCGAGCAGTCGACTCGATGCCGGGATGGCGGCGTCGTCGGACTCCGCGCTGATGTCGCGCAGGGGCGCGAGCGAACGTGCCACCAGGGCGCACCAGTCGGGTAGCACCCAGTCGGGGCGCACCTCGCGGATACGAGCCATGTTGGACTGCTCCACGCGCAGCTGTTCGACCCTGGGCCGCTTCATCATCCCCACGCTCGCGTCCGCGCCCGGCCCGGAACTCATGGGCTGCTGCTGATACGCCGCCCCCGGGGCGGTCATGAAGTGGTGAAATCCCGTCGCATAACCCGGTTGCCGCACCAATCCGGCCGCCATCCGGTCCGCAGCCGCCTCGGCCACGATCACGGCCTGGCACTCGGCCGGCAGCAGCCGCTCCTCACTGTCGACGCAGATGGCGAAAATCGAGGCTTCCGGCCCCTCCCGCAGTAGCCGGATGACTCCGGGAAGGGACCGCAGCCGGCGGGATCCGTCGAAGACGACCACGATGTCAGGGTCCTTGAAGGTCGCGGCCCCCCTGGAGCGCGCCTCCCGCTGGGCCTTCTGCCGGGCGTCGAGCGCCGCCGTGAGTTCCGCGATCCGGACCCCGACCGTCTCGGCGTCCGTACCGATGAGCACATTCGTGTCCTGCCCGGCGCCCGGCCGCGCGTGCGGCAGCCACTTCACCCACTCCCAGCAGCGCTGCCCGGAGGCGTCGGTGAGCACATAGAGCTGCACATCCACGGGGCTGTGCAGCACCGCCGTCTGACAGACCGCCCAGCGGGCCAGGGAGCGCGCGGAGTCCTCCGGCCCCGCGAGTCCGACCACGCCGTGGGTACGCAGCGAGACCGCCACCGGCGCGTCGGCGATCTTCCAAACGACCTCACGCTTGTGATCGTCCTGCTCCGGGTCGGTCAGAACCACCTCGGAATCGAGCTCGGCCGTTCCGACCCTGATCAGCAAGTGGTCGGCGTCGGTGCGCCTGCGCTCCCACAGTCTGGTGCGCGGTCCGGTCGCCGTGACGAGGACGGCAGCGGGGTCCGGGATCGCGTGCCGGCGGGCGAACCGTTCGGCAACCAGGGCGTCGCGGGCATCCTGCTCGATCCGGGCCTTCTGTTCCTTGAAGTCGGCCACCTTCTTGGCGTGCGAGATCCGGCCCCGCTTCTTGTCCATGAAGTAGTTCCCGAGCAACATCACCGGGCCCATGAAAGCCATGATCATAAAGGTCCAGCGGCCGGTGATATTGGCCAGAACCAGAGCGCCGACCACCGGCAGAATGGCCATCAGCCAGGGAAGGGGCCGCTTTTCACGGTCCGAGGGCGGCTTGGGCAGCCGAAATGCGGTGGGCCGGTCGGGAGGCAGGAGTCGTGGCGGCCGGTTGTAATCGAGCCCAAGACCGTCCTCGGAAATCCGCAGCGCCGCGTCCGGTGGATAGTAAGGGGTCAGTTCCAGAAGGCATCCACCGATGGCGAGCTGACTGCCGATCTTCCATGCGACCCGCTCGCGCTGTTCCAGCGGTTGCCCGTCGACGTACACGTCGGCCGCGTCATGGACGGTGATATTGCACGTACCGTCATGGGCAACCCGCAGAGTGAACGCCCTGGCGGACAAGGCGGGATCCTGGATATGAATGTGTACGCCGGGCCCGGACCCGATGTCGACCCGACCGATGCCGAGCCGGTGCACCGCGCCGGCGGCCGGCCCACCGACGACGCGGACCTCCACAAGCCCGGCAGGTTCCGCCGGAGGGCAGCCGCCCGCGTGGTGCAGGCTGACGGTCACCCCCTCCCTGAGCGGCGACGCGGCGATCGCCATGGAGGGGTCGAGGTACTCGCCGTCGACGAATAGCGGAATCGCGGACATCTGCCCGGTGAACCTGCCCCCCACCGTGTGGAACAGCTGCGGAGCCAGACTTCCGACCAGCGTCTGCGGCGAGGCGTCGATCACGGTGTCCGCGCTGTTGCCTTGAACCGGATCGACAACGGTCAGGGTCAATCGCACGCTTCCTCCAGGCCGGCTGTGTCATCCCCCGTGGCTGACTCCGACTTCGACGATAACCGCCACCGGCCGGGGGCCGCTCCCCAGCACCTGGCCAGCTTCTGCAACCGCCCCGCGAGAGACGGCGTCTGTACTGATGCTGGCAGGTTGTTGTCTCCTATCCTGTGCTGCGCAAGCCGCGGTAGCCATTCCGCACACCCAGAACACAAGGAGTGCCATGAGCGAAGACATGAAGATCACGTACCAGGACATGCGCGATGCCGCTACGCGGCTCAAGGATGAGCACACCACCATCACAACGACGCTGGAAAACCTCCAGACCTACATCGAGGGTCTCGTCGAAAGTGGATACTCGTCCGGCTCGGGTCGCGCGTTCGATGACTCCTACCGGGAGTTCACCTCCGGGGCGCGGAATGTCATCGAGGGCCTCGACGGGATGGGCGGATTCCTCCAGACCGCTGCCGATACGATCGAGGGCACCGATGCCGACCTTGAGGCAGCCGCGCGGAACGGCTGACCTACAGCGACACCCCGCCGAGGCGGCGCCGCAGTCTGGTCACGGCGCCGCCTCAGTGGACGAACAACTGCGACAACCACGTTCACCGGAGTGCCTCCCGGCGTCCGGGAAGCCACGAACACATGGGGGAGAAGGCGTGTCCTTCCTGAGGTTCTTCGAAGACGAGGTGCGGGACTTGGCGACCCGCCTCGAAAGCAGCGGCGAGGACATGCGAACGGCCTCCCGCCGGCTGTCCCAGACCGACGCTTCCCGGATCGGCACCACGGACCTGGCCAGGGCGTGCGACGACTTCGCCGACTCCTGGGATTACGGGTTCGGGCAGCTCGGCGACCTGACCAAAGGCATCGGCGACTTCGCGGACAACGCGGCCGAGGCGTTCGGCGCGACCGAGGAAGAGCTGGAGCGGGCCCTCCGCGACCAGGGAGGTGCCGCGTGAGTGACAGCTACCCCCATCTCGGATTCGACCCGGCCCCCGGTGACCTCGACGCCGCCGATGAACTCGCGCAGACCATCCGTGATGTGACCTCCCAGGGCTCCACCACCCACACCACCCTGGTGCAGATCACCACCTCCGAGGGCATCTGGGCCGGCAGATCGGCGGACGCGTTCAGCGAGTCCTTCGACGAAGTCCCGCCTTACCTCGACCGGGCGGTCAGCTCACTGGACGCGGCCGCCCAAGCCCTCGAACAATGGGCGCTCGACCTCGCCGGCTTCAAGTCCCGCGCCGCCACCCTGGAAGGGGAGGCCGCCACCGCCGCCCAGGCCGTCAGCACCGCGCAGACCGCGGTCGACGGCCTGCCCTCGGACACCTCCGACATGTCCGACGACGACCTCTCCGACCACGAGGACGAGGTCGAACGCCGCAACGACGCACTCACCACCGCCACCAACGACCTCGCCGACATCCGCGGCAGGGCCGAATCCCTCCACGAGGAATTCATCACCGCCGCGGGCAACACCGCGACCCAACTCATCAACACGGCCGACGACGCGCCCGCGAAACCGGGGTTCTGGGACAGCGTCGGTGATTTCTTCAGTGACGTCATAGAGTTCATCACCGACCCGAACACCTGGAAGCTCATCGGAGACCTCTTCTCCAACCTCGCCATGATCCTCGGTGTCGTGGCCCTGGCGCTGCTCATCTTCAGCAATCCGGTGGGATGGGTCACCGGACTGGCCATGATCGCGGCCGTTGGTGCCCTGGCGTTCCATTCCGCAGCACTGATCGGGGGAGCCGACGGTGTCGACGGATGGACCATCTTCTTCGACACCATCGGGGTGGTTTTCTCTTTCGTACCGGGCGGCAGCGCTCTCGCCCGGTCCGGTGCGGCCATGGTCGCCCGCGGCCAGGCGATGCGCTCAGCGGGTCAGATCCTGCGGTCGACCGGCAGATCGAATCTGTTCCGGACCCTGACCCATCCTGTGCGCCCGTCCCAGTGGAGGCTGTTGGGCGGACCGGGCCGACCGAGCAACTGGGGCATTGGATTGATGAGCGAAGGCGGCAATCTGCTCCGCGAGGGAGCAGGAATGATCCGAGAAGGAAGACATCTCATCTTCAAGGGTCAGGCCATCGAACTGGGCATATCCATCGGAGGAAACGCGGCAGCCGGCACCGACTTCTTGAGAAGCCCTCACCTCCCCTTCGTGGCACCTCTGGGAGGACTGATGAACCAATGGCAAAACATCAACAGCACGACCATGGCACCGGGCCCGACTCAGCCACAGGATGTACTCACGGGCTCCGGCACATCGTTCGCCGAGGGGCTCGGCCAGAACTCGGGGAGAACCGTAGCGTGACAGAGATGATGTACGACTTCTCTCTGACCGTGCCCGAGGATTTCGTCCCACTGCCGGACTCGGACGACCCTGAGGAATGGCACCATGCCATCGCTGAACTCATGCCAGGAGCTGACGAGGAAGGCTTGAAGCGTTGCGCTGATTCCATGCGACAGGCTCTTCCTCATCTCAATATTGAGAATACGTTGAGGGCGGCACTGTGTGTCGGAGTCGTGGACAATGATGAGATCACCATGGGCGTGCTCACCGTCTCCGTCGTCCGTTCTGAACACACGAGTGCCCTGGTTGCTGGAGAATCCATCTATCAAGCCAAGAAGGCGAAGATTTTCCAGGACACAACCAACCTGATCGAGATTGACCACGAGTATGCCAAAGGCGTTCAGGGACCCGAAGATACCTTGCTGGCGGCCAAGATACGATGTGGCCCAGCCGTAACCTCGATCTCCCTCCGTTCCATGGCGCTCACCTCCCCCCTGCACGCTGAGCCTCTCCGCATGGCGATAGGAAACGCGCAGCTCATCGTGCCGGCGCCCCGGGACTACTGCATCTACGTGACTATCATGACGGCGACACCGATGCATCTGGAAATGTACAGCGGGTATCTTTCCCTGATCGCCCAGACAATTAAATTTGAAACCATTGAGAAGGATCCATCGCTTGCCATATGAAGAATAACCATGAAGAGTTGATCAGTAGGCTCAGGGAACTAAACGCGCAACTCATCAACATTGAACGGCGACACGTAGAGAAGACGGGTGGACTCTCGCTCTTCTACGCCCTGCTCTCGACATTCATCGCATCGCTGATCCTGATACCTCTGGTCTGCATCCCTTTGGCAGAAGGAGAATATCGATGGATCCTACTGCCCGGCATTCCCGGTTCGATCATCACACTCTGGTTCGCCTGGCGCGTCGTCCGGCGCCTTCATGCCCCGCACGGCCCCCTTGCCACTGAGCATGCCCGGACCGTCCAGCGCCGCCTTCAGGTGCTCGACGAGCTCTATGCGCTGCCGACCGGTTCAGAGAACTCGGCTGACGCAAGCGACTGGCACGGCATAAGTGAGGTGTACGGGCAGGCCCAGCAGGCGGATGACGAGGCCGCCATCAGGGACCGTGCCGATCTTTCGCGCATGTATCAACAGATGGCCCGGTCGGCTCATTGGGGGATCGTCATGATTCTCCTCGGAGCCGCGTCATTCGCGTTCTTCGCGCTGACGATGGCCATGCTGCTGGGCGACGCCGCCATGGTACCCTTCGCCCTCACCACCCTCTGCTGGACCGCCGGCACGCTGCTGACCCTGCGGATCGCGGGTCTGAAATACGTTGGGCCGCGGCGCGTCACCCGTACCCAGAAGCAGGGCTGGCACATGGAACTGGCCTATCGCCAGCGGCGGGTGGAATCCACCAGTGGCATTGCTCCCTGGCGCTTCCCCGCATTTCACAGCCAACGCCTGTGGCAGTTCTTCGGCCGTCGCGGAAAATCGCCGGCCGACGTTCTCCGCGCGATGTCGACCGAGGCGTCCGCCCTGCGCAAGTGGTATTGGCGTCAGGTCGGCCCCGGCACGTTGTTCCTCATCGGCATGCTGAGCTTCGCCTTCGCCGTGGCCGCCCTGCGCGGCCGATGACTCTCCGTCCAGACAGGTTACGATCGCGGCCATGACACATCGAGACCATCGGCCGGAGGAGCAATCGGGCCATTCGTCCCCGCCGTACTTCCCGCCGGGCCCGGGTCACCAGCACCAGCCCTACCAGGCAAGGGCTGCTGAGATACAGCCACAACGTCCACCCCCGGGCAGACGCAAGGCCCTCGTCGCGGCCGTCGTAGGAGCCGTGCTGGTGGCGGGGGCCATGACGTTCGCCGTGGTCGCCGTAACCGGCCGCGACAGCACGGCCGCAGCCGCGCCGGATCCGGAGGTGGACGGCCCCGCAGCACGATGGGAGCCCACCGGTTCGAGCGATCCTCGCCGGTCCCCGCGCGCCGAGATGGAGCCGGTCGTCGCGGACGACTGGCAGGTGGTCCTCAGCCCGCGGGGCACGATGGCCTTCGACGTACCGCCCGAGTGGTATCTCAACGAAGAGGGCAGCAACACCTTCTGGGCTGCCGACGATCCGGATGCGCACGGCTCCGATCACGCCTATACCTTGCGGGACACCGCAAAGGCCCTCTCCACCGCCTGCGACGGGATGGCGGTCGCGACAGCGGGCACCCGATACGTCCAGGGAGCCAACGGCACGGAAGAAGCCGTGCGTTCCGTGTCCAGCAACCTGGCCTGGGCCCTCTTCGACCAGGGCCTGGAAGGCGATCTGACCACCACGGAGGCAGAGCCCTTCGAGAACGAGCACGGCATCAGCGGACACATCGCCTACTCCTCCTCCACCGGTGCTCCCGAACACGGCGAGGGCGAGTGCGCGTCCACCGAGGGACGTGCCGTCGGTGTCTCCTTCATCAACTCCTCCCACGACATCGTGGCCTGGGGTCTGGTCGCCGGCACCGGCCACGAGCACGCGGTGACCGAGGAAACCATCGAGCTGATCCTGGGCAGCATCCGTCCCTACGAGTCCGACTGATCCATGGCACGGCCGAAGCCCGCCCGCAGTGCCAAGTCCATTAAACGGCAGGCGAAACGGGACCTGCGAAACCGGTCGGCGGCGCTCCACCGGCCCCGGCGGCCCAGCCGGGCCGGGAAGTGGGCGGTGGTCGCCGGCGTGCTGGGCGCCCTCGGCGCGATCGTGCTGGTGATCTCCACCGGGGAGGCGCAAATCTCCCTGGCCGGCCGGTGGCCTGGTGGCCCGACCGGGTTCACCGTGACGCTGGGCGTCGCCGGGGCGCTGTCCCTGCTGGTGATGACCACGGCCGCGTGCGCCAAGGAGCAGCCGCACCGGGTGCCTTCCCGGCTGCGGTTCAACCAGCCCGTGCTGTACGGCCTCATCACGCTGGGTGGCGTGGGAGCCATGCTCGCGCTGGCCTTTCTGGTCGTGGCGATGGGCCCCGGCAACCGGAGGAATCCGGCGTTCTGCGACGACTTCGGGTGCTGGCTCGCGATGCGGGGGTCGAGTGCCGGGGTGACGGGGATGCTCGCCGCCGCCGTGACGGCGTGGCTGGGGTTCATGGCGCTCGCCTCGGTCCTCACGTACGAGGAGCCCCGCGGCCGGCGGAATGCCGTCGTCTCCGTCGCGTGCGTCGGCCTGCTCCTGACCGTGGGGGCAACCGCGCTGGTGCTGCCCACCCGGTTCGCGGCGGAACTGTACAACTTCGCTGCGAGCTGGCCCGGCGGGGCGCCCGTGTTCCTGATCGGTGCCGGCTGCTGCGTCCCACTCGGGGTCCTCGGCATGGTGGGCGGGTGGAAGGTACGCGAGACGGTGACCCGTCCGGTCGCCGCCGTGCTGGGCACGATCGCCGCCCTGCTGAGTGTGGCCGCGACGGGCCTTCTCATCTCCGTCACGCAACCTCGTGATTACCGGGGACCGGGGCCGTGCGAAAAGGGCTTCTACTGTCTGCTCGATCAGGCCCACGGCCAGGCAACCCTCCATGTGTGGCTCGGCTTTCTGGCGATACCCGGCGCCGCGCTGCTCATGTTCGCCGTGTACCGGTTGGCACTCCGTCGTTGACGGCTTGCCGGCTACGGGGGGCGATTGCGGCCCTCCGCACAACCACGGGTTGGTAACAGCTTCTTGGCCAGGGTCGCACCGTGCAGGTGCGGGTTCGTAGGGTGAGGGGCAAAGCGCCCACAGTCGACCCATACGGAGCCGCCGTGACCCGCCGCCGGACCAGGACCGCCCTGATCGCCGCTTCCGCGGCCACCGCACTGCTGTTGACCGCCTGTGGCGGGAGCGACAGTGATGGCGGCAGCGATGACATTCCGGGGGTCGATGAGACGACCGAAGAGTCGACCGAGCCCGAGGACGAGCCGGAGGACGTCCCGGTCGATGAAGGCCGGGAGGGGCGTCCCGAGATCGACCTTGGTGGAGACTTCGAGCACATCCACGAGTCAAGTGATGTCACCGACCCGGAGCTGAACGAAGTCATCCTCGATGTACAGGGTTTCCAGGACGCCGTTGCCGAGGGCATCGCCCGCCATGACAACGAAAGGCCCGCGTTGCGCTACTACATCGCGGGGCCGGCTCGCACGGCTACGTTGACGTTGTTGGACAACGTCATCGAACAAGGGATCTCCTCAGTCGGAACTGCCCGATACTTCAACTACAAGGCAACGCTACTGGGTGATGGCGCCGCCACCTTCAGCTTCTGCCGTGACTTCAGCGAAGTTGCCACTATCGATTTCGGGACGAAAGAAATTGTAGAGGAGGCTGAATTCGATGCAAATCCCACACTCTATGCCGGTCGGGCAGAGCAGAACGACGACGGGGTGTGGCAGACCGTTGAATACAACCTGAATCAGGATGCGCCGGAATGCCGATGAAACGTACTGTCTTTCGCTGTTCACTTGTGGGGGCCGTAGCCGCCACGCTATCACTCCCCGTCACAGCTCACGCCGACGCGGCCAACACCGATCAAGGAACCTCGGGAGGTGACCGGACCGGCCAGAATATCGAGGCCAGCGTCGGGACCCCGGGACAGGCGCGGATCTCGTTCAGTGGGAACGGTACTGATGGGAGCGGAGGACTCACCAGTACCCGGACGACGTGGACGCCGCCCGCCTGCTACTACGCTCCGATGTACACGCCCGAGGAGTATCAGGCGTACTGGGATGAGCTCTCCATGCAGTTTTATCGCTCCGGATGGCCTCAGGAGGACAAAGATCTGCTCCGGCAGGGACTTGAGGATTCCTACGGGGAGAATGGCGAGTACCCCAACTACAACATCGACAAGCAGGGGGAGGGGATGTTCTGGCAGGTGGTCAGGAACGAGGATCATCCTGACTACGAGGCCAGATACGCCTGCGAGTCCCGCACCTTCTTCGTCGAATTCGGCGACCCGCCTCCCGACGTGCCGGGCGTCGTGAACATCTCCACGCTCGCCGAGTTGGCGTATGAGCGGGTGCGGGTTCCCGATACGGAGATTCAGTTGAATCCGGACGGCGATCAGACCGTCAACCTCGCGACCTGGGTGTGGCTCGATCAGGCGGGGTTCGGGCCCGTTTCCGTGACCGCCTCGCTCGATGACTACGGGTTGTGGGCCACCACCACCGCCACGCCGACCACGCTCACCATCGAGCCGGGCACCCCCGATGCCCGGTTGCATCCTGCCTCCGGCGAGTGTGCCGTCGGCAGCGACGGCAGTATTGGGGAGCCGTACAGTCGGGGGCGGGCCGGGGAGGAGCCGGGGTGTGGGGTGACCTACTTGCGGGCCACGCACGGCACCGGGTCCTATGGGCTGACGGCCTCGCTCACCTGGGAGATCTCCTGGGAGGGGTCCGACGGCAGCGGGGACACGCTGCCCGCCGGGGTGTTTGAGACCACGCATGAGATCGCCGTGCGTGAGGTGCAGGCCATCGTGCGGTAAGTGTCACCGCTATCCGTAGACCTCGTTCACGTTGCCGTTCGCCGGTCGGGTGTGGGCGGCCGGGCCCTCCGCGAAGGTCTGGAGGACGTTTTCCGTGACGCGCGTGACGAACCGGCCCGTTCTGGCGTCCATCCCGTGGTTGGCGCCGTTCTCGTCGGTGCCCGCCATCAGGGCTTCCACCCAGCGCATCGTGCCGGTGGCGAAGACGCCGGCGCCGCTGGGGACCGTGTAGTACGCCGAATCCTGGTGGCTGGCCTTTCCGTTGCACACCAGCGGCGAGTGCGCCATGATCTCGATGCCCTCGGGGGTGGGGGCCTCCGGGGTGACGCGGTCGTATTCCACGCCCACCAGGTGGTCGAAGGAGTCGCCCGCCCGTACCCCGGTGCCCTCGAACACCCAGTGGTCGGGGCGGTGCACCACATACGGGGCGTCCACCGGGAAGCCCTCGTACAGGACTCCGGTCAGGGATGATTCCGGGTCCGCGCCGGGGGAGGCGCGGAAGTCCGTGGTGACCAGGGCGTCGTTGTGGCGGTGGTTCGGGTCCTGGGTGTACGCCGACTTGTAGCAGGCGACGATTCTGCGGTCGCCGGTGTGTTTCGGCTCCAGTGGGGTCGGGTCCAGGCGGACCCGGCGGAAGCAGGTGTTCGCGCCGAGGATCGCGATGTTCGTGCCGGCGTCGCGGGCCTCCGTCAGGGCCGTTTTCTGGGCCGGGGTCATGTATTCGTCGTGGCCCAGGATCACCACCTGCGCCGCGTCCCGCAGCACCGCCGGGTCGCGGTCCACGTCCAGCCCGGTGGTGTACGACAGCGGCAGCCCCAGCCGTTCGGCCAGGACCACCGCCGCCCGCTCGTACGCCATGAACTTCTCGGCGCCGTCCTTGTCGTAGGGCCGGTCGAAGCTCACCACCAGGGCGCGGGTGCGGTAGTCGCCGTCCTTGCCCTCGTACAGGCTGTAGCCGCCCCACAGGTTGTACGCCTGCCAGGTGGCCGGCGCGTGCATCAGGACGGTGCGGCCGGCCGCCTCCCGGGAGCGCACGACCAGGGGGACGTAGCGTTGTCCTCCGCCCTCCGCGTCGAGCCGCAGCAGATACGCGCCTTCCGGCCACCCGTCCGTCGAAACGGTCGGGCCGCGTTCCCAGTCGGCCCGTACGGTCCCGGTGGTGGGGAAGAAGCTCGGCGCCTTCTGCACCACCCCCGGCTGCGGCTCGGAGTGCCAGATGCGGCGGGCCTGCGCGCCGTCGTACCAGCCGATCCGGTACGCCGAGACCCGGTAGGCGGGTGCCGGGGTGGAGACGTACAGGCCGAACTCCTCCCCCGGGTCCACGCTCACCCGGTCGGCGTACCCCTGAATGGCGTCGTCCGGCCCGGTGTCGGCGATGCGCCAGTCGGCGTCGCCGGGCTGTTCGTTCTCGGGCGGCGGGTCGGCGCCGGAGCCGGAGCCGGTGCAGGCGGCTCCCGCCAGCCCGGCCCCGGCCGCCACGCACACGCCCAGGAAGCCCCTGCGGTCCAGGCCCTGCGCCATCCCTGTCATGGGATCAGGCTGGGATACCCCCCACCGGCGGGCAACCGCAGGTCACGGCTGCTTCGCCTCCAGGAAGGCGGCCAGTGCTTCGGTGAGGGTGGCCTCGGCCCGGTCCTTGCGGATGCCGAGCCCGGACAGCACCCCGTCGCCGTCCTCCAGTTCCAGCAGCGCGAGCAGGAGGTGTTCGGTGCCGATGTAGTTGTGGCCCAGGCGCAGCGCCTCCCGGAAGGTCAGTTCCAGGGCCTTCTTCCCGCGCACGCTGTACGGGACCAGGGCCGGCACTTCCCCGTCGGTGGCCGGGGGGAGGGCGGCGGTGGCGGCCTGGCGCACCGTGTCCAGCAGGACGTCCTGGTCGGTGATCAGCTTGGCGGCCAGGCCGTCGGGGTCGCTGACGAGGGCGAGCAGCAGGTGTTCGGGGGTGGTCATGGTGTTGCGGGCGGCCTGGGTCTCGCGCTGGGCCGCCTCGGCGACCTGCTTGGCGCGCGGCGTGAACTGCGAGAAGTCCGGTACGTCGCCCTCGCCGGGGACGAACCGCTTCTGGGCGGCCTGCCGGGTGACGCCCATGCTCTTGCCGATGTCGCTCCAGGATGCGCCGGAGCGGCGGGCCTGGTCGACGAAGTGGCCGATGAGGTGGTCGGCGACATCGCCGAGGTGGTCGGCGGCGATGACGGCGCTGGAGAGTTGGGCGAGGGAGTCGGTGTGGGACTGCTTGATGGCCTCGATGAGGTCGTCGAGGCGTACGGACCGGGTGGTGCTCGGGGTCGATTCACTCATGCGTCAACCTTAGGTTGACACCCTTCCGAGCGTCAACCCTAGGTTGACATCATCCTTCGACGGCCGTCAGTTCACGGCCCAGGCGTACTCCGTGTCATCGGCGGCCGTCCAGGTCAGCTCGCCCAGTTCGGCGCCCTCGGGGACCAGATACATCTTGCACTCGGTGAAGGACTCCCCCTCCGCGAAGGTGTCCGGCGTCTCGCTCGCCGGACAGCCGCCCGGAATGCCGAGGTCACCGATGGCGATCACGGCCGGCAGATAGGCGCCGTCCGCCGTGTACATCGACAGCTCCGAGCCCGGCCGGCCGTACTCCAGGGTCTCGCCGCCGGTGTGGACGAAGTCGGTGTACAGATACATCGGGGTGGTGCCCGCGATGTCCTCGGGATCGAAGGCGCCCGCCGCCTCCACGTCGGCGAGGTCGCCGGTCTCCAGCTTCTGGACCGTGACCTCCAGCTGCGCGGTGGCGTCCCCGTACTCGTACGGCGCCGGGCCGGCCGTCTCCCCCAGGGCCAGGGTCTGGCCCTGGGTCTGCTCCCCGGGGTCCTGCCCCGGCTCCGGGTCGGTCGGGTTGTCCTCGTCCTGCTCCTGGCTCTGCTCGGAGCCCTGCGCGCCGTCGCCGGCATCGCCGTCGCCGTCCTCGTCGCCGCCGCAGGCGGTCAGCGTCAGCGCGAGCACGGCGGCCGGGACGGCGGCGCGCAGCCAGATGGTGTTGCGGTGTGACATGTGGAACTCCCCGTGGTGCGTGTACGTCTAAGCGTTCTCACTCTAGGAAGCACACGTCCGCGTTCTGTCACACCACTGTCTCAGCTGCTCATGCGTTACTTCCGGAACGACAGCTTGATCTGCGTCCACCGCGCCAGCTGCTCCCGGCCCAGCCGGCCGCGCAGCTCCGCCAGCTTCAGCAGGTTCGCCTCGGCTCCCGTCGTCAGGGTCTGCGCCTCCGCCAGATAGTGGTCGTCGATCAGCGCCTCCAGCTCGTCCTGGTTCATCACCGGCACGATCCGCTCCGCCAGCTTGTTGGTGTTGCGGTACGAGCCCTGGAGCCGGAACGGCGGCTCGGTGCGGTTGGCGTCGTCCTGGGTGGCGGAGGCGATGTACGCCGCGTTGACGGCGAGCGTCGTGCGCTGCACGTACAGCAGCTTCCGCAGCACCGACAGGATCTGCTCCAGATCGGCCGCCCCGTACGGATGCGCCAGCCGGTCCGCCGTCACCGACTCGTCGCCGCGCGCCAGCCGGACCAGCAGATCCACGTCCGAGCGCTCGCGCGCCGCCAGCGGGGCCAGCACCGGGTTGGCGGTCAGGGCGTTCTCGATGTGGCTGAGCGCGAAGAGTTCGTCCCGCCCCGACAGCACATCGCCCAGGTTCCACACGTCGGCGCGGTTGGCGAGCATGTCCGGCACCCGGAACCGGGTCCCCGACTCGGTGAACGGGTTGCCCGCCATGCACACCGCGAACCGCTTGCCGCGCAGGTCGTACGTCACGGCCTCGCCGTCGCCGATCCGCACCCCGTCGATGCGGCGCTGCGCGTCGCACAGCGGGATGAAGCGTTGCAGCAGCTCGGGCGAGGTGTGCTGGATGTCGTCCAGGTAGAGGAAGACGTTGTTGCCCATCTCCAGGCCGAAGTTGAGCTTCTCCACCTCCCGCCGGGCCGCCGCGTCCGGCGCCGCCGCCGGGTCGAGCGAGGTGGTGTCGTGGCCCAGCGCCGGGCCGTCCACCTTCACGAACACCAGCCCGAGCCGGGCCGCCACGTACTCCATGAGGGTTGTCTTGCCGTATCCGGGCGGCGACAGCAGAAGCAGCAGTCCCTGGCTGTCGGTGCGCCGTTCGTCGCCCGCCGTGCCCAGCTGCTTGGCGAGGTTGTCGCCGATCAGCGGCAGATACACCTCGTCCAGCAGCCGGTTGCGGACGAACGCGGGCATCACCTGCGGGCGGTACGCGTCCAGCCGCAGCCGCCGCCGCTCCGCTTCCAGCAGCGCGTTGCGGCGCCGGATGTACTGCCGGTGGGCGGGCACCCGGTGGGTGGCGAAGTCCGCCGTACGGGACAGGAACTCATCCAGCCGCAGCGGCAGTTCGCCGGACGCGACGCGCGGGTGGGCGCCCAGCAGGCCGTCCACCCGGGCGGTGAGCGGCGCGTCGATGGCGCGGTGGTCGAGCGCTTCCCCGCACAGTTCGAGGACGGCCGCCTCGGGCAGGTCGGCGGGCTCGCGCTCCGTCGACCCGGTGAACGCCGCCAGCCACGCGGTGACCAGCTGGTGCCGGGCGGCCAGGTCGCCGCCCAGCGAGGCGACGTCCTGGCCGAACTCCTTGGTGCCCGCCGTGCCCAGCGCGGTACGGAAGTCCTCCAGCAGGGTGCGGGCGGCGGCGCTGGTGGCGAAGCGCGGGGTGTGGCCGGTGGCCAGGGCGAGTTCCTCGAAGAGATAGCCGCCGCTGTCGGCGCCGGCCACCCCGGGGAGTGCGTGCGCGGCACGGAACGCCTCGATCGCCTCGGTCAGTTCGGCCGCCAGCCGCGCCACCGCCGCCACCTGCCCGAAGGCGGTACGGGCCCGGCCCAGCGACTGGGCGCGGGTGGTCCAGGCCCGGCGGTCGGCCTCGGTGGCCCCGTACGCCCAGAACAGCTGGGCGGCGGCCCGCACTTCTGGCCCGTAGCGCAGCAGATCGGCGTGCGCGCGCAGCCGCAGCAGTACGGCCAGGATGCGGGCCGCGTCCTGGTCGTGGACGCCGCGGTCGTACCCCTCGTCGTACGCGGCCTCCGCCGTGCGGCGGACCAGTGGCAGCAGCTCCGCCTCGGTCTCCCCGGCCGCCCCCGCCGCCAGCACGGTGGCCGCCAGGTGCTCGGCCCGGTAGACGGACGGGGACTCCGAGGCCAGCGGCTGGTCCCAGAAGTCCTGGGTGGCCGCGAACTCCGGGTCGGTGACCGGCGCCCGGTAGTCGGTGCCCGTCACCGCGAAGGACAGCGCGCCGTCTTGCGGCACCAGCGTCAGATCGATCGGCTGGGTGTTGACGCCGAAGCTGTGCCGGCCGAGCCGCACCGTACCGTCCGCGCCGAACAGATCGGCCCGGTCGCGCAGCGCCCGCCCCGCCTCCTGCCGGATCGCCTTGAGCCGGCCGGTCAGCTCCTCCGCCCGTACCGTCTCGCCGAGTTCGCGCAGCTCGGCCGCCGTCGCCCGGACCCGCTCCACCAGCGGGTCGGCGGCGAAGTAGGCGTTGATGTCGTCCAGGGTGGGCAGCGCGGTGGCGCGGCGGGTGACGGTGGACAGGATCCGGTTGGCGGAGGACGCCAACCGCTCGGCGTGCCGGGCCCGTTCGTCCAGCTGGGCCTGCTTGCGCGCCGAGAACGTCTCGTAGATCTCCTCGCGCTGCCCGGCCAGTTGGGTGAGGAAGTCGTCGAACGACCCGAACCGCGATTCCAGGTTCTCCAGCTGGAGCAGCAGCCGGCCCAGCTGCTCGTCGCACTCCTCCGGGGTGCGGGCGGCGGCCAGCGCGCCCGAGACGGCCTGCCCCAGCAGCGCGTACTCGGCGGCGAACTCGGCCCGCCCCTCGCGCTCCAGCAGCTCCCGGCGCCGCCCGTCCAGCACGGCCCGGGCCCGGTTGACGGCGCCCATGACCTCGCCGATGCGCTCCAGCAGCCCGGTGCGTACCGTGGCGTCCGCGATGTCCAGGCCGCCGATCACGTCGGTGACGATCCGCAGGCCGTCGGCGTGTTCGCCGATCTCGGTCAGCAGCGGGTCGGCGACCGCGACGCTGTCCACCGCCGCCGCCCGCTCGGTCAGCGCGGCGATCGCGGCCCGGGTGTCGTCGAAGGCGTCCTCCCGGGACAGGAACGCCACCGCCCGCCGCCCGGTGGCGGCCAGCGATGCGCCGAGCCGTTCGCCGATCGCGCCGAGCGCGTCCAGGTCGATGTGCCGCACCTCGCGCAGCGACTCGGCGTGCCCCTGGGCGCGGCGCAGTTCGGTGAGAACGGTGACCCACTCGGCGGCGCCCTTGGGTGCCTCGCCGCGCGCCCGCCGGATCAGCCGGTCGGCGCTCTCGGCCGCGTCCCGCAGCTCGGCGGCGGCCCGGGTGCGCTGCTCCTGCACCCGCTGGTACTCGTCGATGACCTGCTCGGCGGTGGCGCGCAGCGTCGCGGCCGGCTCGTCGAGCCCGGCCAGGCCGTCGAGCCCCAGCCAGTGGTACTGGTCGGTGAGCCGGTCGCAGGCGGCCGTGATCGCCTCGAACACGGCGGTGCCCGGGGCGAGTTCGCCCGCCATCCGGGCCACGGTCAGCGCGTCCGAGATGCCGCGCACCAGCTCCGCGTTGCCGATCCGGGTCAGCGGCCCGTCGGCCGGCCCCGGCGCGGCGGCGGCGTACGCGTCGGAGGTGAAGGGGCTGCGCCACACCTGTACGGGGTGGACGAGGGCCGGCTCGCCGTCGCTCTCCGCGCGGCTGATCGCCAGGGTGCCGTCGTCGAAGAGCGCGAAGCCGTGCGAGGGCAGCGGGTTGGCGACTTCCTTACGGATCAGGTTGTAGGGCAGCAGCAGCGTGCGGCCGGTGGCGGGGGCGTGGAAGACGTACAGCACGTCCTCGCCGTTGGGCGAGCGGATCGCCTTCTCGTACGCGAGCCCGGCGGTGTCGGTGGCCTCGAAGGTACGGGCGGCGCCGCCGGGCGGGGCGGCGGCCAGGTAGTAGCCGCCGGGGAAGATGATGCCCTGGTCGTCGGGGAGGGTGCGGCACGCCTGGCCGATGCCGTCGAGCCGGACCACGTCACCGGTGCGGGTGTTGAAGACGAGATAGCGGTGCGCGCTCTCGTTGTAGGGCAGGACGCGCAGCAGGATCAGCGGGCCGACCCGGGCGTAGGCGATCTCGGCGTCGGCGAGCGACTGGAGCGGCTCGTCGACCGGCTCGTGGTGGATGCCGTCGGGGGTGTCGGTGTCGTTGACGGTCTTGAGGGTGAGCCGGCCCCCGACGGTGGCGACGTACAGGGCACCCTCGATGGACACATGCGGGTGGGTGCCCAGGATGTGCTGCTCGCGCCCGGTGCCGGTCCAGGTGAAGTCGTGCGGCTCGGGGAAGACATGGTCGCGCTCGCCCTTGGCGTCCAGGTACTCGGGGCGGCCGTCGGGGTGGATGCGCCAGCGCAGCACGCGGATGTCGCTGAGCCGGTCGCCGGTGCGGAAGACGGCCAGCAGCAGGCCGCCGGTGAGGCGCAGGCGCAGCAGCTGGGCGTGCCGGAAGTAGCGGTAGAGGCTGTCGAAGTCGCGCTGGAAGCCGGGGTCGTCGAGCAGCCCGGGGACGGTGTCGGGCGGGGCGGGCAGGAAGTGGCCGCCGTCGCCCGGGTCGGCGCTGAGCCGGTGCAGGGTGAGGACGTCGCCGATGGCGGTGGTCTCCTGCCCGGCGGTGGAGCGCGGGTTGTAGCCGGCCAGCAGTACGCCGCCGACCTGCACGATGTCGCGCGGGAGGCTTTCGCGCCCGGTGCGAATCCGTTCGGTGGCGAGCAGGGCGAGTTCGCTGCCGCCGAAGGTCTCGATGCGGCGGGCGTTGAGCGTCTGCGCGCGGGCCGCCAGTTCGGTGGCGGCGGCGGACATCCGGGCCCGCAGTACGTCGTAGGTGCCGGCGTCCAGCCGGGTGTCCTGGGTGTCCTGGCTGTCCTGGGTGCTCACGTCGTCAACCGTTCCCGTTCCCGTTCCCGTTCTCATATCCGGTCCGCTCCGGCCACGTCACCCGCCACCGGGTCCTCCCCCGCCGTCCGCACCGCTCCCGTACCGGGGCGGTGCGGTGCCCGACGCCCGTCCCCTTTGGGCCCTGTTCGCCCCGGCCCCGGCCCCGGCACAAGGCCGGGGCCGGAGCCGGGGCGGCGGCCGTACGGCACGGGCCGGCCGGCAGGCCCTACTTGTCCAGGGCCACCGCGCCATTGACCTTGGCCAGGTCGGCGAGCCGCAGCTCACCGAGGCCCTGCGCGGTGACCGCCTTCAGTACCCCGCGCAGCTGCCCGGTGTGTTCGCCGCCGCCCGCGATGAGCGAGCCCAGCAGCCCGGCCAGGGTCAGATCCCGTACCCCGCCCGCGCCGAGCCCGGCGACCATCGCGCCGAGGTCCTGGGTGAAGGTGGAGTTCTCCTTGTCCAGCCACGGCCCGGCCATCGCCCGGGCGTGCTCGGAGCCGTTCACGAACGCGTCCAGGCCCTTGCCGGCCGAGACGGCGCCCACCAGCTTGTCGAAGAAGACGCTGTCCCCGCCCACGATGTCGATCTTGGCGTTCTCCAGGCCGGCCGCGACCAGCGTGGCCTGCGCCTCGGCGATCTGCCGCTGCACATCGATGCCGGCGATCCGTATGTCCTTCTCCGCCTCAAGGCGCAGCCGGTACTCCTCGTGCTCCCGGCTGGCGGCGTCCAGCGCGGCCATCGACTCGGCCTTGAGCTTGAGACCGTCCGCCTCGGCGGTCATCTTCTCGCGCAGCGCCTCCGCCTCGGCCAGGCCCATCTCCTTGGCCGCCTGGGCCTCGGCGTGCCGGGTCTTGGCGATGGCGTCCGCCATCCGCTCCTTCACCTCGGCCTCGGCCAGACCCTCGGCGGAGGTGTCGGCGCGCTTGCCCTCGGCCAGCCGGATCGCGGCCTGCGCGTCCAGGTCGGCGGACTTCAGCCGCGCCTCGGCCAGGGTCAGCTCCTCCTTGGCCTTGTGGACGGCCGCGACCTCCGCCGCCTCCGCCGCCTTGATGTCCTTGACGAGCCGTTCCTGGGCCTCCGCCTCGGCGGCGATGATCAGCGCCTGCCGGTCGCGCTCGGCCTCCTCGACGGCGCGCAGCTTCTTGATGTCCTCCTCCTGCTGCGCGACGGTCTTCTCGACGGCGATCCGCTCGCGCACCACGTCGGCGATGTCGCGCTTCTCGCCCTCCAGCTCCTTGTCCTTGGCGATGCGCTGGAGTTCGGTCTCGCGCTCGCGGGCGATGACCTCCAGCAGCCGGTCCTTCTCGATCCGCTCGTTCTCGATGGCGACGACGCGGTCGCGGTTGAGCTTGGCGACGGCGATCTCGCGCTCGCGGTTCTCGTTCTGTACGCCGAGGGCTTCCTCGGTCTTGATGTGCGCGGTGTGCGAGCGCAGCCGCTCCTCGGCCTGGACGCGGGCGGTCTCGGCCTCCTCGCGGGCGCGTACGGTCTCGATCTCGCGGGTCTGCTTGATCTCGGCGTCGGCCTGCCGGCGCTCCAGTTCCAGGACGGCCTCGCGGGCGTCGACGTTCTGCCGGGTGATCTCCTTCTCCTCGTTCCGGCGGAACTCGTTGGTGAGGACGTGCTGGTGCGCGGTGAGTTCGGTGATCTTCCGGATGCCCTGGGCGTCCAGGATGTTGTTCTTGTCGAGCTGGGAGAGCGGGGTCTGCTCCAGGTAGTCGATCGCCGCGTCCTCCAGGCTGTAGCCGTTGAGGTCGGTGCCGATGACGGCGATGATCCGGTCGCGGAACTCGTCGCGCTTGGTGTAGAGGTCGGCGAAGTCCAGCTGCTTGCCGACCGTCTTGAGCGCCTCGGAGAACTTGGCGTTGAACAGTTCCTGAAGCGTCTCGCGGTCGCTGGCGCGCTCGGTGCCGATCGCCTGGGCCACCTTGATGACGTCCTGCACGGTCTTGTTGACCCGGACGAAGAACGAGATGCGGATGTCGGCGCGGATGTTGTCCTGGCAGATCAGACCGTCCCGGCCGGTGCGTCCGATCTCGATGGCCTTCACGGAGATGTCCATGGTCTCGGCGCGGTGCAGTACGGGGAGCACCACGGCGCCGGTGAAGGTGACATCGACCTTGCGGACCTTGGAGACGATGAGGGCCTTGCCCTGCTCGACCTTGCGGAAGAGCCGGCTGAGCATGAAGACGACGGCGATGACGATGATCAGCACCGCGGCGATGAGCACGCCGAGGCTGGTTCCTATGGTGTCCATCCGGTTGTGAACCCCTCGTGTCGGTCGGGAGAGACGTACTGCTGAAGAAGTGGGGGCGCGGTGAAGGCCGCGTGGCGCGCGGGTGCGCCGGTGTGCTGACGTATCGGTGAGCCGGTGGTGCCGGTGGTGCCAGTGGCGCCGGCGTGCCGGTTCAGGGGTGGTGCCGTCGCGGTGGGGACGCGCTCAGCGGGGCAGCTGGTTCTCGAAGGAGCCGCCGGTCGCCGGGCCGGCGTCGTACGGCGCCACCCAGAAGAACTCACGTTCAGGTTCGTAGCCGAAGATCAGCGCCCGGCTGCCGGATCCGAGGTCGGCGCCCTCGGGTCCTTCGGCGCGTACTTGCACGATGGCGGTGCCGCCGTCCTCGGCGGTGACCTCGGCCTGGCCGAAGTCGGAGGTGACGCGGCTGGTGCGCACGACGCACACCCTGCCGACGAAGTCCTCGCGCTGGGCGCCGGTTTCGGTGGGGAAGACCTTGCGCAGCGGCAGGACGAGCAGCCGTGCGAAGGTCCAGCCGGCCGCGAGGGCGACCGGAACGGTGGCGACGCGCAGCGCGGTGGCGTCCAGCAGTTCGGTGCCGGCCATGGCGGTGAACCAGGCGACGGCGATCAGCAGCGAGATCGGGATGGCGGCGGGCACGCCGCTCAGGCCGAGCAGGGCCATGACACCCGCGAAGCCGCCCACTCCGTCACCGTCGCCGCCGTCACCCGCGCCGTCGCCGCCCTCGGCAACCGAGCCGCCGATGCCGAACAGCACCCCGAAGATCCAGTAGAGGAGCACCACGGCGAGAGGAAAGGTGAAGATAACGGCCGGAAACGCCAAGGCCGTTGCGAAGAAGTCCCCCATCCTGCAACCCCCCTATGGCGATATTGACAATATTTATACGCGACGATCGTTTGAGTTGGTACCCCTGGGGCGTATCGATCGGCGTTACGTTCTGGTCGTGCACACCCACCCGGCACGCATGGTGGCCCTCGGCTTCGCCCTCGCGGTCGTGATCGGCACCACCTTGCTGGCGCTGCCGGTCTCCCGCGCGGGTGACGGTACGGCACCCCTGCTGACCGCCTTGTTCACCGCCACCTCCGCCGTCTGCGTGACCGGTCTCGCCGTAGTAGACACCGGAACGTACTGGAGCGGTTTCGGTGAAGTGGTGATTCTTTTCCTGATCCAGGCCGGCGGCTTCGGCATCATGGCGCTGGCCTCCCTGCTGGCCCTCCTGGTCGTCGGCCGACTGCGGCTGATGACGCTGCTGCACACCCAGGCCGAATCGAAGATCGGCCTGGGCGAGGTAGGCGGGGTGCTCAAGCGGATCGCGCTGATCACCCTGACCGTGGAGGCCCTGACCGCGCTCGTCCTGGCGCTGCGCTTCTGGCTGGCCCACGGCCAGTCCCCCGGCTCCGCCCTCTACTCGGGGATCTTCCACGCCGTCTCGGCCTTCAACAACGCCGGCTTCGGACTGTACGGAGACAGCCTGACCCGGTACGCCCACGACCCGTGGATCCTGCTGCCCGTCGCCGGGGCCGTCATCCTGGGCGGCCTCGGCTTCCCGGTGATCCTGGAACTCCTGCGTCACCGCAACGGGAACCGGCACCGGAGGACGCTGAACGGGAACCGGACCCCGAACGGGGACCGGACGCCGAGCGGGGACCGGACCCCGAACGGGGACCGGACGCCGAGCGGGGACCACCGCCGCCACCCCAGCCGTACGCGCACGCCGCGCCCCTGGTCGCTCCATCTGCGCCTGACCCTGTGGCTGACCGCCGCCCTGCTCGCCGCCGGCACCGCGATGACCCTCCTCCTGGAGTGGGCCAACCCCGGCACCCTCGGACCACTGGGCACCGAGGACAAGGCACTCGGCGCGTTCTTCCACTCGGCGATGCTGCGCACCGCGGGCTTCAACGCCACCGACATCGCCGCCATGGAGCCGGCCACCCTGCTCGGCTCCTCCGTCCTGATGTTCATCGGCGGCGGCAGCGCGGGCACCGCCGGCGGCATCAAGATCACCGCCTTCGCCGTGCTGGCCGTGGCGATCCTGGCCGAGGTACGGGGCGAGGCCGGCGCCGGCGTCTTCGGGCGGCGGCTGACGCCGCAGGTGCTGCGGCAGGCGCTGACCGTGGCGCTGCTGGGCGTCGCCGTGGTGCTCACCGCCACCATCGCCCTGCTGGTGCTGGTGGACGCGCGCGCCGAGGTGGTGCTGTTCGAGGCGGCTTCGGCGTTCGGCACCGTGGGACTCACCGCCGGACTGACCCCGGAACTCCCCGGGGCGGCCCAGCTGATCCTGATCACCCTGATGTTCCTGGGCCGGGTGGGGCCGATCACCCTGGCCTCCGCGCTGGCCCTGCGCGAACGCAAGCGGCGCTACCGGCTGCCGCAGGAACCCCCGATCATCGGCTGACGCCGCACAAGGAGCACCGCCATGAAACGCCCCCGCCCCCGCACGCGCACCCGCCCCCGCTCTCTCGCCCTCGCCCTCCACCGCCAGGGGCGGCACGGCCACGCCGACCAGCGGGTCGCGGTGATCGGCCTCGGCCGCTTCGGCATGTCGCTGGCCGAAGAACTCATGCACACCGGCTGGGAGGTCCTGGGGATCGACGCCGACGAACAGCTCGTACAGCGGCACAGCGACGCGCTCACCCACGCCGTCATCGCCGACGGCACCGACCCGGAGGCGCTGCGCCAGCTGGGCGTCCCCGACTTCCCCAAGGTGGTGGTCGCCATCGGCAGCGCGGTGGAGGCCAGCATCCTGGTGGCCGGCAACCTCCTCGACGCCGAGGTCCCCGACATCTGGGCCAAGGCGATCAGCCGCCAGCACGGCCGCATCCTGGAACGGCTCGGTGTCCACCATGTCGTCCTGCCCGAACACGAGATGGGCGAACGCGTCGCCCACCTCGTCACCGGCCGGATGCTGGACTTCATCCCCTTCGACGAGCACTACGCCCTCGCCAAGACCGTCGCCCCGCGCACCGCCACCGGCCGCCCGCTGGGCAGCACCGGAATCCGTACCGAACACGGGGTGACGGTCGTGGGCCTCAAGCGGCCGGGCGGCCACTTCACGTACGCCACCGCCCAGACCGTGATCGAACCCGGGGATGTGATCATCGTCACCGGCGAGACCTCGGCCGTGGAGGCTTTCGCGAATCTGGGTTAGCTTTGCGGTCAGGTGCGCCGGGAAGTCTGGTCGGCAATGTGTAAACATTTGTCCGTTTCCAGCTGCCCGGAGGCTCCCGCCATGACCACCGCACCCCCGCAGAGCGCAGAAGCCCGCGACCGCCGCACCCTGGCGGAGTTCCTGCGGCTGGAGGTCACCGGCGGACTGATGCTGCTGATCGCCGCCCTGTTGGCGCTGATCCTGGCGAACTCCCCGCTGAGCGACACGTACACCTCGGTACGCGATCACCACCTCGACATCCCCTGGCTGGGGCTCAACCTCTCCATCGGCCACTGGGCCTCGGACGGGCTGCTGGCCGTCTTCTTCTTCATCGCCGGCGTCGAACTCAAACGCGAACTGGTCGTCGGCCAGCTGCGCAACCCCGCCGCCGCCGCACTCCCCGTGATCGCCGCGGTCGGCGGCATGGCGGTCCCCGCCCTCATCTACGTCCTCGTCAACGGCATCCAGGGCGGCTCACTCGACGGCTGGGCCGTCCCGATGGCCACCGACATCGCCTTCGCGCTCGGCGTCCTCGCCGTCGTCGGCCGCAAACTCCCCGCCGCGCTGCGCACCTTCCTGCTCACCCTCGCCATCGTGGACGACCTCATCGCGATCGTCATCATCGCGGTGTTCTTCGCCTCCGACCTCAACCTGTGGGCGCTGCTCGGCTCAATCGCCGGACTCGTCCTCTTCGGCTTCCTGCACCACCGGGGCGTACGCGGCTGGTACATCTACGTGCCGCTCGCGCTCGTCATCTGGGGCCTGATGTTCAACAGCGGGGTGCACGCCACCATCGCCGGCGTCGCCATCGGCATGCTGCTGCGCACCACCACCAAGCCGGGCGAGGACACCGCGCCGGCCGAACACATCGGGCACCTGGTGCACCCGTGGTCGGCCGGGCTGTGCGTGCCGCTGTTCGCGCTGTTCGCCGCCGGGGTCGCCGTCTCCGGGGACACCTTCTCCGCGATGCTCCACGAACCGGAGGCGCTGGGGGTGACCCTGGGCCTGGTGGCGGGCAAGATCATCGGCGTCTTCGGCGCCACCTGGCTGACCGCCACCTTCACCAGGGCGACGCTCCACCCCTCCCTGCGCTGGGCGGACATCTTCGGCGCCGCGACCCTGGCCGGCATCGGCTTCACCGTCTCGCTGCTGATCGCCGAACTCGCCTTCGCCGGCTCCCCGCAACTGGAGGACCACGTCAAGGCGGCCGTCCTGCTCGGCTCGGTCATCGCCGCCGTCGCGGCATCGATCCTGCTGACCCTGCGCGGCCGGGCCCACGAGCGGGCCGGCACGTCGGACGGGTAGCCGCGGCGGCCGGGCTACTGGCAGAAGGCCAGCACCTCGTTGCCCGGCCCCTCCAGCCGGTACGGCCCGGCGGGCTCCGCGACCGTGACCGGCGCCGGCAGTACGGCCCGCTCCCCCGCCACCAGCTGCCGCCCGCCGTCCGGGCGGACCAGCACCGTACCGTCCGCCCGCAGCGCCAGCAGCTCATCGCCGGTGCGCAGCAGCAGCGGCGCGCGCGGACCGCCCGCGTGCACGGCGGTACGACCGGCCGCCAGCCCCGCCAGCACCGCCCGCGGGCTGTCGTCGGCGGCCAGCACCCAGGTGGTCGGCGAACCGGGCGGCGGACGCTCGCCACCCGGCCGGTGGAAGTCGCTGCCGCCGATCGCGATCACATCCGGCCGCCAGGCCAGCGCCCACGCCAGCGGCGCCCCGTACCGGCGGTCGCGCCAGCTGGGATGCCACAGCTCCACATGCCGGGGCCGCTGCCGCGCGGTGAGCGGCAGCCGCCAGGCGCAGTCGGTGGCCACCGGATGGTTGACCGACACCACCCCGCCGCGCCGCTCGACCTGCGCGGCCCAGGTGTCGGCGGGCTCGCGGAAGTCGACCCAGCCGGTGTCGCCGAACACATTGGCGTGCCCCAGGTCGGTGGTGACCTCCTGCCCGGGGATCAAGGTGATCCCGTACCGGGCACCGGCCGCCGCCAACTCCGCGTGGTGCGACACCGTGTTGTGGTCGGTGACGGCCAGAAAGTCGAGCCCCCGGGTCACGGCGAGCGCCGCCAGCTCGGACACGGTGAGCGCCCCGTCGCTGTGCACGGTGTGCGTGTGGAAGTCCCCGGCCAGCCAGCGCATCCCGCCCACGCCGGGCAGCGGATCACGCGGCGGCCGCACGGGCGGCGACGGGGGTACGGACTGGGCCGGCGGTACGGGCCGCCGCCCGGTGGTGACGACGCGCAGCGTGTACGCCACTCCGCCGGGCGGCACCCGGTGCAACCGCAGCAGTACGTGCCACAGGCCCGGCTCCGGCTCGCCCGGCAGATAGCCGGGCGTGGCCCAGTCGGCGGCGACGGTGAAACTGTCCCGGGCGCCGCCGGACCACCCCCGGAACCCGGCGGCTCCCCAGCAGCCGAGATCGAGCACGCCACCGCTGTCCCGGTCGTAGTCCAGCTCGACCCGCACGCCCGCGACCCCGCCACCCACCTCGAACGGCAGCCGGCGTACCTCCCCCGCCACCCGGTCCGCAACGCTCCATCTGCCCCGGAGCACCACCTCGCTCAACCCCACACCACCTCCCACCACCAGCCTCCCCCAATCCCCGCCGGCCGCAACACCCCGCCCTGCCCCGGGAGGGCAGTGGGAGGGACCCAAAGGGCGGTCTGTGAGGTCACCCGGGACCGTTCGGTGAGACAGAACCCGGACCTGTACGCGACCGTCCGATGATCGCTCGGGGCCTAATGTTTTCCCTGTCAACACGACACCGCAGCACAACCCACCCCCCGTGATGGAGCATCCGATGCGTTCCCGCCTTGCCACCCGCCCCGCCCGCCTCGTCCTGGCCGCCGCGGCAGCGGTGGCGCTCACCGCCACCATGACCGCGTGTGAGGACGAGGCGCAGACCCCGGCGGCCCCCTCCAACCCGGGCGGCGGCGCGGACGACGACGGCGCGGACGACGAGGACGCACCGGGCAGCGGCTACGACGGCCAGCCCATCACCAACGCCTGCGGCACGGACGACCTGACCTTCACGGTCAGCGAGGAGAGCCAGGCCGGCGGCTACTTCCTGGTCGCCGCCCAGGCCGCCGAGGGGGTCACCTGCACCCTGGAGGGCGCCTACCCCATGGCGTTCTTCGGCTCCGCGGAGGAGAGCCACGTCTCCCCCGCCGGTCAGGCGCTGGACGACCCCATCGAGATGTCCGGCGACACCATCGCCTACGCCGGGGTCCACCCGAAGACCACCAACGACGACAACGGCGCCGAGTACGAGCAGATCTTCATCACCATCCTGGGCGACGAGGACGGCGAAGCGGCCGAGTTCCCGATCTCCGCCACCCTCGTCGACCAGCCCGAGGCCACCAACTGGAGCCTGCGCGAGATCGACGCGGTCCCCATGGTCTGACCGCCACACGGGGGGCGCCACCCGGCGGCCACAACGACCGCCGGGCACCCCCCCGTTCAGCCCCTGACGTGACGAACGAAAGCGGCCCAGGCCACCCCACGAACCACCAGGGCCCCCCGCGACCGGGCCTTACTGTCCCCGACCCCCACCAGCCCATCGTCCGTGACCTGGGTCTCCAGACAGGCCCCCGTGTCACCACTGCTGTAGCTGGACTTGCACCACCTGGACGACGGCAGGTCATGTCGCATGCGTTGTCTCCACGTGACTAGCTCTTCAGGTGGTTCAGAAACGCGGTCCAAGCCGAACCGGGGAGCACCGCTGCCGGGAGGGACGTGTCCTTGCTGTCCCGAACCGCGACAGTCAGCGTCTGCGTCTGCGGCAGCTCGGCGATCTCGACGCACTGGCCGTTGGCACTGCTGTAGCTGCTGCGGCGCCATATGACCAGGCTGTGAGGGTTCTGTTCCATGTCACCTCCATACGCACCGGGCGCGCTCAGCACAAGTGGGCACCGCGCACTGCGTCCACGAAGGCGGACCACTCGGCGCCACGGAACACGAACGCCCCGCGCGAGCGGTCCTTGCTGTCACCGACCGCCAACAGACCGTCGTCCGTGAGCTGAGTCTCAATGCAGCTGCCGCTCCCCCCGTCCGAGTAGCTGGACTTGCGCCACCTCGCTATCGGCAGGCCATGTCGCATGACGATCCCCTATGTGCGATCGAGTTCTGCCGCGATGGCAGAGATCAACTTCATCGAGTCAGCGGAAGACAGAGCCTGAGTCCGCAAGTGCTCCTCAGCGATCCGGTACGGCTCCAGATCGGACTCTTCCTCGATGAAGAGCCTACTCGTCTTCTGTTCGAGGAAGACGATGTCCATGTGCCCGGGAGACGGGTACACGAAGCGCAGGAACGGACCACCCATGCCAGCGTGAGCACCCGCGTTGTAGGGGATCACCTGGATGGACAGATGAGGCGGCTTTGCAATCTCAACAAGCTTGCGAAGCTGCTCGGCCATGACAGACGGGCCTCCGACCTCTCGATGGAGGGCCGCTTCGTCAAGGACACAGATGATGCGGGGAGCATTGGGACCCCCCAGGATCTTCTGTCGCTCCAGACGGACCTGAACCGCCTGATCCACAGACGGATTATGAGGCTCCGGGAAGCCGCTGATGATCGCGCGAGCGTACGCCTCGGTCTGGAAGAGGCCCGGAATCACCGTCGCTTCGTACTCGAACATGTGGCTGGCCGTTGACTCAAGCTCGATCAGTTCCATGAGCTTGGGCGTGAGGACATCCTTGCGCTGCTGCCACCACCCGCGCTTGCGGCTGTTGCGGTTGAGCTCGCCCAGACCCTCGCGCAACTCCTGGTTCTCGACATCGTAGAAGTCAAGCAGCGCCACGAGTTCGAGCCGGCTCAGGCCCGTCTTCCCGGATTCCACCCGGCTGATCTTCGTGTCGCTCGCGTCCATGGCCTCGGCGGCCTCCAGCTGTGACTTGCTGGCGTGCTCCCGCAGGCGCCGCAGCTCCATCCCCAGCCGCATCCTTCGGACCGTCATCACTGGCTGCCCCACGGCAACCTCCCTTCGTGTCTGGTGCGTTCGGCTCAGTGTGCCGCACCCGCTGACCGCATTGGGGCTCTATTCACTCCGCAGGGTGAATCATCGCAAGTTGCGACGCAATGCCTTGCGGACCGCCCTCAGCTAGGCCAGTCTGGTGACGCTGACGTTGCGCCCCTGACCAGCTACAGCCAGTGGCTTCGCATGCGCGCCAACGCCTGCTCTCACCCGATGCGTTGGAGGTGTGATGAGGAATCCGGTGCAGGTCGCCTACGGCAAGAACGTGTACGGGCAGTCATTAACGGCGTGTGCTGTCGAGGTAGAGCGGTGGCGGGCAGTGGCGGGGGACGTGGTGCTGGCATGGGGCGGTGGCCGGGATGCCGCGGAACTGGTCCGGCTGGGCGTCACGGAGCTGATCACCAACGTCTGGCGCCACGTCGACAACCCGCGCTGCTATCTGCGGATGACCCGTATCGGGGTGGAGGTGACGGTGCAGCTCTTCGACCGTTCCCGGCAACTGCCCGTCGTGCAAGGCGTGCCCGACTGGGACGCGGAAAGTGGCCGTGGACTGTGGATGCTGCGGGAGATGGCCGACGCCTTCGGGTGCGAACGCACCCACCGCTGTGCCGGGAAGATCGTCTGGTTCCGGTGCGCCCTGTGAACCTCTCGACACAGGTCTGGGTGCAGACCGATGTGATCTCCGGGTGGGCGGAGGACGGGGACTGCCTGATGTGCCAGCGCGCGGGCGTCATGGTGATGTGGCTCGGGCCGGTGGTGGGGTTCGGACGGAGCCGACCGTTCCAGGCGTGCGAACCGTGCACGGTCCGGCTGGCCCGCTGGGTGCGGGGCGCCGAACCCGAACCGTGCGAGCCCACCACGTACACCCACGGCGACTCCGGCTATGAACGGCGCTACGACATCACCGTCAACTCCCTCGCGGCGGTGACCATCGCGGGCGTCCTCTCCCTCACCTCCACCGCCGCCGGACTCTGGCTGGGCGCGCGATGAGAGTCCCCGCGACCGCCCCGGTGCTCGCCCGGGCCCTGGCCGATCTCGTCACCGGCGCCCGGGCGTCCACGGTCGGACCCGAGGGCCGGCAGCTCATCACCCTGGCCCTCACCACCCGTGGCGCCGACCTGCTGATAAGAACCCTCGCCGGGGCCGGACGCCTCTACGCGCCCGGCAGCCTCCTGTGGTGCGCCAGGCAACGCCGCGTCGGCGTCGTCCTCGCCCGCGAGCGACACCTGGTCCGGCTGCGGGCCGTCGCCGACGACCTCCCCTTCCACGCACCCCCCGGCACCCTCCGCCCGGCCACCCTCCCCCAACTCCAGGCAGCACTCACCATCCGCCACCGCTGGCACGCCCCCGACTGACCGCACTTTCCCGTTACGGAAACCGCATCGCCTTGTGCACTGCGTAAATTCCCTGCGAGGATCACAGCGCGATGTGTACCGCCACGGACATGGGGGTTTTCATAGCGATGCGTGTGACCCGGCTGGTGAGTGAGTGCGAGCTCGGAGACTGCCCGACCCTCTACGCAACGGACCGGGGAACCCTGCTCGTGCAGGGAGTGACACCCGAGGACCACGGCTTGCGGCTGCCGGCACATGAGACGGTTGTGGAGATCCCGGTGGACCTGATCCGAAAGGCAATTCGTGACCAGCTCATCTGAGACCCTCGTGGATCTCTTCGCCGCCTTCAAGCACGAGGCGTTCCGGCTGGAGACGCTGAACATGTACAACATCCCCCGGAGTGCGGCCAACCTCCAGGCATTCCTGGACGGCAAGCCGCAGCCGGAGGACTACAACGCGGGATGGGTGGCGGAGGTCCGGTCCCACACCAGCGTGGGAAAGCGGGTCTACCGCGTACACATCCTGTCCCGGCCGCTCACTCCGTACCTCCGGTACGAACTGGGCTGGGGCTACCGGAAGAACATGACGGGTGGCGAGGAGTTCTTCATCCTTGACACCACCGATCAGCCCAACCCCCTGGCCGACGTCGGCGACTTCTGGTTCTTCGATTCCGAACGACCCGCTGTCATGAACTACGACGGGACCGGCGCCTTTCTGGGTGCGGAGGCGATTCCGGTGGATCGGGCGGAAGAGTTCATCGGATATCGGGAGACGGCCTTGGCCCACGCTCGCCCGTTCGCGGAGTGGTGGGCAGCGCACGGGGAGTGAACAGAGCGCAGCTTGGAAGTGTGCTGCGGGAACTGCGGCTGGCGTCCGGAAAGGAGGCCAAAACCGTGGCCCGCAGCGCAGTCATGTCCCCGAGCAAGCTCAGTAAGATCGAAACGGGAAAGCTCACCCCGAGTGTCGCCGATGTCGAACTCCTCCTCTCCGCACTCGACGTCACCGGGGAAGTGAGAGACCGGTATCTGGAAGCTGCCCGATCGCAGGCCACAGAGGCACTTGCCTGGCGTCTTCTGAAACGTTCCGGAGTGCACAAGGCCCAGCGAGAACTGAAGTCCCTTGAAGCACAGATGACGACCCTGCGGCTGTTCCAGCCGGCCCTGATCCCTGGGCTGCTGCAAACCCCTGACTATATTCGCGCCATTCTGGGCCGGCACGACCTGAGCGATGATTCCTTACAGCGCACCCTGCTTGCCCGGCTGGAGAGACAGGAAGTTCTCTACGACACCAGCAAGACGTTCCATTTTGTCATCACAGAGACGGTCCTTCGCTGGCTGATCGTTCCCCCAGATGTCATGGCGCTGCAACTGGACCACATCATTTCCCTGTCAAGGCTGCCCCATATAAATGTCCGATGCGTTCCCCTGTCGATCCGGCAGACGGATATCGCGAACCACTCCTTCGTCATCCGCGACGATCGTGTGGTGACCGTCGAAACGGTCCATGCCGAGTTGACGGTCACAGATCCCCGGGATGTCAGCCTCTACATTCGGAAGTTCGCAAGGTTTGAGGAATCAGCCCTTGCCGACGATGAGCTACGGGCTGCCTTGAGCTCCATTCGCGACGAACTACTGAACGGCAGGAACAGATGATCAAGGGAAATGGCTTCGGGCAGCCCTTCCGTGAGGATTTCTTGACGGAACGGGAAAGTGGCTGATCGAAGGCATTCCCGGTGGGCATGCTGGTGGCGTCGGTTCGGCAAAGGGAAGGGAATTGGTGTCATGAGTGACAAGCACGGTGATGGCAAGGGTGGCTCCGAAGGGGATCAGCAGCAGTCGCCCCGGGAGTCGGATGGGCAGTGGAACCGGCCGGTTCCGCCGGCCGGGCCCGAGCAGCCCGGGGGCGGGAAGAAGTGACCTTTGAGGAAGACGCGGAGTATCAGCGGCTCGTCGTGCGGATGGGCGAGGCCGGTGATCTCGCGGAGGGCTGGCGGGGGGCGTTTCTGCGTACCCCGCGCAGTCTTTTTGTTCCTGACTCCATCTGGGTCGAGGAGGGCAGCAGCGGGTATCGGGCAGTCAGCCGGCGACAGCAGCCGGGTGAGTGGTGGGGGAAGGTCAACTCCGACGAAGTGGTGGTGACCCAGCTCGATCAGGGGGTGGCCAGCAGTTCGGTGTCCATGCCCTCGCTCGTCGCCCGCATGCTGGGACATCTGGAACTCAGAAACGGCGATCGAGTGCTGGAAGTGGGCACCGGGTCCGGGTGGTCCACCGCGTTGCTCTGTGCCCGGGTCGGGGACCGGCAGGTCAGCTCCGTGGAAATCGACGGGGCCCTCGCGCACCGTGCCGCCGGCGCGCTCGACCGGGTGGGGCTGCGGCCTCGGCTTCTGGTCGGGGATGGGGAGCTCGGTTGTGCCGGGCACGCGCCCTTCGATCGGGTCAGCTCGACCGCCGCCGTCGCGCGCGTCCCGTACGCCTGGGTGGACCAGTGCCGGCCGGGTGGGGTGATCGTCACACCGTGGGGGACGCCGTACTGCAATGCCGGGCTGCTCAAGCTGCGGGTGATGGACGACGGGACCGCCGAGGGAGGGTTCGTCGACAACGTCAACTTCATGTGGGTTCGGGGGCAGCGGCCCCCAAGGGAGCCTGTTGTGGTGGCGGGTGAGGGTCGTACGTCCCGCTCCCCCATCGAGCCCCGGCTCGCGCTCGAATCCGTGCATGCCGCCTTCGCCATCGGGCTGCGGGTGCCCGGGGTGCGGTACCGGGAGGAGTGGAACGAGGGAGATCCGCAGGGGACGTGGCGGCTTGCTCTCTGGGATGGAGAGGGGGCTCAGGCCACCGTGCACGGTGATGGCGAGGTCCATGAACGTGGTGCGCGGGATCTCTGGGATGAGATCGTCGCCGCCCGGCGGTGGTGGGAACAGGCGGGGCGGCCAGAGCTGACCGCATTCCGGGTGCGGGTCGGGCCGCAGGGGCAGGAGGTCCGGTTGGGTCCGCCGTCGCGGTAGGCCGGGTGGGCCGGGAAGGGCAACCCGGTGGGCCCGATGGGCCGTCGGCGCGGTCGTGGGGGCGGTGGGGTGAGACAGAACGCGGACATGGACGCGATCATTTGATGAACGCATCGGGCCTAATGTTTTCCCTGTCAGCACGACGACACACCGAATAAACCCTCAACTCGAAGGAAATTTCCATGCGTTCGCGTCTCGCCACCCGCCCCGCCCGTCTCGTCCTGGCCGCCGCCGCGGCCGTCGCGCTCACCGCCACCATGACCGCCTGTGAGGACGAGGCCGGCACCACTCCGGCGGCCCCCTCCACCGGCGGCTCGGGCGGCGGCTCCGACAGCGACAGCTCCGACGAGGACGCTCCCGGCTCCGGCTACGACGGCCAGCCCGTCGTCAGCGGCTGCGGCAACAGCGACCTGGAGCTGTCGGTCAGCGAGGAGACCGTCGACGGCAACCCCTACCTCGTGGTCTCCGCCCAGGCCGCCGAAGGGGTCTCCTGCACCCTGGAGGGCACCAACCCCGTGGCGTTCTTCGGCTCGTCCGAGGAGAGCGAGGCCATCGCCATCGAGTCCCCGGGGGCGGACATCGAGCTGTCCGGCGATGTCATCGCCTACGCCGGCATCAACCCGAAGACCAACGACGAGGATAACGGCATCGAGTTCGAGCAGATCTTCATCAGCATCGCGGGCGACGAGGCGGGCGACGCGGCCGAGTTCCCGATCTCCGCCACCCTCATCAACGGCCCCATCGCCTCCAACTGGACCGTGGACCAGTCGGACTTCGCCGGCTACATGGGCGGCTGACGCCGTCGCGCGACAACCAGAGCGGTACACGGGGAGGGTTGCCACCCGGCGGTCATGACGGCCGCCGGGCAGCCGCCCGTTCACAGCAGTTCACCGTCCCGGTAGATCAGGACGCGTTCGGGGCGGGGGATCGCGTAGCCGCTCTCGCCCAGCGTCACCGGCAGGTCTTCGGGGACGGTCACCTGGAGCGAGGCCCCGGCCTCGTCGGTGTCCAGGGTGAGAAGCTGGGTACTGCCCAGGTTCTCGATCACCGTGACCCGGCCGGGCAGCGACCCCGGGGCGTGATGCGTGGTGTAGCGCAGGTACTCCGGGCGGATGCCGTACACCACCTCCGCACCGTCCGGCAGCGGGCCGGTGCCGCCGCCCATCGGGCCCGGCAGCAGGGTGCCGCCGCCCACGCTCACCCACTCGCCGCGCACCGTTCCCGGCAGCAGGTTCATCGGCGTGGAGCCGATGAACGAGGCCACGAAGGTATTGGCCGGGCGGCGGAAAATCTCCGTGGGGGTGCCGAGTTGCCGGATACGGCCGCGCTCCAGCACCGCGATCCGGTCGGCGAGCGCCAGCGCCTCCGCCTGGTCGTGGGTGACGAACACGGTGGTGACGCCCAGTTCGCGTTGCAGCCGCTTGAGGAAGGTACGGGCCTCCAGCCGCAGCCGCGCGTCCAGGTTCGACAGCGGCTCGTCGAACAGGAACACGCTGGGGTGGCAGGCCATCGCTCGTGCCAGCGCCACGCGTTGCTGCTGGCCGCCGGACAACTGGGCAGGGCGCCGGGTCAGATAGTCCGACAGGGCCAGTTCTGCCGCTACCTCCGCCGCCTTCGTCGCGCGGGCCGCGACCGGTGTCTTCCTGATCTTCAGGGGGTAGGCGATGTTCTCGCGCACCGTCATGTGCGGGAAGAGCGCGTAGTCCTGGAACACCATCGCCACATCCCGCTTCCCCGGCGGCAGCGCGGTCACCTCCCGCCCGCCGATCGCCACCGTCCCCGCCGTGGCGGACTCCAGGCCGGCGATCGTCCGCAGCAACGTGGTCTTGCCGCACCCCGAGGGGCCCAGCAGCGCGAAGAACTCCCCTTCCCGTACCGCGAGATCGAGCGCGTCCAGCGCGGTGACATCGCTCCCGTACACCTTCGTCAGCCCGGTCAGCGTGATGGCCGCCATCAGCTTTTGATCCCTCCGTGGAAGCGGAAGCCGTAGCGGGAGCTGACGAAGAGGAACATCAGCACCACCGGCAGCGAGTAGAGGAGTGAGAAGGTGGCGATGAGCGCCAGGTTCGGCCGGCCGCCCTCGGTGTAGAAGGTGTACATGACGACCGCCGCCGGGGCCTTCTCCGGCGAGCGCAGCAGCAGGAACGGAATGAGGAAGTTCCCCCACACCTGCGCCACCGACCACACCCCGATCGTCGCCAGCCCCGGCCGCACCAGCGGCACCACCACATGGCGGACGATCTGGAGCGGCGAGGCGCCGAAGACCCGCGCCGACTCCTCGTACGAGCGCGGCGTACCGTCCATGAAGTCCTTGAGGATGAACACGGCGCTCGGCAGCAGCCCGCCGCCCATCACCAGGATCACCCCCAACTGCGAGTCGATCAGCTTCAGTTCGTACGCCAGATTGAACAGCGGCACCATCGCCGCGGTCCCCGTCACGATGGACGACAGCAGCAGCAGGACGTACAGCAGCGCGTCCCGGCCCGGCAGCCGGACCCGGCTCAGCGCGTACGCCGCCAGCGCCGAGGTCACCACCACCAGCGCGCCGGTGCCGGCCGCCAGCAGCACCGAGTTGCGCAGCGAGCGGATCGCGCCCGGGTTGTCCAGCAGCTGCCGGAAGTTGTCCAGCGTGAACTCCGGCAGCGACGCCGTGATGCCCGGGTTGCTGTCGAACGGGGCGAACGCCAGCCAGAGCAGCGGCAGGGAGAAGAACGCCAGCAGCGCGGACAGAGCCGTGTAGCGGGCCGTGGTGCGCAGTGTTCCGCGCACGGTCTCGTTGATCGTCATGCGGCCGGCTCCTTGCTCCTGGACCGCAGCAGCCGCACATACACCAGCGCGATCACCAGATTCGCCAGCAGCATCAGCACCGACAGCGCCGCCCCGTAACCGAGTTCACCGCCGGTCAGCGCGGTGCGGTAGAGCAGCACCGGCATGATCTCGGTCCGGCCGTCGGGCCCGCCCCCGGTCAGCAGGAACGGGGTGAAGTCATTGAACGTCCACAGGCTGATCAGCAGCAGATTGGTCAGCACATGGCCCTTGATCCGGGGCAGCACCACATCGCGCAACTGCTGCCAGGTGGACGCCCCGGCCAGCCGCGCGGTCTCCAGCTGCGAGGGCGGCACACTCCCCAGCGCCGCCGCGTACAGCATCATCGAGAAGGCGGTGCCGCGCCAGATGTTGAAGACGATGATGGACGCCATGGGGTGCTCCAGCAGCCACGCGCTGCCGGGGGTGCCCAGCAGCGCGTTGAGCGTCCCGTCGTCGCGGTCCAGCAGGGCGATCCACAGGAACGCGACCACCGAGCTGGGCAGGATCCAGGCCAGCAGCACCAGCGCCTCGACCAGCCGGCGCAGCGGCCCGGTGCGGTCGCGCAGCAGCCAGGCGATGGCGAAGCCGAGCACCGCCTGGCCCAGCACCGCCGAACCGACCACGAATTGAAGCGTGAGCCACAGCGAGTCGGTGAACCGGTCCTCGCCCAGCGCGCGTTCGAAGTTGTCCAGGCCGACGTTCTGCGGATCGGCCGCGGACAGCCCCGTCAACCGGTAGTCGGTGACCCCCAGATACAGCGTCCACAGCGCCGGGAACAGCAAGAACGCCGTGATCAGCAGCAGCGCGGGCGCGGCGAAGGCCCCGGCCCTGGCCCGGCCGAGGCCGGCCGCGTCACCGCCCGGCGATATGCCCGGCACCGCCGACGATCCCCGTGAGTGCGTCCTGGTACGCGTCGGCCGCCGCCGCCGGATCGCCGCCCGAGATCACCTCGGCGGTGGCCTCCTGCAACAGCTGTGACACCCGCGGGTATTCGGCCAGCGGCGGCCGGTAGAAGGTGAGCGGCAGCACCTCCGCCGAGACGAACGACAGCATCGGGTCATCGGCCAGCACGATCTCGTTGACATCGGTCCGGGCGGTGATCCGCGCGTCCTGACCGCTCATGGCGGCTTGCAGCGCCTCCGCCGAGTTCATGAACGCGAGCAGTTCGAAGGCGAGATCGGGGTGGTCGCCGGCCGGGTTGATGACCCGGACGCTGCCGCCCGACATGCTGACGAAGTCCTGCCCGCCGGCCCCGGCGCCCGGGGAGCGGGCCGGGATCTTCGCGTACCCGACGACCGTGTCGCGGTCCGCCATCGGCGCCGTACCGCTGTCCGGGTCAAGCACCCCGCGCCAGAAGTAGTCGCCCTCCGCCAGAATCCCGATCCGGCCCTCCGCGAACCGCTGGAAGGACTTGTCCCGGCCCTGCGTCTCCCGCTGGAGCAGCGGATCGCCCAGGCCGCTGCCGCCGTAGATGTCCCGGTACAGGCCCAGGGTCGCCTCCAGCGCCGGGCCCGCGCCCAGCCACTTCCCGCCGTCCCAGATCTCGCCGCCGGCCCCGGCCAGCAACGGCAGGACGCCCTGCATGGTGGTCGCCTCGCCCATCGCGGTGCCACCGTTGAGCTGGATCGGGATCACCCCGTCCAGGGTGCTCAGCGCCTCCCCGGCGGCCAGGATCTCCGCCCAGGACGTGGGCTGCCACTCGGCCGGCAGCCCGGCCTGCGCGAAGAGGTCCTTGTTGTAGTAGAGGACGCGGCCGTCGGTTCCCCACGGGATGCCGTACAGCTCGCCCTCGAAACCCGCGAGTTGCCGCACCGCCTCGGGTATCTGCTGCCAGCCCTCCCACGCCGACTGGCCCGCGCTCAGTGGCTCGATGTAACCGGCCTGCGCGAACTCCCCCACCCAGATGCCGTCCAGGGTGATGATGTCGGGCCCGGCCCCGGCCTGGAGGTCGAGTGCGGTCTTCGTCTTGTACTGCTCGTCGTCCACGCCGCTGGGCTCGAAGGAGACCGACACCTCGACCCCGGCCGCCGCCTGCTGTTCCTCGAAGCGCGGGATGACCCACTCCTCGATCCAGCGGGCCTCCTCGGCGTTCTTGCCGCCGGCCACCGCGTTGGCGCTGATGGTGAGCCGCGCCGCGCCGTCCCCCGCACCGCCGCCCGATCCCCCGCAGCCGGCCAGCAGCAGTCCCAGGGCCACCGCCCCGCCCGCGTACGACACCGCCCGTACCGTCATCGCCCTCAGCCCCTCTCGTCGTCGAGACGCCTGATGAGGGAGAACTACCCGAGGAACGGATCATCGTAAAGGGCCGCGGACGTGAACAACACCCGCGCGCCCGGCGGATGGGGGTGTACGGCGGGCCGCTCGTTTCGGCCAACCGCCGTTGACAGCGCGGTCCCGGCACGCGACGCTGCCAGCCGGCCGGGGCTCTGAGAGCGCTCTCAGAGCCCCGGTGCAACGCGCGCCCCCACCATCAACCCCCACCAAAAGGAGAGGTTGTGCCGCGTCAAGCGAACGATCGCGAGCCGACGACGCACCGCCGCCGTACCCGTCCCAGGTTGGCGATGGCGATCCCGGCCGTCCTGACCACCGCCCTGCTCGCCCTGGCCCTGCCCGCGTCGGCGGCCGGGCCGGCCGGCGAGCCCGTCGCCGAACCGAGTGCCGCCGCCAGCACCGTCCGGGTCACCGGCGGCCAGGGCAACTGGCAACTCCAGGTCGACGGCGCCCCGTACGAGGTGAAGGGCCTCACCTGGGGCCCGGCCGCCGCCGACGCCGCCCGCCACATGCCCGACCTGGCGGCCATGGGCGTCAACACCATCCGCACCTGGGGCACCGACGCCGCCAGCGCCCCGCTGCTGGACGCCGCCGCCGCGCACGGCATCAAGGTGATCGCCGGCTTCTGGCTCCAGCCGGGCGGCGGCCCGGGCAGCGGCGGCTGCGTCGACTACATCAGTGACTACGACTACAAGGGCTGGATGCTCTACCAGATGAACGAGTGGGTGGGCGCCTATCGCGACCATCCCGCCGTGCTGATGTGGAGCGTCGGCAACGAGTCCATCCTGGGCCTCCAGAACTGCTACTCCGGCGCCGAGCTGGAAGCCCAGCGCACCGCCTACACCCGGTACGTGAACGACGCGGCGCTGGAGATCAAGGCACTGGACAGCCGGCACCCGGTCACCTCCACCGACGCGTGGACCGGCGCCTGGGACTACTACAAGGCCAACTCCCCCGATCTCGATCTCTACACGGTCAACTCCTACGGCGATGTCTGCAACATCAAGGACCAGTGGGCGGCGGGCGGTTACGACAAGCCCTACCTCCTCACCGAGGGCGGCCCGCCCGGCGAGTGGGAGGTGCCCAACGACATCAACGGGGTACCGGACGAGCCCACCGACCTGGAGAAGCGTGACGGCTACACCGAGGCATGGCGCTGCCTGATGGCCCATCAGGGGGTGGCGCTGGGCGCGACCCTGTTCCACTACGGCCTCGAATCGGACTTCGGCGGCGTGTGGTTCAACCTGCTGCCGGCCGGCGAGCGGCGGCTGGCCTACTACGCGGTGGCGCAGGCGTACGGCGGCAGCCCGGGCAGCAACACCCCACCGGAGATCAGCCGGTTGACGGTGGAGGGAGACCGTACGGCGGTACCGGCCGGCGGCACCTTCCGGCTGACCGCCGACGTCCGCGACCCGGACGGCGATCCGCTGAGCTACAGCGTGCAGCTCAACAGCAAGTATGTGGACAACGACGGCGCGCTGCGGCCGGCCGACTTCACCCGGAACGCGGACGGTTCGTTCACCGTCACCGCCCCCAACCGCCCCGGCGTGTGGAAGGTGTACCTCAACGTCCGGGACGGGCGCGGCAACATCGGCATCGAGACCACCACCGTACGGATCGTGCCGCCCGCCGTCCCCGGCACCGACATCGCCCGGGGCAAGCCGACCACCGCCTCCTCCTTCCAGCAGACCGGCGACGGCGCCCCGTACTTCCCCGAGTACGCCACGGACGGCAACCCGGCGACCCGCTGGGCCAGTGACTGGAGCGACCCGCAGTGGCTCCGGGTGGACCTGGGCGAGGTCACCTCGTTCCAAGCGGTGCAGCTGGTGTGGGAGACGTCGTACGCCCGCGCGTACCGGATCGAGACCTCGGTCGACGGGCAGAACTGGACGACGGTACGGGAGGTGGCGGGCGGCACCGGTGGCGTGGAGACGCTTCAGGTGAACGGCACCGGCCGCTATGTGCGGATGCTGGGCACCGAGCGCGGCACCGGATGGGGCTACTCGCTCTACGAGTTCGGCGTCTACCGCTCCTGAGCGACGGCGCTCGGACCGGACAGCGGGCCGGGCCGGCCGCACACGGCAGTGCGGTCGGCCCGGATCGCACCGGCCTACTTGGGAAGTTCGTGGTTCTCGTCCAGGGCCGCGCCGCGCTCCGGGTGGAACTGGTCGTAGCCGCGGGTGTTGCACTGGAGACCGCCGTTGATGCAGTGCTCGACCATCCTGGCGAGGGTGGGCTCGTCCCAGACGTTGAAGAAGTCGTAGTGGAACGAGTAGCCGCGCCCGCTGGACAGCCGCACCTGGGACATGTCGCCGGAGACCGGGAAGGCCATCTTGAACTCGACCATCGGCACCGCGACCGGGTGCGAGGACGGGCAGACGTCGGCGCCGTCGATCACGACCGGGTAGGACATGTGCGACTGGTGGTCGGGCGAGTCCAGGTGCAGCCCGTCCCAGCAGCTGGGCGACTGGTAGCGGACATTGAGCTGGCTGCCCTCGGGGCAGTGCGCGGGGAAGTCCTCGTTCTTGTAGGAGTCGCCGCACTCCCAGCCCTCGACCGAGCCGTCGATGAAGTCCTGGGCGCTCTGGTGGGGGTCACCGACGACGTAGCGCAGCCCGGTGGGGAAGGGCTGCACGGCGGTCTGGTCGCGGATGCCGGACTTGTAGTAGATGACCTGCGGGCCGGTCGGGTTGATGACCTGGTCACCGTTGTACATGGTGGGCATCCAGTACGCCGACTTGTCGCCGGGGACGACGCAGGAGGTGTTGCCCGCGCGCAGCGAGTCGACGGTGCTGTGGGCGTCGGTGGTGTCGTTGCCCATGAAGGTGTGCTCGTGCGAGGCGCCGGGCTGGCCGGGGTACACGATGGGGTCGTTGGGCGCCTGGTGGGTCACCGAACAGTTGGCCTGGAACTCGCGGTGCTCGGCGAAGGGCGGGTCGGCCTTCGGCTCGCGCGGGACGCCCGGCACGGGCGCGAGGATCCACTCGCCCAAGGGCATCATGGCCATGTCATGCTCTTCTTCGGCCTGCGCGCCGTCCGCCTGCGCGCCGTCCGCCGGGGTGTGCCCGGCATGCGCGTCCTCGGCGGGCGCGTCACCGGCGGCATGCGCGTCGCCCGGCTTCGTGTCCTGGCTCGCCTGGCCCGAGTTCGCCATGAACCCGAGCCCGGCGCCCGCCACGAGTAAGGCCATGATCGCCAACACAATGGGCCACGCACGTGATTTGAGCAGCATCGGACAGAATCTCCCTAGCTGGTGGGGGTCGGAGCGCGTCCTGAGAGCGCTCTCCCGTCCTCGGCAGTGTTTCGGCGCCGCTGACGGGGTGTCAACACCCTGCGGGTTAAGACCCGCTCAACGCCGCCTTATGGCCGGATCAGCAGTTGCAGCTCGAAGGCGTAGCGCGAGGCGCGGTACAGATGCGTGCCGTACTCCACCGCCCGCCCCGTGTCGTCGAAGGCGGTGCGCTGCATGGTCAGCAGCGGGGCGCCCGGTTCCTCCCCCAGCACGGCGGCCTCCGCCGCCGTGGCCGACTTGGCGCCGATGGACTGCCGCGCGCTGTGCAAGGTGGTGCCCGCCGCCCGCATCAGCCGGTACAGGCCGGTGGCCTCCAGCTCCTCCCGGGTCAACGGCAGCAGATCCAGCGGCAGATAGTTGCGCAGCCGGGCGATCGGATCCTCGCCGTGGGTGAGCCGCAGCCGCTCCACCCGCCGTACCGGCGCCCCCTCGGCGATGCCGAGCGCCGCCGCGACCTCCGCCGGGGCGGTGGTCTCCTCGATGGCCAGCACCCGGGTGGCCGGCCGCTGGCCCGCCGTCTCCAGGTCGTCGTAGAGGCTGCTCAGCTCCAGCGGGCGTTTGACCTGGCTGTGCACCACCTGGGTGCCGACCCCGCGGCGGCGCACCAGCAGGCCCTTGTCGACCAGCACCTGGATCGCCTGCCGGACGGTGGGGCGGGAGAGCCCCAGCCGTCCGGCCAGTTCGATCTCGTTGCCCAGGAGGGTGCCGGGCAGCAGCTCGCCGCGCTCGATGGCGGATTCGAGCTGCTGGGACAGCTGGAAGTACAGCGGTACCGGACTGCCTCGGTCGATGCGGAACGCCAGGTCCACCCGGGGTCACCCTCTCGTCATCACCGTGCTCCGATCAGTTTGTCCTTACATACGATACTGGCCCGTAGAAGGCCGGCCGCTCCACCATCTCCACGGCCGTACGCTGCCCATCGCGCTGCGCCGCCACCCCGGCCGCGCAGACCGCCGCCGCCGCGTACCCGTCCCAGGCGCTCGGCCCGGTCACCCGCCCCTCCCGGGTGGCGTCCACCCACTCCCGTACCTGCCGGTCGTACGCGTCGGCGAACCGCGCCGTGAAGTCGTCGGCGATCTCCCCGCCCCACCGCCCGGCCGTGTTGGACAGCAGCCCGTGCGCGTCCCCGATCCGGGCCGTGCCGTGCTCGCACACCGCCTCGGCCTGCACCTGGTAGCCGAAGCCGCAGTTGACGAAGATCTCCACGTCCACGAGAGCGCCGCCGCTGGTCTCGAAGATCACCAGCTGCGGATCGCCGAGCCCCTCGGGCGCGGCGGAGGACGGCGTGGGCCGCAGCACCGTGACGGCCGTGATCTCCTGCTCCAGCAGCCAGCGGGCCGCGTCCATCTCGTGCACCACCGAGTCATTGATCAGCATCTCGGTGGTGAACATCGGGTGCGCGGTGGTGTTGCGGTGCCGGCAGTGCAGCATCAGCGGGCGCCCGTACCGCCCGGCCGCCAGCAACTCCTTCAGCTGCGCGTACTCGCGGTCGAAGCGGCGCATGAAGCCGACCTGGATCCGCCGGTGGCCGAGCGCCTGCTCCGCCGCCATGACCCGCAGCGCGCCCGCCGGGTCGGGGGTGAGCGGCTTCTCGCACAGCACCGGCAGATCCCGCTCCAGCGCGGCGAGCAGCTGCGCCTCGTGGGCCGGTCCGGGCGAGGCGATGAGTACGGCGCCGACCCCCGGCGCGTCCATGGCGGCGGCCGGATCGGTGTGGGCGGTGCAGCCGGGGCCGACCGTACCGGCGATCTCCTTGGCCCGGCCCTCGTCCACATCGGCGACGGCGGCCACATACGCGCCGCTGATGAGCCGGTCGACGCGCCGTACGTGATCGGCGCCCATCTTCCCGGTCCCGATCACGGCGATGCCCAGCTGGTTCTCGGTGTTCACGGCGTGCCTTTCGTGCCTGAAGGGGCTTGCGCTACGCCCCGCAGGAGCGCAGGTAGCGGCGGGTGCGGGTGGCGATGGGGAGGGGCTGGTCGGGCGGGCAGGGGTACATGTCCTGCTCCACGATGGCGAACAGGTCCACGCCCAGGCCCTGCGCGGCGGCCAGCACGGGCGGCAGGTCCGGTACGCCGCGCGGCGGTTCGCACATCACGCCGCCGGCGACGGCCGGGCCGAACGGGGTGCCGTTGCTGTGCACCTCGGCCAGGATCGCCGGGTCCACCTGCTTGAGGTGCAGATAGCCGATCCGCTCCCCGTACGTCTCGATCAGCTTGACGCTGTCGCCGCCGCAGTACGCGTAGTGCCCGGTGTCCAGGCACAGGCTGACGGCGGCGGGGTCGGTGGCGTCCAGGAAGCGGGTCACGTCGTCCTCGGTGGCGAGGTGGGTGTCGGCGTGCGGGTGGACGACGATGGTCAGCCCGTACCGTTCGCGCACCTCCCGGCCCAGCCGCTCCATCCCGGCCGCCAGCTCGCGGAATTGACCGGGGGTCAGCTGCTCGGGCTCGGTCTGTTCGCCGGTCACCGAGTCGCGCCAGAACTCGGGGATCACCACCAGGTGCCCGGCGCCCATGGCGGCGGTGAGCCCGGCGACCTCGGCGACATGCTCCCAGGTGGCGTCCCACACGGCGGGGCCGTGGTGCAGCGCGGTGAAGACCGTACCGGCGGAGACGGTGAGCCGGCGGCGGGTCAGTTCGTCGGTCAGCAGCGCCGGGTCGGTGGGCAGATAGCCGTACGGGCCCAGCTCGATCCACCGGTAGCCGGCTTCGGCGACCTCGTCGAGGAAGCGCTGCCAGGGGGTCTGCCGGGGGTCTTCGGGAAACCACACGCCCCAGGAGTCGGGGGCGGATCCGATCCGGATGCGGTCGAGGTTCATGCGCACGTCTGCCTTCCCAACGTCGTCCACGTCGTCCACGCCGGTAACGACCGTACCTCCGAGGGAGTATGGATGTCATTATGTAAAGACAAACCATTGACAGCTGCTCCCGGCCGCGTCTACATCTGGGAGGCGATCCGCACGTCAGGACAACAGCACCGGCAACGGAAAGGGACCGTTCTCCATGACCGTCACCGCCATGGACCTCATCACGATGGGCCGCATCGGGGTCGATCTCTACCCGCTCCAGACCGGGGTTCCGCTGTCCGACGTCGATACCTTCGGCAAGTTCCTCGGCGGCTCCGCCACCAATGTGGCGGTGGCAGCGGCCCGCCTGGGCCGGCGCACCGCCGTCATCAGCCGCACCGGCGCGGACCCGTTCGGCGACTACTGTCACCGGGCGCTGCGGGAGTTCGGCGTGGAGGACCGGTGGGTGACGGCGGTGGCCGCGTACCCGACCCCGATCACCTTCTGCGAGCTGTTCCCGCCCGACGACTTCCCGCTGTACTTCTACCGGCGGCCCAAGGCGCCCGATCTGGTCATCCACCCGCACGAGCTGGACCTGGACGCCATCCGCGCCGCCCGGATCTTCTGGATGACCGGCACCGGGCTCAGCGAGGAGCCCTCCCGTACCGCCACGCTCGCCGCGCTGGCCGCCCGCGACCCGGGCCACCCGGACCATGTCGCCACCGTCTTCGACCTCGACTGGCGCCCGATGTTCTGGGGCGACGGTGACGGCGACGGCGGTACGGACCCGGCCGCCGCCGCCCGCCCGCACTACGCGGCGGCCCTCGCGCACGCCACCGTCGCCGTCGGCAACCTCGCCGAGTGCGAGATCGCCACCGGCGAACGCCAACCCCGCGCCGCCGCCGAGGCCCTGCTGGCCGCCGGCGTCGAACTCGCCATCGTCAAACAGGGACCGGCCGGGGTCCTCGCCCTGCACCGCGACGGCCGCAGCGCCGAAGTGCCCCCGCACCCCATCGAGGTGGTCAACGGCCTCGGCGCGGGCGACGCGTTCGGCGGCGCGCTGTGCCACGGGCTGCTGGCCGGCTGGCAGCCGGACCGGCTCACCCGGTACGCCAACGCGGCCGGCGCCATCGTCGCCGCCCGGCTCGCCTGTTCCACCGCCATGCCCTACCCCGCCGAGGTCCAGGCCCTGCTCGGCGGCATCGCCCCCGGCCCGGACGCCGACCCCAACCCCAACCCCAACCCCAACCCGCATTCCACTACCGCGAAAGTGAGCTTCCCGTGAGCGGCATCAGCATCTCCGACCTCGTCACGGTGCGCGTCCAGCACCCCGAGGCGATCGCCGAGGCGGCGGCACGGCGCGAACGCCGCCCGCTGACCGGCGACACCGGGCGGCTGATGATCATCGCGGCGGACCACCCGGCGCGCGGCGCACTCGCCGTGGGCGGCGACCGGCTCGCCATGGCCAACCGCGCCGAGTTGCTGGAACGGATCGTGCTCGCGCTCTCCCGCCCCGGCGTGGACGGCGTGCTGGGCACCGCCGACATCCTGGAGGATCTGCTGCTGCTCGGCGCCCTGGAACACAAGGTCGTCATCGGCTCCATGAACCGGGGCGGCCTGGCCGGCGCCGCCTTCGAGCTCGACGACCGCTTCACCGGCCACCGCGCCGAGGACCTGGCCCGGCTGCGGTTCGACGCCGGCAAGCTGCTGCTGCGCATCGACCACGCCGACACCGGCTCGCTGAGCACCCTGCACTCCACCGCCCGCGCCATCGACGCCATGGCGGAACGCCGGCTGCCGGTGTTCGTCGAGCCGTTCCTGTCCCGCCGCATAGACGGCAAGGTCACCAACGACCTCAGCGCCACGGCCGTCGCCACCTCCATCGCCATCGCCTCCGGGCTGGGCGGCACCTCCGCCTACACCTGGCTGAAGGTCCCGGTGACCGCCGACCCCGATGAGATGGCGCGGGTGATGGAGACCTCCACCCTGCCCGCCGTACTGCTGGGCGGCGAGGTGCACGGCGATCAGGAGGGCGCGTACGAGAGGTGGCGCACGGCGCTGCGGCTGCCGACCGTACGCGGCCTGGTGGTCGGCCGCTCCCTCCTCTACCCGGCGGACGGCGACGTGGCGAAGGCCGTGGACACCGCCGTCTCCCTGCTCTGACGAGAGGCACACTGACGCATGACGACAAGGACGACGGCGCACCGCCCGGCCGGGAGCGCCGGCGCGGGCCCGTATCTGCTGGACATCTCGCCGCGCGACGCCGGCTGGACGTACTGCGCGTTGCGGGTGCTGGCGCTGCCGCCCGGCGGCACCCACACCTTCGCCACCGGCGACAGCGAGTGGATCGTGCTGCCGCTGGCCGGCGGCGGCGCCCGGGTCACCGTCGCGGGCCAGGACGGCGCGGACGGCGCGGACGGCGCGGAGTTCACGCTGCACGGCCGGGAGAACGTCTTCGCCGGGGTCTCCGACTTCGCCTACGTGCCGCGCGACGCCGAGGTGACACTGACCGCCCCGGCCGCCGGCCCGGGGGTACGGCTCGCCCTCACCGGCGCCCGCTGTACGAGGCAGCTGCCCGCCCGCTACCGCCCGGCCGCCTCCGTCGCCGTCGAGCTGCGCGGCGCCGGGGTCTGCTCCCGCCAGGTCAACAACTTCGCCGCCGCCGACACCTTCGAGGCGGACCGGCTGATCGCGGTCGAGGTGCTCACCCCGGGCGGCAACTGGTCCTCCTATCCCCCGCACAAGCACGACGTGTTCCACCCCGGGCGGGAGGCCGAGCTGGAGGAGATCTACTACTTCGAGATCGCCGGAGAGGGCGGCCTCGGGTATCAGCGGGTCTCCCCCTCCGGCCCCGGCGGCACGGGTACGGACGTACTCGCCGAAGTACGCACCGGGGACGTGGTGCTGATCCCGGACGGCTGGCACGGCCCGTCCATCGCCGCCCCCGGCCACCCCATGTACTACCTGAACGTGATGGCGGGGCCCGGCGCCGAGCGCGCCTGGCTGATCAGCGACCACCCCGACCACGCCTGGATCCGCGACAGCTGGCGCGACCAGACCACCGACCCCCGGCTGCCCTTCTACCGCGCCCCGGAGGTGCGTTCATGACCCGCACGACGCGGCTGACCGTCGCCCAGGCGCTGGTCCGCTTCCTGGCCGTGCAGTACACCGAACGGGACGGCGTACGGCACCGGCTGATCGACTCCTGCTGGGGCATCTTCGGCCACGGCAACGTGGCCGGCCTGGGCCAGGCGCTCGTCGAGTCGGGACAGGGGCCCGACGCCCCGCTGCCGTTCCATCAGGGCCGCAACGAGCAGGCCATGGTGCACGCGGCGGTCGGCTTCGCCCGGCAGCGCGACCGGCTCTCCGCACAGGCGGTGACCACCTCGATCGGCCCGGGCGCCACCAACCTCGTCACCGGCGCGGCGCTCGCCACCATCAACCGGCTGCCGGTGCTGCTGCTCCCCGGCGACACCTTCGCCACCCGCCCCGCCGACCCCGTACTCCAGCAGCTGGAGCATCCGGGCGCCGGCGACATCTCCGTCAATGACACGCTGCGCCCGGTCTCCCGCTGGTTCGACCGGGTGCACCGCCCCGAGGCGCTGATCCCGGCGGCGCTGGGCGCGATGCGGGTGCTGGCCGACCCGGTGGAGACCGGCGCGGTCACCCTGGCGCTGCCGCAGGACGTCCAGGCGGAGGCGTACGAGTGGCCGGCGGAGTTCTTCCGGGATCGGGTGTGGCGGGTGCCGCGCCCGGCGCCCGATCCGGACGCGCTGGCCGAGGCGGCGGCGCTGGTACGGGCCGCCCGCCGCCCGCTGCTGATCGCCGGCGGCGGGGTGCAGCACAGCGTGGCGCAGGAGGCGCTGCGCGCGCTGGTGGCGGCGACCGGCATCCCGGTGGCCACCACCCAGGCCGGCAAGGGCGTGCTGCGCCACGATCACCCGGCCGAGGTGGGCGGGGTGGGGCACACCGGCACGGCGGTGGCCAACGACCTGGCCCGTACCGCCGATCTGGTCATCGGCGTGGGCACCCGGTTCACGGACTTCACCACCGCCTCGCACACCCTGTTCGCGGACCCGGCGGTGCGCTTCGTGCACCTGAACATCGCCGCCCTCGACGCGCACAAGCTGGCCGCGCTGCCGCTGGTGGCGGACGCCCGTACGGGTCTTGCCGCGCTCACCGCCGCGCTGGCCGGCCACCGGGTCCCGGCGGCGTACGAGGCGGAGTACGCGGTGGGCAAGGAGCGCTGGGCGGCGGTGGTGGACGAGGTCACCACGCCCCGTACCGAGGACGCCGCGCCCACCCAGCCGCAGTTGCTGGGCGCGCTGGCCGCCACGGTCGGCGACGAGGACGTGATCATCAACGCGGCGGGTTCGCTGCCGGGCGATCTGCACAAGTTGTGGCGGGCCCGCTCGCCGCGCCAGTACCACCTGGAGTACGGCTACTCCTGCATGGGGTACGAGATCCCGGCCGCCATCGGAGTGGCGCTGGCCGCCCCGGGGCGCGCGGTGTGGGCGCTGGTGGGTGACGGCACGTATCTGATGATGCCCACCGAGATCGTGACGGCGGTGCAGGAGGGCCTTCCCATCAAGCTGGTGCTGATCCAGAACCACGGCTACGCCTCCATCGGCGGCCTGTCGCAGGCCACCGGCGCGGAGCGGTTCGGTACGGACTACCGCTTCCGTACGGCGGACGGCGCGTTCTCCGGGGCGCCGCTGCCGGTCGATCTGGCGGCCAACGCCGCCTCGCTGGGGATGACGGTGCTGCGCGCCGGTACGTACGCGGAGCTGCGGGACGCCCTGGCGGCGGCGCGGGCGGCCACCGGGCCGGTGGCGGTGTACGTGGAGACCGATCCGCAGTCCAACGCGCCGGCGGCGCGGGCGTGGTGGGACGTGCCGGTGGCGGGGGCGTCGGCCCGGCCGGCGGCGGTGGCGGCGCGGGCCGGCTATGAGCGGGAGGCGGCTGCCCGCCGCCGCTATCTGTGACGAGGAGAGCGAAGAACCCCATGAAGACCATCGGTCACTTCATCGACAACAAGCCGGTGGCGCCCGCTTCCGGCCGGTACGCGCCCGTTTTCGATCCGGCGACGGGCGAGCAGCCGGCCCGGGTGGGGCTGGCGTCGCAGGCGGAGGTGGGCGCGGCGGTGGCGGCGGCGCGGGCGGCGTACGCCTCCTGGCACACGGTGCCGGTGGGGCGCCGCACGGCGCTGCTGTTCCGCTACCGGGAGCTGCTGGACGCGCGGCGTGACGAGCTGGCGCGGCTGATCACCGCCGAGCACGGCAAGGTGCACGCGGACGCGCTGGGTGAGGTGGCGCGCGGGCTGGAGATCGTGGAGCTGGCCTGCGGCATTCCGCAGCATCTGAAGGGGCAGCTGTCGACGCAGGTGTCGACGGGGGTGGATGTGGCGTCCATCCGGCAGCCGCTGGGGGTGGTGGCGGGGATCACCCCGTTCAACTTCCCGGCGATGGTGCCGCTGTGGATGTTCCCGCTGGCGGTGGCGTGCGGCAACACGTTCGTGCTGAAGCCGAGCGAGAAGGATCCGAGCGCGGCGCTGCGGCTGGTGGAGCTGGCGGCCGAGGCGGGCTTCCCGGAGGGGGTGCTGAACGCGGTCAACGGCGACCGGGCGGCGGTGGAGGCGCTGCTGGCGCATCCGGATGTGGCGGCGGTGAGCTTCGTCGGCTCCACGCCGGTGGCGCGGGCGATCCAGCGCGGTGCGGTGGAGCACGGCAAGCGGGTGCAGGCGCTGGGCGGGGCGAAGAACCACATGCTGGTGCTGCCGGACGCCGATCTGGAGGTGGCGGCGGACAACGCGATCAACGCGGCGTACGGCAGCGCGGGTGAGCGCTGCATGGCGGTGTCGGTGGTGGTGGCGGTCGGGGACATCGGCGACGCGCTGGTGGCGCGGATCGCGGAGCGGGCGGCGGCGCTGCGGATCGGTCCCGGGGGTGATCCGGCCTCGGAGATGGGGCCGTTGATCACGGCGGAGCACCGGGCGAAGGTCGCGTCCTATGTGGCGAGCGGGCGGGCGCAGGGCGCGCGGGTGGTGGTGGACGGCACGGAGTACACCGTCCCCGGGCACGAGGGCGGCTTCTTCCTGGGGGTGTCACTGCTGGACCACGTGACGCCGGAGATGGACGCGTACCGCGACGAGATCTTCGGGCCGGTGCTGTGTGTGGTGCGGGCCGGCTCGTACGAGGAGGGGCTGGCGCTCATCAACTCCTCGCGCTGGGGCAATGGCACGGCGGTGTTCACCCGGGACGGGGGTGCGGCGCGGCGGTTCCAGCTGGAGGTGGAGGCGGGGATGGTCGGGGTGAATGTGCCGATCCCGGTGCCGGTGGCGCATCACTCGTTCGGCGGTTGGAAGGAGTCACTGTTCGGGGATCAGCACATCTACGGTGAGGACGGGGTGCGCTTCTACACCCGGGGCAAGGTGATCACCACCCGGTGGCCGGACCCGGCGGACCGGGGGATCGATCTGGGTTTCCCGAGCAGCCGCTGAGGCGGCGGCCGACGATCGTTCGAGCGCATGAGCGCATGAGGTCATGAGGTCATCAGCGCACTATCAGCGATCCGCAACAGCGGTCTTCGTTACGCGCCTTCGCCGTCACAGCTGATCAACAGGCCCGCTCCGCGCGCCGCCGGGGCGGGCGGGGCGGCGCAGGGTCGGTGGTGATCATCAGCCGCCGAGCGCGAAGAGGTGTGGACGATGGCCGACGCAGGACTGTGGTCGTACAAGGAGATCGCCGCGCACATCCGGGTGCAGCCGGACACGGTGCGCTCGTACCGCAAGCACGGGTTGCTGCCGCCGCCGGATGTGACGGAGGGCGGGCGGCCGTTCTGGTATCCGCACACCATCCGGCAGTGGGTCGCCCAGCGCCCGGGGAATCGCCGCTGAGCCGGCCGCATCAGGCGGGCGGGATACCCCCACCGGGTAGCTTCAATACCCGGTGGGGGTATAAGCTGCCGATGGCGGCGGGCGGCATGAAGCGGCCCCTGGAGAGGAACGAGGATCCACCCATGAGCACCACGACCTACCAGGTTTCCGGCATGACCTGCGGCCACTGCGAGTCGTCCGTGCGCAGCGAGATCTCGGCGCTGGACGGGGTGAGCGAGGTGACCGCGAAGGCGAGCAGCGGTCTGGTCACCGTCATCTCGCAGGTCCCGCTGGACGACGAGGCGGTGCGGGCCGCGGTGGACGAGGCGGGCTTCGAGCTGGTCGGCCGCGCGGCCGAGTGACGGGGGCCGGCTGATCGCCGATCCGTCCCCGGACATGGAAATGCGCCCCGCAGCGGGTCCCCCCACAGGGCCCGAAGCGGGGCGCTTCCTGCCGTCCGTTCGAAGCGTCCCCCCACGGGACCCCGGCCGGACGACCGACAGCGTGAATCCAGCCGAATTCGCGCTGTCGTTGCCCGGTTAGACCCGCAGACAGGCAAAAGGTTGCACGCCCGGGGATGTGACCTGCGTCACATCCCCGGGCGTGCGTCCAACGGCACCCCTCGGGCGCGATTACCGCTGCTCGACGGGAACGAAGTCGCGCTCCACGACACCCGTGTAGATCTGCCGCGGACGGCCGATCCGGGAGCCGGGCTCGGTGATCATCTCTTCCCACTGGGCGATCCAGCCGGGCAGCCGGCCGATCGCGAACAGCACGGTGAACATGCTGGTCGGGAAGCCCATCGCCCGGTAGATCAGCCCGGTGTAGAAGTCGACATTCGGGTACAGGTTGCGGGAGACGAAGTAGTCGTCGCTGAGCGCGTGCTCCTCAAGCCGCAGGGCGATGTCCAGCAGCGCGTCGGACTTGCCCAGCGCGGAGAGAACATCGTGCGCCGCCGCCTTGATGATCTTCGCCCGGGGGTCGAAGTTCTTGTAGACGCGGTGCCCGAAGCCCATCAGGCGGACACCGTCCTCCTTGTTCTTCACCTTGCGGATGAAGGCATCCACATCGCCGCCACTGGCCTGGATCGACTCCAGCATGTCCAGCACCGCGGCATTCGCGCCACCGTGCAGGGGACCCGACAGGGCGTTGATGCCGGCCGAGACGGAGGTGAAGAGATTGGCCTGCGAGGAGCCGACCAGCCGCACCGTGGAGGTCGAACAGTTCTGCTCGTGGTCCGCGTGCAGGATCAGCAGCTTGTCCAGCGCGTTGGTGACCACCGGGTCCGGGATGTAGTCCTCGGCGGGCACCGAGAAGGTCATCCGCAGGAAGTTCTCCACATAGCCGAGGTCATTGCGCGGGTAGACCACCGGCTGACCCACGGACTTCTTGTACGCGTACGCCGCGATGGTGGGCAGCTTGGCCAGCAGCCGGATCGCCGAGATGTGCCGCTGCTTGGCGTCGAACGGGTCGTGGCTGTCCTGGTAGAACGTGGACAGCGCGCTGACCACGGAGGACAGCATCGCCATCGGGTGCGCGTCGCGCGGGAAGCCGTCGTAGAAACGCTTGACGTCCTCGTGCAGCAGCGTGTGCGTGGTGATCTCGTTGCGGAAGGTCGCCAGCTCGTCCACCGTGGGCAGCTCACCGCTGCGCAGCAGATAGGTGGTCTCCAGGAACGAGCCGCGCTCGGCGAGCTGCTCGATCGGATAGCCCCGGTAACGCAGGATGCCCTGCTCACCGTCGAGATAGGTGATCGCCGATTTATAGGCCGCCGTGTTGCCATAACCGGAGTCCAGGGTCACCAGACCGGTCTGGGCACGCAGCTTGCTGACATCGAAGCCGGTGTCCCCGATGGTGCTGTCCACAATCGGGTAGCTGTAGGTGGCGCCGTCGTAGTTGACTTCTACGGACTGTGCGCCGTCGCGGTGTTCGCTCACGTCATCCCTCACCGACGTTGTCCTCTTCTTCGAGGTCCTTCGAGTTTCCTTCGGGGTGCCCTGACTCCCTCCCAGTGTCCCCCATCCGGGGCCAATATGTGCACTCAGGGTCGGCAATCGGCCCAGTTTCTGGCACGGCGTGCCGCTGGAACCGGGATGATGCGGACTATTCTGCCCCGGCCACCGCGCGGGCGCCCGCCGACCACCCGTCGGCAGCCACCGACATCACCCCGCGAGCCGCATGTCGAGCCCGGTGAACCGCCGCCCCGCCGAGACGCTGCGTACCGCCTGATCGAGGGCGCGCCGCGAACCCACCAGCACCACAAGCCGCTTGGCCCGCGTCACCGCCGTGTACAGCAGATTGCGCTGAAGCATCATCCAGGCACTCGTCGTCACCGGAATGACCACACACGGATACTCGCTGCCCTGCGAACGGTGGATCGTCACCGCGTACGCGTGCGCCAGCTCGTCCAGCTCACCGAACTCGTACCCGACCTCCTCGTCCTCGTCGGTACGCACCAGCAGCCGCTGCTCATCCACGTCCAGCGCGGTCACCACCCCGACCGTGCCGTTGAAGACGCCGTTCGCGCCCTTCTCGTAGTTGTTGCGGATCTGGGTGACCTTGTCGCCCACCCGGAAGACCCGCCCGCCGAACCGCTTCTCCGGCAGCCCGGGCCGGGCCGGGGTCACCGCCTCCTGGAGCAGCCCGTTCAGCGCCCCGGCCCCGGCCGGGCCCCGGTGCATCGGGGTCAGCACCTGGACGTCCCGGCGCGGATCGAGCCCGAACTTCGCCGGCACCCGGCGTGCCGCCACCTCCACCGCCAGCCGCCCGGCCGTCTCCGTGTCCTCCTCGGCGAACAGGAAGAAGTCCGCGAGACCCCGCGTCACCGGCGGCTTCCCGGCATTGATGCGGTGCGCGTTCGTCACCACCCCCGACTGCTGCGCCTGCCGGAAGATCCGGGTCAGCCGCACCGAGGGCACCGGCGAGCCGTCCGCCAGCAGATCCCGCAGCACCTCACCCGCGCCCACCGACGGCAACTGGTCCACATCCCCCACCAGCAGCAGATGCGCCCCCGGCGGCACCGCCTTCACCAGCTTGTTGGCCAGCAGCAGATCCAGCATCGACGCCTCGTCCACCACCACCAGATCCGCGTCCAGCGGCCGGTCCCGGTCGTACGCCGCGTCCCCGCCCGGCTTCAGCTCCAGCAGCCGGTGCACCGTGGACGCCTCGGCGCCGGTCAGCTCCGCCAGCCGCTTCGCCGCCCGCCCGGTCGGCGCCGCCAGCACCACCTTCGCCCGCCGCGCACGCGCCAGCTCCACGATCGAGCGCACCGTGAACGACTTCCCGCACCCCGGGCCACCCGTCAGCACGGCCACCTTCTCGGTCAGCGCCAGGCGCACCGCGGCCTCCTGCTCCGGCGCCAGCTCGGACCCGGTCCGCTCCACCAGCCACCCCAGCGCCCGCCCCCAGTCCACCTCCCCGAACGCCGCCAGCCGGTCCTCCTCGGCCCGCAGCAGCCGCCGCACCTGCCCCGACAGCGACAGCTCGGCCCGGTGGAACGGCGGCAGATACACGGCCATCAGCGGGGCCGCCGGATCGTCCGGATCGGGCACCGGCTCGCGGACCGCCCCCTCCGGATCCGCCGTCAGCTCCCCCAGACAGTCGATGACCAGCCCGGTGTCCACCTGGAGCAGCTTCACCGCGTCCGCGATCAGCCGCTCCTCCGGCAGAAAACAGTGCCCCTGATCGCTCGCCTGCGACAGCGCGTACCGCAGCCCGGCCTTCACCCGCTCGGGGCTGTCGTGCGGGATGCCGACCGCCTGCGCGATCCGGTCCGCGGTCAGAAAGCCGATGCCCCACACATCGGCCGCCAGCCGGTACGGCTGGTTCCTCACCACGGAGATCGAGGCGTCCCCGTACTTCTTGTAGATCCGCACCGCGATGGAGGTGGACACCTCCACGCTCTGGAGGAAGACCATGACCTCCTTGATGGCCTTCTGCTCCACCCACGCCGCCGCGATCAGCTTCGTGCGTTTGGGCCCGAGCCCCGGCACCTCGATCAGCCGCCCCGGATCGGCCTCGATGACCTCCAGGGTGGCCACCCCGAAGTGCGCCACGATCCGCTCGGCGGTCTTCGGCCCGATGCCCTTGATCAGCCCGGACCCCAGATAGCGCTGAATGCCCTGGATGGTGGCGGGCAGTATCGTCGTGTAGTTCTCCACCGTGAACTGCCGCCCGTACTGCGGATGGGAACCCCAGCGGCCCTCCATCCGCAGCGACTCCCCCACCTGAGCGCCCAGCAGCGCCCCGACGACGGTCAGCAGTTCACCGGAACCGCGCCCGGTGTCCACCCGGGCGACGGTGTATCCGTTCTCCTCATTGGCATACGTGATGCGCTCAAGGACCCCCTCAAGCACCGCGTTCTGCGACGACATGCACCGAAGGTAACGGTCCCCACCGACAGCGCGCTTCGCTGCGAAACTCCGAAGGGCCCGGCTCCCCCGCCGGGCCCTTCGCTCCCCTCCTGCACCCCCGTGCTTCCCCGACCCCTACGACACCGATCAACCCCGAACGGTTGCAGCGAGTTGAGCAGAATTTGAGTTCGGGCTCAGCACACCCGTCCCAGCGCCTCCAGCGCCACCACCGGATCGGGCCCGGCCGGGGTCAGCACCACACACCCCGCACCCGCCGCGTGCAGTTCGGCGATCCGCGTACGGGCCTGCTCCGGGGTGCCGGTGACCGCCAGCTGATCCACCCACGCGTCCGGCAGCCGCCGCGCGAACTCCGCCCGGTCCGCGCTGGCCGCGCGCAGCGCGGCGAACTCACCCGCGAACGGCAGCGGGGCGAGGTGCGGCGTCCAGTCCGGCTCGCCGATCCACTCCAGGTACGGCCGCACCGCCGCCCGCGCCACCCGCGGATCGTCGTCCACCGCCGCCACGTTGTACGCCACCACCCGGTGCCCGGCCCCTGCCCCTGCCCCGTCCCCGGCCGCCGCCGCGCCGATGTGCCCGCGCGCCGCCGCCAGATACTCCGGCGTCACCGGCTCGGCCAGGATCGTGCCGTCCGCCTCCCGTCCCGCCAGCGCCAGCGACTTGGGCCCACGCACCCCGGCCAGCACCGGCGGCACCACCTCCACCGGCAGATCCAGTGTCACCGCCGCCAGCCGATCGTCCGTCACCGTCTCGCCGCGCAGCAGCGCCCGTACGGTCCGCAGATGCTCGCCCAGCGCGGCCAGCGGGCTCGCCGGGTACGCGCCGACCTGCCGCATCCAGCCGGGCATGCCGTGGCCCACCCCCAGCACCAGCCGCCCCGGGAACAACTGCGCCAGCGTCGCCGCCTCCATCGCCGTCAGCGCCGGATTGCGCAGCACGGCCGGCAGGATGCCGATCCCCACCCGGATCCGCCCGGTGACCGCCAGCGCGACGGCCGCCTGCGCGAAGCCGCCCCGGAAGAAGCAGTCCTCCACCACCCACACCTCGGCGAAGCCCAGTTCCTCGGCCCGCCGCACGAACCCCGTGAACTCCCCGGCCGCCAGATCCCGTGGCGCCATCACTCCGATATCCGTCATACGGGTGAGCGTATGTGCCCGCCCGTAGGCCGACCATGGTGCGTCAGCAGGGCAGCGGCGGCAGCGCCCCGGGCAGCGGGGCGGGGCCCAGCGAGGTCGTCCTGGGCGGCATGACGGTGCCGCCGGCCGCGCCCGACCAGATCTGTTCCCAGGTGGGCGGCGGCAGGATCAGCCCGGCCTCGTCATCGGCCGGATGCCGCTCCGTGTAGCCGGGGGCCGCGTGCAGCCCCTGGTCCTCGCACAGGATCGGGATCAGTACGTGGTCGCTGATGGCGGCCGACAGTTCGGCCCACTCCGAGGGCAGGAACCGCAGCCGGCGCGCGGTGGTCACCGGGGAGATCCGGGAGATGGCCCAGACCCGGGACTTGCCGGTGAGTAAAAACGTGCCCGCGCGCGGCACCGGGCGCGGCGAGCCGGCCGGCAGCTCGCTCACCCGCGCGAAGCGGGCCGCCACATCGGCCGCCCGGTACGGGTCGAGCCCCGGCATCGTCCGGTGGGTGGCGGCCAGCCGCAGCGGATAGCGGCCGTGGTCCACCACCAGGGCGGGCAGCCGGTCGCCCATCACGGACGGCTGCGCGCGGTGCAGCCGGCGGGCCGCCTCGAACCGGTGGTGGCCGTCCGCCAGCAGCACCGGCGGCAGCGCGGGGGGCCGCCGGGTCCACTCGCCGTCCGCCGCCCACAGCCGCTGGGTGCCGCCGCGCGAGGTGGGGACCGTACGGTCGGGCGTGCGGCGGACCGTCTCGTCGATGCACTGGCGGAACGCGCCCGGGTCGGGGGCCGCCAGCAGCAGCGGGTCCATCGGGGCGCGGCGCTCGCGCAGCAGCTTGGTGTGCAGCTGTACTTCGGGCTCGCCCACCTGCTGATGGCGCAGTACGTGGCCGCTTTCGGTGCCGTGCAGGCTCAGCGCGCCCAGGACGCCGCGCTGTTCGACCTCGCCGAGCACGTTCCGGCGCTCCAGGACGACATAGGCGGAGCGGGCGGGTGGTCCGGTGATCAGGCCGGGGAAGGGAAGCAGCAGGTCTGCCCGTGGGGCCGGGGTAGCGGGGAAGCCCATCCCGGGGAGCAGCTCAGGCAGCAGTGTGCTCCTCCTCCTTCTCGCTCTTCCCAGGCCGCTCGGGCGCCCCGGCCTCCGCGCCGCCGACCACCGGGCGCAGCAGGCCCAGCGCCTTGTCCAGCAGCGCCGCCAGTTCCTGCGGGCAGCCGGCGACGGCCGTGATGAAGCCATGCCCGGCGGCCCGGCTGGTGGCCTCCGGAACATGGCTTCCGACGCGAACGGTGATCCCGATGTCGGCGACGCCCGGCAGGGCGTACGCCTCGTCGATCCCGTGCACGGCGTCGAGCCGGCCGGGGGGCAGCCGCAGGGTGCGGATGCCCGCGTACCGCCCGCCGGACGTGGGGCGCGGTGCCGGAGGGGGCAGCCGCAGCGCGGTGGCCACGGCGAGCGCCACCGGGTCGGTGCCGGTGACCAGGGCCGGCAGATCGCCCAGCCGGCCGGGGCCGGGGTGGGCGTGCGACTCGATCAGTCGCGGGCCCTGTGCGGTAAGGACCACCTCGGTCAGCGACAGTCCGGCCCGGTGGCCGGCGGCGCTGAGGGTGGCGGTCGCCAGGTCGGCGATCCGGGTCACGTCGTCCGGGCCGAGGTCGGCCGGCAGATCGTGGCCCGCCTCGGCGAACCCGGGGCAGTCCGGGTCCTCCGAGTCGTCCGACAGATGTTTTCTGGCCACGGCGAGGACGGTGTGTTCGCCGTCCCTGGAGTGGGCGAGCACGCTGTACTCGGGCCCCGCCAGGAATTCTTCGATGATCAGCGCGGGCTCGCTCACCAGTTCGGCGGCCAGGAGTGCGGCGTCCGCGACATTGCGCAGAAGATGCACCCCCTGGCCACCGGAACCGGTGCGCGGCTTGGCGACACAGGGGAAGCCGACCTGCTCGGCGGCGGCCACCAGATGCGTCACCCGGTCGCACTGCTCGAACCGGACGGGGGTACCGGTGAGCTGATTGACCTTGCCGCGCAGCGCCACTTTGTCCGTGAGGTACGCGACAGCGGCGTGCGGATTGCCGGGAAACCGCAGAGCCTCGTTCACCCGCGCGGCGACCAGCGCACTGGCCTCCGCGAAGCCGAACACCGAGACCCTGGCGGGATGTCCGGCCAGGTGCCCGATCGCCATCAGCAGCCCCGGGTGATCCCGCCAGTCCACGGTCAGCGCGTCATGCGCCGCCGCGACCGCTTCGCGGATCCCCTCGGCCGCCAGATCAGGAGCGAGGACAAGAGTGCGGGCACCGACCCCCCGGGCCGCCCGCACCTCCGGCAGGCGCGGACTGAGCAGCACCGCCAGCGGGGCCTGAGGCATCACCGCACCACTTTCCTGTCCACCGATCCCGGTTCCGTGTCAGCGATCAGGGGCCCGGGTCAGTCCCAGAGGCTGTCGGGGGTCACGACGCCACCCTTGGCGTCCGGCGAACCGGCAGCCATGGCGACCCCACCGGAGGCACCCACGAGCAGGAGAGCTGCGATAACGCTCAGAGCAAACTTCTTCACGGGATCCCTCTTCCGTGTCCACATAGGCGAACATGAATGGCATGTTGGCCCAATCATGCTCACGAGCATTCACGAGGAAGTCGATAGAGTCCCTGTGGCATCATCTCGCCTGTCCAGTTGACGCCAAGGGACTCAGTGACGTCATGCGAGGAAGATGAGTGTGTACGAACCCGGGGAAATAGACGCCGCGACTACCCGAGTTTACCGGTTTCGCGTGATTCATCCCACAGACTCGGTGGCGCAGATCGCCACCCGCGCCGGCATAACCACGGCCGAGGCGGAATCCGCCGAGGCCCGGCTCACCGAACTGGGACTGCTTCGGCCCTCCCCCGGCGGCGGACTCGTCGCCATCTCCCCCGAGAGCGCCGCCGACGCCCTGCTGGCCCCCATCGAACAGGACATCCTCCAGCGCCGGATCGCCATGGCGGCCACCCGCGCCCGGCTGCACGCGCTGTCCGGCGACTACCTCGAAGCCCGCAGCATGCGCTCCGCGAAGAGCAGCATCGAGGTCGTCGAGGGCATAGACAACACCCGCGCGGTCATCGCCGACCTGGACCGTACCTGCGCCAAATCGGTGGACGCCCTGCACCCGGGCGGCGGCCAGAGCATGGCCGCCATCCAGGCCGCCACCCCCGGCGACCTGGAGATCCTCGAACGCGGTGTGAAGGCCCGCACACTGATGCAGCACACCGCCCGCCGGCACCAGCCGACCGTCGGCTACGTCACCACCCTCATCGAGGCCGGCGCCCAGGTCCGCAGCATCTCCGCGCTCCCCTCCCGGATGCTGATCTACGACGGCAGCTGCGCCGTACTCCCCCTGGACCCGCTGCACACCAAGTCGGGCGTGGCGCTGGTCCGTGACCCCACCGTGCTCGGCTTTCTCCAGCAGCTCTTCGAGCACTACTGGGACCGGGCGGTCGACTTCGTCGAGGGCCACAAGAAGTCCGGCTCGGCACCGGTCGGGGTGGACCGCGACGTGCTGGTGCTGATGGCCGCCGGGAAGAAGGACGAGGCGATCGCGCACCAGCTGGGCATGTCCCCGCGCTCGGTCAGCCGGGTGGTGGCCCGGCTGCTCGAACAACTCGACGCCGACAGCCGCTTCCAGGCCGGCGCCCGCGCCGCGCTGAACGGCTGGCTCTCCTAGATGCACGAACTCGACGACACCACGGCGGACATCGACGCCGGCGCCCTCCAGGTCTATCTGCTGCGCGTCCGGCACCCGGCGGACGACGCCGGCCGGCTCGCGGCCCGCGCCGGACTGCGGCCCGAGGAAGTGGCCCGCGCCGAGGCGCTGCTGTACGGGCTCGGCCTGCTCCAGCCGTCCCCGGCCGGCGGCTGGGTGGCGGTCAGCCCCGAGAGCGCCGCCGACCAGCTGCTCGCGCCGATCGAGGCGGACATCCTGAGCCGGCGCATCACGATGGCCGCCGCCAGGGAGCAGCTCCAGTCGCTGTCCGGCGCCTACGTCGAGGCGCGCGGCATGCGGTCCGCCGAGATCAGCGTCGAGGTGGTCGAGGGCATCGACAACACCCGCGCCGTCATCGACGACCTGGCCCGTACCTGCACCGGCTCCCTGGAGGCGCTGATCCCGGGCATCCCCAGCGAGGAGGCGATCGAGGCGGCCATCCCGCTGGACCTGGAACTGCTGGCCCGCGGCACCCGCATCCGCACCCTCATGCAGCACAGCGCCCGCACCCACAGGATCGGCCTGCGCTACGCGGAAACCATCGGCGCGGCCGGTGCCCAGGTGCGCAGCGCCGGGGTACTGCCGCAGCGGATGCTGATCTACGACCGGCAGTGCGCGGTGCTGCCGCTGGACCCCCTGCACACCGGCGCCGGGGTGGCGCTGATCCGGGACCCGTCCGCGCTGAGCTTCCTGTGCCAGGTCTTCGACCACTGCTGGGACGACGCCATCGACATCCCGCTGACCCCGGGCACCCTGGAGCCGGGCGAGGGCCTGCTGACCGGCCTGGAACGCGAGGTCCTCCATCTGATGGCGGCCGGCAAGTCGAACGACGACATCGCCGACCAACTCGGCACCTCCCGCCGCTCGGTGAGCCGCCTGGTCTCGCAGCTGATGACCCGGCTGGGCGCCACCAGCCGCTTCCAGGCCGGCGCGCGGGCGGCCCTGAACGGCTGGCTCACCTGACGGGGGAGGCCGGCCTTCGGTGGCTGGCCCAGGCCCACCCCGTCTCTTCCATGGCCCTCAGCCACGGCTCATCGGGCTTCCGGTCGGCCCGATAGCGCAGCATGCGCACATAGGCCACCACGAACGCGTCGATGGCCCTGGGGGCGTGAAATCGGCCTCCCGTCCCGCCGCGAACTCAAACCCCAGCACGATCCATTCGCTGTCTTCCGCCCACCACAGCAACGCCGGCGCGAGCGAGCGGACGTGCGGATTCATGTCCCGCTCCCGCAACATCTGATCCCGCCGCCCACCCGGCTTGTTCCGCATCGCCTTGACGAAGAACGGCCCCTAGGAGGTGGTTCATCTGCTGGGCGGGGAGCTGGAGATCGCCCTGGACGGACGAACCGGCGCTCGCCCTGTGCACCGCGTTGGCGGGTACGGGGGCGGTCCTACCCGATGGCAGCCGCCCCCTGGCTCCCTGGGCCAACCGACCGGTCCGGTTCGGGGAGCCAGGCGTCCGACGGGTGGTCGAGCCAGTTCTCCTCGGCCGCCAGCCGGGCCGCCGCCGCGCGCAGGGCGGGCAGGCCGGGGTGGTGCAGGGGGCGGGGCCACACCATCGAGACCGGGGACAGTGGTACGGGGGCGGTCAGCGGACGCAGCACCATGCCCGGGACCTCGGTGAACTCCTCGCTGGCCAGCACCGACCAGCCGTGCGCCCTCACCAGCCGGACGAACTCCTCCTCGCCGTCGATCCGAGGGAACGGCGGCGCCACCTCGATGCCCCGGCCCGCGAACAACTGCCGCGCGTAATCCGTCCATTCGGTGGTCTCCGGGTTGCCCGCCCCCGCGTACAGCCGCCGGCCCGCCAGCCGTGCCAGCGGGATCTCGGGGAGGGCGGCCAGCGGGTCATCGGCCGACAGCAGGACCGCCACCCGCTCCAGCCGGATCAGCCGGTGCGCCAGCCCCGCGCGTACCGCCGGGGCCAGGCCGGCGAACCGTCCGAAGGACACATCCAGCTGACCGCGCGTCATCTCGGCGACCGCGCCCGTCAGGCCGCTGTGGAAGCGGGCCACGAACTCCACCCCGGGTGCCGCCGAGCGGGCGGCGTCCAGGACGCGGCGCGCCGTGGTCGCCGGGGCCGATACGTCCACCACCAGGGGCCGGGCCCCGGCCGCGCCGGACCGTACGGCCGCCGCCAGCTCCCGCTGCGCGGCCAGCGCGCGCCGCGCGGGGTCCAGCAGCCGCTCGCCCTCGGCGGTCAGCGTCACCCGCCGGGTGCTGCGGACGAAGAGCCGTACCCCCCATTCCTCCTCCAGCCGCCGGATGTCCCGGGAGAGCGCCTGCTGGGCGACGAACAGCGCGGCGGCGGCCCGGGTGAAGTGAAGCTCCTCGGCCACCGCGACATAGGCGCGCAGCAGCCGGGGGTCGGTGTCTGGGGCGGCGGGCATCCCGTCATTCTCGCAGCTCGGCCACCATTCACAACCGATATGTGTCAATGGGCTCCGATCAGGTGTTGGACGCCTCGCGCGGGCCGGTCCGAGAGTGGTGCCCATGCAGTTCGCCGTCACCGGTCACACCCTTGTCGCACTCCCCTCCACCCCCGACCCGCACCGCCGCCCCGGCCGCCCCCGCCGGCCGCGCGGCCCGTACGCCCGGCTGTTCGACGCCCCCGGCGCGCTCGCCTTCACTCTGCCGAATCTGCTGGCCCGGCTGCCGATGGGCATGTTCAGCATCGCCGCCGTGCTGCTGATCACCGCCCGGCACGGCTCGTACGCGCTGGCCGGCGCGGTCGTCGCCGCCACCCTCACCGCCTCCGCCGTCGGCGGCCCGCTCCTCGCCCGCCTGGTGGACCGGTACGGGCAGGCCCGGATCACCGTGCCGGCCGTACTGCTGGCCGCCACCGGCCAACTGGGGCTGCTGCTGTGCGTCACCGGCGGCGCGCCACTGTGGGCCTGGTTCTGCTGTGTGCCACTGACGGCCGCCACCCCCAACACCGGCGGCATGGCCCGGGCCCGCTGGGCGCACCTGTACCGGGCAGATCCCGCCGCCCGGCACGCCGCCAACTCCTTCGAACAGGCCATGGACGAGCTGTGCTTCATGCTCGGTCCGGTGCTCGCCGCCGCCCTGTGCACCGCCCTGTTCCCGGCCGCCGGCACCCTCACGGCGGTCGCGCTGCTGGTCACCGGCGGGCTGCTGTTCGCGGCGCAGCGCCGTACCGAGCCCCCGGTCGCCCCCCGGGCAGCACGCCGGGCCCGGCCGGGCCGGGCCCCGCTGCTGCTGCCCGGGATGCCGCCGCTGCTGGTCGTGTTCCTGTGCACCGGGGCCGTCTTCGGCTCGCTGGAGGTGGTAACCATCGCGTACGCGGACGGTCTCGGGCTCCAGGCGTGGGCCGGGGTGGTGCTGGCGGCACAGGCGGCCGGCTCCGGGGCGGCCGGTCTCGCCTTCGGTCTGCTGCCGCAGGGCGACGCCCCGGTACGGCGCCGGCTGACGCGCTGGGTGACGGCGATGGCCGCGCTGATGGCGCTGCCGCCGCTGGTGGCCGCCACCACCGGAGCGCTGCCCACGCTGGTGCCGGCGCTGCTGATCGCCGGGATGGCGACCGCGCCGGCCATGGTCACCGGGATGACGCTGCTCCAGGAGCTGACCCCGGCGCCCCGGCTGAACGAGGGCATGGCCCTGGCGGTGACCGCCCTGCTGTCCGGCATCGCGGCGGGCGCGGCGGCCGGCGGCTGGGCGGCCGAACGGGCGCCGGCCGGCGCGGCCGGCTACCTCGTGCCGCTGACCGCCGCCGCGCTGGCGGCGGCGGTCGCCCACGGCTCCTACTGGATGGCGGTGAGGAAGTCCACCGCGATCGGCCCGGCCGTGGCGCCGCCCGAGCCGCCGTCCTCCAGCATCACCGCGAACGCCAGATCGGCGTCCGCGAGATAGCCGATCAGCCAGGCGTTGGTGGACAGTTCGCCGTCCCCGGTGTCGAACTCGGCGGTGCCGGTCTTGGCATGCGGCCCACCCGGCACCTGGGCAAGCACGGTGGCGGTGCCGCTGGTGACGGTGTCCCGCATCATCGTCTGGAGCGCCGCGACCGTCCCCGCGCTCAGCTCGCTCGGCGCCCGCGCCGGCTCGGTGACCGCGTCGGGCACCAGCACCGGCTGGTGGAAGGTCCCTTCGGCGACGGTCGCCGCCACCGAGGCCATCACCAGCGGGCTGGCCTGCACCCGGCCCTGCCCGATCAGCGAGGCCGACAGATCGTTGGCGCCCTGGGTGTCCGGCACACTGCCGTCGAACGAGCCCGCGCCCAGGTCCCATGCCACGCCGATGCCGAACGCCTCGGCGGTCAGCCGCAGCGTGTCGGGCTCGAAGCGGTCCCGGTTGGTTATGTAGGCGGTGTTGCAGGACGCGGTGAACGCGTCGTGCAGCGTGGTGGCCGGGCCCAGCTCGAACTCGTTCTGGTTCTGGAAGCGATGCCCCTCGACCGTCTCGTACTTCGGGCAGCCGATCGCCTCGTCCGCCGCCGTGCCGCCCTCCAGCAGCGCCGCCGTGGTGATCACCTTGAAGGTGGAGCCGGGCGCGAGCTGGCCGCTGAGCGACCGGTCCCCGCCCTCCAGCGGGGAGTCCGCCGCCGCCAGCACCTCGCCGGTGGACGGCCGCACCGCCACGATCGAGCCCGCCTGCTCCGTACCCTCCAGCGCGGCCTCGGCGGCGCGCTGCACATCGGCGTCGATGGTGGTCTGCACGGGGGTGCCGGGCCCGCCGCCCTCCTGCTCGTACAGCACCTCCACCGCGTCCCCCGACTCCCGGTCGGCGATCACGACGGCGGCGGCGGCCGTGCCGGCCAGCTGCTCCTCGTAACGGCCCTGGAGCCCGGAGGACCCGGTGCCGGTGGCCGGATCGATGCCGCCGACCACCGTACGGGCCAGATGGGCCAGCGGCCGGCTGTCCTCCGCGAACTGGAGGCCCTCCACGGCCCGCAGTTCGTCCTCGTGCTCCCGGAAGACCTGGTCGCGCAGGCTCACCACCGCGACGGCCTGCTCCGGGTCGGATGCCTCGACCCGGTCGGCGAGCGCCGCGGTGTCCAGACCCACGTCGAGCCCGTCCAGTGCCGCGTAGGCGGCCTCGGGGTCGGTCAGCCTGGCCGGCCAGATGCTCAGGTCCCACACGGCGGACGGCCCGGCCAGCTGGCTGCCGTCCGCGGCGAGGATCGGGGCGCGCTCGGGCTGGTCGACGCTGAGCACCAGGGTCTGCCCCTCCGCCAGCTCGGGGTGGACCAGCGGCGACTCCCAGTGCACATGCCAGCCCTCGTCCTCAACGCCGTCCGGCACGGCGGTGATGACGGAGTCGTAGGACCACTCCCCCACCCCGGGCAGGGTGAAGGAGGCGGTGAACGGCATCACGTACGACGCCTCCGGCCGGCCGCTGCCAGGCTCGGAGGGCACCGGCTCGCCGGAGACGGTGAGCCGGGTCTCCTCGGCGCCCAGATTGCGCTGGACGGACTCCAGCAGCGAGGCCGCGCCCTCCGCGTCGTCGGTGTGCCCGGCGGCGCCCTCCAGGTCGCCGTCCGCCCAGGCGGTCAGAAACGCCTGCGCCTCCTTGCGCGCCGCGTCCTCCCTGCTGTCGCCGCCGTCACCGGCGCGCAGCACCAGGACAGCGCCGATCGCCAGCACGGTGACGCCGATCGCCGCCCCTATGATCCACTTTGTTCGGTTGGTGCCGGTATCGGACTCTGGGCGGCCCTGCGGACCCCACCCCGGTGCGCTGTCTCCCATGCCGGTGACCCTACCGGGCCGCACCGACAGCCCACCCCCCGGATTCGAACAGACGCGGAGGCACGAACAGGCCCCGGTCCGCGCGAACGCGGGCCGGGGCCTGACGGTGAAACTGTGGAGATGGCGGGAATCGAACCCGCGTCCAACGACGTGGAAGGAGGGCTTCTCCGAGCGCAGTCCGCTTCGATTTTCTCAGCCCCGGAGATCACGCGGACAAGTCTCCGACGGGCTCAGTCACTGTTAAATGTCCCGCGCGCCTCCGTGACCGAGGCTAACGGTAAAGTCCCCTAGCTGATACCAGGAACCGGGACGGGAACAGGCCCGGACTGGCACCTCACCAGTCGCTACTTATGCAGCGAGGGTGAAGGAATCGCGCTTGGTATTGGCGATTATTTTTTTGCGACATATGGTTTACGAGATCATTGTCGCTTCCTCGGCTCGCTTCCCCTGCTTCGACAACCGCTGTCGAAACCGATCATCCCCATGTTGAATTAACAAACAGCCAAACCCCTCGGGGCCTGCTTCGCCCGAGTATACGCCACCGGGCGCCGGAGCGCCCAGGCATTTCCGGCGGCCCGGCGCCTACGCCCGCTGCCGCCGGCGGGCCGCCGACATCGCGCGGTCCGCCTCCCGGGTGTCCTGCTTCTCCCGCAGCGTCTGCCGCTTGTCGTACTCCCGCTTACCGCGCGCCAGGGCCACCTCGACCTTCACCCGCCCACCGGAGAAGTACAGCGCCAGCGGCACCAGCGTCAGCCCCGACTCCTGCACCTTGCCGAGCAGCTTGTCGATCTGCGCCCGGTGCAGCAGCAGCTTCCGCTTCCGCCGCGCCGAGTGATTGGTCCAGGTCCCCTGCGCGTATTCCGGAATGTGCACATTGTGCAGCCACGCCTCGCCCCCGTCGAGCTGCGCGAAGCCGTCCACCAGCGAGGCCCGGCCCTGCCGCAGCGATTTCACCTCGGTACCGGTCAGCACCAGACCGCACTCGTAGGTGTCCAGGATCTCGTAGTCGTGCCGCGCCTTCTTGTTCTGCGCGATCATCTTCCGACCGGACCCGATCTCGGTCTCTTTTTTCTTCTTAGCCATGGCCCCGCCAGTCTACGGCGCCAGGTCCCGCCACCGCCGCCCGTTTATGCCCTCACCCCGGCCCAGGACCCGGCCCCGACGCCAGACCGTCCAGCACCGTACGCGCCTTCTCCACCGCGTCCTCCCCCGCGGCCACCGGCAGATCCGGCTCCACCGGCCGCTCCTCGTCCACCGTCCGCCCCGAAGGCGTCGCGTAGTACCCCACCGTCAGCTCCGCCACCGAACCGTCCGGCTGCTCGCTCGGCATCTGCACCGTGCCCTTGCCGAAGGTCCGCGACCCGACCAGCACCGCCCGGTTACGGTCCTGGAGCGCCGCCGCCAGCAGCTCCGCCGAACTCATGGTGCCGCCGTCCACCAGCACCACCAGCGGCGTACGGGTGTCCCCGCCCGGCTCCGCGTGCAGCGCCCGCTGATCGCCGTGCACGTCGTACGTCGCCACCAGCCCGCCGTCCAGGAACACCGACGCAGCCCGCGCCGCCTCGGTCAGCAGCCCGCCGCCGTTGCCGCGCAGATCCAGCAGCACCGCGTCCCCGGCCGGCACCCCGCCCACCGCCTCCCGCACCTGCCCGGCCGAACCCCGGGTGAAGGAGGAGACATGGATCCGGGTCACCCCCGGCACCTCCCGGGACACCGTCACCGTCTCCGCCGTCAGCCGGGCCCTGGCCACCTCCGTCTCCCAGCGCTCCGCGCCCCGCACCAGCCCGATCCGCACCGTGGAGCCGGGCCCGGCCGCCTCCGGCCGGTCGCTGCCGCGTAGCCGCCCGACCGCGTCCGTGACCGCCCCGCCGTCCAGACCCGCGCCGTCGATGGTGACGATCTCGTCCCCCGGCAGAATCCCGGCCCGCTCGGCCGGGCTGCCGCTGTGCACCTCGTTGACCTGGAGCCGGCCGTCCGCCGTGCGGCTCACCGCTATCCCGGTGCCCACGTACTCGCCCTCCAGGGACAACCGCAGCCGCTCGTACTCCTGCGGCGAGTACGCCGCCGCCCACCGGTCGCCGCTGCGGCTCACCAGCCGCGCCGCGTCACCCGCCTCGTGCGACGGCCCCGCACCGTCCTGCGACGCCGCGAGCGGCGCCCGCTCACCCCCGGTGCCATCGGCGCCCGCCGCCGGCTCCTCGATCCAGGAACCGGTGGCGGCGCCCGACATCAGCACCCCGGCGAACACACAGGCCAAAGCCGCCCCACGCCGGACAGACCGGGGCGTCAGCCGATCAGTCGGACCTGACATGGACGGGAGTGTAGGTCACGGAACGGGGGCGCGCGGAAGGCCGTTCGGATGTGCGTGGCGTGATTCATCACACCCGGATTACACCTTCAGGTACTTGCGCAGCGCGAAGAACGCCGCGACGGACGGCATGAGCGCACCCACCGCCAGCACGAACGGCAGCACCGAGATCACCGCGTCCCAGCCGATGAAATTGATCAGCGGGATCTCCTGCGCCAGGAAGTTGTTGATCGCCCAGTACTTCACCGCGATCAGCAGCACACACGCGAACAGCCCGCCCAGCAGACCCGCGATCGCCGCCTCCAGGATGAACGGCAGCTGAATGTAGAAGCTGGACGCGCCCACCAGCCGCATGATCCCGGTCTCCCGGCGGCGGCTGAACGCCGACACCCGCACCGTGTTGACGATCAGCAGCAGCGCCACCACCAGCATGAGCGCCATCAGACCAAGTGCCGCGTAGTTGACGCCGTTCAGCAGCGCGAAAAGGTTCTCCAGCTGCGCCCGCTGATCCTCCACCGAATAGACGCCGTCCCGGCCGGCGAACGCCGTCGCCACCACGTCGTACTTCTCCGGATCCACCAGCTTGACGCGGAAGGACTCCTGCATCTGGTCCGGCGTCACCACGGCGGCGATCGGCTGGCCCTCCTGCTGCTCCTGGTACCGGTCGTACGCCTCGCTCGCGGACTCCTGGTAGACCTCCTCGACCAGCTGCATGCCCTCCAGCTCGCCGAGGATCTCCTCCTTCTGCTCCTCGGTCACCGCGCCGCGCGCGCACTGCGGCACATTGTCGGAGTCGTTCTCGTTGCAGAGGAAGATCGACACCTGGACCTTGTCGTACCAGAAGTCCTTCATGCTGTTGACCTGCTGGTTCGCCAGCAGGGAGCCGCCCAGCAGCGCGAGCGAGAGGGCAACCGAGACGATGACGGCGAACGTCATCGTGAGATTGCGGCGGAGACCGACTCCGATCTCCGACAGGACGAAGTGGGCGCGCATGGCGTCCTTTCAGTGCAGGGGTGGTGAACGTCGCCGGAGGTCGGTACTAGTTCTGGTAGCCGTACACGCCGCGAGCCTGGTCGCGTACGAGACGGCCCTTCTCCAGCTCGATCACCCGCTTGCGCATCTGGTCCACGATCTGCGCGTCGTGGGTCGCCATGACCACGGTGGTGCCGGTGCGGTTGATGCGGTCGAGCAGCTTCATGATGCCCACGGAGGTGTCGGGGTCGAGGTTGCCCGTGGGCTCGTCGGCGATCAGCAGCATCGGGCGGTTGACGAACGCACGGGCGATCGCCACCCGCTGCTGCTCACCACCGGACAACTCGCCCGGCATCCGCTCCTCCTTGCCGCCCAGGCCGACCAGATCAAGGACCTCGGGCACGGTCTTGCGGATCTTGCCGCGCGCCTCGCCGATCACCTCCATCGCGAAGGCGACGTTCTCGCCGACCGTCTTGTTCGGCAGCAGGCGGAAGTCCTGGAAGACGGTGCCCAGTTGGCGGCGCACCTGCGGCACCTTCCAGTTGGAGAGCCGGCCGAGGTCCTTGCCGAGGACATGCACGGTGCCGGTGCTACAGCGCTCTTCGCGCAGCAGCAGCCGCAGAAAGGTGGACTTGCCGGAGCCGGAGGAGCCCACCAGAAAGACGAACTCGCCGCGCTCGACCTCCAGCGAGACATCGCGCAGTGCCGGCGCGGTCTGCCGGGGGTACGTCTTGGAGACATTGTCGAATCGGATCACGGTTACACCACGTCAAGGCTGGGTACATGCGGCGGAAGCCCTGGCGGTATCTCCCGGCCGATGGCTGGGGGGAGGCCCCCCTCGCTGGGCACAGACCTTACGCGACGCGGCGCACGGCGCGCAGACGCCGACCGCTTCCACCTCTTTTGCCCCGATGTGACGTCTGCGGTTACGGCCAAAGCCTGGCACAGTAGGTGAGGAGGGGGACATGAGAGGAGAGGATCGCCATGACCGCCGCTGACTGGCTGGTGTGCGCGAACTGCGCCGGGCGCGTGAGCGAGGGCCGGTGCGCCGTGTGCCGCGACCGGCTCGCCCGGATGCGCGAGGAGCGGGGGGCGTGGGGCCCGCTGGGCGCCCCGGGGGCGCTGCTGGTGGCCGTGCTGCTGGCGCTGACGGCCGTGGCCCTGCTGGTGGCCCGCCCCGCCTGAGCGCACGGAGAGACGCCGGGAACACCCGTACGGGCCCGGAGCGAGTGATCGCTCCGGGCCCGTGGGCGTGCGTGGTGCGCGTGGTGCGCGTTACGAGAGTGACAGCCGTGCCTGTTGTCAGGCGGCGGCGGCACCCTTGTTGACCAGACGCGGCAGGTAGCGGAAGGCCACCCCACCGGCGATCATGGTCGCGGCACCGATGATCAGCAGAGCCTCGCCACCGGAAGCACCGGTCTCGGCCAGCTCGCCGCGCTCGCCGGCCGGGGTCTGGCCGCCGGTGGTGGCCTGCGGGACCTCGTCGGTGATGTCTTCGGCGGGCGGCTGCTGCTCGATCGGGCTGGAACCACCCTGGGTGTCGGGGCCGGGCTGGTTGCCGGTGGAACCCGAACCGCCGGTGGAACCGGTCGAGCCGGTGGTGCCGGTCGAGCCGGTGCTACCCGTGGAGCCGGTGGAACCAGAGGTGCCGGTGGAACCGCTGGCGCCCTCGGAACCCGCGCTCACGCCGTCGATGGTGCTGCCGTCGTCACCGGTGGAACCCTCGTCGGTGCTGCCGTCGTCACCGGTGGAACCCTCGTCGGTGCTGCCGTCGTCACCGGTGGAACCCTCGTCGGTGCTGCCGTCGTCACCGCCACCACCAATGATGTCGAGGCCGACGTTCGCACCGTCGTCGTCACCACCCGTGGTGATCGTCACCTCGCCCGGCTTGTTGCTGGTGGTCGCGTTGGCGGTGCCGACCACCGCGAGGGACGCACCGGCGGCGAAGATCGCCGCTGCGGCCACCCGCGCGACGTTGGCCCGCGTCTTGGAACTGGCCATAAATCCACTACCCCCTGTAGTTATTGATTCTCGACAATGTCTTGTCGTGGGGTCGCAGCCTCACTCAAGGGCTGCGGCGGTGCGGCGGGATGGGCATCCGTGGCGGCTCAGGCCGGCTCGCATGTACGTACCCCGCTGCAACACGCACCCCAGAACACAGGCATGCCGCGAACAGCTTTCCCGTTCGTCATGCGAGCGTCAAGCAGGATGTCCGTTAAATACCCTTCAACTCGTGAGAATTGAGTGAAGACTACTTCTCCTGCTGTTTGCGCCAGCGGATTCCCGCTTCGAGGAAGTCATCGATGTCACCGTCGAGAACGCCCTGCGGGTTACCCACCTCGTGCTCAGTGCGCAGATCCTTCACCATCTGGTAAGGCTGAAGCACGTAACTGCGCATCTGGTTGCCCCAGGAATTGCCGCCGTCGCCCTTGAGAGCGTCCATCTTGGCCTGCTCCTGCGCGCGTTGGTGTGCGAGCAGCCTCGCCTGGAGGACGCGCATCGCCGCCGCGCGGTTCTGGATCTGGGACTTCTCGTTCTGACAGGAGACGACGATGCCGGTCGGCAGGTGGGTCAGCCGGACCGCCGAGTCCGTGGTGTTGACGGACTGGCCGCCGGGCCCGGAGGAGCGGAACACATCGACCCGGATCTCGTTCTCCGGGATCTCGATGTGGTCGGTCTGCTCCACCACCGGCAGCACCTCGACGCCCGCGAAGGACGTCTGCCGCCGGCCCTGGTTGTCGAACGGCGAGATCCGCACCATCCGGTGGGTGCCCTGCTCGACGGAGAGCGTGCCGTACGCGTAGGGCGCCTTGACCGTGAAGGTGGTCGACTTGATGCCGGCCTCCTCCGCGTACGAGGTGTCCAGCACCTCCGTCGGGTACCCCTTGCGCTCGGCCCAGCGCAGATACATCCGCTGAAGCTGCTCGGCGAAGTCCGCCGCGTCCACCCCGCCCGCCTCGGCCCGGACGCTGACCATCGCCTCCCGGCCGTCGTACTCGCCGGACAGCAGCGTACGGACCTCCAGCTCGTCCACGGCCTTCTGCACGGAGGCGAGTTCGGCCTCCGCCTCGCGGCGCGTGTCGGCGTCGTCCTCGGCCTCGGCCAGTTCGAAGAGCACTTCGAGGTCGTCGATCCGGCCGTGCAGTTCATCGGTCTTGCGCACCTGGCCCTGGAGCAGGGCCAGCTTGCTGGTCACCTGCTGGGCGTGCTCGGGGTCGTCCCACAGCGACGGCGCCGCTGCCTGCTCCTCCAGCGCGGCGACATCGGCCCTGAGCCGGTCAAGGTCGAGGACGGCCTCGATCGACTCCATGGTGGAGGCGAGAGACTTCAGAGCTTCGGATACATCGACGGCTGCCACATACACCAGCGTAACGGCTGCTCCGTCGCGTCCCTCCGCCAGCCGGTCAGGGGGCGGGCGGGAGGTCGGGTTCCTCGGTGCTCCGGCCGGTGTCGTGGTCCTCGTCGCCGCCGGTCAGAATCCAGCCGCCCACCGCGCCGGCCGCCAGTACCCCCGCCGCCACCGTGATCGCGAGCCGGCGTTTGCGACGGGCGGCGGCCTGGTGGCGGGCCGAGCCGGCCCTGGCCTGGCCGGGGGCGCGGGGGGTACGGGCCGTGCCGTGGGCGCCGCCGGCCAGTTCGGCGGCGTCCGGGACCCGCATCCGGGTGTGGGTGGCGCGTTCGTCGTCGGGGGCGTCGGCCCGTACCAGCGGTACGGCGGCCGGCGGCGGTCCCGGCGGGGTCCGCGCGCTCTCCACCGGTGCCGGGGGCTCGTCCGCGCCGTCCGGATCGTCGATGTCCAGCGGCGGCAGCCCCTCCAGCGAGGGCAGCATCTCGCGCAGCCGGGACGCCAGCTCCACGGCCCGCAGCCGGGACGCGGGGGCTTTCGCCAGGCACTGCTGCATGAGCTCCCACAGCGTGTCCGGCACCCCGGGCAGCGGGGCCACCTTCTCGGTGACCTGCCGGCGCAGTACGGCCCCGGGGTGGCCGCCGCCGAACGGGGTGAAGCCGGCCAGCAGCTCGTAGAGCACCGTCACCAGGGCGTAGATGTCGACGGCGGCGCGCGGCGGCAGGCCCTCGACGATCTCGGGGGCGACGTAGTCCGGGGTGCCGACCACCCCGCCCTTGCCGCCGTGCCGTGGCTCGTCGATCAGCTTGGCGACGCCGAAGTCGGTCAGCAGCGCGGTGGGGGTGCCCCCGTCCTGTGCCGGCTCCAGCAGGATGTTCTCCGGCTTGATGTCGCGGTGCACGATCCCGGCCGCGTGGGCCACCGACAGGCCGGCGGCGATCTGGGCGGTGATGGCGACCGCCTCGCGCGGGGCGAGCCGCCGCTCGCGCTCCAGGTGGGTACGCAGATCGGGGCCGCGCACCAGGTCCATCACCAGGGCGAGGTCCTGGCCGTCCTGACCCCCTATGACCAGATCGCGCACGCCGACGATGTGCGGGTGCTCCAGGCCGAGCAGGGCGTGCCGCTCGTGCGCGAAGCGCTCCGCGAGATCCGGGTCGGCGGCGAGGTCATCGCGCAGCAGTTTGATGGCGACGGGGCCGTCCGGCCCCTCCCCGAGCCACACCGTTCCGGCACTTCCGCGTCCCAGGACGCGGTGGGTCGTGTACTGGCTGCCGATGTTCCGTGCCATGGCGTGAGGCTACGACGACCGTCCGACAGGGGGCGGCCCCGTCCGTCCGGCTTGCCCTGGTTTGATGGCATGCGGCGGCCGGAATCCATCCCCGGAAGTCGACAAATCCCCCAGGTCGGTACCGGTCGGGGGCCGTTCAGGACCCCGAGGTGGCGTCCTGCGCCTTCTCCACCAGACCGATCCACTCCCCGACCGTGGTGAACCAGTCCTTGGTCGCTTCCCAGAAGCTCTGGCCCTCGGCCACCCAGTCCGGCAGCGGCGTGAAGTTCCACAGCAGGAACGCGATCACCACCATGATCACCACCATGAAGAGGCAGCCCTTGAGGCAACCGAGACCGGGGATCTTCATGGGATTGGCGCTGCGCGAACGGCCGCGCGGCTCGCGGTCCCGCTCGGGCTCCCGGCGGCGCGGGGGCTCCTGGTAACGCTGGGGCTGCGGCTCGTGGTAGCGCTGCGGCTGCTGCTGGTACTGCTGCGGCTGCTGCTGCTGATAGCGCTGCTCGTCCGCGTACCCGAAGTGCCCGGCCCCGGCCGCCGTGCTGCGCCGCTGCGGACGGCGCTGGGGCTGCTGCGGGGGCGGCTGGGGCCGGCGGCGCTGCGGCTGCCGCTGCGGGGCGCGGTAGAGCGGGTCCTGCTCGGGGTCCAGCTCCTGGAACTGGGTCTGCTCGTTGCGGTCCCGGGCGGCGCGCATCTGGTCCGCCCACGGCGGCGGCGCCTGCGGCTCGGTGGGGCCCGGCTGGGCGGGCATCACCTGGGTGCCGTCCAGGCCACCCGCCGCCACCGCTCCGGCCGCACCGGCCGCACCGGCGCCGGTGGCAGGCAGCACGCTGGTGGCGGCGGCGGGATCGTACGAGCCGCCGGCCAGCGCCTGCGTCGGCTGCGCGTCCGTGCCGCCCGGGCCCGTCACCTTCACCGGCATGGCGTCGGGCAGCAGCAGCGCGGCCACCCCGTACGCGGCGTCGGCCTGCTCGCGGGTGGCGTTCTCGCCGATGCCGGCCACCACCGTACGCAGCGCCCGGCCCAGGTTGACCGCGCTCGGCCGCTCGCCGGGGCTCTTGCGCAGACAGCGCTCGATGACCGTCCACAGCGGCTCGGGCAGCCCCTCGATCCGGGCCGGCTGCTCGCTGAGGTGGCGCTGGAGGACCTGGAGGGTGTTCTCCCCGGCGAACGGGGGCCGGCCGGTGATCAGCTCGTACAGCAGGATGCCGGCCGCGTAGACGTCCACGGCCGAAGTCTGCGGGCGGCCCTCGGCGGATTCGGGGGCGATGTAGGAGGGGGTGCCGACGAACTCGTGGGCGCGGGTGACGCCCGGGGAGTCAGCGAGCCGGGCGATCCCGAAGTCGGTGAGCAGCGGGCGCAGCGGCGCGCCGTCCTGGCCGCCGCCGGCCATCAGGACGTTGGCGGGCTTGAGGTCGCGGTGCACCACGCCCTTGGCGTGCGCGGCGGCCAGCGCGTCGGCGACCTGGGCGGTGACCAGGGCGGCGCCGATGGGGCTGAAGGGGCCGTTGTCGCGCAGGTAGCGGTGCAGGTCGGGGCCGTCGACGAGGTCCATGACGAGGGCGAGCAGCTCACCCTCGACGACCAGGTCACGGGTGCGCACGATGTTGTCGTCGGTGAGGCGGAGCAGCACGGAGCGTTCGCGCAGGAAGCGCATCACGACGTCGGGGTCGTGGGCGAGCTCTTCCTTGAGCACCTTGATGGCGACCAGCTCGCCCGGGGCGCCGGCGACGGCCGCCTCGTCCCCGGCGGTCTCGCGCTGGCGGCCCCGCCACACGGTCCCGGTAGCGCCGCGCCCGAGGGGCTCTTCGAGCAAGTATTTGCTGCCGACCGGCCGCACGTGTGCTCCCTGATGCTTCGCTGGTGCTGGTTGGTGTTGACGGGGATATCGGGTGATGACGAGACCAGAGCCATCCACTCTAATGCCGCCGCCGTGCCCCCGGGGCGGCCGTCTGTTCGGAAGGTTACGATGCCGCGCCGCGGGGTGGTGGTTCCCGGTTTACGGACGGGCTGAGCGATCAGATCTGGTCACATCAGGGCAATCAAGATCATTAACTGCGGCTCGCGGGGCCAGCTGTCGGCACCGGGTGCGAGGATGCTTTCACCATGAGCATCCGATGCGATCGAACGGGTGCGATCGGGTGCAGGAGCAGCAGCCAGGGCCGGCGGGAGGGCCGATGTCGATCCGGATCAGGTTGACCGTTCTGGGGCGGGGCATCTCCGGCGGCGGGGTGGACGTGGAGATCACCGCCCCCGCCGACACCCCGCTGACGGCGGTGCTGGGCTCGCTGGCCGCCACGGTCACCCCGGGCGCGGGCGCGCCGGCCGCCGTGTACTGCGAGGAGCGGCGCCTCGACCCGCAGCACAGCCTGCTGGGGCGGGCACCGCTGGTGGACGGCGCGGTGCTGGCGTTCCACCAGCCGGTGGCGGGGCCCCGGCCGCCGGTCACGGCGGCCAGGCTGCTGGTGGTGGCCGGGCCCGACGCGGGCGGGGTGCATCTGCTGAGCGGCGGCGAGGTACGGATCGGGCGGTCGGCGGGCGCGGATGTCGCGCTGCGCGACCCCGATGTGTCCCGGCTGCACTGCGCGCTGACGCTGGCGGCCGACGGCTCGGTGACGGTCACCGACCTGGACTCCACCAACGGGACCCAGATCGACGGCCGGCCGGTCACCGCCCCCGCCACCCCTCTCCTCCCGGGCGCCGATCTGCGGCTGGGCGAATCGACGCTGCGCGTCGTGCCGACCCCGGCCCCGGTACGGGAACCGGCGAGGGACCCGGAGCGGACCCCGTACGGGTCCGCGTACGGATCGCCACCCGGGGGGACCGGGCCGGGCGGCGGTCGGGGGCGTTCGTACGCCTCGCCGTCCGAGGGGGCCGGCGGCGCGGGCGGGAACACCGCGCCCGGCCACCCGGACCCGACACCCCCGGGCCCCCGTGCCGGACTTGCGGCGTACGGAGCGCCACCGGCACGGACCGGCGCTCGGGACGCCCGGGTACCAGGACAGCGGGACGACGCCGGGCAGGCCGGCGGTCCGGCCCGGCCGGAGCCGGGGCCGGGGCCGGGGCCTTCCGCGTACGCGCCGGCCGCCGCACGGACCGGCGACACCGGCCAGGACGCCGCACCCGGTCACCCCGCCGGGCCGGGGTACGGGCGGGCAGGCACCCACCCGCCGGCCGGTGCGGGCAGCGCGGACGCCCCGGCTTCTTCTCGGAGCGGCGGCCCCGCGCATACCCGCCCGGACGACGCTCCGTCGCACGCCGACGACGGGGCCCGGCCGGGGCCGGGCCACTCCTACGCCTCTCCGGCCGCTGCCCCCGGTGCCTGGGGCGGCGCGGAAACCACCCGCCCGGCGACTTCCACCGCCGGCAGTGGCGACGAGGCCCGCCGCCGTACCGCGAGCGGCCACCCGGACGCCGGCGCCCCGGATGCGGCGGATGCGGCGGATGCGGCGGACCCGGGCCGCCCGCACGGCGCGCCGGGGCCCGCCGCCGCACCAGGTGGCCACCAGCGGCCGGCCGGCGACGCCGACGCGCACGCGACGCTCGTCGGCCAGTCCTTTGCGCAGCCCGTTGCGCAGCCCGCCGCGCGGGTGCGGAAGGGGATTGTGGGGTGGGCCCTGCGGGTCGGCTGGGGCGCCGGCCGGGCCGATGACGGCGGTGAGTCCGCCGCCGCGCGGGCCGAGGCCGCCGCCGCCGAGGCCCGGTGGCCGGATCCGGCCGCCATACTGCTGTCCGCCCTCGAAGGCGACGCCGGGCTGTGGACGCGGGACGCCGCGCACCCCGAGGCGTTCACCGTGCGGCTGGGCACCACCCAGCGCCCCGCCGGGCCGCTGCTGCCGGTCACGGTGGGCCTGCCGGCGGCGGGTTCGCTGGGGCTGGCCGGGCCGCGGGATCGGCTGACCGGCCTGGCCCGTACCGTGCTGGCGCAACTCGCCGCGCTGCACCCGCCCGCCGCCCTGCGGATCGTGGTGCTCGCCGACGGCCGCGAGCGCGAGTGGTCCTGGCTCGGCTGGCTGCCGCATCTGCGGCCCGCCCGGGGGGAGAACTGCCGGCTGCTGCTCGGTTTCGACCCGGCCAGGATCACCGCCCGGCTGCGGGAACTCACCCAGCAGGCACGGGAGTCGGACGGCGGTCCGCGTACCGTGGTGCTGCTGGACGGCGATCCCGGTACGCCCGCCGCCCGCGAGGCCGCGGCCCGGCTGGCGGCGGACGGGCCTTCCGCCGGTGTCCACTTCCTCGTGCTCGCCGAGACCCCGCCGGGCGCCCCCGCCTCGCCGCTCCACGAGGGTCGCCCGGACTCCGCCCACTCCGCCCACTCCGTCCGGGAGGTGCCCGCTGCGGCCGATCGCGGGGCCTTGGCCGCGTTCGACGCGTGCGGCACCGCCGGAGTGCTCTCCGGCGCGGTCGGTACCTCGCTGCGGCTGACCGGCCCGGATGGGCGGCAGGGTCCGGTGGTCACCGCCGACGCCGTCTCCCCGGCGTGGGCCGAGCGATTCGCGCGGGCACTCGCACCCTTGCGCGAGCAGACGGAAGCACCCCCCGGCGCACCCGCCCGGCAGCCACTCCCCGACAGCGTGCGGCTGCTCGACATCCTCGCGCTGCCCCGGGTCACCCCGGCCACCCTCCGCGAACGCTGGGCCCGCCGCACCGGCCTGCCCCTCGTACTGGGCCTGGGCGGTACGGGCCCGGTCGAGGCCGATCTGGCCGCCGCCCGCGCCCCGTTGCTGGTTTCCGGGCCGCCCGCCTCCGGCCGTACCGAACTGCTCTGTGCGCTGGCCGTCTCGCTCGCCGCCGCGGCGGGCCCGGCCGCGCTGTCGCTGCTGCTGGTCGAGGGCGCGGCCACCGGCGGCCCCGGCCTGCGGCCGGCGGCCGAACTGCCGCAGGTGGCCGGTCATCTGACCGCCACCGACCCGGTACGGATGCGGGCCTTCGCGCAGGAGTTGCGTGACGAACTGAAGCGGCGCGCGCTGCTGCTGGGCGAGGACGGGCCGGGCGCGGCCCTGGTCGCGCCCCGGCCGCCCGCCGACGACACCCCGGGCACCACCGCCACCGCCACCGCCACCACCACCGGCACCGGCCCGGCCACCGGCACCCGCCCGGCCACCGGCCCACTCCCCCGCCTGGTGGTCCTGGTGGACGACCTGGACGCGCTGCTGACCCCGCCGCTCGGCGCCCCCGGCCGGCCGGCCGCCGGGTCCGTCATACGGGTGCTGGAGGCGATCGCCCGCGACGGCCACCGGCTCGGCGTCCATCTGATCGCCGCCGGGGCCGGGTTGCCGGAGGACGGCACCGGCGGCAGGGGGCACCTTCCGGACGAAGCCTGGAGTCGCGTGCTGCTCACCGGTACGCCGGCCGGCCGCGCCGAACTGCGCACCGGCGGGACCGGACGGCCGGTGCCGTTCCAGGTGGGGCGGGTGACCGGGCGTATCCCGCGTACCGCGACCCTGCGGCCGACCGTGACCCGGCTCGACTGGGCGGCGGCCGGAGATCCGCCGGTGCGGCGCCCGGTGAAGGAGTTGGGGAACGGGCCGACCGACATCGCGCTGCTCGCCTCGGCGGCGGCGCGGGCGGGGCGTAACGACACCGCTGACACCGCCGGCACCGCCTCCCTCGTCTGACCCACACGTTCCGACATCCGTCCACACAATCGAACGCTTTCCCCCGCTGAGCTGCGACAACCGATAACGGGGTAATCACAAAGGGGGGTTCACCAGGCGGCTGCTCTTGCCTGCCCCAGCGCCGGAGCGTAGGACGAGGGACACAAGGACGTGCGGCGTGGCATGCCCGGTACCGCACAACTGAGTGCCGTGAGCCCGCCACGCCAGATGATGGAGGACGGAACTCATGCGCAGTTCGATTCGGGGACCCCGGAGAGCGACCCGTGCGGTCGCGGCTGTGGCCGTCGCATCCGCACTCGCCTTCACGGCGGCGTGCAGCAGCGACGGCAACGACAACGGGGGGAACGGCGGCGGTGGCAACGGCCACGGCGACGACCACACCTCTTCCATAGAACTGCCCGATCTCAGCGGCCAGTCCCTTGAGGTCGCGGCTGTGTGGACCGGGACCGAGCGCGACAACTTCGTGGCCGTCCTCAAGGAGTTCGAGGACCGCACCGGCGCCAAGGTCAGCTTCGTGCCCAGCAGCGACAACGTGTCCAACTTCGTGGGCACCAAGATCGAGGGCGGCGCCCCGCCGGACATCGTGATGGTGCCGCAGGTCGGCGTGCTGCACGAGTTCGCCGAGAAGGGCTGGCTGGCCCCGCTGGGCCCCTCCGTACAGGAGCAGCTCGACGCCAACTTCGGGCAGGGCTGGCAGGACCTGGGCGCGTACGACGGCGAGAAGTACGGGGTGTACGTCAAGGTCGCCAACAAGTCGCTGGTCTGGTACAACGCCAACTCCTTCGCCAACGCGGGCGCCACCGAGCCGACCAGCTGGCAGGAGTTCATCGACACCGCGTGGCTGCTGTCCGACTCGGGCACCACCCCGGTCTCGGTGGGCGGGGCGGACGGCTGGACGCTGACCGACTGGTTCGAGAACATCTACCTCTCCCAGGCCGGCCCCGAGGCGTACGACCAGCTGGCCGCGCACGAGATCCCGTGGACGGACGAGACCGTCACCAACGCGCTGACCACGCTCGGCGAACTCTTCGGCGAGGACGCCCTGATGGCGGGCGGCGCCTCCGGCGCGCTCCAGACCGACTTCCCGACCTCCGTCACCAACACCTTCTCGGACCTGGAGGCCCCGGCCTCCGGCATGGTCTACGAGGGTGACTTCGTGGCGGCGTTCATCGCGGGCAACACCAACGCGGTGGTCGGCGAGGACGCGCTGGTCTTCCCGTTCCCGGCGGTGGGTGACGGCGAGGCCCCGGTGGTGACCGCCGGCGACGCCGCCGTGGCGCTGTCCACCGACGGCACGGCCACCGAGGCGCAGGAGGCGCTGCTGGCGTTCCTGGCCTCCACCGACGCGGCGCGCATCTGGGCCGGCCCGGGCGGCTACCTCTCCCCCAACCACTCCCTCGAACTGGACGCCTACCCGGACGAGGTGACCCAGGGCATCGCGTCGGCGCTGATCGGGGCCGGTGACAACTTCCGCTTCGACATGTCCGACCAGGCGCCGGCTGCCTTCGGCGGCACCACCGGGCAGGGCATGTGGCAGGGCCTCCAGAACTTCCTGCGCGCCCCGGCCGACATCGAGGGCGCCCAGGAGTACCTCGAAGCCCAGGCCGTGCGCGCGTACGGCAACTGACGCGGGGCGGAGCTGACTTCACACCATGGCTTCCGCCAAGGCAGTGGCGGTCATCAGGGCTCGTCCCTGGGCCGTCGCCTGCTTTCTGCTGCCGGCGCTGCTGCTGCTCGGCGCGCTGGTCGTGTACCCCATCGGGTATTCGATCCAGCGCAGTTTCTTCGATGCTTCGGGCAGCAATTTCGTCGGGCTCGACAACTTCCAGGATCTCTTCACCAATGACGCCACCCGGAAGGCGCTCAGCAACACCCTGATCTGGATCGTGGTGGCCCCGGCCATCGCCACCGGGCTCGGGCTGATCTTCGCGGTGCTGACCGAACGCATCCGCTGGTCCACCGCGTTCAAGCTCGTGGTGTTCATGCCGATGGCCATCTCCATGCTGGCCGCCGGCATCATCTTCCGGCTGGTGTACGAACAGGACCCGGACCGCGGCCTGGCGAACGCCGCCCTGGTGACGGTGCACGACACCTTCTCCGACGGCGCCGCCTGGCCCGACGCCCGCCCCCGCCCCAACGGCGAGCTGGCGGCGCAGCCGGACGGCTCGTACCTGCTGGAGTCCCCGGTACGCGCCGGGGAACCGGTGCTGCTGCCACTGGTCGGCGTCAAGCCGGCCGCCGTGGCGGACGCGACCGACGCCGCGCCGGCCCCGGCCGACCCGGGCGCGGTCACCGGCACCGTCTGGCTGGACTTCGCACCCGGCGGCGGCGGAACCCCCGATGTCATCGACCCGGGCGAGAAGGCGCTGGCCGGGCTCAAGGTCGAGGCGGTACGGGAGGACGGCAGCGTCGCCGGCTCGGCCACCACCGGCGGGGACGGCACGTTCAGCCTGCCCGCCGAGGACACGGACGGGACCCAGCTGCGGCTGGCGGCCAGCAACTTCACCGCCGCGTACAACGGCGTGGAGTGGCTGGGCCCGACCCTGGTGACGCCCGCCATCATCGCCAGCTATGTGTGGATGTGGGCCGGCTTCGCCATGGTGCTGATCGCGGCCGGCCTCGCCTCCGTACCCCGGGAAACCATGGAAGCCGCCCGGATGGACGGCGCCAACGAGTGGCAGGTGTTCCGCCGGATCACCGTGCCGCTGCTGGCGCCGCTGCTCGCGGTGGTGCTGGTGACCTTGATGATCAACGTGCTCAAGGTCTTCGACCTGGTGTACGTCATCGCGCCCAGCTCGTCGCAGGCGGACGCCAACGTCCTCGCCCTTGAGCTGTACCGGTCGTCGTTCGGCGGCGGGGCCAACCAGGGACTCGGCAGCGCCATCGCGGTGCTGCTGCTGGCGCTGTGCATCCCGATGATGATCGTCAATGTGCGGCGGCTGCGAGAGGAGAAGAAGCGGTGAGCGCCACAACCGAACCGGCCGCCACGGCCGCCACCGTCGCCACGGCCGCGACCTCCCCCACAGGGCCGCCGAAGCCGTCCCTCGCCTCCCGCATCGGCACCATCGCCGGCGGCAGCGTCGTACGGGTGGTGCTGACCGTACTGGCGGTGCTGTGGCTGCTGCCCACGGCCGGACTGCTGGCCTCCTCCTTCCGGGACCCGCGCGACATCGCGTCCTCCGGATGGTGGGAGGCGCTGACCGACCCGGGACAGTGGACCGGGGCGAACTACAGCGCGCTGCTGAGCAATGACGCCTTTACGAGTTCGCTGTGGACCACCATCGCCATCACGGTGCCCTCCACGGTGCTGGTCATCGTGCTCGGCGCGCTGGCCGCGTACGCCTTCGCCTGGCTGGACTTCCCCGGCCGGGACTGGCTGTTCGTGCTGGTGGTGGCGCTGCTGGTGGTGCCGGTACAGGTGGCACTCATCCCGGTGGCGCGGCTGTTCAACACCCTCGGCATCTTCGAGACGACGGCGGGCGTGGTCATCTTCCACTCCGCCTTCGGACTGCCGTTCGCCATCTTCCTGCTGCGGAACTTCTTCGCGGAGATCCCGCGCGAGCTGCTGGAGGCGGCCCGCCTGGACGGGGCCGGCGAACTGCGGCTGTTCACCCGCGTGGTCATGCCGCTGGGCGGCCCGGCCATCGCGGCGCTGGGCATCTTCCAGTTCATGTGGGTGTGGAACGACATGCTGGTGGCGCTGATCTTCGCCGACTCCAGCTCCCCGCCCATGACGGTCGCCCTCCAGCAGGAGATGCGCCAGTTCGGCAGCAACATCGAAGTGCTGGCGCCCGGCGCCTTCCTGTCGATGCTCATCCCGCTGGCGATCTTCTTCGCCTTCCAGCGCCAGTTCGTCACGGGCGTGATGGCAGGCTCGGTGAAGTAGCCGGCGGAGTGGAGAGGGGGCCGTCCCGGTGGGACGGCCCCCTTCCTCGTGTGGGTCGCGTCAGAACGTGGCCGCCCGGGTACCGTCCCAGGACGCCCGCTCAGTGAAGGAGGCCCGTGTGGCCGACTACTTGACCGTACTGACGACGACCGATGACGCCGAGAGTGCCCAGGCGCTGGCTTCCAGTGCCGTGGAAGCCCGATTGGCGGCATGCGCGCAGATCGACGGGCCGATCACGAGTGTGTACCGGTGGCAGGGCGCGGTCCGCACGGACCCGGAATGGCGCGTGCTGTACAAGACCACGGTCGAACGCTTTCCGGAGCTGGAGGCGCAGATCAGGCGGCTCCACCCTTACGCCACCCCGGAAATCATCGCCACCCCGATCACGCACGGCAGCGCCGACTATCTGTCCTGGGTGAGCGAAGAGACCACCACGGACTGACACTCAGGCCGGGTGGGAGCGCAGGGGCCGCCACAGCCAGCGCAGGGCGTCCGGCAGCAGAACGCCCCCGTGGTTGGGGCTGTGTCCGCCGTCCCCCAGGACGAGCCGGAAGTCGTAACCGGCCTCGGCGAGGGCCGCCCCCACCCGCAGGTTCTCGGCGAGCCAGTTCCCCTGGGGCGCGTTCCAGCCGAGGTCGCGGTGGCCGGCTTGCAGGAAGACGCGGAGCGGCTTGCGGGGGGTGCGGGTGATGAGATCCGGGTACGGATTGCCGTCCGGCATCTGCGCGAAGCTGGACAGGTAGCCGATGACACGGCGGAACGCGTCCGGGCGCAGCCACGCGGCGGTCAGTGCGCAGTTGCCGCCGCTGCTGCCGCCGCAGATGCCCCACTGTTCGGGCGAGGTGGCGATGGCGTACCGCGCGGCGACCTGCGGGATGATCTCGGTGCGGAGGAAGGTGGCGTACCGGTCGTCGAAGGCGTCGTACTCGTTGTTGCGGTTCTTGGGATCGTCCGCGTCCGGGAAGACGCCCGGATCGACGAACACGCCGATGGTGACGGGGATGTCGCCACGGTGCACGAGGTTGTCCAGCACGATCCCGCCGCGTACCTCCCCGGCCGGGTCCAGATACCACCAGCCGTCCTGGAACACCATCAGCGACGCCGGTTCCGCCGGATCGTACCGGGCGGGCACATGCACCCAGAACGTCCGGAAGGTACCGGGGTAGACCGCGCTGTCCCGCCACTCGAACGCGATCGTCTCACCGGCGGGCACGCCCGGCCGGCGCACGGAATCGGGGCCATGGACGTAGCGCACGTCCAACTGGTCGACCGGAAGCGGCCGGTAGGGCATCTCGATGGTCACGGCCAGCAACGTAAGGCGATCACCATCCGTGGCCACAAGTGATTTTCCTCCAGCCGCGAATTCTTGAGACCACGATCGGCCCATGGCAGGCTCATGGCGCATGATCGACGAATTCGCCAAGGACCACCTGCACGGGAGACTGCGGCGGGACCGCGCGGCGCTGCTGTGGAAACTCGACGGCTTGTCCGCATACGACGCCCGCCGGCCGTTGACCGTGACCGGGACCAACCTCCTCGGCCTGGTCAAACACGTGGCCACCGTCGAGGCCAGATACTTCGGCGAGGTCTTCGGCCGCCCCTCCCCGGAACCGCTGCCCCGGTGGCAGGACTCCGACGGCAGCGACCTGTGGGCGGCCGGGGACGAGAGTCGCGATCAGATCATCGCGTTCTACCGGCGCACGTGGGAACACTCGGACGCGACGATCAACGAGCTTCCCCTCGACGCCCCCGGCCACGTTCCGTGGTGGCCGGAGCCTTACTCCAACACCAACCTGTTCGCCGTCATGGTCCATGTCCTCGGCGAATCCATCCGGCACACCGGCCACGCCGACATCCTCCGCGAATCCCTCGACGGCCGCACCGGCCTCCGCCCCGAACACGAGCAGCCGATCGACGAAGAAGCCCGCGCGGCCCACCGCGCGAAGATCGAGCGAGCCGCCGGGTCGGCCACACCCACCAAGGCTCAGAGGTCGTCCCACGTGATCACGGGGTGAACCCTTTCGGTCGACTCGGGTTCATGGAGGGGACGGAGCATGGCAGTGCGAACGGGGCCGGGTCAGGCGGTGGGCCGCAAGTGCTGCCGCGTCCATTCCTCGAAGCTGGTGAGTGGGATGCCGAGGTCCCTCGCGTACTGCGGGCGGCCCGGCTGGCCGGCCACGTTCAGCCACTCGTGGGTGGCGCCCATCGCCGGCATTCCGGCGGTGAGGGCCTCCTCCTCGGTCATGTCCGGCGCGGACAGTCGCGTGCCCAGAGCACGTGAGAGGACCTCCGCGATCTCCGTCATCGACAGATAGTCGCTCGCCAGTTCCAGTTCCACTCCGTCGAATCGCTCCGGCGCGGTGATGGCCGCGGCGGCTGCCCTGCCGATGTCGTCCGCCGCGACCAGGGACAGCCGCGTCTCGGGGCGCAGAACGCTCACCAGGCCGCCCGCTGTGCCGCGCGGGAACAGGAACGCCATGGAGGGGAGGAAGTTCTCCATGAAGAAGCCCGGCTTGAGAAGGGTCCAGTGGGGGAACCCGGCCGCGCGAACCCGGTCCTGGATCGCGCTCTTGGCGCCCAGGGTGGGTTCCATCGAAGCCCAGCGGCCTTCGGCCCAACCGGGAGTTTCGGTGTGCCGGCCGGCGCCGGTGACCGATGTGTGCACGAACTGCGGCACACCGGCGGCCTTCGCGCCCTCGATGAGGTTGACGCCCTGGGCCACCTCCCCTTCGAAATCGAAGCCTTCCGCGGTGATGGCGGGCATCTGCACGGAGAAGACGGCGCGGACGCCCTCGGCGGCCCGGATCACGGAATCGCGGTCGTGAAGGTCGCCGGTGACCAGTTCGGCGCCGAGTGCCTCGACGGCCTTGGCCCGGTCGGTGGCCGCGTCGCGCACCAGGGCGCGGACGGGAACACCCGCCGCGAGCAGCGCGCGGGCGGTGGCTCCGCCCTGCCTGCCGGTAGCGCCGGTGACCAGGACGGGTGCGGGATCTGTGGACATGGGGCTCCCTCGGGTTGCTCGCCGACTAAACGGCGGGGCCCGCCGTTTCTACTTCGGTACGATACGGCGGAGCCCGCCACTTATCAATCCTGGAGGTGACGCCATGCCCGAGCACCAGCGCGCGGACGCCCGACGCAACTACACGCGCATCCTCGCCGTGGCCGAGGAGGAGGTCGCCGCCCATGGCGCCGACGCCTCCCTGGAACAGATCGCCCGCACCGCGGGGGTCGGCTCAGCAACCGTGCGCCGACACTTCCCCACGCGCCGCGCGCTGCTGGAAGCCGTCTCCCGGAAACGGATCGAGGCCCTGTGCGTCCGTGCCCATGAACTGACCGGCAAGGGCGACAGCCGGAACGCGCTCCTGGAATGGCTTGCCGACGTCGTCGCCTACTGCGTCTCCGCCCGGGGGCTGGCGCCCGCACTGGCCTACGACGGCCCGGTGCACGAGAACAGTTGCTCGGCGGCACTGGAAGAGGCGGCAGACCCTCTGCTGCGCCGCGCCGTACAGGACGACGCGCTGGCGACAGGCGTCACGGTATCCGACCTGATCACGCTGATCGTCGGCATCACCCTGGCCACGGAGCACTACCCCGACCCGGCCGCCCAGGCGGACCGGCTGTTCCGGCTGGCCGTGGCTGGACTGAGTCCACAGAGCTGAACACGGCACACCACCGGCAGAACCGAGCACGGGCACTCACCACAGAAACAACGCGCTCGCAACGCCCGTCGGCCATGCCCGGCCCCGTCGGCGCCAGGCCGGGCGACTCACCGCGCAGCCGCACCCGGCGAAGCGTAGGCGTGGACGACAGGGCTCAAGGGGCAGGTGGTTCGGCGTAGTAGTCGGCCAGCATCTCGGACGGCCAAGCGGGCTGCCGGACTTCGCCCCGGGGCCCCATCTCGACGAACCACGGCTTGATGTCCAGCACCGGGGTACCGTCCACCGCGTCCAGGTCGGCCACATGCAGATCGAGGCCATCCACCTTGATCAACCGACACCGCGAAACCCCGAGCCAGTTCAGCCGGCGCATGTTGCGATGCGCGAAGATCCCACCCGCCGGCCACTCCGGGTTGTTCCTCGGGCGCCGAGGCTCGGGATGGAGGTCCTCCAGGTCTGTGAGGTGGAAGCGGAACACCACCTCAAGATGCGAGAACTCATCCAGCCCGACAACGGCGCCTTCGGTGAACCGCTCCGGATCGATGCGGATGATCGCCCGGCTGTCCCCCCAATAGTCATCGGTTGGTTCCGCCCGGCCTCCTACGACATGACCGACGGGAACGACCGTCATCTCCGCACTCACCAGGGGCCCTCCTTCAATACGCCTTATGCAGATTCGATTACGGGCCCCACTCGTGTGGGACCCATCAGGCCAGCAACAGGTCCCGCTGCCTGATCACGGGTGAACCCTTTCGGTCGACTCGGGTTCATGGATCGGACGGAGCATGGCGGTCAGGACGGGGCCGTCAACAGAGGGTTGCTGGACGCTGATTTCGCGGTACCCCCAGGCTTCGTAGAGCGCCTTCACCTTTCCATCCCCGGCAAGGGCGTTGACGAGAAGGGTGGTCTGTTCCTCGGGCCGTGCCGCCAGCAGTTCATCGTGGCCTCGCTTGGCGAGGCCACGGCCCCGCCAGGGGCGGCGCAGCATGCCCTCTTTGAGGGCGACAGTGGGTGTGCCGGCGCATCCGGCGGGCAGGGGCGTGGTCATGCGCTGCCACCAACGGTGCTCCGCATGGAGGGTGTTCACGTAGGCGTAGCCGATGGGCTCGGCGCCGTCGTAGCCGATCAGGACTTCCCATCCCGGTTCCGAGGCATGACGGGCCAGTTGTTCGGAATACCGAGTGGTTGAGTAGTGGGGTTCGTGGAGTCGATCCGCACGGACTTCGGCATAGACGTCGATAAGGGTGTCCATGATGCCCTCGGCATCACGGGTGCGACGGAACTCGATTCCGGTGGAGCTCATGAGGCCCCCTTCTGGCTCTCGCGGACGCATTCGTCCCAGTTACGGGTGGGCGTACTGGAGGGAGCGACGACATGCAGCAGGTCGCTGAATTCGCGCAACAATGGGCCGACGCGCGGGTGCCGGTCGCTGCCACTGGGGATGCTCAGGGCGGAGTTCACGGCGCTCTCCAGCTCGCCCTGACCGAGCTGGGCAAGTGCGAGTCGAGCGGTAACGATCGCGCGGTCGCGCTGCATGGCAGGGCGCAGCAGGGAGAGACCCCGGTGGGCGTGGCCCTCTGCTTCCTCGAAGTTACCGAGGCTGAAATGTGCGGAAAGGGCTAGGGTTTCCAGTTCGGCCCGATCACACACAGCAGCCATCCACACCGGGCGCTTCTCCGTAGCGTCTGCTCGTTCGAAGGCGTCCTGCGCGTAGCCGAGTGCTTGCCGGACCGCCTGAGAGTCGTTGGTCAAGCCTCGGATGGCGGCATGTCGGGCGTGGCCGAGACAGGCAAACATCGGGTCGTGGCGGGTGATGGGCAGGTTTCTGGCCACATCGTTGGCCGCAACAGCGTCTGCCGGGCGATTCATGTGGCGATAGAGACTTCCGGCGTGCGACCAGATACGGAACTGAATGGTCGAGTCGTTGGACATCGCCGCCAGACTCGATGCGCGGTGGAAGTGGCGCTGTGCGGCATCGAAGCGCCTACCATCGATGGCCGCCCACATGGCGCTTGAGGTAAAGGACGCTGCGCAGCCATACAGTGCTCCGCGCACACGTTGTGTCGCCTTCCCGTGGTTCTGAATCATCAGGGCTTCTTCGGCAAGTTCGGTCGCCTGATTTTCGACGGTCCGCCTGCCGCCGTATCGAAAATCGGTGGCGACCAGAGCGGCGAACTTGATTTGCAATCGCTCGACGTCACTCATGCCGAAGCGCTTTTGGGAGGCATAAGCGGGAGCCGTCGCAGCGGCGAGAGTTGCGGCGGCAGAAACGGTAATGAAGCGGCGACGACGCACTGAGTCCTCCGGCGGTGCGTGAGACGAGGAACCTCGACTCGAAATGAAACCCAGTGCTGCGACCGGGCAGTTGAATACTGCCTCCAGTGCGGCCCGCTGGCGCTCATGCGGCCAACGGGTTTTTCCGGTCAACCAATTGCGGACAGTGCGGTCGCTGACAGTTCCCTCGCGCCCGTCCGCTCGCAGATGGACATTTACCGCGTCGGCCAATTCCGTCTGAGTGAAGCCCGCTTCACTCATCCGCCCCTTGAGTGCACCGTTGCCTTCCACGTACTCAATGTAGCCGCCAGGCAACGCACGGCAAACTGGATCGCTTGAAAATTTCCGGTTGTACCGTCCGTAAGAAGCACAGACTTTTCCTCACGCTCCGTGGCAAAGCCTCGTTCACTGTTCAGGCGGGCGACGGGACGGGGCGGATCCTCACTCCGCAAGCCGTGTGCTCCCTCGACTGGAGGTGTGATGAGGAATCCGGTGCTGGTTGTCCACAACCAGAAGGTGTTTGGGCGGTCCTTGACCGCCGATGCGAGAGGTGTCGAGTGGTGGCGGCGGGAAGCCGGGGAGGTGGTGCGGGGGTGGGGGGCCGCGCCGGATGTTGTGGAGCTGGTGCGGCTGGGAGTGAGCGAACTGCTCTCCAACGTCCTGCGGCACGTGACGGAACACCCGCGCTGCTACCTGCGGATCGTGCTCATCGGCAGCGAGGTGACCGTGCAGGTCTTCGACCGTTCCGTACGGCTGCCGGTCATCGGCAAGGCACCCGACTGGGACGCGGAGGACGGCCGGGGCCTGTGGATGCTACGCGAGATGGCCGCCCGCTTCGGCTGCGAGCGGACCCGCCACCAGCACGGCAAGATCGTCTGGTTCAGCTGCGATCTCGCCGGGGACACGCGATGAACCGTGACGAGCCGAGGCTGGTGAAGGTAACGCTCGATGTCGCGTTGAGCCTGGTGAAGGCGTGGGACTACATCGAGGTCGGCGGCCGGCTGGAACGGGTCGAGTCGGTGACCGTGCTCCACAACGGCCGCCGCATCCACTTCATGCGCGGCGGCCGGCTGACGCTGAGCAGCGGCCGACTCGTACGGGTGACCCGAACGGTCCGGGAGAACGAGATACCGCAGGACGCCGTCCCGTTCGAAGGCCCGCGCGCATGACCGCCCCCACCCCCCTGGCCTGGCTGGTCGCCGAGGAGTTCACCGGCTGGACCCGTACCGGCACCTGCTCCATGTGCCAGACCGAGAACGTACCGGTGGTCTGGGCCGGATCCGTGGTGGCGTACGGCCGGTCCCGTCCCGTACGGGCCTGCGCCGATTGTCTGAACAGGCTCGCTCAGTTCGTACGTGGCGACGCGGCCGGGCCGTGCGGACCCACCCGGTACGCCAGCGGAACCTCCCAACTCCCGGCCCCCACCAAGACCCGCCCGACGACCGCCGACCGGGCCTTCCACACGATCACCCTCCTGGGCATCACCGCGATGGCAGCCAGCCTGCTGCACACGTGGTGGACCGTCCGCTGAACCGCCCGACAGAAAACAAGAGATCCCATCATCAGAGGAGGAACAGCATGAGTTCCGTGCTCACGCCCGCCCACGTTCAAGGGGATGGGCTACCTCAGCGCCCGTTCGGCCTGCGTACGGCGCGGCCCATCACCCCCGAGAACACGACCGTGATTCCGCACACCACCTACTGCCCCGAGCGGCAACTCGCGCTGACGGACGACGGCGTGCCGCTCATCACGGCCGCTGCCACCGGCACCGCGAAGGGCTCAACCGAGCAGACCAGGTGGGACATGCAGTGGTTTCAAGACGCCGTGGACGACAGCGATGTCGACGCGCCGGAAGAGGAGGAGTAGGGAATGACGGTCCTGGTGCTGACCCGCCAACTGGTGGAGAGTCCGGCCGATCTCGTCGTCCACGAGCTGAACCAGCGGGGTGTCCCCGTACATCGGATCGACCCGGGGGACTTCCCCGGGCAGGTGATGCTCTCGGCCCGCATCGGACCTGGACACCACGATTGGGTGGGCGGCTGGCGCGGTCAGCACCGGGAGCTTGCCCTCGACGAGGTCACGGCGGTGTATTACCGGCGCCCCAGTCCGCACGAGGTTGATCCCGCCCTCTCCGAGGATGACGCCACGTGGGCCCGCTCGGAGGCACGGGCAGCGTTCAGAGGCATCGTGCAGTCCTTGCGGTGCCGGTGGGTCAACCACCCACGGCACAACGTCATCGCGGACTCGAAACCACGCGCCCTGGCCACCGCCGCACAATGCGGGCTCCGCATTCCCCCCACCCTCATCACGAACGACCCCCGCGAAGCACAAGCCTTCGTCGTCTCTCTGCCGGACAGAAGGGTCGTGTACAAGCCCATCGCTCCCCAAGGACAACGGGCATTCAACGGAGAGGAGGCCGCAGTGTGGACGAGTCCCCCGCTGGGACCAGACGATCTCACCGACGAAATCATCTTCAGCGCCCACACCTTCCAGCAGTGGATCCCCAAGAAGCACGAGGTCCGGCTGACTGTCGTGGGAGGACGCCTGTTCGCCGGTGAGATCCACGCCCACTCGGACGAGTCCCGGATCGACTTCCGGCGCGACTACGACGCGCTCACCTACCAGGTGTGCACCATGCCGGACGACATCAGGGTGGGGGTGCAGCGACTCATGTCGGCCTTCGATCTGCGATACGCGGCGATGGACTTCCTCGTTGACCACGACGACATCTGGCATCTCGTCGATGTCAACCCCAATGGCCAGTACGGGTTCATACCCGAGCTGGCCCAGCCCATCGCCCACGCGATCGCCGATCTCCTGGAAGGAAAGATGTCATGACCGACACCGCCACAACCCGTGGCTTCGAAGCGTCACAACCCGCGCGACACCGGCTGACGCAGGAACTCATCTCCTGCGGCGCCCTCCGCAGCCCCGAGTGGATCTCCGCGTTCGAAGAGACGCCGAGGGAGGTTTTCACCCCGCGATTCGGCCGTCGTCTGGAGGGACAACAGGAGGAGACGTTCTACGAGCCGCGGGACGAAGGCTTCCTGGACGCCGTGTACGCCGATGACTCCCTTGTCACGAGGTGGGACACGAACGGTACGGGCATCAGCTCCTCCTCCATGCCCTCCCTCATGGCCATGATGCTGGAGGAGTTCCCGGTACGCGACGGCGACCGCGCCCTGGAGGTCGGCACGGGGACCGGCTACAACCTGGCCCTGCTGTGCCATCGCCTCGGCGCGGATAACGTGACCAGCATCGACATCGACCCGGAACTCACCGCGACCGCCCGGGAACGGCTGGCCGGCCTCGGGTACGAGCCGACCATCCTGACAGGCGACGGCCGGGATGAACTCCCCGCGTCCGGCCAGTTCAACGGGATCCTCGCCACCTGCGCCGTCCGCCGGATCCCCACCGAGTGGCTGCGGGCCACAGCCCCGGGAGCACCCATCGTGGTGAACATCGGCTCCGGCATCGCCTGTCTGAAAAGGACAGCCGACGGTGCGGCCGAGGGCACCTTCCTGGAAGAAGCCTATGGATTCATGGACGCTCGTTCCTCGCCGGACGAGTCGGCGAGGAGTGCGTTCAGGTACGTCGATCTGGTGCAGTCAGATCCCGAGACCAAGACCGTGATCCCCCTTCCCGACGAAGTCGGTGATCCGCATGACTTCGTGCGGCAAGTGGTCTTCGGCCACGCACAGGAGGTAGATCTCAACGAACCCGACGTGCTGTCCCTTCGGCTCGCCGAGAAAAACGGTCACCACACCTACTGCCTCGTCCACCCCGACTCCCTGTCGTGGGCCCGCATGACCCTGAACGGCCCCACCCTGACCGTCCAGCAGGGCGGCCCGCTGAGCGACCTCGCCTCCGGGCGCATCCGGCGACTCGCGGAGTGGGAGCGGGCCGGGCGGCCGGCGCCCGGTGCCTATCGGCTTCGTGTTGACGCCGATGGTCTGCACACGCTGTCGCGCGGTGACGGTGACGGTGACGCCAGGAGGGACTGGGTTCTGCCGCGCTGATGTCGTGGTCCCCTGCCAGGTCGGTGCCCGGGTTCTCGCCGCGCCGGCCTGGTGGCGTTGCTCCGAATGGAGGGACCCGGACGGTCATATCCCAGCGGTGCGGGGAATCCACTGGCGCTTGAGCGATTGTCGGATGGTCCGTGTATTGCTCCCTCGTCCGGTGGATGTGGTGCCGTGCCTCGCTTCAGCGTCATTGTGACCGTCCGCCAGGCGCCGCCCGAGCAGGTGCATGCCGCCCTCGTCTCCGTTCTCGGACAGCGGCTCGACGATCTCGAACTCATCGCCGTCGACGATGTCGCCTCCGGCGACAGCGACCAGGTCATCCGGGGGTACGCGGCCGTCGACCACCGCGTCGTTCGGGTGCGGCTGCCGTACCCGGGCGGGGCGGGGGCCGCCCGTAATGCCGGGGTGGAGCGGGCGCGGGGGGAGTACGTGCTGTTTCTGGACGCCGCCGCCCATGCCCTCGCCCCCGGCGCCCTGCCCGCCATGGACCGTCGGCTGCGGGCCACCGGTGACCCCGAGGTGCTGCTTTTCCCACTGCATGGCAGTACGCACCGCGCCCTGTACTGCCAGCAGCCCCCCGACGTCATGACCCTCGCCGGCCGCCCCGGCCTGCTGTGGCTGGACCCGGACGTCGCCGGTCGCGCGCACCGGCGGGAGTTGCTGAACCGGCTCGGGCTGCGGTTTCCGCCCGGCCATTACGCGGATCTGCCGTTCTCCCAGTCCGCGCTGCTCGCCGCCACGTCCATCGCCGTGCTGGATCGCGACTGCGTACGCCGTACGGCCGCGCCCGCCACCGGCCCGCACGGCCGGGAGCATCTCGACATCCTGCGCCAGTACGACCGGCTGTTCGAGCAGGTAACGGCGCCGCGCTGGCGGGCCCGGCTCTATCAGCGGATGCTGGCCGACCTCACCCAGCTCCACCAGCGGCCGGGACCGCTGCCGCCCGCCACCCGCGCCGAGTTCTTCCGGCAGGCCGCCGCGCTGTGCGCCCGGCACCGCACCACCGCCGGGGCCACCGCGCTCAGCGACGGCCGGGACCGTACCCGCAGCCTCCCCGTTCTCACCCGCCGGTTGCGCGCCGCCACCGCCCACGCCGTGCGGCGCGCCGTACGGTTCCTCCGGCCGCACGCCCGCGCGGGCGCCCGCCACCTGCGGGCCGCCGCGCTCCGCCTGCACTACCAGGTCCACCGGCACCGCCCCCTCCTCCCCGACCTGGCCGTGTTCCTGCCCGCCACCGGCGCCTACACCGGCCACCCCGCCGCCCTGGAGGCGAAGGCCCGCGCACTCGCCCCCCACCTCCGTACCGTCTGGGTGGCCGGCCCCGAACACGCCCCGCACCTCCCTCCGGACGGCCCGCGCCGCCTGCACCCGCACTCCCCCGCCGCCGCCCGCGCCCTGGCCCGCGCCCGCTATCTGATCAGCGACGCCCCGTTCCCCGACCCGGTGCCGCGCGCCCCCCGCGCCGGCCAGCAGCGGCTCCAGACCCACACCGGCAGCACCGTCGCCCGCCCCCCAAGCACCCCACTGCGGCAGATCGACTGCTGGACGTCCGCCCTGTCCGCCGGCCCGCACGCCACCCGCACCGCGCGCCGCGCGCACCCCGGCGCGTACACCCTGCTGGAGTATGGTTCCCCGCACGCCGACCGGCTGCTCACCGCCACCGCCGAGGACGTACGCGCCGCGCGCGCCCGGCTCGGGATCCCGCCGGGGGTGCTCGCCGTGCTGTACGCGCCGGTCGAGCGCCCGTACGAGCCGGCCCCGGCCATCCCGCACCTCGATGTGGCCGGCCTCGCCGCCCGCCTCGGCCCCGGTCATCTGCTACTGACCCGCGCCCCGCTCGGGCACCCCGCGCCCGGCGTACGCGAGGTGCCCGCCGCCGAACACCCCTCCCTCGTCGAGCTGTGCCTGGCCGCCGACGCGCTGATCACCGACTACCACCCCATCCTGTTCGACTACGCGCTGCTGGACCGGCCGATCGTCGTGCACGCCGCCGACTGGGCCGACTACCGCACCGCCCAGGGCGTCTGCCTGGAACTGCCGGACTGCCCGCCGGGACCGGTGACGCGTACCGAGGACGAACTCCTCGCCCTGTTCACCGACCCCGCCGCCCCGCTGTGGCACGATCCGGCCGGCGCCCGGCAACGGGCCGCGTTCCGGGCCCGGTTCAGCCCGGGGGACGACGGCCGGGCCGCCGAACGCGTCGTCCGCGAGTTCTTCCTCGACGGCCGCGCCCTCCCCCCGGTGACCCCGCCCGCCGACCGCCGTCCGCCCGCCTCCGGCGCGTACCCATCGCCCCGCCGCCCCGCCCCCGCCGCCCCCGACGCCGTCCCGGCCCGATAGGGCGGCGCGCCCCATGACCTCCCGTAGCGTCAGCGTCATCGTCATCGCCTACAACGACGCCGCCCACATCGCCGACGCGGTCCGCTCCGCGCTCGCCCAGGGCCCGGCGGTCGGCGAGGTGATCGCCGTCGACGACGCCTCCACCGACGCCACCGCCACCGTCCTGGAACGCCTCGCCGCCCGCGAACCCCGCCTGCGCCTCCTCCGCCACCCCGTCAACAGCGGCGGCTGCGGCACCCCCCGCAACACCGGCCTGGCGGCGGCGCGCGGCCGGTACGTCATGTTCCTGGACAGCGACGACATCCTGCCGCCCGGCGCCGTCGCCGCCCTGCTGACCGCCGCCACCGGGCACGCCGCACCGGTGGCAGCCGGGCTGTGCGTACGCCGTGAACTGCCCGCCGGCACCGAACGCCCGTGGCAGCCACAGCTGTTCGCCGCCCCGGCCGCGCCCGCCGTGTACGACCCGCCGCGCCGCCACCCCGGGCTGACGCACGACACGCTGTGCGTGAACAAGCTGTACGAGCGGGACTTCCTGCGCGCCCACCGGATCACCTTCCCCGAAGGCCGCTTCCCCTACGAGGACTTCGTGTTCACCGCCCGGGTACTGGCCGCCGCCCCCCGGCTCGCGGTGATCCCCGATCCGGTGTACGTGTGGCAGGTGCGCCGCCGCTCCGCCGCGCTGTCGATCTCCCTCGACCGGGGCCGCGTCGCGCACTGGGCCGGCCGGCTCGAAGCGCACCGGCAGGCCGTCGACATCCTGCGCACCGCCGGGGCGGAGCGGCTGGCGGCGGCGGCCCGCACCAAGTTCCTGGACCACGATCTGCCGCTGTACGTACGCGAACTCCCCTCCCGCAGCCCCGACTTCCAGCGCTGGTGGTGGTCCCTCACCCGCTCCCACCTGGCCGCCTTCACGCCGGCCGAGCTGGCCGTGGCAGCCCCCGTGCACCGCTGGCTGGCCGCCCTGCTGCTGGCCTCCCCGACCCCCCGTGAGCTGACCCGGATGGCCGCGCTGACCGCCGACCCGCCCCGGCTGCTGCCCCCGCTGGCCACCGCCGGCGGACACCCCGTGTGGTCCCCGGACCTGCCGGAGCTGCCGCTGGAGGGCCTGGCCGAGCTGCCCGTGGAGGCGCTGCCGCTCACGGTGGACGCCGAACTCACCGGGCCGGGCGCGTCCCCCGTGCTGCGGCTGCGCGTCCACGAGCTGTACGGGCGGCTGGCGGCGGCCGATGTCTACGGCGTGGACGTGGAGTTGTGGCATCGCGAGCGCGGGCGGCTCGGGCAGCGGCGCAGCGTGGCGCTGTTCCCGGCCGAGGACGGCGCGGGCTGGGTGGCCGCGCCCCGGCTCGATCTGGCGGCGCTGCCCGCCCCGGACTCCGACGGCCCGCTGACGGTGTGGGACATCAGGGCGGGCATCCGCTGCGCCCGGGGCCGGACCGTGGTCGCCGGGGTACGGCCGGTGGGTGCGGCGCCGCGCCGTACCGTACTGCCCAGCCGGCGGCACGGGCTGCTGCTGGTGCAGCCGTACACCACCTCGCACGGCGCGCTGGCGTTGCGGATCGCGCCGGGGGTGCGCGGCGCGACGGGGGTGGCGGCGGCCCGGCTGCAACGCGTGCAGCCTCTGCAACGTCTGCTGAAGACCTGACGGGCAGTCCGAAGGAGAAATGGAGCATCGGATGACAACCTTCCTGATCACCGGTGGAGCGGGCTACATCGGCGCCCACGTCGTACGGGCACTGCTGGCGGCGGGCGAGCGGCCGGTGGTGTACGACGACCTGTCCACGGGGGTACGGGCCCGGGTGCCGGAGGGGGTGCCGCTGGTGGAGGGCAGCACCCTGGACCGGGTACTGCTGGACCGGACCATCGCCCGGTACGAGGTGGGGGCCGTCATCCATCTGGCGGCGAAGAAGCAGGTGGCGGAGTCGCTGACGCAGCCGCTGCGCTACTACCGGGAGAACGTGCACGGGTTGCAGATCCTGCTGGAGGCGGTGCGCGGGGCGCGGATCGAGACGTTCGTGTTCTCGTCCTCGGCGGCCGTGTACGGGACGCCGGCCGATGACGGGGGGCTGGGGCTGGTGACGGAGGACACGGTGTGCGCGCCGATCAGCCCGTACGGCGAGACGAAGCTGATCGGCGAGTGGCTGGTGCGGGACGCGGGGCGGGCGCACGGGATCTCGACGGCCTGTCTGCGGTACTTCAATGTGGCGGGCGCGGCGGCCCCGGAGCTGGCGGACACCTCGGTCTCGAATCTGATCCCGATGGTGTTCGAGCGGCTGGAGGCCGGGCTGCCGCCGCTGATCTTCGGGGACGACTATCCGACGCCGGACGGCACCTGCGTACGGGATTACATTCATGTGGAGGATCTGGCGCAGGCCCATGTGGCGGCGGCGCGGGCGCTGGCGGAACAGCCGTTCGCGGGGGATCTGACGCTGAACATCGGGCGCGGGGAGGGCGTGTCGGTGCGCGAGATGGCGGTGGAGATCGGTCGGCTGACGCATCACGAGGCGCTGGTTCCGCAGGTGGTAGCGCGTCGGCCGGGTGATCCGGCGCGGGTGGTGGCGCGTACCGAGGCGGCGGCGAAGCATCTGGGGTGGAGCGCGCGGCGCGGAGTGCGGGAGATGGTGACCTCGGCGTGGGCGGGCTGGCGATTCACTCGGTAATTACGTAAAAGCATGTACGATCGGCCGTATGAGTGACTCCCTGGAGGAGCGTGTCGCGGCCCTGGAGCGCCGGCTCGCCGCGCTGGAGGGCACGGGCGGGGGCGGCTTCTGGGCGCTGGAGGGCCTGAAGAAGCAGCTCCCGCCGGACGGGCCGGGCGGTGTGCTGTTCACCGGCTCGGCCCGGCTGGCCACCGAGGAGTTCTACGAGTGGCAGTACGCGCTGACCACCGACGATCTGCTGGCGGGCGACTGGGAGCAGGCCGCCGAGTCCTTCGCGGCGCTCGGCCACCCCGTACGGATGCGGCTGCTGCGCGAGATCGCGCACGGCCGCCGTACCGTCGCCGAGCTGGCCGCGCTGGAGGGTCTGGGCACCACCGGCCAGATCTACCACCATCTGCGGCAGCTGACCTCGGCCGGCTGGCTGCACACCACGGGCCGGGGCCGCCACGAGATCCCGCCGACCCGGGTCATCCCGCTGCTGGTGGCGCTGGCCACCACCCGAAACCCGAGCTGAGGCGCGAGATACCCGTCATGAGCACCTTCCGTGTCATAGGCCCCGTCCTGTACCGCACCTGCTTCTGGGCGTTCCTCGCGCTGGCCGTACTGCGCGAGCTGTACGGCGTCTGGGGGTTTCTGCCCTGGGCCGCCCTGCTGGCCGGCGCCGCGATCCAGTACGCGGTGACCCGGCCGCCCCGGGGGCACGTGTACCCGGCGCCGGTGGAGGTGGCGGCGCCGGTCACCGGCCGCTGGCTGGCTCTCAACAGCCCGGCGGACAAGGTGCCCAGCCACGGCACGTACGGCTACGGGCAGAGCCACGCCATCGACATCGTGGCCGAACCGGCCGGGTCAGCCGAACCGGCCGGACCGGCCGAACCGGCCGAACCGGCCGAGGGCTCCCGCCCCGCCTTCGGCTGGTGGCCGCTGTCCCGCCCCAACCGCGACTTCCCGGCCTTCGGCGCCCCGCTGCTCGCGGTGGCGGAGGGCACCGTGGTCCGCGCCCGCGACCGCCAGCGCGACCACCGCAGCCGCAACTCCTGGCCGGCGCTGGTTCATCTGCTCGCCGAGGGCATCGTCCGCGATCTCCTGGGCGTCTCCCGGGTGCTCGGCAACCACGTGATCCTCGACCTGGGCGACGGCACGTACGCGCTCTACGCGCACGTCAAGAAGGGCTCCCTGCGGGTGAGCGAGGGCGACCGCGTCACCACCGGCCAGCTGCTGGCCGCGTGCGGCAACTCCGGCAACTCCACCGAACCCCACGTCCACTTCCAGCTGATGACCCACCCCGACCCGCACCGCGCCCAGGGCATCCCCTTCACCTGGACGGGCGTGGGCGTCCCGGCCAACACCGAGATCTTCACCGCCCCGCTGGTGCCGGCGACCGGAGATCCAGAGCGATCGGAAACGGCACCGGCCGGCTGAGCGTGTCCCGGAAAATACCGACGGGAACATACGTGCTGGTGGTTACGTCCAGCTCATAGACGTGGACAGCCGGGCCGCCCGGCTCCTCGTCCTCGATCCGCCAGTAGTGCGGAATCCCGGCCTCGGCGTACTTGCGCGGCTTGACCGTCCGGTCGCGGTGTGCCGACTCGGGAGAGACCACCTCCACCGCCAGCCGCACCTCCTCGGCGGCGAACCAGGTGCGGTCCGCCTCGTACCGGGCGTCGGCGACCACCAGGTCCGGCGCCAGTCGGTTGCGGGCGTCGAGCCGGACGGTCATCCATGACTCCACACGGAGCCCATCCGGGGCACACCGCCGCAGGGCGGAATCCACCGCGACCACCGTGTTGGCGTGCCAGGACCGCTGGGGGGTCAGCAGGAACACCAACGCCCCATGGATCAGTTCGGTGTGGCGCGGGGCTTCCGGAAGCTGGTCCAGGTCCTCGGCGAACCAGCCTTCTTCGTGGGGTGGGTACATCCAATCCGGCAGTTCGGTCATGTCACCACGGTAGTGATGTGACCGTCCCGGCAAACCCACTTGCCACAACCGGGACGGCGTGCTGAGCTGGTGCGTATGGAGTTCACCGAAGTGCTGGCCGAGGTCGGGGGGCGGTTGCGGCGGGTGCGGTTGGAGCAGGGGGTGACGCTGGCCGCGTTGTCGGAGGTGACCGGGATCTCCACCTCCACGCTGTCCCGGCTGGAGTCGGGGCAGCGGCGGCCCTCGCTCGAACTGCTGTTGCCGCTGGCCAAGGCGTTCCAGGTGCCGTTGGACGAACTCGTCGGCGCGCCGCCCGTGGGTGATCCGCGGGTGCGGCTGGCGCCGCGCCAGATCCAGGGCGGGCGTACCGTACTGCCGCTGACCGGCCGCCCCGGGCCGCTTCAGGCGTACAAGATGATCATCCCGGGCGAGCCCCCGAACCAGCCCCGCCCCGAGCAGCGCACCCACGAGGGCTACGAGTGGCTGTACGTTCTCACCGGCCGGCTGCGGCTGCTGCTCGCCGACCGGGATCTGGAGCTGGGCGAGGGCGAGGCCGCCGAGTTCGACACCCGGCTCCCGCACTGGTTCGGCAGCGCCGACACCCGCCCCGTCGAGGTACTGAGCCTCTTCGGCCCGCAGGGCGAACGCATGCACGTCCGCGCCCGGCCCAAGAACCGTTAGCCAGCCCTACTGACCCGCACCGTCCGTGCCGAACTCCATGGAGTACAGCCGGGCGTCCTCCCCCAGATAGCCGACCGTGACCCGGTCGCGGGTGACCGCCACCGCCGATGGGGTGCCGATCGCCGGCTGCGGGGCCGTCACCCACGGGGACGGGGAGACCGCCACCGCCACCCGGCCCGCCTCGTCGCGCACCGCGAGCAGCGCGCCGGACGACTCGGCCGCCGGGCCGTACCCCACCCCGCCGGGCAGCTCCGTCACCTTCGGCTGCCCGCCCTCCACACCGTCCACCACCGCCGTTTGCAGCACTCCGGTGCCGGGCTGCCGGAAGTACAGCTGCACCCCGGCCCCCGACCGGCGTGCCGTCAGCGGCCCGGTGACGGCCGGCAGTCCGGCGTCCACCGGCGCGCCGAAGCCGCCGTCCGCGCCCTGCCGCCACAGCAGCACCTTCTCGTGGGTGGCGGCCAGGATCCGGATCCGGCCGTCCCCGCCGGTCACCGCCACCGGGCGGCTCGCCGCGTTGACGCCGCCCAGGTCCGTCCACGCGCCCCACGCCCCGCTCGCCGGATCGAGCGTGCGGGCGCTGAGGCCATGCCCCTTGTTGCGCGCCGCGACGACCACCCGGCCCGCGTCGTCCACGCCCACCGCCGGCGGCAACAGCTGCCAGCTCGCCTCGTGGTCGCCGCCGTTCGGCGCGCCCAGCACCTCCCACTCGCCCAGGTCCACCGACCGCACCACCTCGCGCCGGTACCCGGCGTCACCCGGCGCGCCGCCGACCGTACGGGTCGCGTACACCGCGGGCCGCCCGTCCGGGTGACGCACCAGGACGAAGCCCCCGTCGATGCCCGCCCCGGGCAGCAGTTCGGGGCCGGCCCACTCCGCAGGGGATACCCCATGCCACACCGCGAGCCGCCCGCCGAGCACCGCGCAGGCCAGCAGCCCGCCGTCGTCAAGACGGTGCAGCCAGTCGGTGCTCATCTCGCGCGGGTCGCGCAGGGTGGGCAGCCAGCGCAGGTCGGGGGTGGCGCCGGTCTTGTAGTCGCCGCAGCCGTCCGCGTCGCCGCAGGTCGCGCCGACCCCGCCGTAGATGTGTAGGGTGCGTGCCTTGGCCTCGACGGCGGCCGGGCTCAGCGTCGGCGGCAGGGTCCCGCTGCGGTAGCCGAGGTAGCTCTGCGCGCTGAAGTACGCGGGGTCCTCCGCCGCGTACCGCTCCAGCGCCAGCTGGGTGAACCTCGCCCCGTACGTGTGGTCCTGGTGGTCGGAGTACACCTTCTTGCCCGGCCGCCGGTCCGGGGTCGGGTCCTGGAACCGTACGTGGCTGGGCGCCGAGGTGCGCAGCAGCCCGGTGAGGGTGGCGGTCAGCTGGTCGGCGGTCACCGTGAAGTCCTCGCCGACCACGCCGCCGCGCGCCCGCAGCGAGCCGAGCCGGCCGACCTGGCCGCGCCACAGTCCGCGCAGCGAGTCGGGCACCTCGTCGGAGACCTTGCGGGCCTCGCGCAGCTGAAGCCAGATCAGCCGCACCGAGGGGCGCGCCAGCAGGGTGTCGCGCTGGACGGGGAAGCCGCCGGCGGTGGGCAGCACCGTGGACTGCCAGGGGCTGTCGCGGTCGCCGGTGGCCATGTGGGCGTACGCGGCGCGCAGTCCGTTCTGCCGGGCGCGCGCGAAGCGGTCGTGCCCGATGCTGGGGGAGGGCCGGCCGGGGCCGCCGTTGCCGTTGACGCCGTTGGACTCGCCGGAGGTGAGGATGACGGTGGTGAGCGCGGCCCCGGTGCGCAGCGTGCCGCTGAGGTCGGGGTTCATGAAGTACAGGTCGTCGTCCGGGTGGGCGATGAACTGCATGACCGAGGCCGGCCGCGCGGCCGGGTCCGTACCGTCGCCGTGCCCGCTCCCGGGGGTGGTCCGCAGGGCCTCGATGAGGGTGGCGGCCCCGAGGACGGACGCGAGCCCGCCCCCGATCAGGGCGCGGCGGGACAGCACGGTCATGGAGCGGGTTCCTCGCGGGGACGGGGACGGGGACGGGGCAGCAGGATGCGCCGGGACACCAGATAGGTGAAGGGTACGGCGCCGGCCGCGGCGAGCAGCGGGGCGGTGGTGCTGTTCAGCCCGGCGCCGCTGACCAGCAGATACAGGCCGGCGCTCTGGGCGAGGTAGTTGGTGAGCTGGGTCAGCGGGAAGAGGGCGAACTTCCGCCAGCTGGGGCGGGTGCGGTAGGTGAAGTAGGTATTGAGGAAGAAGGAGCCGACCATGCTGGCCAGGTAGGCGAGGGTGAAGGCGGAGAAGTACGGCAGCAGGCGGTGCAGCGGCAGGTAGCACAGGTAGAAGGTGCCGGTGTTGACGGCGCCGATGAGGGCGAAGCGGCTGAACTGCGCCAGCTGGGCCCGCCGCGCCGCCTTCACCGTTCGAAGTCCTCGACGGGTGCCGGGTCGGGGGCCGGCCGTTCCGGGGCGCGTACCTCGCCGCTCTCCTTCACCAGGTAGTGCGGGCGGCGCTTGGTCTCGTAGTAGATGCGCCCGATGTACTCGCCGATCAGCCCGAGCATCAGCATCTGGAGCCCGCCGAGCCCGGCGATGATGGCGACCAGGGTGACGTACCCGGGGACGGTGACCCCGCCGCCCACCGCCGTGGCGATCACCCAGCCGGCGTACCCGGCGGCCAGCGCCGCCAGCGCCAGGCCGGTGTAGATGGCGGCGCGCAGCGGCCGGTTGTTGAAGGAGATCAGGCCGTCCATGCCGTAGTTGAGCAGCGAGCGGAACCGCCATTTGCTGCCGCCGCCGCCCTGCCGCGCGGCGTCCCGGCAGTCGAAGGTGACGGTGTCGAAGCCGATCCAGGAGAAGAGCCCCTTGGAGAAACGGTTGTTCTCCGGCAGCGACAGCAGCGCGTCCACCGCCGCCCGGGACAGCAGCCGGAAGTCGCCGACGCCGCTGGTGAGCCGGACGTCCACCCAGCGGTTGACGGCCCGGTAGTACAGCCGGGAGAGCAGTCCGCGCACCGCCTTGTCGCTGGACCGGTCGCGTTTGGCCACCACCTGGTCATGGCCGCGGTCGTGCAGTTCCAGCATGTGCCCGATCAGCTCGGGCGGATGCTGGAGGTCGGCGTCCATCAGCACCACCGCGTCGCCCCGTGCCGCGCGCAGTCCGGCGAGCATCGCGGCCTCCTTGCCGAAGTTGCGGCTGAAGGAGAGATAGCGGGTGTTGGCGGGGTGTTCGACGCGCAGCGCGCGCAGCCGGGTGAGGGTGTTGTCGGCGCTGCCGTCGTCCACGTAGCACAGCTCGTACGTGATGGGGAGGCGGTCCAGGCTGGCCCGCAGCTGCTGGTCGAAGCGGTCGATGACGGCCTCTTCGTTGTAGCAGGGGACAACGACGGACAGCTTCATGCGGCCCAGCTTCCTTCCGGGAATCCGGCATCTCCCTCATCTCCCGCACAACGCGCGGGATCCGCGCTGCCGTGGACAGCCCGGCGTGGGTCAGTATGGTGCAATGCTCCTATTTGATCCCATTTGCGACATGCGAAGGAGGGCGTCCGGGTGACACCGCGCACCGCAGCCGCATCGCGCCGCCGCCCGGCTCTCGCGGTGGCCGCCGGAGCCGGCGCACTGCTCGCGGTGGGCGCCGTCCTCGGCCGGTACGTACGCCCCACCTCCGACGACTGGTGCGCCGCCTGGAAGACCCGGGAGCTGGGCATCCACGGCATCACCTGGGACTTCTACACCACCCAGAACGGCCGGGTGGCCAACGCCTTCCTCAACGGCGTCACCTACACCGGCGGCCTGCTCGGCCCCAAACTGCTGCCCGCCGTCCTCCTCCTCACCCTCACCACCGGACTCGTCGTCCTCGGCCGCACCCTCGCCGTACGCACCGGCCGCGAGGCACCGCTCCCCGCGCTGATCGCCGCCGCCCTCGTACTGCCCGCCCTGCTGATCTACGCCTCGCCGCTCCCGTACCAGACCCTGCTGTGGGCCCCGGCCACCATCTCCCACACGCTGCCCGCCATCATCGGGATCTGGCTGGTCAACTGGGCGCTGTGGGCCCAGCGGCGCGGCCGGCGCGCCCGCCGCGCCGCGGTCGCCGGGGTGCTCGTCGCCGGGGTCTTCCTCGGCACCCTCAGCGAGGCGTTCAGCGCGGTCGCCGGCACCCTGGCCGGCCTGGCCGGACTCACCGCCCTCACCCGGCGCCGCCGCCGCACCCGGGACGGCCGGTACGTCCTCGCCTGGTGCACCGCCGGCTGCCTGGGCCTGGTCGCCGGGCTCGCCCTCCTCTACACCTCCCCCGGCGCCCGCGCCCGGCGCCGCGTCCACCCGCCGCCCGGCGACCCGTTCTCCACCGCCGAACTGACCGCCACCGGCCGCGACTGGCTGCGGGTGTGGGAACACCTCGCCGCCGCCACCGGCTCCTGGGTGTGGCTGGGCGCCCTCACCGCCGGCGTCCTGCTCGGCCTCGCCCTGCGCGGCGCCCCGCTGTCGCTGCCCCCGCTGTCCGCCCCCCGCCCGCTGCCGGCCGCCAGCCCGGTCCGCGGGCCCGGCGCCGACTCCGGGATGGTCGCCCTCCCCGGCCGGCTCGCCCTGGCCGCCCCGGCCGTTGCCGTGGCCCTCACCTCCCTCGCCGTCGTCGCCTCCCTGCGCATGGGCTACGGCAACGGCGGCTGGACGTACTACCGCACCTGGAACAGCTTCCTGCTGCCCGCGCTGCTCGCCCTGTGCTGCTACGGCGTGCTCATCGGCCAGTCCCTCGCCGGCCGGCTGCGTGCCCGCACCCGCACCGTCGCCGCGCTGCTCGCCACCGCCGCCACCCTGGCCGCGCTGGCCGGACTGCTCCCCCAGGTACGGTCGCTCGCCGACGACACCAGGGCCCGCGCCGCCGCCTGGGACGCGCAGCACGCCCGGATCCGCGCCGAGGCCGCCGCCGGCGCCACCACGGTCGGCTACACGCCCCTCCACATCGCCGGGCTCACCGAGCCGTTCATGGCGAAGAACTCCTCCGGCGACTGGGCCGCCCGCTGCGTCGCCGGCTTCTACCGCGTGGACCAGATCGAACCCACCCAACCCCGAGGGGGCGCAACCCCATGACCGACCCCGGCCCCGGCCCCGACCCGACACCGACGCAGACGCCGACGCAGACGCCCGATGTCACGGTCGTCGTCATCGCCTACAACGACGCCCGCCGGCTGCCCCGCGCGGTGGGCTCCGTACAGCGGCAGACCCTGCGCAACCTGGAGGTGATCATCGCGGACGACTGCTCCACCGACGACACCGCACAGGTCGCCGCCGCGCTCGCCGCCGCCGACCCGCGGGTCCGGTCCATCCGGCTGCCGGAGAACAGCGGCGGATGCAGCGCCCCGCGCAACGCCGGGATCGACGCCGCCCGCGCCCCGTACCTCATGTTCCTCGACAGCGACGACGAACTCCCCCGGCACGCCTGCAAGTCACTGCTGCTGACCGCCGAGGCCACCGGGGTGGACTTCGTCACCGGCGAGGTCACCCGCGTGAACGAGGAGAACGGCGCCACCGGGCTGTGGTACCCGGAGCTGTTCGACTCCGATGTGCGGGTCGTCGAAGGCATCGCGCAGGCGCCCGAGTTCTTCACCGACCACCTGTCCACCAACAAGCTCTACCGGGCCGCCTTCATCGCCCGCCACCGGCTGCGCTTCCCGGCCGGCATGCACTACGAGGACCAGCTGTTCACCGCCCAGGCGTTCACCCTCGCCGACCGGTTCGCCGTCGTCCCCTGGCCCGTCTACACCTGGAACCTCGGCCACGACCCCGGCCAGCTCTCCATCTCCTCCAGCCGGCACAAGATGGCCAACGTCCGCGACCGGGTGCACGCCGCCCGGCTCATCGACACCTTCCTCACCGACAGCGGCAACATCGCGCTGCGCCCCGCCAAGGACGCCAAGTTCCTCAAGCACGACCTGCGGCTCTACCTGGGCGACCTGCCGTTCCGCGACCACCCCTGGATCGAGGAGTTCACCCAGGTCATCGGCCCCTATCTGAGCGAGGAGATCACCGACGAGGCCCGGCGGGCACTGCCGCGCGAACAGCGGATCTGCCAGTACCTGCTCACCGCCGGCCGCTTCGAGGACGCCCAGACCGCCGCCCGTACCCTGGGCCGCCCGCTGCTCGCCCCGCGCGCCGTGGTGCGCGACGGGGAGCGTACGTACTGGGGCGACACGCTCCCCGACGACCCGGCCGCGCTCGCCGAACTCGACATCACCGAGTGGCAGCCGGCGTCCCAGCCGTTCGCCTCCCGCCCCATCCGGCACGAACTCACCCGGGTCAGCACCGACGGTGCCCGGCTGCGGCTCGGCCTGCGCACGTACGACCCGGCCCGCCTCCTCGCCGACCCGGACGGCGTCACCGCCGAACTGTGGCTGGCCGCCGCCGGCGAGCCGCTGCGCGTCCCCTTCGCCTATGTGCCGGCCGGGACCGACCGCTACGAGGCGGAACTGGAGGTCGATCTGCGGAAGGTGCCGCTCACCGCCAAGGGCTTCAAGGGCCGCCGCCACCCGGTGATCGCCCTGGAGCGGCTGGGCCTGCGCCGCACCGACATGCTGCTGGCCCCCGGCGACCTGCCCGCCCGCCGTACCCGGCTGGCCGGCCACTCGATCACCGTGGCCGTCGAGGAGCGCGGCGCCGGCCGGCTCGAACTGACCTGGGCCCGCTCCGGACTGCTGGCCGGCGCCGAGGTCATCGCGCCCCGGCTCGGCCCGGTGCGCGAGAAGTCCGCCAAACTCGGCCGCCGGCTCTCCGGACCCCGGCTCAAGGCCCTCAGCTACCAGGAGCTCAAGCGGCTGCCCAGGGACCGCGATCTGGTGGTGTTCGAGGCGCTTGAGGGGCGCGGCTACGCCGACAGCCCCCGCTACATCTACGAGGAGCTGGTGCGGCGCGGGCTGCCGCTCAACGCGGTGTGGTCGTACGCGGGCGACCCGGCCGGCTTCCCGCCCGGCGTGCCGCTGGTGCGGCGCGGCAGCTGGGAGTACGTACGCACCCTGGCCCGCGCCCGCTACTGGGTCGACTCGCACGGCTTCCCGGCCGCGTACGGCAAACCGCGCGGCACCCGCTACCTCCAGACCTGGCACGGGCAGGCGTTCAAACACATGGGCTTCGACATCCCGGAGCTGCGGTTCGGCCCGGAGGACAAGCAGCGGCTGCACCGGGACGCGGTGGCGCGCTGGGATCTGCTGATCGCACCCAGCGAGGAGTTCGAACGCACCTTCGTGCGGGCCAATGGCTACACGGGTGAGCTGCTGCGCTGCGGGCTGCCGCGCAACGACGTGCTGGTGCGCTGGCGGGAGGTGGAGGCCCGCGACCGGGCGCAGGCGGCACGGGTGCGGCTCCAGATCCCGGACGGGCGCAAGGTGCTGCTGTACGCGCCGACGTTCCGGGACGGGGCGCGGAACACCGGCGAGTCGCTGCGGGTGGATCTGGAGCGGCTTGCGGCCGGGATCGGGCACGAGTGGACGGTGGTGGTACGCCCGCACTACTACGAGCGGTTCGAGGTGCCGCGCGAGGTGGCCCCGGTGGTACGGGACGGGCGCGGCTTCCCCGACATCAACGAGCTGCTGCTGGCCTCGGACGCGCTGCTGACGGACTACTCGTCGGTGATGTTCGACTACGCCAATCTGGGCCGGCCGATCCTGCTGTTCGCCGACGACTACGAGCACTACCGCAACAGCGCGCGCGGCACGTACTACGACCTGGCGGAGATCGCGCCGGGCCCGGTGCTGACCCGCACCGACGAGGTGGTGGAGGTGGTGAACGACCTGGACCGGGTGCAGAAGGAACACGCGGACCGGTACGCCGCCTTCGCCGCCCGCTTCACGACGTACGAGACGGGCGGCGCCGCCTGGGCCGTGGTGGAACGCTTCTTCGAGGGGCTGGTCCGATGAAACACCGCAACATCTTCCTGATCGGCATCGACGTGGACTCGATGGGCGGCTCGCAGCGGGTGCTGCACACCCTGGCCCAGGGGTTCGCGGGGCGCGGGCACCGGGTGGAGCTGATCGGCATCCGGCCGAGCGCGGAGCCGCACACGTACCACAGCGACCCGGGCTACCGGCACACCACGCTCTACCCGGAGCCGACGCCGCCGCCGTGGCGGGCGAACACCTTCGCGGAGCGGCTGAACTGGTCGCGGGTGAAGCAGCAGCGGACGCGGGCCGGGCACCGGGAGGAGGCGCTGGGCAAGCTGACGGAGCGGCTGACGGCGGTCGACACCGGCTATCTGATCATCGGCTCGCCGTGGGCGGTGGACTGGCTGCGCGCCGTGGAGTGGCCACGACTGCGCGGCATCGGCCAGTACCACGAGTCGTACGAGCAGGCCCGGGCCTCCGCCAATCTGCGGCTGATCCTGCGGCACTACCCGGAGCTGGAGAAGTCCGTCTTCCTCAGCGAGGGCGACGCGGCGCTGTTCCGCCGCGAGCGGCTGCCGAACGCGGCCACCATCCCCAACCCGCTGCCGTTCAGCCCCGGGCTCGCCGCCCGGCTCGACACCCGGCGGATCGGGGCGGTGGGGCGGCTGGAGCCGGTCAAGCGGCTCGACCGGCTGATCGACGCCTTCGCGGACACCGGCGGGCGTGAATGGGAGCTGCACCTGTTCGGTGACGGGCCGCTGCGCGGCGCGCTGGAGGCGCACGCCAGGAGCCGGGGCGTCGCGGAGCGGGTGCACTTCCGGGGCAGCGTGCGGGACATGACGGCGGCCTACCGCGAACTGTCCCTGCTGGCCCTCACCAGCGACCGCGAGGGCCGCCCCATGGCGGTGGCCGAGGCGGCGGCCTGCGGAGTGCCGACGGTGAGCTTCGATCTGTCGGCCGGCGTCCGGGAGCTGATCAGGGACGGCCACACCGGCACCCTGGTCCCGGCGGGCAACACCGACGCCTTCGCGACGGCGCTCACCCGGCTGATGACCGACACCCCACGCCGGCACCACTACGGCGCGGCGGCCCGGAACCATGTGGCCGCCCTGAATCTGCCCCGGGTACTGGACCGCTGGGAGAATCTGTTCGAGGAGATCGACCGATAGCTGGGATGCTGGGCCGATGAGCGGAAACGGAAGCGCGGACCGAAGCGGAGACGGAAGCGGAATCGGAAGCGGAAACGGAAGCGCGGACCGAAGCGGGCTGGGGATCACCGGGCTCGACCATCTGGTGCTGACCGTCGCGGACATCGAGCGCACGGTCGACTTCTACCAGCGGGTGCTGGGCATGCGGCCGGTGACCTTCGGCACCGGGCGGCGCGCGCTCCGCTTCGGCGACAGCAAGATCAACCTGCACCTGGCCGGCCACGAACTGCTCCCGCGCGCCGCACACCCCACCCCGGGCAGCGCCGACCTGTGTCTGCTCACCACCCTGCCCCCCGACGCGATCATGGACCGGCTGGCGGCGTACGGCGTCCCGGTGGAGGAGGGCCCGGTCACCAGAACCGGGGCGCTGGGCCCGATCCTGAGCGTCTACCTGCGGGACCCGGACCACAACCTGATCGAGATCAGCTCGTACCCGCAGGACCCAGCAGCCGGCTGAGGTCGTAACCGTGCGCAGTGGCCAGGGCGGTGGCCCGGCGGGCCCAGGACGGGTCGTCGGTGGTGGCGGCCAGGCCCGCCAGGGCGTGCAGCTCGGCGCGCCGATAGGTCAGCAGGCCGGCCAGCTCCAGCGCCGCGTGGTGGTGGCCGGCCGCCGCCACCGGGTCGCCGAGAGCGGCCAGGGCGCGGCCGGCCGCGTTGTGCGCCTCGGCCAGCGCCCAGTGGTCGCCCTGGTCCCGGGCGATCCGTACCGCCTGCGCGCCACGCTCCCTGGCCCGTTCCCCCGCCCGCTCGTCCCGGCCGCGCGCCGCGTCCAGTTCGGCGAGATAGCCCAGCGCCAGCGCCTGCGGCCGGTGCCCGGTGTAGCTGCCCCGGCTGCGTGCCAGCGCCGCCTCGAAGGACAGCGCCGCCGACTCGGGGCGGTGCAACGCGGCGTGTACCAGGCCGAGTTCGATCAGCACCATGGACTCCAGATGCGGCACGCCCGCCGCCCGGCTGAGCCGCAGCGCCTTCCCGTACAGCGTGAAAGCCCGTTCCAGCACCCCGGAATCGGCCTCCACCCGGGCCAGCGCGCACAGCGCCATCGCCGTGTTGAGCGGGCCACCCTCCCCACCCTCCCCGTACAGCCGCACCGACTCCACCAGTTGCTCGCGCGCGGCGCCGAGTTCGCCGACCGTCCACCGGCCGCGCCCCAACTGCTCGTGGGCGGCGGCCCTGATCCGCGGCCAGCCGTGCTCCTCCCCGATGGCCAGGGCCCGCTGGGCGTGCTGCTCGGCCTGCGCCATCAGACCGGCCGTGAGCGAGGCGTCCACCAGCGTCAGCGCCAGCTCGGCGGCGGCCCGCGCGTCCTGGGCCTCCTCGGCGGCCCGCAGGCCCGCCTCCGCCATGGTCAGCCACTCGGACACCAGCGAGCGGCGCTTGCACAGGTCGTGCAGCAGCCCGGCGAGCCGCCAGGCCACCGGGTACGGACCGTGCCGGGCGGCATGGGCGGCCATCGCCGCGTAGTTGCGCAGCTCGGCCTCGGCCTTCACCAGCGCGGAATCCGAGGTGACGGGACCGTCCCGACCGCCCTCGGCGGTCTCCATCCGGCCGTGCGGGCCCACCACATGGCGGTGCCCCGAGCCGCCGCCCAGCACCGACGCGGTCCGCAGATACCAGGCGGACAGCCTGCGTATCGCCGCTTCCCGCTCCCGGGGGTTCTCCTCGGCGTAGGCCCGCTGCCGGGCGTACTCGCGCAGCAGATCGTGCGGGAACCGGAACCGGTCGGCGTGGTGCTGCTCGATGAGATGCGCCGCCGACAGCACCGACAGCGCCCGCCCGGCGACCGGTTCCGCGACCCCGGCCACGGCCGCTGCCGCCGCCTGGGTCAGATCAGGACCCGGGATCAGCCCGATGTGCCGCAGCACCCGCTGCACGGTGGCGTCCAGCCCCCGGTAGGACAGGGTCAGCGAGGCGGCCACCGAAACCCGCTCGTCCTCCGGCTCCGGCGCCGACACCCCGGCCAGCGGCCCGGACTCGGCCAGCCGGCGGGCGACCGCCGCCAGCGGAATGTGCGGGGAGATCGCCGCCCGGGCCGCCACCACCCGCAGCGCGAGCGGCAGATGGCCGCACAGCCGGGCGATCTCCGCCATCGCCGCGTCGTCACCGGCCGCCGCCGGGCCCAGCACGGTACGCAGCAGGGCGTCCGACTCCCGGACGCTGAGCACCGGCAACTGCACCCGGTGCGCCCCGCTGTGCACGGCCAGCCCGGTCAGCCGGCGGCGGCTGGTGATCAGCACCGCGCAGTGCTCGGAGCCGGGCAGCAGCGGCAGCACCTGGTCGGCGTCGGCGGCGTTGTCCAGCACCAGCAGCGCGCGGCGGTGCGCGAGTACGGAACGCAGCAGGGCCGACCGCTCGTGCACGGCGGGCGGGATCCGGCGCGGCGGGACGCCGAGCGAGCGCAGGAACTCGCCGAGAATCTGGCCGGATTCGACCGGGGCGAGCGGGTCGAAGCCCCGCAGATCGGCGAAGAGCTGGCCGTCCGGGAACGAGCCCGCCACCTGCTGGGCGCAGCGCACGGCGAGGGCCGTCTTGCCGATGCCGGCGGTGCCCTCCACGCAGACCACCGGCATGCCACCGGACAGCAGGAGTGAGGTGATGCGCTTGACCTCGGCGGTGCGGCCGGTGAAGCCGAAGACCGGGTAGGGCAGTTGGGCGGGTTCGGCGACCGGCAGTACGGCCCTGGTGGCCGGCGGAACGGCCCCCGCGACCGCCGCCGGTACCGGCCCGGCGGGCCGCGCGGCGACCGTGTCGCCCTCGGCCCCGGCCCCGTATCCCGCCCCGTCCCCGGTCTCCGCCACCTGCTCGTCGGCCGCGCCGGACAACACCCACTGGTGGGCGTCCCGCAGTTCGGGCCCCGGGTCGGCGCCGTACTCCTCCGCCAGCCGGCGACGCACCCGGGTGTACACATCCAGCGCCTCGGTCTGCCGCCCCGACTGGGCCAGCGAGCGCATCAGCAGCCCGTGCAGCCGTTCGCGCTGCGGATACCGGCTGGTCAGCCGCACCAGCTCGGGTACGTGCTCGGCGCCCCGGCCCAGCCGCAGCCCGAGCCCGTACAGCTCCTCCTCGGCGGCCACCAGCCGCTCGGTGAGCCGGTCGCGTTCCAGCTCGATGCCGGGCCCGTCGGTGCCCTCGACGAAGTCGCCGCGCCACAGCCCGACCGCCCGGCCGAGCGCGTCGATCGCCTCGGCCGGCCGCCCGGCCTCCCGTAACGCCCGGGCCCGCGCGTACAGTTCCTCGAACTCCCACAGGTCAAGGCCGCCCGCCGGATGCAGGACGTAGCCGGTGCCGGTGAGCGTGATCGGGGTGCCGGCCGGCAGCGCCCGGCGCAGCCCCGAGATGTACTTCTGCACGAGGTTGACGGCATGGCCCGGCGGAGAGCCGCCCCACACCGCCGAGATGATCCCGTCGACCGTGACCGGGCGCGGCGCGCGCAGCAGCAGCGCCGCCAGCACCGCCCGCTGCCGGGGCGGGCCCAGGTCGATTTCAGTGGTTCCGTCCAGGGCCCGTAACGGGCCGAGCACTTCACAACGGATCGCGTTCTTCGCCATGGGCTTCCCCCTGAAGTCGATTCGGATCATAGGTTCCTGGCGACAGGCGCCGCTACCGCCGAAGCCCAGAGTTCACAAGACCGTCTCCGGGAAGCGGCACCAACCCTTCACATTTCGGCCGATGTCTCTACCAGCCCCCGTATGAGTATGCGCAACGGGCGGGTGGAGCCCGCTTCAGCCGTTCTTCAGCGGATCTTCCAGCGATCGGTCAGCGCCCCCCGCCATCGTCGGACCCGGACGTACCAAGCAGCGCGCATCATCCGCTCGGCGCTGCTCACCGGACCTGGAGGAGAACGGCCGTGACCATGCCCACCCAACTCCCCACGACCGCCCCGTCCGACCAGCTGCGGTACGACACCACCGTGCCGCGAGCGCTGGTTCACCGCATGTCCGTGGCCGAGGTGTTCGTCACCGACTCGGCCGCCACGGGGACGGACGTACCCATCACCACCGCCACCGATGCCGCCGGCGGTCCACTGTCCTTCGAAGTCGCCGCCCAACTGCCGCGCGGGCATGTCGTGGGGGAGCACTCCGCCGCGTACGACTTCCTGCTGCTCGTCGAAGTGCTCCGGCAGTCCGGGGTGCTGGTGGCGCACCGGCACCTGGATGTGCCGCTGGCCAGCGCCTTCATCTTCATGGAACTGGGCTTCACGGTCCGCTCGCTGCCCGCCCTGCGGATCGGCAGCAGACCGGCGCACGCCGTCATCCGGATCACGGTGCTGCCGGACCGCAACCGGGCCGGCCGGGTCCTCGGGTTCTCCTTCACCGGCGCCCTGCTGGTGGACGGGCACACCGCCCTGGACGCCACCGGCAAGCTGACCTTCGTCAGCCACCGCGCCTTCGGCGTGCTGCGTGCTCAGGGCCGCGGCCAGGAGCCGGGCGGCGCGTCGGCGCTGGTGCTCAGCCCGCGGCTGATGCCGGCCGAGGCCCGCTCGGTGGGCCGCCGCGACCCGCGCAATGTGGTCATCACCGAACCCACCGTGGACCCTTCGGGGAACTCGCTGGCCCGGCTGGTCGTCAACACCGGCCACCCACATCTGTTCGACCACGAGTTGGACCACATACCCGGCAACCTCCAGCTGGAGGCGGCCCGGCAGCTGGCCGTGGCCACCGTGGCCCGGCTGCACGGCCTGTCGCCGGCCGCGCTGGTGGTGACCGATGTCGCCGCGACCTTCGGGGCGTTCGCCGAGCTGGACCGTACGACCACCGCCACCGCCCAGGTCGGCGGGGTGCGGCACGCCGGCGAACTCGGCGTGATCGCCGTGCCGGTGACCGTGCTGCTCACCCAGGGCTCCGCCACCGTCAGCGAGATCACCATGGAGGTCGCGCCGTGGACCTGACCGACACCGACCGGCCCGAGATCCTGGTGTGCGACTACGGCGGGGTGCTGACCAATCCGCTGGCCGAGACGTACGCCGTCTTCGCCCGCGCCACCGGCCTCGGCCTGGAGCCGATCGCCGCGGCCTTCGCCGCCGCCACCGCGCGGTACGGGATCAGCCCGATGGCCGCGCTTGAGGTCGCCGACATCACCGAGGCGGAGTTCACCGAGCGGATGCTGGCCGGGCTGCCGCCGCAGGCCGCCGAGGTACTGGCCGGCCGGCCGTTCGGCGAACTGTGGTTCCGCGGCCGGCGCGCCAACGAGGAGGTGCTGGCGCTGGTCCGCGACGTGCGGGCGAGCGGGCGCCGGGTGGCGCTGCTGACCAACAACGTACGGGAGTGGGGGCCGCGCTGGCGGGCCACCCTGCCGGTGGACGAACTCTTCGACGTGGTCGTGGACTCCAGCGAGGAGGGGGTGCGCAAGCCGGACCCGGAGATCTACCGGCGGCTGCTGGCCCGGCTGCACGCGCCCGCCGGGAGCTGTCTGCTGCTGGACGACACGGAGGAGAACACGGTGGCGGCCGAGCGGCTGGGCCTGCGGGCGGTGCTGTTCAAGGACCCGGCGCAGGCCATCGCCGACGTACGCGACGCACTGGGCCTGAGCGCGGCGGGAGGCACCCGATGAGCGGCGCGAACGGCACCAACGGCGCGGCGCCGGTGCTGATCACCGGGGCCGGCCCCACCGGCCTGACCGCCGCCTGCACCCTGTTGCGGAACGGCGTCCCCGTCCGGGTGGTGGAACGCCGCTCCGGCCCCTCCACCACCCCCAAGGCGCTGATCCTGTGGAGCGGCGCGCTGGAGGTCCTGGACCGGCTCGGCATCGCCGCCGCGCTCGGCGAGCGGGCGCTGCCGCTGGCCGGCGCCTCGTACTGGTCCCGGGGCCGGCAGGTCGCCCGGGTCGGCTTCGGCTCGCTGGCCGGCACCCGCTTCCCCGGCCCGCTGTGCGTGCCGCAGCCCATCACCGAGGAACTGTTGTACGAACGGCTCACCCAGCTCGGCGGCACGGTGGAGTGGGACACCGAGGTCCAGTCCGCGACCACCAACCCGGACGGGGCAACCGCCGTGCTGCGCGCGGCACATGGCGCTGGCGGCGAGGAGACGGTCACCGCCCGCTGGCTGATCGCGGCCGACGGCACCCACAGCACGGTACGCACCGGGCTCGGCGTGCCCTTCGAAGGCAGCACCTACGGGCGGGAGTTCCTGCTCGGCGACGCCGTACTCAGCGCCGCAGGGCCGGTGCCGCTGCCGGAGCGCGAGGCGCAGTACCACCTCACCCCGCACGGCGTGCTGGTGGTGGTGGCGCTGCCCAAGGGCGGCCACCGGGTGTTCTTCGACCAGGGCGCGGGCGGGGCCGCCGAACCCCCCGACCGGGCCGAACTCCAGGCCCTGCTGGACGCGCGCGGCCCCGGCGGCTGGCAGCTCGGCGACCTGTGGTGGTCCAGCCGCTTCCAGGTGCACACCAAGGTCGCCGCCGCGTTCCGGCGGGACGCGGTGTTCCTGGCCGGGGACGCCGCGCACTGCCACAGCCCGGCGGGCGGGCAGGGCCTGAACACCGGCGTACAGGACGGCTATGACATCGGCTGGAAACTGGCGGCGGTGTGCCGGGGCGCGGACCCGGCGCTGCTCGACTCCTACGAGGCGGAGCGGCGGCCCACCGCCGTCACGGCGGTGCGCAACGCCGACCGGCAGACCAAACTGTGGCTGCTGCGGTCGCGTCCGGCCCGCGCGGTACGGGACACGGCCATGCGCGTACTGTCCCGGCGCGGGGTACTGGAGCGGCGGTTCGTTCCCGAACTGGCCCAGGTGGACCTCGATCTGACGGGCTCTCCGGCCGTGTCGGGGGCGGACGGCGCCGACGGCGCGTTGCGCACCGGGCGCCGGGTCCCGGATCTGCCGCTCACCCTGCGGCACACCACGGCCGGCTCCCCGGGGGCGGGCGCCGGGACCCTGCACCAGTATCTGGCCGCCGGCCGGCACACCGTCGTGGTGCTCGCCGACACCACCGACACCGGCCGGGACGCGGCGCGCCGCTGCGGCCCGGGCGAGGTGCTGCTGATCGCCGGCACCCACCCCGGCGCGGGCGGTACGGGCGGCGCGGGCGGCACCGCCGAACCAGCAGGCACGGCCAGTACCACCGGCACGGCAAGTACCGCCGCCACCGCCACCGCCACCGACGCCGACGCCGACCTGCGGTACGACCGGGCGGAGGCCGCCCACGGGTACCGCGCCCAGGCCGTGTACGTACGGCCCGACGGCGTCGTCGGCGGGCGCGCCGTACTGGGCCTGCCCGGCTCGCCCGCCGCGCTCGACGCGCTGCTGGCCCGTATCCCGGCCCAGGGGGACGCGGACCCATGGCCCTGACCGCCACCTCCCCCGGCCGGGCCGCCGCCCCCGGCGGGGGCCCGGCCGCCCGCCCCCCGGGGCGCCGGGCCCCCTGGGCCGTCCTGCTGCTCGGCCTGCTGTTCGTCATCGACGCGCTGATCGTCGGCGCGGACGCCACAGACCGGCTGCGCGGCGGCGGCACCGACGACCCGGCCGCCGAATCCACCCTCGCCGGGGAACTGTTGCGCGAGCATTTCCCGGCCGCCCAGCCCAACCTGGTGCTGCTGGTCTCGGGTACGGACGGCCGCGGTGTGAACGACCGCGAGGTCGCCGCCCAGGGCAGCGCGCTCGCCGCCCGGCTCGCCTTCGAACCCGGCGTCACCGGTGTGCTGTCGTACTGGCAGACCGGCGCCGAGCAACTGCGGTCGGACAGCGGTGGCCAGGCGCTGATCCTCGCCCAGGTGCGCGGCGACGAGGACGCCGCCAAGGCGGTGTTCCGGCAGCTGGTGCCCGACTACCGGGGCAGCCCGGACGGGTTGCCCGCCCTGACCGTCCAACTCGGCGGCCCCATCGCCGTCCTCGAAGAGCTCCAGTCCACCATCGCCGCCGATCTGCTCACCGCCGAGCTGATCGCCATCCCCATCACCCTGCTCATCCTCGTCGTCGTCTTCGGCGGCCTGGTCGCCGCGCTGCTCCCCCTCGGGGTCGGCATCGTGGCCGTGCTGGGCACCAACGCCGTGCTGCGCGTCATCACCGAGTTCGCCGAGGTGTCGGTTTTCGCCCAGAACCTCACCACCGCGCTGGGACTCGGCCTGGCCATCGACTACGCGCTGCTGATCGTGCGCCGCTACCGCGAGGAACTCGCCGCCGGAGCCGACCCGCACACCGCGGTCTCCACCACGGTGCGCACCGCCGGACGCACCGTGCTGTTCTCCGCGCTCACGATCATGATGGCGCTCTCCGCGATGCTGGTGTTCCCGCTGTACTTCCTGCGGTCCTTCGCCTACGCCGGCATCAGTGTGGTGGCGCTGGCCGCCGGGGCCGCGCTGCTTCTGCTGCCCGCCGCGCTGCGGCTGCTGGGCCACAAGGTCGACGCGCTGCGCGTGGTACGGCGCCGCCCCGGCACGGTGGCGGGCGGTGACGGGAGCGGCGCGGGCTGGCGGCGCCTGGTGACCTGGGCGGTACGGCGCGCCCCCCTGGTCACCGTCGCCGTCGCCGGCGCGCTGCTGCTGGCCGGACTGCCGTTCGCGCGGATCGCGTTCGGCGCCGCCGACGACCGGCAACTGCCGCACGGCGCGGAGGCCCGTACCGTCCAGGACACCCTGCGCGCGGAGTTCCCCGACACCACCACCGGCACCATCGAAGTGCTGGCCAGAACAGCCGACTCGCAGGCCCCCGACGACGCGGCGGCCCTGCGCTCCTACGCCGCCGCGCTCTCCGAACTGCCCGCCGTGGAACGCGTCGACACCCCCCTCGGCGGCTACCAGAACGGCGCCCTGGACGCGGCGGCCACCCCGGCCGACGCGGTACGGGCCGGCGCCGGCATGAGCCACCTCACCCTCACCCCCGTCCCCGGCGTGGAAGCCACCGACGAGGCAGCCCAGCAACTGGTCCGCCAGGTACGCGACATCGGCGCCGCCGACCCCGGCCACCGGGCGCTGTCCCCGGTGGTCGGCGGGCAGAGCGCGCAACTCGTCGACTCCAAGGCGGCGATCGGCGCCCGGCTCGGCTGGGCGGCCCTCATCATCGTGGCCGCGTCGCTGCTGCTGATGTTCCTGCTCACCGGGTCCGTCGTCATCCCGCTCCAGGCCGTGGCCCTCAACGCGCTCAGCCTCAGCGCCATGTTCGGCGTGGTGGTGTGGGTCTTCCAGGACGGGAACCTGTCCGGGCTGCTCGGCTTCACCGCCACCGGCACCGTGGAAACCACCCTCCCGGTGCTGATGTTCTGCGTCGCCTTCGGCCTGTCGATGGACTACACCGTGTTCGTGCTCGCCCGCATCACCGAGGAGCACCAGCGGCACGGCGACGCACAGCGCGCCATCGTCGCCGGCATCCAGCGCACCGGCGGCATCATCACCGCCGCCGCGCTCATCCTGTCCGTCGTCCTGATCGCCATCGGCACCTCGCAGATCACCAACACCAAGATGCTCGGCCTCGGCGTCGCCCTGGCCGTCCTGGTGGACGCCACCGTCGTCCGCGCGCTGCTGCTGCCCGCCGTCATGCGGCTGTGCGGCCCCGCGACCTGGTGGGCGCCGGCCCCGCTGCGCCGCTTCCAGCGGCGGTTCGGACTGCGCGAGGAACCCGACGCCGTACCCATGCGGAAGGAGACCCAGACCCCATGACCACCGCAGAACAGCTACCCCTCCACCGGGTCGTCGTCACCGGGGCCACCGGCCTGCTGGGCCGGGCCGTCGTCGGCGAACTCCTCGCCCGCGACGACAACGTCAAAGTGATCGCCGTGGTTCGCGACCCCGCCAAAGCGGCCCGGCTGCTGCCGCCGACCGGCCCCGGCCGGCTCACCGTGGTGACCGCCGACATCACCGACCCGGCCGGCTACCGCGACGCCCTGCCCGGCGCCGACGCCGTCATCCACACCGCCGCGTACTTCCGTGAGTACTACGCGCCCGGCTCCGACGCCCAGCGGCTGCACGCCGTCAACGTCGACGCCGTCACCACCCTGCTCACCGAGGCCGTCGCCGCCGGCGTACCGGCCGTCGTCCACACCAGTTCCATCAACACCCTCGCCCCCGGCAGCGAACAGGCCCCCGCCGACGAGGACGCCGGCCTGCCGCCGCGCTGGGAACGCAACGGCTACCGGGCCAGCAAGGTACGGGCCGAGGCCGCCATCACCCGGTTCTGCGCCGAACACCCCGGGCTGCGCGTCCCCCTGGTACTCCCCGGCTGGATGTGGGGCCCCGGCGACGAGGGCCCCACCTCCGCCGGCCGGCTGTTCCTGTCCGTCGCCCGCGGCGAACTGCGCGCCGTGCCCAGGGCCGGCAACCACCTGGTGGACGCCCGCGACGTGGCCCTCGCCTGCGTCCGCGCCGCCGAGCGCGGCGAGTCGCTGCGCCGCTACATCGTCGCCGGGCGCTGGCAGCCACTGGCCGCCACCACCGCCGGCATCGCCGAGGCCACCGGGGCCACCGCGCCCCGGCAGATCCCGGCCGCGGCGGCACTCGGCTTCGCCACCGTGCTGGAGACCGGCGCCAAGCTGCGCCGCCGGCCGCCCATCGCCACCCGCGAAGGGGTACGCGCGCTGCTCGACGGCAACCGCACCCGCATCACCTCCGCCCGCGCCCAGCGGGAACTCGGCGTCAGCTTCCGGCCGCTGGCCGAAACCCTCGCCGACGAGGCCGCCTGGTACCGGGCCACCGGGGCGCTGGACCACGACACCAAGGAGCCCGCCGCATGACCCGGACCCGTACCTCCGTGCTCGCCTTCGGTACGGCGGCGGCGCTGCTGGTGGCCGCCCCCGTGTACTGGGCCGTCGCCGCGCCCGGGGCGGACGGCACCACCACGGACGCCGCCGGCGAGGTGATCGACATGGCCTCCCCCGAGGAGGCCGCGATCGCCGCCGGCGCGACCGCCGACCGGCTGGCGGCGGCCGACATCGTGGACATCCCCATCTCCTTCACCGTCGTCAACCAGAACCGCACGCTGGCCGAATGCCCGGTGGACGGCGAGACATACCGGATCGAGGGCCACCTGACGGCACCCCGCACCCTGCTGGAAACGGCCGAAGCGGGAGCCGCCCCGGACGTCACCCTCTACCAACACGGAATAGCGGCCGGCGAGTGGTACTGGCGGCTGGACGCCGAGGGCTACCACCACGCGGAGGAGATGGCCCTGCGCGGCCACGCCTCCGTCACCGTGGACCGGCTCGGCTACGGCGCCAGCGACCACCCCGACGGCTACCTCGCCTGCATCGGCGGCGAGGCCGACATCGCCCACCAGATCACCCGGGCGCTGCGGGACGGCAGCTACACGCTCAACGAGGACGGCGAGGCAACCCGGTTCAACCGCGTCTATCTGGCCGGCCAGTCGAACGGCGGCCAGATCTCCCAGATCGCCGCCTACTCCTTCCAGGACATCGACGGCCTGGTCATCATGGACTGGACCGACCTCGGCCTCACCCCGCAGGCCAACGCCCGCTTCTTCACCGCCCTCAACACCTGCCTCAACGGCGCGGGCGGCCACAGCGACGGCTACGTCCACTACGACCTGGGCACCGAGGAATTCCGGGACGGCAACTTCAACGACACCGACCCCGACGTCCTGCGCCTGGCCCTGCCGCACCAGAACGCGCACCCGTGCGGCGACATGGTCGCCCAACTCGGCGGCGTCCTCGTCGATCTGCGGCACCTGAGCGACATCACCGTCCCGGTGCTCTTCCTGTACGGCGAGAAGGACGCCCGGGTCGAGGGCGGCGCCGAGCACGAGGCGCTGTTCACCGGCACCGACGACACCGAACTGCTCGAAGTCCCCGACGCCGGGCACTACATGGGCCTGGAACGCCAAGCACCACTCGTCCACGACACGCTGGCCGCCTGGCTGGACCGTGTCTCCGACTGATCAAGCCGACCGACTCATCAAACCGACCGAGGAGCACTGACCATGCCCGCAGCACCACCCCCACCCACACCGCTGCGCCGGCTCGGCACGCTGGCAGCGACCCGGCGGCGGGCCGTACTGATCGCCGGCGCGCTGCTCTTCGTCCTGGCCGCCGGCATCGGCGCCGGGGCCATGAACGCCCTGTCGCTGTCCCGCTTCGAGTCCCCGGGCTCGCCCTCCTACCGCGCGGGCGAGATCCTGGAGCGCGAGTTCGGGCAGAACAGCCCCAACTACGTGCTGCTGCTGACCGCCCAGAACGGCGCCACCATCGACGACCCGGCGGTCGCCGCCGAAGCCACCGCCATCGAGACCGAACTCGCCGCCGAGACCGCGGTCACCACCACCGGCTCGTACTGGTCCCGCGAGCACACCCCCACCCTGGCCGGCACGGACGGCACCCAGGCCCTGATCGTCGCCTGGCTGTCGGGCAACGCGACCGACGTCCGCGAACAACTGCTCGACATCTCACAGCACTTCCTGGACCGGGACAACGGCGGCGTGCTGACCATCCAGCCCGGCGGCCAGGACGAGATCTTCCGGCAGGTCGGCGAGGAGTCCGCCCGCGACTTCATCCGCGCCGAACTCGTCATCATCCCGGTCGTGCTGCTCCTGTTGGTGTGGGCCTACCGCCGCTGGTCGGCGGCGGCCCTCACCATGGGCGTCGGCATCTTCTCGGTACTGGCCACCCTCGCGCTCCTGCGCGGCGTCACCGCCTTCACCGAGGTCTCCACCTTCGCCGCCAACCTCGCCCTGGTACTGGGACTTGGGCTCGGCATCGACTACAGCCTGTTCGTCATCGCCCGCTTCCGGGAGGAGAGCGCCACCGGCCGCGACCGGGCGGCGGCCGTGATCCGTACGGTCGAAACCGCCGGCCGCACCGTCCTGTTCAGCGGCATCACGGTGGCCGCGTCGCTGGCGGCGCTGTTCGCGTTCCCCTTCCCGTTCCTGCGCTCCTTCGCATACGCCGGCATCGCCGTCGTCCTGACCGCGGCCTTCGGCGCGGTGGTCCTGCTGCCCGCCGCACTGGCAGCGGTCGGCCACCGTACGCTGCGCCCGGTGCCCACGGCGGCGACCGGCGAGGTGAGCGAGGGCCGCTGGTACCGGATGGCGCTGCGCGTCATGCGCCGCCCGCTGCTGTACGGCGGCCCCGCCCTCATCCTGCTGCTGGCGCTGGGCGCGCCGTTCCTGGGCGCCAACTTCGGCCTGCCCGACGAACGCGTCCTGCCGTCCTCGGCATCGGCCCGCGTCACCCAGGAACAGATCGGCAACAACTTCCCGGCCGAGGAGACCGACGCCCTCCAGATCGTGGCCACCGGCGTGGGCGAGGGCCAGGACCTGGCGAGCCGGACCGAGGAATACGCCCAGCGCCTGTCGGCCCTCCCCGGCGTCTTCCAGGTCGACACCTACACCGGCTCGTACCGGGACGGCACCCGCACCGCCGACCCATCGGCCGCATCGGACCGCTTCACCACACCCGACGCGGTCTGGCTGACGGTGATCCCCGGCCAGGACGCGCTCTCGGGAGACATCACCGACCTGGTGAGCGAAGTGCGCGCGCTGGACGCCCCGTACGACGTCCTGGTCGGCGGCTTCCCGGCCGCGATGACCGACTTCCGCTCCGCGCTCCTCGACCGGCTGCCGCTGGTCATCGCGCTGATCCTCATCGTCACCTTCGTGATCCTGTTCCTGATGACCGGCAGCGTCCTGATCCCGGCCAAGGCGACGGTCGCCAACGTGCTCAGCCTCACCGTGATGTTCGGCGCGCTGGTGTGGGTCTTCCAGGACGGCCACCTGTCCGGGCTGCTGAACTTCACCGCCACCGGCCGGATGGAACCCAGCATCCCCATCCTGATGTTCTGCATCGCCTACGGACTGTCCATGGACTACGAGGTGTTCATCATGGCCCGGGTCAAGGACGAGTGGGACCGCACCGGCGACAACACCCGCGCGGTCGCCGCCGGCATCCAGCGCAGCGCCCCGCTCATCACGGCGGCGGCCGGCATCCTGGCCCTGACCTTCGCCGCGTACGCCACCGGGCAGGTCGTTTTCCTCAAGCAGCTGGGCGTGGGCATGGCCCTCGCCGTACTGGTGGACGCGCTGGTGATCCGTACGATCCTGGTGCCGGCCTTCATGCGGCTCGCGGGCAACGCCAACTGGTGGGCGCCGCCGGCGCTGCGCCGGCTGCACGACCGCATCGGCCTGAGCGAGGCCCCGCCGGCGGAGACGCCGGCGGAGGTCCGGGAACGGGTGGCGGGGTAGCACGGCATGCTCGGCTGGGGAACGAACCTGCTCATCGTCGTCGCATCGGCGCTGGTCCACTGGTGGCTGTGGAAGCGCCTGGTCCGCGACACCACCCGGCCGGGCACCCGCGCCCGCCGGGTGGGCACCGCCCTGACCGCCGCCTCCGCCACCCTGGCGGCGGCCCCCCGCATCCTGGTCCCGGCGCTGGGCCCGGACACGGGCCGCTGGCTGGCCTGGCCCGGGTACATCTGGCTGGCGGTGCTGCTGTATCTGGCGCTGCCGCTGCTGGTGGTGGAGCTGATCAGGGCGGCGGCCTGGCTGAAATCGAGAAGAAAGAAGAAGGAGCAGGAGCCGACCCCCGCCGAACCCGCACCGGGCGAACTGAACAGACGCCTCTTCCTGAACCGAACAGCAGGCGTGACGGCGGGCGTGATCTCGGTGGCGACGACCGGCTACGGCCTGAACTCAGCCCTGGGCCCGCCCCGCATCCAGCGGGTCCCGATCGGCCTCTCCCGCCTGGACCCCCGCCTGTCGGGCCTGCGGATCGCGGTGGTCAGCGACCTGCACCTGGGGACGATGCTGGGCCGCTCGTACACGGAACGCATCGTCCGGCAGATCAACGGCCTTGAGGCCGACCTGGTGGCGGTGGTCGGCGACCTGGCCGACGGCCTCCCCGCCGAACTGGGCGCGGCGGCCCGCCCGCTGCGCTCCCTGGAGTCCACCCACGGCAGCTTCTTCGTCACCGGCAACCACGAGTATCTGTACGACGGCGCGGACGCCTGGGTGACCGAACTCCACGGCCTCGGCGTCCGCGGCCTGCTCAACGAACGAGTGGAAATCCACCACAACGGCGCGATCCTCGACCTGGCGGGCGTGGAGGACGTGACGGGCGAGGAGTACGGCAGGGGCCCCGACTTCCCCCGCACCCTGGACGGCCGCGACCCCACCCGCCCGGTGGTCCTGCTGGCCCACCAGCCCATCCAGGCGACGGAGGCCGCCCGCCACGGAGTGGACCTCCAACTCTCCGGCCACACCCACGGCGGCCAGTTCTTCCCGATCACCCAGCTCTCGCGCCTGTGGGAGCCCGTGGTCTCGGGCCTCGGGAAGGTGGACGACACCACCCTGTACGTCACCAACGGCACCGGCTTCTTCGGCCCCCCGGTCCGGGTTGGGGCACCCCCCGAGGTCACCCTGATCGAACTCCGCCCGGCGGGGGCGGAGGGAAGTCAGTAGGAACCTTTGGGGCTTTCCCCCTCCGGAGTGCTCAGGCAGGGGGATACGACAGCGACGTACAACAAGGAGTCCTCGTCAGTTTTTCCGGGAAGTGTGACGTTGATGGCGTACTCGACCTCGGTGTTCTCGAAGAGAATCTCAGGTGTCCGATTGGCATTGTTCAGCTCGCCATCACTGACAACCTCCCACCCTTCCCCTGGAAGCACTTCACGCAATCTGTCCATTCCGTTTCTCAGCTCATCCCGGGAGAGCTTCGAGACGGACCAGTAATGGTAAACCGTATACAGGCGATCTCTTTCTGGATCAGCCTCACACACGGAAATACCGGGCCCCGGTTCAGATACCTCCCCACGAAGTTCCGTGAAATCGAGAATCTTGCTGGAAAGTTCGCGGGTGTCAGCGCGGGCCTGATCCACTGACTTGGTGGTGGGAATATAATCCAGTTCGCTCCCCCGCCGCTCATCCATCGCCTGGCACCCCGATACCATGAACAAGACAAGGAGCAGTCCAGGCAGAGCGCCGCGACATCCGAATACGGACCCGACTTTCCTCATCCACTGACCGCCTCATCATAGTTGCCAATTACAATTCTCGCTTGATTTTGAAGGCTGATAGAATTCTCATCCCAATATCCTCCATGGTTTCCCGAGTCAGTAGCCAGGATCGTGGCCCCGAATTCGTCGGCAGACGGCACAATCGGCTTGGGAATGGGGCTGACGTATGGGATACCAAATGGCCCCTCATTGATGAGGGACCAATCCATTCCGCCGTGGAAAGGAGCGCCTCCGAGCGGCACTTGATCATTGAGGATGCCGGCCGCCATCGACCACACATGCTCCTGCCCGATGCCCAAATCGCTCGCATGGCTCACTGTCATTCCAGGACTGCCGACAGCAATGATGTCGTCCACGGGCAACGGGCTCTGCCGCGAGGCCACGCCGACGACGGTACTCCCATAACTGTGGGCAATCACGGTGGTGTGACTGGCATCGGATCCCCCCTGCGCGATTTCAAGGCCCATGGCAAAGTCAGCGAACAAGGGGGCCCCGTCGTTCGCGTAATCACGAATTGTCGCATCCCTGGTAACGTGCTGCGGGGCGTCATATCCGATCCATGTAATTGTTGATACATCGCCGGCACCCATCGGCTCGGTGGCACGCCACAGACGCGTCATGCGCTCCACATCGGTATCAGCGTCTCCGAGACGGGCAGTGGTTCCCGGCACATAGATTGCAGTATGGTCCGCAGTGTCCGGATTTCCGTTCGCAATGATGGCATGACCGAGGCCGTCGGTATCGAAACCAAGGAGATAAGCCTCAGGCAATCCGTCCTTGCCCGTCTCGGCGAACCGGCCATTAATGGCATCTATTCCATTCAATTGCTCTTCGATAAGTTCTCGCCTTTCGTTCCACTCTGTCCATTCACTGGTGACGCCGTACCCAGATACTTGCACCCCCTCTTTCTGGCTGTTGTAGGTGATCGGCCCCTCCTTCTCCGGCTCCTCGCGCAACAGCTCATCCAACTCCTGCCGCAACCGGGCCTCCTCCATCTGCATCACGGCCCGGTTCGCCGTGTCCCGGGTTTCGGACGGGAGGCCGTCCAACACCCCGATCTCCGCCGGGTGGAGTGACAGATATGCGGCCTGTTCGTCCGCCGACAGGCCGTCCCACCACTCCCGGTTCTCCTGCGGGGTCGCTCCCGACGGGATGTCGGACACGTCGGCCAGGCCGCGGATCGAGGTGGCGGCCACCTCCAGGTCGGACTGGGCGTCGCGCCACATCGCGTCCGTGATCACGATGCCCCGGTCGCAGACCAGTTCGCGCAGGGTCCGGGCGTAGCGTGCGTCGATGTCGTTCGCCGACTGGAGTGTCCCGCCGATCGTGTTGGCCAGATTCTGGGCCACCGCCGGGTGGCCGTGGACAAACAAGCCGCCACGGTCGATCGCCCGGTCCAGCCAACTGCCCGTCCGGGTGGCGGTGCCTGCGTTGTGGCGGACGGTGCCGTCCTCGTTCAGGGTCTCCGGGTAGGAGACGGCCCCCGTGTCGTCCACCTGGTAGCCGTGCCCGGCCGCCTCGTCCAGCGCCGCGCGCAGCCGCGCCTTCGCCTCGGCCAGTTCTTCGGCCAGGCCCAGCAGCGCGGCGTGCACCAGACCGGTCTGGATCCTGGTGTACTCGCAGTTGTCGGCGATGAGTTGCAGCCGCTCTTCGGCGGCCGTGGCGGTCTCGCCCCGCAGGGTGCCGCGCAGTGGCGCCAGCATCTGCCGGTCCACATGCGAACGGCCCAACTCGCCCCACTCGGCCGCCGTCTGCCACGCACCGGCCCGCCCGGTCAGGATCTCGGTCCGCAGATCCCGCAACTGGGTCACGGTCATCACCGGGCGCCGTCCTCGGCCAGGACCTCATCCACCCACGACGGGTTCACCCGCTCGATCTCGGCCCGCGCCTGCGCCTCCGTCTCCGCAAACCCGCCCGCCGCCGAGGTGAAACCCTCGCCCAGCCGGACGCACTCCGCCTCCACATCACTCAGCCGGTCCCGCCAGGCGCTGAGCACCGACCGCAGCGCCGCCTCCGACTCCAGTCCCGCGCCCGTCTCCTCCTCGTCCCCGGTGAGGCCCGGCAGGACAACCTGGGTCAGGCCCCCGCCCAGGGCGTGTGCGTCCGTGCCCAGTTGAGTCAGCGTCCCGCCGTCGATCTGGAGATCGAACATCCCGGAGCCGTCCGCACCCTCCGGCCCCGGCCCCTCGTCCCACCCGTTAAGCCGGGTCCCGACACCCGCGTCCTGCGATGTCATCGCATCCCCCTCCCCATCGGATATCGGACATCCGACTCAACGCAGGATGCTAGCCAACGCAACGGGCCCGCGCATGAGTACCGCTACTCATGCGCGGGCCCGTCCGCTCAGGCCGGCTCGCCGCTCAGCGGTTGCTGCGCAGCAGCGTCCGCATCGTCCGCATCGCCACCGACAGGTTGGCCAGGTCGAAAGAGTCCGAGGACTGGATCTCCCGCAGGGTCGCCCGCGCCCGGGTCAGGATCGCCGCGTGCCGGCCGGCCCAGGCCGCGTACAGCTCCTCGGGGCCCGCCTCGGCCTCGCCCGCAGCCAGGACGTCCGCCGTGATCAGCTGGTGCGCCGCGTACAGGTCCTCGCGGATCGCCGTGCGCGCCATCGACTGCCAGCGGTCGGCCCGCGGCAGTTCGCTGATCCGGTCCTGGAGCTGCGAGATACCCAGCTGGTCGCTGAGGTGGTAATACACCTCAGCCACATCGAACAGCTCACGCCCACTGCGGTCGGCCACCGCCACGATGTCCAGCGCCGAGAACGCCGCCGAGAACCCGGCGACCTGCTGCGCCAAATCCGCCGGTACGCCGTTGTCCACCAGCTCGTCGAACATCTTGCCGTGCCACTCCAGGTCCTGGCCCCGCAGCAGCTTCGGCAGTTCGGCCCACACCTGGCCGACCCGCTGCTCGAACAGCTCGATCGTGTCGGCCAGTTGCAGCGGCTGCGGCCGGTTGTTCAGCAGCCAGCGCGCGCCGCGTTCCACCAGCCGCCGCGAGTGCAGCCGCAGCCGGGTGACGACATCGGCGGCGACCTGGTTGTCCAGCCGCTCCGCCGCGTCCCAGATGGCGTTCAGCCCGAAGATCGCCCGCGACGCGGTGTGCGCGCGGATGATCTCCTCGGTGGAGGCGCCGCTCTCCTCCCCCATCCGCTGCACGAACGAGCTGCCGCCCGTATTCACCGTGTCGTTGACCAGCAGCGTGGTGATGATCTCCCGCCGCAGTGTGTGCCCCTCGATCCGCTCGGGGAACCGTTCCCGCAGCGCGCTCGGGAAGTACTGCGCCAGCAGCCGCTTCACATACGGGTCGTCCGGCAGCGCGCTGCCGATCAGGTCGGCGGTCACCGACAGCTTGGCGTACGCCAGCAGCACCGACAGCTCCGGCTGGGTCAGCCCCTTCCCCGCGGCCCGCCGGTCCCAGATCTCCTCGTCGTCGGGCAGGAACTCCAGCGCCCGGTCGAGCCGTCCGTCCGCCGCCAGCTTCCGCATCAGCCGCTGGTGCGCCAGCAGCAGCCCGGGCGCCGTCGCCTCGCTGTTGGCCAGCGCCACGTTCTGCGCGTAGTTGTTGCGCAGCACAAGTTCCGCGACCTCGTCCGTCATCGCGGCCAGCAGCGTGTTGCGCTGCTTGATGGTCAGATCGCCGCCCGCCACCAGCGAGTTCAGCAGGATCTTGATGTTGACCTCGTGGTCGGAGGTGTCCACCCCGGCGCTGTTGTCGATGGCGTCCGTGTTGCAGCGCCCGCCCGCCTGCGCGTACTCGATCCGGCCGCGCTGGGTGAGGCCCAGGTTGCCGCCCTCCCCGATGACCCGGGACCGTACGTCCCGCCCGTCGATCCGGATGGCGTCGTTCGCCTTGTCACCGACGTCGGCGTGCGTCTCGGCCGACGACTTCACATACGTGCCGATGCCGCCGTTCCACAGCAGATCCACCGGCGCCTTCAGCACCGCCTTCATCAGCTCGGCCGGCGTCAGCGACACGATGCCGGGGCTGATGCCCAGCGCCGCCCGCACCTGCGGGGTGATCGCGATGGACTTCGCCGTACGCGGGTGGATCCCGCCGCCCTTGGAGATCAGCTCGGTGTTGTAGTCCGCCCACGACGAGCGCGGCAGGTCGAAAAGCCGCTGCCGCTCCGCGTAGCCGACCGCCGCGTCGGGCTCCGGGTCCAGGAAGATGTGCCGGTGGTCGAACGCCGCCACCAGCCGGATGTGCCGCGACAGCAGCATCCCGTTCCCGAACACGTCACCCGACATGTCGCCGATGCCGGCCACCGTGAAGTCCTGGCTCTGGGTGTCGTGGCCCAGCTGCCGGAAGTGCCGCTTGACGGACTCCCACGCGCCGCGCGCCGTGATGCCCATGCCCTTGTGGTCGTAGCCGGCCGAGCCGCCCGACGCGAACGCGTCGCCCAGCCAGAAACCGTACGACTGCGCGACCTCGTTGGCGATGTCCGAGAACGTGGCCGTCCCCTTGTCGGCGGCCACCACCAGATACGTGTCGTCGCCGTCGTGCCGCACCACGTCGCGCGGCGGGGTGACGACCCCGTCCACCAGGTTGTCCGTGATGTCGAGCAGCCCGCTGATGAACGTCTTGTAGCAGGCGATGCCCTCCGCCAGCCAGCCGTCGCGGTCCTCCGCCGGGCTGGGCAGCTGCTTGCCGACGAAGCCGCCCTTGGCGCCCACCGGCACGATCACCGTGTTCTTGACCTCCTGCGCCTTCACCAGGCCCAGGATCTCGGTACGGAAGTCCTCCTTGCGGTCCGACCAGCGCAGCCCGCCGCGGGCCACCTTCCCGAACCGCAGGTGCACGCCCTCCACCCGGGGCGAGTACACCCAGATCTCGTAGGCGGGGCGCGGCTGCGGCAGATCGGGGATGGCCTGCGGGTCGAGCTTGAGCGACAGGTACGGGTGCGGCCGGCCCTCGTCGTCCCGCTGGAAGTAGTTGCAGCGCAGCGTCGCCTTGATGACGTTGAGGTACGCCCGCAGGATGCGGTCCTCGTCCAGGTTGACGACCTGTTCCAGCGCGCCGTCCAGCTCCTCCAGCAGACCGTCCGTCAGCTCCCGCCCGGCGCTGATCCGCTGCGGCGAGAGACGCGCCTCGAACAGTGACACCAGCAGCCGCGTGGTGTGCACATTGCGGCGGAGCGTGGCCTCCATCGTCTCGCGGGCGAACCGCGCGCCCGCCTGCCACAGATAGCGGGAGTAGGCGCGCAGCACCATCGCCTGCCGCCACGTCAGACCGGCCGAGATGACGAGCGCGTTGATGCCGTCGTTCTCCGCCTGCCCGGTCCAGGCCGCCGCGAACGCCTCCTGCACCCGCTCCCGGGCGTCGCCGCCCAGCAGCGGCGCCAGCGTCTCGGGGATCCGCAGCCCGAAGTCGTAGATCCAGGCGGGCGCGCCGTCGGCCGGCCGCAGCTGGTACGGCCGCTCGTCGACGACCTCGACGCCCAGGTGCTGGAGCACCGGCAGCACGGCGGACAGCGATACGGGCTCGCCCCGCCGGTAGATCTTGAACCGCCGCTCGCCGGTCGCCGCGCCCACCGGCTCGTACAGGTTCAGCGCGAAGTCGGCGCCCGGCTCCTCGGGTCGCAGCCCGATGACGTACTGGAGGTCGGCGACGGCGGCGCGCGGCGGGAAGTCCGCCTTGTAGCCCTCGGGGAACGCGTTGTGGTAGCGGCGGCCCAGCTCGGCCGCCTGCTCCTCCCCGCACTCGGCGAGCAGCGCGTCCGCGAAGCCGTCGCTCCAGGACCGGGACGCCTCCGCCAGCCGTGCCTCGATCCGGTCGATGTCCGCCTCGGTCAGCACCGGCAGATCGGTGCCCTGCTCCACCCGGATGACGAAGTGCAGCCGGGACAGGACCGATTCGGTGTTCCAGGCGGAGAAGTCGACGCTCGATCCGCCCAGTTCCTCGGTGAGGATGTCGATCAGCCGGATACGTACCGAGGTGGTGTACCGGTCGCGCGGCAGATAGACCAGCGCCGAGTAGTACCGGCCGTAGTCGTCCTGCCGCAGGAACAGCCGCAGCCGGCGCCGCTCCTGGAGGTGCAGCACGGCGGTGGCGATGGACCGCAGTGTCTCGGCCTCGGTCTGGAACAGCTCGTCGCGCGGGTAGGTCTCCAGGATCTGGAGCAGATCACGGCCGCTGTGCGAGTCGGGGGCGAAGCCGGCCGCCGACAGCACTTCGGAGACCTTGCGCCGGATGACCGGGACCCGGCGCACCGACTCCGTGTAGGCGGCCGAGGAGAACAGCCCCAGGAAGCGCCGCTCCCCGATCACCCGCCCGTCCGCGTCGAACTTCTTCACCCCGATGTAGTCGAGGTAGGAGGGCCGGTGCACGGTGGCGCGGCTGTTGGCCTTGGTGAGGATCAGCAGCTGCGGCTCGCGCGCCTTGGCCCGCGCGGACGGCGAGAGCCGGCCGAACGCCGGCGAGGTGGCCGGGTTCAGCGGCTCCGGGTACGCGGGGTGGCCCTCCGGGTCGTGCTGCTGCGGGTCGGAGCGCAGGATGCCCAGGCCGCTGCCGGGTACGGCGCGCAGTTCGTCGTGCTCGGCGCCGTTGTGCCGGGTCAGCTCGTACTCGCGGTAGCCGAGGAAGGTGAAGTGGTCGGCGGCCAGCCAGCGCAGCAGTTCCCGTGCCTCCTCCACCTCCTGCGAGCGCAGTTCGTCGGACTTGGGCTCGGTGGGCAGCTCGTCGGCGATCCGCAGCGCGGCGCCGCGCATCTTCTGCCAGTCCTCGACCGACTCGCGTACGTCGCTGAGGATGCGGCGCAGGTCGGTCTCGATCCGGGCGAGGTCCGCGCGGTCGGTCTCGCGGTCGATCTCGACGTGGATCCAGGACTCGGTGACGGCGTCGGCGGGCAGTTCGGCCGGGTCGTAGGTGGTGGCGGACGGGCCGAACGGGTCGCGGCCGGCGTCCAGCACCTCCAGCAGTTTGCCAGCGACGTCGCGGCGCACGATCACCTGAGGGTGGATCACGATGTGGATGCCGCGCTCCTGGCGGGACAGCTCATTGGTGACCGAGTCCACCAGGAACGGCATGTCGTCCGTGACGACTTCCACCACCGTGTGACTGCACGTCCAGCCCATCTCGTCGACCGTCGGCGTGTACACGCGCACATTGGCGGTGCCCTGCGGGCGGGTGGCGGCCAGCCGCAGATGGGCGCGGGCGGCGCCGTACAGGTCGACGGGCTCGCGCTCGCCGATGTCCTCGGGCGAGATGTACTGGTAGTACCGCTGGAGGTAGGCCGTGAAGGCGGCGGCGTCCATGCCGGCCGGGCCGTCTTCCCCTCCCCCTACCTCGGCGGCCTGCGCCAGCAGTGCGGCTTTGGCTTCATCCAGCTTGGTGTGCATGTCCTCAGGCTCCTGTCGCGCGCCGTTGCGTGACGTCGGGAAACGGTCACCGGGCAGCGCTCGATCTCACGTGACGGATGCTCCCGGCAGAACGGATCAGTGGCGGACCTCGCCCCATGAACCGGGACCCGAGGGGAGGCGGCACCGCCTCCTGCCGATATCGCACTGATCACGGAAGCAAGGCTATCGCCCCCGATGGGACGAGCGGATGAGAACGGTGTGAACAAAATCGCAGTACAGGGCCGGGTCAGGAGGTGTGGCGCGGCACTGGGCGGGGCGCCGCTCATGCCGCCAGCTCCGCTGCCAGGGCGACCGCTTCGGCCAGGCTGTCCACGACGGGGACGCCGGCCCGCTGAAGACTACGACGACTGTGCGAACCGCCCGTATACAAAACGGCGTGCGCGCCGATGTGCGCGGCGGCCACGGCGTCGTCGGTGGCGTCGCCGATGACTACGGTGCGCGACGGGGGCACGGGGCCCGCGCCGAGGGCGTCGAGGGCCGCGAGATGACGGGCCATCTGCTCGGCCTTGCCGAGCCGGTTGCCGTCGCCGGTGCTGCCGTCGACGCGGGTGAAGTGGCCGGCGATGCCGAGCCGGGTGAGCAGCGAAGTGAGCTGGTCGTGGAGCGCCAGCGAGCACAGTGACTGGGTGTGGCCGGCCCGTCGCCAGGCGACCAGCAGTTCGCCCGCGCCCTCGGTGAGGGCGGCCCGGCCGGCGTGGGTGGTGTAGTGCCGCTGGAAGGCGGCGTCCAGCCGCTGCCACTCCGGCTGGCTCAGCTCGCGGCCCAGCAGGCCCCGGTAGAAGTCGGGTATCGGCACCCGGTACTCGTCGCGGTACCGCTCCACGGTGATCGGACCGGCCTCGAAGACGGCGAGGCAGGCGTTGACGGCCTCGACGACGACCTCGGTGTCGTGGAGCAGCGTGCCGTTCCAGTCCCACACGATGTGGGCCGGGCGGGGCGCGGGAGCCGACGCGGGAGTCTGGGTGTCGATGTCGGTATCGGTGTCCGGAACCATGCCCCCGACGGTACGGCGCGGCACTGACAGTCGCGAACCGGTATCAGAGCAGCTGGGGGATCTCCTGAACCCCGTACCACAGCAGTTCGTCGTCCTCGTCCGCTCCGGCTCCGGCGGCGTCCACGTGCACGGAGGCCAGCTTCTTCAGAGGTACGGGGGCGGTGAGTGTGACGGCACCGGGCGCGTCGTGGCCGGCGTCGGCGGCTGTGTCCACCGTGCGGTCGGCGACCTCCGCGACGACGACCACCCGCCGCCGTACGACCGCCGGATCGGCGGCGAGCAGTTCCAGCGAGGCGGCGGCAGCGGCCCCCAGCGCGCCGTACTCCAGTTCCTCCTCGTCGGCCCCGTCGCCGTACCAGGCGCGCAGCGCGGGGGTGACGGCCCAGGCGTGCAGCGGGGCGGGCCCCAGCTCTCCCGTCCGGTGCAGAGCGGCGAGCCCGGGGAGGGTGAGGGGGACGTAGACACGCATGGACTGCCGCTTTCATCACAGGACTTGAGGAGTGTGAACTCCAGGGTACGCCTTGCCGCTCCGCTATCGCGTGACTACACTGCGTCATAGTTACCCGCCAGTAGACACAGGGGGATGGATGGCAATGCGCACCGGCCCGGGCAGAATCGACCGGCGCCCCCCGGCAGGCGGTGCGGGGCCCGGCGCCCCCCGCACCAGGCGCACCGACTCCCGCCGCCCCGGCATCCCCCTGCCCCGCGCCGGCGCCACAGCGGCACGCGGCCCGCAGCACTGGTTCGCCGAACGGCTGCTGCTGATCCTCAGCGGGCGCCGTCCGGTCCATCTGCTGATGGGACACACCACGGCCGCCACGTACGAGGTCCTCATCCGCGCCGCCGACCACGCCCCGCTCGCCGCGCCCACCGCCCCCGTCCTGCGCCGGGTGGGCGCCACCCGGCCGTCCCGGGACGCCCTGGAGGTGTTCGCCCGGGTGAGCACGGGCGACCGCACGAGAGCGATCGCGTTCCGGCTGGAACAGGGCCCCGACGGCCACTGGCGTTGCGCGGCGCTGGAACTGGACACGATGCACCCCGGCCACCAGGACCCGCCCCACCCCACCATCCCACCCCGCCGCCGCCGCAACACCAAGGGCCGCCGCTGACCGGCCGGAAGCGAGCCCCGGCCGGCACCCCACCGAGGAACGTCACGGCCCCGGGGGCGTCCCGCACCGGCGGGACACCCCCGGGGCCGCACGCTGTGATCCGACAGCGGCCACCGCAGCGGGGCGGTCGCCGCGTTCGCGGCCCGGCTTAGCGCTTCGCTTCATCGGGTCCGGCCAGAGCGAATTGTTCGGTGTACCCCATGTCACCCCTCTGTTCCGAGGCGGCACGGCCGGGCCGTCAATCCCCTGCCTCGGCCGTCATCCCCGGCCGGGCGTTCGACCGCGAAAGCCCGGAGGGGCGGTGCGAGCCGGCTGAAAAGCCGGGTCGCACCGCCCCTCCGGGGCCCCACTCGCCGCTACCCGCCGCGGCGAGCGGTGTCGCGTTACTTCTTGCGGCGCCGGCCGCCCTTCTGGGCCTTCCTGCGGTCGGCCCGGCCGCCTGTCGTCGCCTGGTCGCCGTCGGCCACGACATCGCTCTCCACGACGCCGCCCTCCCCGTCCACCGACGGGGCCGACAGGTGCAGCCGATCCGCCCGCTTCGGGGCCTCCAGGCCCTTCGCCAGGATCTTCGGCACCGCCTGGCCCACCGGCCCGCCCGGCGCGGCACCACCCGGGGCCGCCGCCTGCACCGGGACCTGCTCGACCTTCCGCTCCACCTGGACCTCCAGGTTGAACAGATAGCCGACCGACTCCTCCTTGATCCCGTCCATCATGGCCGTGAACATGTCGAAGCCCTCGCGCTGGAACTCCACCACCGGGTCCCGCTGCGCCATCGCGCGCAGCCCGATGCCCTCCTGGAGGTAGTCCATCTCGTACAGGTGCTCACGCCACTTGCGGTCCAGCACGGACAGCACCACGCGCCGCTCCAGCTCCCGCATCACCTCGGCGCCCAGCTCCTCCTCCCGGGCGTCGTACTGCTTGTGGACGTCCGCCTTGATGGACTCCGCGATGAACTCCGGCGTCAGCCCGTCCCGGCCGCCCGCCTCCTCCTCCAGGTCCTCCACCGTGGTCTTCACCGGGTAGAGCTGCTTGAACGCGCCCCACAGCCGGTCCATGTCCCATTCCTCGGCGAACCCCTCCACGGTCTCCGCCTGCACATACGCGTCGATCGTGTCGTCCATGAAGAACTGGATCTGCTCGTGCAGGTCCTCGCCCTCCAGCACCCGGCGCCGCTCGCTGTAGATGACCTCGCGCTGCCGGTTCAGCACCTCGTCGTACTTCAGAACGTTCTTGCGGATCTCGAAGTTCTGCTGCTCGACCTGGCCCTGCGCGGACGCGATCGCCCGCGTCACCATCTTGTTCTCGATCGGCACATCGTCGGGCACATTGGCCATCGCCATGACCCGCTCCACCATCTGCGCCTTGAACAGCCGCATCAGGTCATCGCCCAGCGACAGATAGAACCGCGACTCCCCCGGGTCCCCCTGCCGCCCCGACCGGCCGCGCAGCTGGTTGTCGATGCGCCGCGACTCGTGCCGCTCGGTGCCCAGGACGTACAGCCCGCCCAGCTCCTTGACCTCGACGAACTCGTCCTCCACCGCCTTCTCGGCCCGCTCCAGCGCCTGCGGCAGCGCCGCCGCCCACTCCTCGACGTGCTCGGCCGGGTCCAGGCCCTTCTTGCGCAGCTCGGCCTCGGCGATGTCGTCCGGGTTGCCGCCCAGCTTGATGTCGGTGCCACGGCCGGCCATGTTGGTGGCCACCGTCACCGCCGCCTTGCGGCCGGCCTTGGCGACGATCGCCGCCTCCCGCTCGTGGTTCTTCGCGTTGAGCACCTCGTGCCGCACGCCGCGCTTGTTCAGCTGCTGCGACAGGTACTCCGACTTCTCCACGGACGTGGTGCCCACCAGCACCGGCTGCCCGGTGCGGTGCTTCTCCACGATGTCCTCGACCACCGCGTTGAACTTGGCGACCTCGGTGCGGTAGATCAGATCCGCCTGGTCGCGCCGCGCCATGCCCCGGTTGGTGGGGATCGGCACCACACCCAGCTTGTAGATCTGGTGGAACTCGGCGGCCTCGGTCATCGCCGTACCGGTCATCCCGGACAGCTTGCTGTACAGCCGGAAGTAGTTCTGGAGGGTGATCTTGGCGAGCGTCTGGTTCTCGTCCTTGATCTTCACCCCCTCCTTGGCCTCGATCGCCTGGTGCATGCCCTCGTTGTAGCGGCGGCCCGCGAGGATACGGCCGGTGTGCTCGTCGACGATCACGACCTCGCCGTCGATGACGACGTAGTCCTTGTCGTTCTTGTAGAGCTCCTTGGCCTTGATCGCGTTGTTCAGATAGCCGACCAGCGGAGTGTTCACCGACTCGTACAGGTTGTCGATGCCCAGCCAGTCCTCGACCTTCGCCACCCCGGCGTCATGGATGGCGACCGTGCGCTTCTTCTCGTCCACGTCGTAGTCGCCGGTCTCGGCGATCTGCCGGGTGGGCTGCGCCGCCTCGCCCTTCTCCAGCCGCTTGACCAGCTTGGCGAAGTCCCCGTACCACTTCGTGGCCTGGTCCGCCGGGCCGGAGATGATCAGCGGGGTACGCGCCTCGTCGATGAGGATCGAGTCGACCTCGTCCACCACGGCGAAGTTGTGGCCGCGCTGCACCAGCTCGTCCTTCGACCACGCCATGTTGTCGCGCAGATAGTCGAAGCCGAACTCGTTGTTGGTGCCGTAGGTGATGTCGCACGCGTACTGCGCGCGCCGCTGCGCCGGGGTCATGCCCGCGGTGATGCAGCCGACCTCAAGCCCCAGGAAGCGGTGGACACGGCCCATCCACTCCGAGTCACGCTGGGCCAGGTAGTCGTTGGTGGTGATCAGGTGCACGCCCTGGCCGGACAGCGCGTTCAGATACGTGGGCAGCGTGCCGACCAGCGTCTTGCCCTCACCGGTCTTCATCTCCGCGACATAGCCCAGGTGCAGCGCGGCGCCACCCATCAGCTGCACGTCGTAGTGACGCTGCCCGAGGACGCGCTTGGCGGCCTCCCGGACCGTGGCGAACGCCTCCGGCAGCAGATCGTCGAGCGATTCGCCCTCGGCGATACGCTCCTTGTACTCGTCGGTCAGCGCCCGCAGCTCCGCGTCGGAGAGATCAAGGAAGTCCTCTTCAATGGAATTCACCTGAGCGGCGATGCGGTGCAGCTTGCGCAGGATCTTGCCTTCGCCTGCACGCATGAGCTTGTTGAAGACGGACACGAGGGCTGGTCTCCTTGGGTCGGGCCTGCTGGGTCGCGGGCACAGCGAGAATGGCCCCGCCGCACCGGCCATGGTATGCGAGCGCCGACGCGGCTGTCAGTGGTCGGCCCTACGATCGCCCCCATGACTGTTCCCGCCATGCGTCTGACCACCGACGAGGCCCGCCGGATCGCGCTGCGCGCCCAGGGGCTGCTGGGCTCCCCCGACCGCCGCGCGGGGGTGCGCGGGGTGCTGCGGCACCTCGGGCAGGTCCAGCTGGACACCATCTCGGTGCTGGCGCGCTCGCACGAGCTGCTGCCGTACGCCCGGCTCGGCGCGGTCGGCCGGGAGGCGGTGGAGGAGGCGTACTGGTCGGGCGGCGCCTCGTTCGAATACTGGTCGCACGCGGCCTGTGTGCTGCCGATCGAGGAGTGGCCGCTGTTCGCCTTCCGGCGCCGCGCCTTCCGGGCCCGCGAGTCCTGGTACCACGCGCTGGGCGAGGGCGTGTACGAGCGGGTCATCGACCAGCTGCGGGCGGAGGGGCCGCTGACGGCCACCGAGCTGGGCGGGGCCAAGAACGGCGGCCCGTGGTGGGACTGGAGCGACGCCAAGGTCGCCGTCGAGCGGGCACTGATGTTCGGGGAGGTGGTGTGTGTGGAGCGGCGCGGCTGGAAGCGGGTGTACGACCTGGCCGAGCGGGCCGTGCCGGACGCGCTGCTGCACGACGACCTGGACGACGCCGCCTGTCTGCGCCGGCTGGTGGCCCAGGCGGGCGCCGCGCTGGGGGTGGCCACCCAGGCCGATCTGGCCGACTACCACCGGCTCAAGGCCGCCCAGGTCGCCTCCGTCATCGAGGACACCGGTCTGGTGGAGGTCACCGTGGCCGGCTGGGGCTCCGCGCGCGGGGGCGGCGACAGCGGCCGGGACCGGGACCGGGTCTGGGCCGACCCGGCGGCGCTGGCGAGCCCGCCACGCGGCCGGCACCGTACGACGCTGCTGTCCCCGTTCGACTCCCTGATCTGGGACCGTGCCCGCACCGAGCGGATGTTCGGCTTCGTGCACCGGCTTGAGGCGTACGTGCCCAGGCCACGCCGGGTCTACGGCTACTTCGCCATGCCGCTGCTGTCCGGCGGCAAGCTGCTGGGCCGGGTGGACCCGGCCCGCGAGGGCTCGGCGCTCATCGCCCGGCACACGGCCTTCGAGGGACCGGCACAGCGCGCCGCCAAGGCCGTCCCGGCGATGGCCGAAGCCCTGGTGGAGGCGGCGTCCTGGGTGGGCGCCGACACCGTACGGGTCGAGCGCGTCACCCCGGCCGAACTGCGCGCCCCGCTGGAGCGCGAGGTGGCCGACGCCTTCCGGGCCGCCTACCGCTGACCGCCGGGCTGCCGGGCCGCCTACCGCTGACTGCCGCGCCGCCGGGCTGCCGGGCTGCCGGGCTGCCGGGCCGCCGCTAACCCGTCTCCAGGTCCAGGATCTTCTCCCGCATCGCGTACACCACGGCCTCCATCCTGGAGTGCAGCTGAAGCTTCTCCAGGATGTTGCGCACATGGTTCTTCACGGTGTTCTCCGAGATGAACAGCGCCTTGGCGATGTCCCGGTTGTTCTTGCCGGTGGCCACCAGCTTCAGCACCTCAAGCTCCCGGTCGGTGAGCCGGGGCGCGGGCACCAGCCGCCGCTCGTCGGTGCGCTGGATCATCGACTTGAACTCGGTCAGCAGCTTCGCCGCCATCGACGGGCTGATCTGCGACTGGCCGTCCGCCACCGCCCGGATCGCGGCGGTCACCTCGTCGGTGGAGATCTCCTTCAGCAGATAGCCGGTGGCCCCGGCCTTGATCGCGTCATAGAGGTCCGCCTCCTCGTCGCTGATCGTCAGCATGATGATCCGCGCGCTGGGGGCGACCTCCTTGATCGAGGTGCACGCCTCGATCCCGCCGCGCCGCGGCATCCGCACATCCATCAGCACGATGTCCGGCAGCAGATCGGCGGCCTTCTCCACCGCCTCCGCGCCGTCCCCGGCCTCCCCGATGACCTGGATGTCCTCCTCCTGCGCGAGCACGATCTCCAGGCCCCGCCGGAACAGCTCGTGATCGTCCACCACCAGCACCCGGATGGGCTCCGGCCGCCCGGGCGGCCCGCCGTCCGGCGCTTCCCGCCGCGACAGCTCCGCGCCGGTGCGGGGCATCACGGGCCCGAAGCCGTCCACCATCGTCGAATCCCCCTGCACAGGCCGGTACCGCCCACCGGACAACGGATGGCCACCGTATGCCAGTTGGCAGGCCCATGATTCCATGGCGGGCGCCCCCGCCGGGTCCATGATCCGGCCAAGGGGCGCCCGTCACCGGCCAACACGGCCGCGGCGGCAGCGGCTAGCCGCCCAGCGCGGCTCCCGCGCCGGCCGGGGCCCGCTCCGCCAGCGGATCACCCTCAAGGTGGATCACGCCGTAGTCATACCCGTGCCGCCGGTAGACAACGCTGGGCTGCTTCGTGTCGATGTCGACGAACAGATAGAAGTCGTGCCCCACCAGCTCCATCTCCTCCAGCGCCTGTTCCAGCGACATGGGGGCGGCGGTGTGGGTCTTCTCCCGGACGACGAGCGGTCCGTCGCCCTGCACCTCGATCGAGCCGACCCGGCGGACCGCCACCGCGGGCTCCGGCTCCCCGGGGCCGGCGCCGAACTCGCCCTCCTCGTTGATCACAGCGGCGTCGCGCACGGCGTCACCCACCTCACTGGCGGGGATACGGCCCTTGCCACGACGGCACTTGCGCTTGTCGTGCTGCTTGCGCAACCGGGCTTCCAGCTTCTCGACGGCCAGGTCGAGCGCACCGTAGGGATCGGTCGCCGACGCCTCCGCGCGGACCACGGGCCCGCGGTGGCGCAGCGTGATCTCCACCCGGTCGGAGCGGTCTGCCTGGCGCGGATTGTGCTCCTTGGACACTTCCACGTCGAGGCTGGTCACTTTGCCGTCGAACTTCTGGATCCGGTCCAGCTTCAGCTTCTCGGCCACGTGCCTCCGGAATCGCTCCGGTACCTCCGTCTTGCGGCCCTTGACGACGATGTCCACGCAGAACTCCGTTCCCGGATCGCCCCGCCTGCGCCGGCGGAGCGGCCCCCTTGGTACAGAACGAATATGCACTTTTTACGGTGGTTCGCACCACCACGCCTTGTTTCGAAAGTACCTCCAATGGCCCATCTTCGGCACCCCTACCAACGCGTAGATCCCTACCCGCGTTCCTGCCCGGCACTCCGTGTCCCCGCCACCACCGCCGCACCCAGCAGCCGGCCACCCGCCGCCCGTACCGCACGCGCCGCCTCGGCAAGCGACGCACCCGTGGTCACCACGTCATCAACCAGCACCACCGGACCACCGGCAGCCAGCACCCGGCCACCCTCCGCGCTCAGCGCGCCCGCCAGATTGGCCCTGCGTGCCTCCGCCCCCAGGCCCGCCTGATCGGCCACCGGCCGCCGCTGCCGCAGCACCGGCAGCACCCGCACCGCCACCCCCTCGCGGCGCAGCCTGGCCGCCGCCGCCACCGCCATCCGGCGCACCGGATCATGCCCGCGCCGCGCCCGCGCGGCCCGTGCCGAGGGCACCGGCACCAGCGCCAGCACCTCGCCCCCGGCCCGCCCCACCGTGCTGTCGCCGTGCGCCCGGGCCGCGCTTACGCTCAGCGCCAGCGCCCGGCCAAGCGGCGCGGCCAGCGACAGCGACCCGCGTTCCTTGTGGGCCAGCAGGACGGACCGGGGCGGGCCCGCGTACTCCACCGCCGCGTACACCGCAGGCAGCCCGGCCGGCTCCGGCACCGGACGCACCCGGCGCGCCCCGGCCCCGGCCCCGGTCCCCGCCCCCGCTCCGTACAGCAGCGAGCGGCACGGCACGCACAGCAGCGTGCGCGGCCCGCCGCACCCCGCGCAGCCGGCCGGCAGCACCAGGTCCCCCATCTCGCGCCACCAGACCCGCAACACGCGTCACCACCACCACGACCACCAGCACCGGGGAACGGGCCCGTGACGGGCCCCTACCCCGGGTAGAACGGTGCGGAGCCCCGATCGGTCACCAGCTTCCACTGGCCGCGGTCCTGGAGCCGTACGATGCCGGCGCTGGTCTCGGCCAGCAGCGGCAGCGAGTCGTTCTCGGCCGCCGCCACCCCGGTCACATCGTTGAGGCCCGGCATGTTGGAGGTGCTGGCCGGCGAGCCGTCGGTGGCCAGGTACTGCAACTGCTCCACGCCGTCCGCCGGGCGTCCCACGACGACCAGCCGGCTCACCCCGGCCCACGAGGCCGCCGTGACCTTCTCCAGCACCGGGGTCACCGCGCGCAGCCCCTGGACCGAGACCTCGACGGCCTCCCCGGCGCTGGCCCGGTGGATACGCCCCAGCCACAGCGTGGCGGTGCCGTCGTCCCCGGCGAGCAGCATCGCGATGCGCACCCCGTCCGAGGCCACCCGTACGGAGTCGATGTGCTGCCCGGCCGGCAGGTCGGGCACCGGGATCTCCTGCGCGGTGCCCACCCCGCCCGACAGCCGCAGCAGCCGGGGGTTGGCCGGATCGCGGTCGGCGACCCACAGATCGCCGAGCCCGTCCCAGCTGGGCCGGGACAGACCGGCGTCGGGGCCCTGTGCCTGGCTCAGCCACAGCGGCTCGGGCGCCGGGTCGGTGCCCCACATCTCGGTGACCAGCAGCCCGGCGCCGTCCTCGGTGATGCCGGCCGCCAGGGTCTCGTCACGGCTGACGGCCGCCTCGCGCAGCGGCAGCCCGCCCTGCCCGAGCGCCCCGGTGACCGCCTGCGGCTCGGCGTCCACATCGGGGACCGTCATGAGCCGGTCCTCCTCGTCCAGGAAGTACGAGCTGCCCGAGCGCGCGTCCAGCAGCCCGGGGGCCAGGGTCTTGGCCTCGGCGCGGGAGAGCGCGCACAGCCGGGAGCCCTCCGGGTCGGTCAGCCGGACCTCGGAGACCTCGCCCGAGGACTGCGCCTGCACGGTGTGCAGCAGCTGGGCGCCCATCAGTTCGCAGCGCGCGGGGTTCAGCCCGGGGTCGACGCCGGTGAGCGCCACCGTGAGCACCCCGGAGTCCATGGAGATGGCGTTGCGCTCCGGGACCAGACCGACCTCCTGCGGGAACTCGGTTCTGACCACCGGGGCCAGCCACTCGCCGGGCCCGGCGAGCAGTTCGGTGACGGCCTCGCCGACCGGGTCGATGCGCCAGCGTACGTAGATGGGGTCGGCGACCAGCGCCTTGCCGCTCTCGCCGGCCTTGCCCGCCTCCGGACCCCAGTCCGCGTAATAGAACGTGTTGACGGAGTGGTAGTTGCGCTGGAAATCGGCCTCGCCCATGACCAGGCCGTCCGGCAGATCGTCGATCCGCCACTCGCCCTCGACCCGCTTGAGCCGGAACGCCTCCCGGTAGTCGCCCTCCTGGGGCGTGTAACCGTGCGCCGCGTCCACGGTCGCCAGCAGCGAGCCACCCACATCGACCACCGCCGTCTCGGCGACGGCCGACTGCGTGGCCGACTCGTCGCTGTCGGCGTCGGTGCCGGTTCCACTGCCACTGCCACTGCCGCTGCCGCTTTCGGTGACGGTGACCGGCGCCTCCCCGTCCGGCACCCGGCTGATGAGCTGGAAACCCGCGGCCAGCACCGTGGTGCTCGCGAACGGATCCCACTCCTCGCGCCGCTCCGCCGTCAGATACTCCCGCGCCGTGTCGAACTGCGCCTCATCGCTGGTGATCGCCTCCAGAAAGCCACGCACGATCTGCTGCTGGGTCGCGTTCTCCTGCGGCGACACCCCGAAGATCCGCACCGGCGACTCGTTCTCCGCCCGGTCCGACGCGTCCACCCGCTGCACCGGCCCGCTGGAGGGCATCGCCGCGCAGCCGCCGACCAGCATCCCGCCGGCCAGCAGCAGCCCCACCGACTTCACCCCGCCACGCCACCGCTCACCTGCCACGGCCACTGTCCTCCTCCACCGTCGCCGGCGCCTGCCCCGCCCCGGCACCACCGGCACCGCCGGCACCTCCGGCACCGCCCCGGCCCTGCGCCGGAATCGACGTCAGCACCCGCCGCCGCGCGTCCGCCGGCTCCAGCGGCAGCGGCGAACCCCGCAGCACCCCGCCCGCCACCTTCGGCAGCGTCAGCCGGAACTGCGCGCCCCCACCCGGCTCGCCCCACGCCTCAAGCCGCCCGCCGTGCAGCCGGGCGTCCTCCACCGCGATCGACAGACCGAGCCCCGTACCACCGGTGGTACGCGCCCGCGCCGGATCGGCCCGCCAGAACCGGTTGAACACCCGCTCCGCCTCGCCCTCCCCCAGCCCGATGCCGTAATCGCGCACCGCCAGCGCCACCGCCGTACCGTCCCCGCCCTCCGCGAGCCGGATCACCACATCGCGGCCCTCACCGTGCTCGATGGCGTTGACCACCAGATTGCGCAGCACCCGCTCGATCCGCCGCGCGTCCACCTCGGCGATCACCGGCCGCTCGGCCCCGCGCACCAACAGCGCGCTGCCCTTGCGCTCCGCCAGCGGCTCGGCGGCCTCCACCACCCGGTGCACCACATCGCGCAGATCGCTGTGGTCCGCCTCCAGGCTGGCCGCGCCCGCGTCGAACCTGCTGATCTCCAGCAGATCCGCCAGCAGCGACTCGAACCGCTCCACCTGCCCCAGCAGCAGCTCGGCCGAACGCGCCGTGACCGGGTCGAACTCCTCGCGCGCCTCATGGATGACCTCGGCCGCCATCCGCACCGTGGTCAGCGGAGTACGCAGCTCGTGCGACACATCCGAGACAAATCGCCGCTGCATCCGGGACAGCTCCTCCAGCTGGGAGATCTTCACCTGGAGATTGCGCGCCATCTTGTTGAACGACTCGCCAAGACGTGCGATGTCGTCCTCACCGCTGACCTTCATCCGCTCCTTGAGCCGGCCGGCCGCCAGCCGCTCCGCGATCCCGGCCGCCATCCGCACCGGCGTCACCACCTGCCGCACCACCACCCAGGCGATCGCGCCCAGCAGCACCACCAGGAAGATCCCGGCGGTCGCGATGGTCCCCATCACCAGGCTGAGCGACTTCTCCTCCTGCGTGAACGGGAAAAGGTAGTACAGCTGGTACTGGCCGCCCTCGTTGTCCGTCAGCCGCCGCCCCACGATCAGCGCCGACTCCGCGCTGCCGTCCGGGCGCACGATCGTCCCGTACTGCCGGTGGGTCGCCGGATCCCGGTCCAGCGCCTGCCGCAGCTCCGCCGGAATGCTCTCCTCGGGCCGGATGTCCGCCGAGGCCCGCGGCCCGCGCAGCGCCGGGCCGCTCTCCCCCGTGAACGGCGTCGACGACAGCTGAGAGCTGAGCGCCACCACCGAGTAGACCCCCTGGCCGCCGGAGGCCAGCTGCTCCACGATCCCCGTCATCCACGACCCCGGATCGGTCGCCGACTGACCGGGCACCGGATCCGAGGTGTCGTGCGCGCTGCCCGCCAGATCCTCCGCCACCGCGAACCCGCCGTCCGCCTGGCTGAGCGCCGTCTGCCGCTTGGCCTCAAGCAGCCCGTTGCGCACCTGCCCCATCACGACGATGCCCAGCACCAGCACCACCGCCACCGACATCAGCAGCGTGGTCGCCACCACCCGCAGCTGGATATTGCGCCGCCAAAGCCGCAGCACCGGCAGCAGCGGGCCACGCGCCCACCGGCCGAATATCCGTATCGCGGGCTGGGCCCGGCCGCTCGTCGCCCCTTGGGGGAGCAGCCGGGATCCACGCCGCCACTGCCGGACGCCGCTCACCTCAGCTGGATCCGGCCTTGTAACCGACCCCCCGCACCGTCACGACGATCTCCGGCCGCTCCGGGTCCCTCTCGACCTTGGAACGCAGCCGCTGCACGTGCACGTTCACCAGCCGCGTATCGGCCGCGTGCCGGTACCCCCACACCTGCTCAAGCAGCACCTCACGGGTGAAGACCTGCCACGGCTTGCGCGCCAGCGCCACCAGCAGATCGAACTCCAGCGGCGTCAGCGAGATCGCGGCACCGCCCCGCTTCACCGAGTGCCCGGCCACATCGATCACCAGATCGCCGATGGCCAGCTGCTCGGGCGCCGGCTCCTCCGAGCGGCGCAGCCGGGCCCGGATCCGTGCCACCAGCTCCTTGGGCTTGAACGGCTTGACGATGTAGTCGTCCGCCCCGGACTCCAGGCCGACCACCACATCCACCGTGTCGCTCTTGGCGGTGAGCATGACGATCGGCACCCCGGACTCGCCGCGGATCAGCCTGCACACCTCGATGCCGTCCCGCCCGGGCAGCATCAGGTCGAGCAGCACCAGATCCGGCTTGATCTCCCGGAAGGCCGCCAGCGCCTTGTCGCCATCTGCCACGAACGACGGTTCGAACCCCTCGCCGCGCAGCACGATGCCGAGCATCTCCGCCAGCGCGGTGTCGTCATCGACGACGAGTACGCGTCCCTTCATGCCTTCATCATCCCATCCCCTGATCGTGACTTCCCCGAACGTGATCTGTAACACATCCCGAGCGAGCGCATGGCGCCCCGGGTACGGGAAGTACCACAGCCCGTACACCCATCAGACCCGTCATGGCACGATGTGCACCCGGATCCCGTTGAAACAACAAGCACCAGCGATACGAGCGTAGGAGTACAGAAGCCGTGAGTGACGCGCCAGGCTGGACCTCGCCCGGCTCCCAGCCGCCCGAGCACGACCCGGACCGCAGCACCACGGCCCCCGCGCAGCCACAACACCAGCCGCAGCAGCCGCAGCAGCCGCAGGGCTGGACGGCCGGCCCCGGCGTCCCGCCCCAGGGCGGCCCCGGCACGTACGGCCAGCACCCCGGCCACGGACAACAGCCAGGTTACGGCCAGCAGCCCCCCGCCGGCTGGGGCACCCCGCCCCCCGCCTGGGGCTCCAAGGAGTACGCCGCCAAACCCGGCGTCATCCCACTGCGCCCGCTCGGCCTCGGCGAGATCCTCGACGGCGCCGTCTCCACCGCCCGCGCCCACTGGCGCACCGTCCTGACCATCTCCCTCGGCATCGCCATCACCATGCAGCTGCTCTCCAGCATCGCGATGAAACTGTGGTTCTCCGAAAGCTCAGGCATCGCCGCCCTGGAGAACAACCCCAACCCCACCACCGAGGAAGTACGCGACGGTCTCCTCGACATCGGCTCCTTCACCGCCGTCGCCGGCATCGCCATGCTCATCGGCTCCGTGCTGGCCACCGCCATGCTCACCATCGTCGTCAGCCGCGCCGTCCTGGGCCGCGGCGTCACCCTCGGCGAAGCCTGGGACGACTCCCGCCGCCAGCTGCACCGGCTCCTCGGCCTCACCCTGCTGACCTTCCTCATCATCGCCGCCGCCATCATCGGCCCCGTCCTCCTCGGCATCTGGCTCAACAGCCCCGCCCTGGCCATCGTCGGCATGCTCGGCGGCGTCATCCTCGCCGTCTGGCTGTGGGTACGCCTCTCCCTCGCCGCCCCCACCCTGATGCTGGAACGCCAAGGCGTCTTCACCGCCCTCAGCCGCTCCTACAAGCTCGTCAGCAACTCCTGGTGGCGCGTCTTCGGCATCCAGCTCCTCGTCACCGTGCTCATCGCCATCGTCGGCGGCATGCTCGAATTCCCCTTCACCGTCATCGCCGAAATCGTCGGCTCCGACGGCAGCCTCGACAGCTTCCTCAGCGGCTCCCTCACCGACCTGACCTGGACCTACCTGCTGATCTCCGGCATCGGCGCCGTCCTGGCCTCCGCCGTCACCCTCCCCATCGGCGCCGGCGTCACCGCCCTGCTCTACATCGACCTGCGCATCCGCCGCGAAGCCCTCGACCTGGAGCTGGCCCGCGCCGCCGGCATCGCCCCGCAGCCGGGCAACTGACACCATGCGGGGGGCGGCCAGGGCCACGGGGGGAACACCAACATGATCACCAGTACGGAGCCACCACTCACCATCGACCGCGACGCCGCCCGCGAAGCGGCGACACGCGAACTGTCCAAGCAGATATACGCCGAACACCAACCCGGCCTCGTCCGCCGCGTCTTCAACTGGGTCATCGACCAGATATTCGGCGCCCTCGACTCCGTCGCCTTCCACGCCCCCGGCGGCTGGCTCGGACTGCTCATCATCGCCCTCGTCGTCACCGGCCTCCTCATCGCCCTGCGACTGCGCCTCGGCGCCCTGCGCACCGCCCGCGCCGCCGCCACCGGCACCCTCTTCCACGACCGCCCCCGCACCGCCGCCGAACACCGCGCCGCCGCCAACCGGCACGCCCAGCTCGGCCAGTGGGACCAAGCCGTCCAGGAACAACTGCGCGCCCTCGTCCGCTCCCTCGAAGAACGCGCCCTCCTCGACACCCGCCCCGGCCGCACCGCCGACGAGGCCGCAGCCGAAGCCGCCCGCGTCATGCCCACCCTCGCCACCCGGCTGCGCACCGCCGCCACCACCTTCGACGCCATCACCTACGGCGACCGCCACGCCACCCCCACCGACCACCACGAACTCCGCGACCTGGACCAGACGGTGCTCCGTACCAAGCCCGACCTCACCGGAGCCCCCCGATGACCGCCACCGAAACCGCCACCGGACCCGGCACCTCCGTCTCCCCCGACGCCCGCCGACTGTGGCGAAGCGGCCGGGGCCTGCTCATCGCCGCCGCCGCCCTCCTCATCACCGGCCTCGTCCTCGCCCTGCTCCGCACCGGCGACAACGGCACCCTGCACCCCGAATCCGCCACCCCGCACGGCAGCCGCGCCCTCGCCCAACTCCTCACCGACCACGGCATCGACATCACCCTGGTCACCACCGCCGACGAAGCCCTCGCCGAACTGGACCGGCTCGACCGCAACGACTGGCCCGCCGCCACCCTCCTCATCACCCGCCCCGAAGCCCTCACCCCCGAACGCCGCGCCGCCCTGCGCCGCGAAACCCTCCGCACCGGCACCCGTACGGTCCTGGCCGGCGCCGGCCCCGACACCACCGCCGCGTTCACCCCCGGCATCGAGGCCATCCCGTACGTCCCCACCGGCGAACTCGACCCCGGCTGCACCACCGACCTCACCGACCGGGCCGGCAGCGCCCAACTCGGCGGCCACGGCTACCTCCTGCCACCCGACACCGACCGGGCCACCGCCGCCGCGGCCTGCTACCCGTACGCCCCCGGGCTGCCCACCCTCGTCACCCACCACGCCGGCGCCCCCACCGAAACCGTGCTGCTCGGCGCCCCCGACCTCCTCTACAACCAGAACCTCGACGCGTACGGCAACGCCTCCCTCGCCCTGCAACTCCTCGGCGCCCGCGACCACCTCATCTGGTACCTGCCCACCGGAGCCGAAGCCCCCGGCACCGCCGACGAACGCAGCCTCACCGACCTCATGGCCCCCGGCTGGCGCTGGGCCGCCCTCCAACTCGCCATCGCCGCCGCCCTCACCGCCTTCTGGCGCGGCCGACGCCTGGGCCCCGTCCTCACCGAACGGCTCCCCATCTCGGTACGCGCCGCCGAAACCACCGAGGGCCGCGCCCGCCTCTACCACCGCAACGGCACCCGCGACCGCGCCGCCGAAGCCCTGCGCACCGCCGCCCGCACCCGCCTCGCACCCCGCGCCGGCGTCGCCCACGCCGCCGCCCACACCCCCGAAACCCTCATCCACGCACTGGCCGCCCACACCGGCATGCACTCCGCAGACCTCCACACCCTCCTCTTCGGCCCGCCACCCCCCGACGACCCGGCCCTCGTCCAACTCGCCGACGACCTCGACACCCTGGAAGCCGGCCTCACCCCGGACACGCCCAGCAACCCCAACACCCCGAAGGACCCGAGCCAGTGACCACCCCGTCCTCCCTGTCCTCCCCCCGCACCGCCCTGGAAGCCCTGCGCGGCGAGATCGGCAAGGCCGTCGTCGGCCAGGACGCCGCCGTCACCGGCCTCGTCGTCGCCCTGCTCTGCAAGGGCCACGTCCTCCTCGAAGGCGTCCCCGGCGTCGCCAAGACCCTGCTGGTGAAAACCCTCGCCACCGCCCTCGAACTCGACACCAAGCGCGTCCAGTTCACCCCCGACCTGATGCCCTCCGACATCACCGGCTCGCTCGTCTACGACACCCGCAGCGCCGAATTCTCCTTCCAGGCCGGGCCCGTCTTCACCAACCTCCTCCTCGCCGACGAGATCAACCGCACCCCGCCCAAGACCCAGGCATCCCTCCTGGAAGCCATGGAAGAACGCCAGGTCTCCGTCGACGGCACCCCCCGCCCGCTCCCCGAACCCTTCATGGTCGCCGCCACCCAGAACCCCGTCGAGTACGAAGGCACCTACCCCCTCCCCGAAGCCCAGCTCGACCGCTTCCTCCTCAAGCTCACCCTCCCGCTCCCCACCCGCGAGCAGGAGATCGACGTCCTCAACCGGCACGCCGCCGGCTTCGACCCCCGCGACCTCGCCGCCGCCGGCATCCGCACCGTAGCGGGACCGGCCGATCTCGCCGCCGCCCGCGAAGAGGTCGCGGGGGTCGCCGTCTCCCCCGAGATCAGCGGCTACGTCGTCGACCTCTGCCACGCCACCCGCACCTCCCCCTCCCTCGCCCTCGGCGTCTCCCCGCGCGGCGCCAAGGCCCTGCTCTCCACCGCCCGCGCCTGGGCCTGGCTGTCCGGACGCGCCTTCGTCATCCCCGACGACGTCAAGGCCCTCGCCCTGCCCACCCTGCGGCACCGCGTCCGGCTGCGCCCGGAGAGCGAGATGGAAGGCATCACCGCCGACACCGTCATCACCGGCCTGCTCACCCACGTCCCGGTCCCCCGCTGATGGCACTGACCGGCCGCACCGCCCTCATCGCCGCCCTCGGCGCGCTGATCGCCGGCCTGCTGCCCGGCTGGGCCGGCATCGCCGCCGTGGGCCTGCCGCTGCTGGCCGCCATCGCGTACGACCTGCTGCGCGCCGCCCCGATCCGCACCCTCCGGCTGTCCCGCCCCGAGCGCCTCTCGATCCGCCTCGGCGAGGAAGCCCCGGTCGATCTGACGGTCACCAACCCGTCCGGCCGCGAGCTGAAGGCGGATGTACGAGACGCCTGGCCGCCCAGCAGCTGGCAGCCCGGCACCCAGTACGCGGCGGCCCGCCACCACCTGACGGTCCCGGCCGGCGAACGCCGCCGCGTCACCACCGTGCTGCACCCCACCCGCCGCGGCGACCGCGAGGCGGCCCGGGTCACCATCCGCTCGTACGGCCCGCTCGGCCTGGCCGCCCGCCAGGGCAGCCACCGCGTCCCCGGTACGGTACGGGTCCTGCCGCCGTTCACCAGCCGCAAGCACCTGCCGTCCAAGCTGGCCCGGCTGCGCGAACTCGACGGCCGCACCAGCGTGCTGCTGCGCGGCGAGGGCACCGAGTTCGACAGCCTGCGCGACTACGTCCCCGGCGACGACATCCGCTCCATCGACTGGCGCGCCACGGCCCGCCAGTCGGCGGTCGCCGTCCGCACCTGGCGCCCGGAGCGCGACCGCCATCTGCTGCTGGTCCTGGACACCGGCCGTACGTCGGCCGGCCGGGTCGGCGACATCCCGCGCCTCGACGCGGCCATGGACGCCACCCTGCTGCTGACGGCGCTGGCCGCCCAGGCCGGTGACCGCGTCGACCTGCTGGCCTTCGACCGCCGCGCCCGTACCTCGGTCCGCGGCCGTACCGGCAAGGACGTCCTGCCGGCCGTCGTCCAGGCCCTGGCCCCCCTCGAACCGGCGCTGGTGGAGAGCGACATGACCGCCCTGGCCACCGCCGCCCGGGCCGGCGCCCCGCGCCGCTCACTGATCGTGCTCTTCACCTCCCTGGACACCGCCCCCGTCGAGATGGGCCTGCTCCCCGTCCTCCCGCAGCTGACCCAGCGCCACACGGTGCTGGTGGCGGCGGTCGGCGACCCGCGCATCGAGGAGATGCGCAAGGCCAGAGGCACCGCCCAGGCCGTCTACGAGGCGGCGGCTGCTGCCCAGCACGAGGCGGAACGCCGCCACACCAAGGCCCGGCTGGCCCAACTCGGGGTGACGGTGGTCGAAGCTCCTCCGGCGGATCTCCCCCCGGCCGTGGCGGACGCGTACCTGTCGCTGAAGGCGGCCGGCAAGCTCTGAGCCTTCCCGGCTCGCATCAGGTGACGGCAAAGGGCCGATAGCCGGGATCCACCTCGCTGACCTCCAGCTCGGAGAAGACCAGCGTCAGATCATGGGCGCTGGTCCTTATCCACACCTCATGAAACGGAATCCCGACGACACCCGACCATCGGGCGGCTGCCGTCGAATCGGCGACAACGCTCGCCCCCGGGTACAGGGCGTGCCATCGCACGCCCCACACATACCCCTCCATGAGGCTCACAGCAGGGTCGAGAGCCGGATCGACGGTGAGCCGGTCGTCCAGCGACTCCTGCCAGACGGCCGGATCGACAGCGCTCTGGCAGCGGGCCTCCACGCAGTGCCGGAAGAGATAACGCAGATGGGCCGGCGGAACCCCGGTCCGGGGGTCGGCCGTGGCGTAGACAATGACCTCGTAGTCACGCATGTAGTCAACGAAACCGTGGTACACCAGGGCCTGATCAAAAACATCGTCGAGCGACTGCTGAAGTGCCTGAATATCCATGCCCTATGTATACCCACAACACAAGTAAGCCCTACCGGATAACCCGGTAGGGCTCACTCAT